>NZ_JBFTSM010000021.1:0-152986 GCF_056400025.1 Rhizobium sp. 01L419
GTCTCAGCTGAATGCGTCAACCACATTGAAGGCTCGTGCTGCGAAGCTCCATCATGCGGCGACCGATGTCGACCGCGAAGACAACCATGCACCCGGCAGCGCTGCTTACAAAAGATTGCTATTGACGCCCCAGTTGCGATTAGACAACCTCATCAGGCTCAATGCCGTTGAACCGTTGGCCTACCTGACCGCGACGCGCTCGGCGCTATCGTTGACGGCCAAAAGCAGAGCCATATTGAGGGTCTCCTGCCGTAGAATTTCCGCCCATGTTGCCGTCCCTGAAGGCGTGTCGGCCTGATGCAGCCAATCCTGGGTGACGCCTGTTGAAGCCCAAATTGTTTTGATAGCGTATTATGAGTGATTTGGAGGGGTAGTGATGGATCGAGAACATGCCAAAGTCTGTTTGCGATATGATGCTGTCCCGACGCCAGCACCTACATCATCGAAACTGGGGATTTCCGATAGTGCTCTCCGTGGTGATCTGCCGCTTAACGGCTTGCGGCATCCTCCGGAAGCAGGGACAAATGGGTGGTTCATTTGGGGTGGTGAGTATTCAACGGATCCGGAATTCTTCAAACCGATCCACGTTTTTCATCTTAAAGAGACTTGTCCAGCCGTGACGCCTTATTTGGCACTTCCGCCTGGATGGCGATTTCTGGCTGCGCCTGATTATGAGGACGTCTGGTTTGACAGCGAACTCCTACAACCGAATGAGAGGTCGTAAAACGTCCGCTTGTTGCGTGAAGCAGCCGTCTTTCGAAGTCGGCAATCCTCAAGCAACCTAAAGGAACGTGGTCAAGGTGCGATTCGGACACCGCTCACGTAAGACCGTATGTCCGTCTTCGTGGCTGAGGTGGCTCGCCCTACAGTGGTCTTCCGAGGGTTGCTCGGACAGGCCGAGCCGATCCTCTTCACAGGAGGACGAGCCGTGGCAGATTATAGAGAAGCTTTTGTTTGAATCGATGTTGCCAAACTGAAGAATGCGATTGCCTTCGCTGAATCCGCTCGGGAAGGCGTGATCGCCACCGTGCCATCCGCTGCTGATGGCCAGATGAGGCGTCCGCGCTCCAGCTTCTTTATGACAGACAAGCGCCCTGCGATGCCAGATCACCTTGATCAGGCCACCACCGCGGCCGCGGAATACGAACAAGTGCCCGCACATCGGGTCGCGCTTCAGCGCTTCCTGCACCATCAACGACAGCCTGGGGAAGCCTTTGCGCATGTCGGTATGGCCGGTCGCCAACCAAACCTTCACACCACCTGGAACCGGGATCATCGCAAACCCGGCACACAATCGAGAATGCGGCCCAGTGCATCCGTGTCGATATCGCTACCCACACGCACGCGTCTGCCCCGACTAAGTTCGATCGTTACATCGCTGCGCTTCCGGCGCGATGTCATCGACGATTCCGTGGCCACGGGCTGGGCTGCCGGTGAGGCATCCGACGCGATAACCGGCACCAAGGTAGTCGTAGCGTGTTTTGCGGGCTCCTCGGTCTGGCAAAGCTCCTTGCGCCAGCGAAAGAGTTGGCTGATATGGATTCCAGCAGCGCGGGCAACCTCCGAGATACCCGCATCCGGCTCAAAGAAGGACGCGACAAGCCGTTCCTTATCCTCGCGTGACTAGCGGCGGCGGCACTCTACGGACGTGATCGCCTCAATTGGATGTTCCGTCATATGACTAGGACTGGCAGTCAGCAGCTCTTCATCGCAAGACGGGCCTTCCCCGTGGGCTTACTTAGGTCCGGTTATATTCGGAAATGCATCTTTTGCCTCTTTTCCGGATGGTGAATTGCCCAACATGCTGAGCACTTGTGTATTCGTCCGCTGCGGATGTTGCGAAACAAAACAGCCCTCGTCGATTTGGTTTGATTTGATTAAATTTTTAACATAGAACCGTTTCATTCTAGAACATAAATTCCGTGCTGGAGCGCAGCGGCTCAATGGATAGTCAGAGATTCAATTCTTTTCGCGCATTTCTGTTGGCTGCCTTGATGTTGCCTTTCCTGATTTTGGTTGTCGGTTGCAGTCTTATCTGCGGCATTTTTGAGCGGCGCTGGAGCCTCGATTTTTGGTCCGGTCTGGGCTTGCCCGTCATCGATTCCGATTATTGCGAGACCATTGATTCAATTATGCGAATTTGACGAATTCTCGCCTGTAGAGACGCATGAGGCTTCCCAATGTCCCGGCCTGCCTTCCTCTGATGATTGGTTCGTAATCGTCGCCGATTAAACGGCGTGATCACATAGCCGATTACATGGATTTGAAGCATTCGGCCGATCGTCGAATTCTGGCTCTACATCTCGAAAATGGTTGGACTTAAATAGCCCGTCCTGAGCGGCGGGCTGTATAATACGATGGTACTGGGCTGCGAGAGAAGTAGCTTACACTTTGGGTCTGATGGGTTTCGTAACGCCTACTCATAGGCACTGTTCGGTAGGCCAGTGCGCTTGAGAAAAAACAGCGTTTTCCTGGTGAATCGCCTAGTACATTTGGGTTTCTTTAATCGGAATAGTGTGAAGTGCACCATATAATATTCCAGGTGTCGAGATTAACGCGGGTGATGAATTCGCGACCGAAGATCGCCGACAGCGTGTGCTGATTGGCGATATTTGAAATGCAGAGTGATTCTCGACCTCTGACGGAATTGAGGTAGGCCGCATGACAATAAGATGTATTTCGTTGTCGAGGTACGCAGTAGTCAAAATGCGGGTTGTGTTGTCGGCTTTTTCCCTTGCAGCGGTGGGAGGCAGATGGTCTTGATCCGCACCATCCGTAAATTTGTCGGTCAGCGTTCGAAAGATTCACTTGCTGGTCTCGCCGCCGCGCGCCCACGCCTTGTGATAGATTCGGCTGAATGGCCTATCATTTACGCGATCGGGGACGTGCACGGCTGCTACGAAAGGCTCCTGGATGCTGAAAGGCGTATTTCCGAGGATTTGGCTGATGGTCGGGCGTTGATCGTGTTGCTGGGCGACTATGTGGATCGAGGCGCACACTCCTGCGATGTGTTGGAACACTTGTGTCAACCTTCGTCGCCCAATATCCGCAGGATTGCACTTTGCGGCAATCACGATGATTGGTTTTCAAGATTTTTGAACAATGAGCTTTCTACCGAGGTGTGGTTACGCTTCGCTGGACACCAGACTCTGACCTCCTACGGGGTTGATGCGGCCCATATACTCCGTATCGGCGATGCAATGGCATTGCGAAAAGCGGTGTTGCAGGCGGTTCCAACCAGCCATCGAATACTGCTGCGAACGTTGCCCTCTATGTTGCAAATCGGGAATCTCGTTTTTGTCCATGCAGGGGTTCGTAACGGATTACCTCTGGAGCATCAGAGCGATGAGGACCTGATGTGGATCAGGGAGCCTTTCCTCACACGAGGGCCTGAACTTCCAATTATTGTGATTCATGGACATAGCCCCCAAGTCCAGCCCCATCTTGGCAACGGTCGGATTGGAATTGATACGGGTTGTTACGCCACCGGCCGACTGACGGTGGTCAAAATCGCCAATGGTGCCGCGAAAATTCTTTCTTAGTTGCACTGGCTGTGGCGCAGCCCTCAAGGCAACTTGGCGATGTCCAGGCCACTTCTGGCGAAGAGTTTCTTGCGAGAATCAGACAAGGATATCGAGGCGCGTTTGATATAGGGTATCAAAGCAGGCCCAACGTTCGGGATTTCCTGCGCGATCTGTGGAGGATCCCCGAAGTGGAAGAGAAGATCGAGATCCTGTTCGACAAGAGGGCCAGAAGATTTCAGTGTCGCTTCACTGAATCTGTTCCAAAAATAGAGACGCGCGAGAAGGGTTATCTGATCAGCTGGCGCCAACTTCACTGACTGTGCCATCAACTGCGCTGTAGCCTGCGGATCTTCCGCAATAACTGCTCGCACGACTGCGAGGCGAAGCCACAGATTACTGTCGGTAGGCATGCAGCTCAGTGCATGCTGTAGGAATTTCTCAGCCATGGTAACGGCTGACAGCCAGCCTTCGTAGTCATTGACCTGGTTTGCGGTGTCTATCTGCGTCAGAACGATAGTCGTGGCAGCCATAATGATATCGGAGCGGCAGTAGCCTCCTGCGAGAACCTCCGCAGGCACGCCGACGACCCGAGAAAGACTCTTGGTGCTGACTACCCCGTCCTGCTCGATCTGCTTGGCCACGACAAACATATCAGCAAACTCAATAGAGCGATGGAGTTCGCTGGCAGCGAGCACCAAAAAGGCGCCAATAACTAGAATGAAGCAGCAAGACAAAAAGGGCGCACGACGAACCCCCAAAGAGATTGTCGCCACCCTTTCTGTTCTTTCCGAGCTCTTTTGAGTGCCGCGAACTTCTCCCCTGATCAGCACAATTCGCCCACTAGCTCAAATTATTCTATGCGTGCTGTCAGATACCGCTCGGGCTGACGGACTGGGTGGTGGTGGTGGTAAAATTGCCGCCGCCACTTGCCGAAGTCCCGCTACTTGCTGAAGTCCGCAGCAGGTTGGCGGTGGAATTCTGAGAGCCATCAGTAGAGCCGTCGCCTTCGCCGCCGCCAATAATGGCGCCAGCGGGGCCGTTGCTGATGTCGCCCGCTGCCGTCGCAGCAGAACCAGGTGATCCCAACGCTGCGGTCGCGGTCTGCCCGTTCAGCGCCTGTACAAAGGCTGTCTGAAGGCCGGCAAGCGTGGTATCGGCCAGCAGTGCCTCGGCAATCGCCTTGGTGATCGCATCAGCCAGTTCCGGATGTTGAGGGCGGCATACGTTTGCAGCCCTTCCAAGACCGGCACCGATCGCTGCCTTCTGCGCGGGCGAGCCAGCCTTTGCAAGCCCGATCATCTTTGCCGTGAGATCCGTTTCCGTTGCGGTATAAGACCGCACCTGATCAGACAGGCCAATGACTGAGGCATTCGCAAACAAAAATGCCTCCGGAGATGCATTAAATGCGCTGACCATCTCCGGCGATGCCATTCCTGGCCCGGTAAGGCAATTTCCCGCGAAGGAAGCCGATGAAAAAGAAAGGCTGGCAACGATCGTAGTCGCGGCGCCGACAGCCGTCATAAGATATTTATTTGCCATTCTACTTAATCCTTCGTTTCCCAAACCGTATCGACTGAATTGCTTTTCTGTTCTGCCGTCTCAGACTTAGTTCAATTCTCTTATAGCGTCGCGGGTGTCAACAACATCCGAAGATACGCCCCTTGCCGTAGACGTTATCGAGTTCAGGATATCAAGGAACTTGACCAGCTCGACCGAACCCGCGTTCGAGATATAAATGACGTCCTTGTCCTTCAACAGGAATTGCTGAATCGCAAACATCGTTGCCGGGTCACGCATATTGGCGCGGAAGATAACCGGAACTTCCGCTGCAGCGAACCGCGATACGTCGATGTTCAGCTTCTGCAAGGTCTTCTTGTCGACCTGGCGATAGAGGGCGACCTCGCGCGGGTCTGCCCGGTTGTCGAGCGCGCCACCAGCCTTTGCGATACCTTCGCCAAGTGTCAGGTTCGAATCTTCGAAGTCGATGCGGTTGTTCTGGCCCGTCGCGCCGAGGGCGATATAAGTGCGGCGTTCGCGCTCAACGGAAACAGTGTCGCCTGGCGCAACAAAGATATTTTCCGATGGGCTACGCAACAGGGCCTCATAGGGAACCGTCGCGGTCCTGCCCCGCCTCTGCAACGTCACATTCGTTTCGATGTTCGGTGTCGTGAGGCCGCCCGCTGTCGAAATCACGTCCAGGATTCTATCGCCGGCCGGAGTCAGCTGTACTTTTTGCGGATTATTAACATCGCCAACGACGGCAACCTCTGCCGATTTTGTTGTGGTGGTCGACAAGACCACCTGCGGCTCGATCGCGCGGCTTGCAAGCCTGTCTTCGATGTCCTGTTCGACCTCTTCCTTCAGCCTTCCGGAGGCAGGCACGCGTCCCGCATAGGGAACGCTGATCGTTCCATTCTTGTCGATTGTCTGTGAAGGAAGCGTAATAAAGTTACCCGGTCGGCTGCCTGCGTCAGACGGAATAAAAAGACCGCCGGCCTGCGCTTCGAAAATAGAGATCTGAACGACGTCGCCAGCCCCGAGCGGGATGTCCGGCGCCCCGCCGCGACCACCGCCAAAACCGTTCAATGAGCTGGACTGAACCTCATTAAAGAAGGGAAGAATGGCCTTGTTCAGATCAATCAGCACATAGTCGATGCCGACTTTCCGGTCTTTCGTCGTGACCTTCACCGAAGCATTCCTATCGATATCGGTGTGATCAGGGCCGGATCGAGGCAACGAGGTGCAGCTCGACAGCGCGATTAGCGTCGCAGCGACGATAGAGGTGCGTCGAAAATTGATGCTCATCTTATCCCTGTTAAGTTTTTCGTCCGTCAGACTGGCGCTTATGCAAAGCATAAAACGCGAGCAATATCTGCCGGAACGAGATGCATGATAGCCAATAAATCGTTAATGTGGCAATGTCGCAACATGCGGCTAGTGGAATTATGGTTAATTTCCGATGGTCCATGCTGGATTGCTAATTAACCAATTTAAATACATTGCAAAATTCTCCGATATATTGTTGGGCGGTTCCTTATATATTTTGCTTCAATATATTAAGCCCGGTTCAATTTCATCGTTATTATACTTGTGCGTCGCAGCATTTGTGCTGGCGGCTGGCCTGAGCGTGTGCTTGTAGCACACGCATACGGTACCTGAAAGGAAGGCGGCGTAAAAAACCGAAAAGCCGGGAATCTGGATGGAAAAGTCTACAAGTGCGTGTCCCCAAACCAGAACAGTTGCCGCTAGGCCCAGGACTGCATAGTGCCTATTGCGTTTTCTATTGCGATAGCCGCGCCAGAGAATAAAGAGGAGGGCAGCTAGGACAAGCAATGCGACAATCGGAAATATGACGCCAAGCGTCAAAAATCCCTCTAGATAAGTATTATGGGCTCGATCAAAGATATTGAAGATGCCGCAGCGGGGATCCCGATAGCCTGAAAATACAGTTCTGAATGTGCCAAATCCGGTGCCAAAAAGCCAATTGTTGGACGTCGCTTTGACCACATCCGGCCAAATACAGAATCGCGCGTCGTCAAGTCCTTGAATATTCGCGCGTAACATCGCTTTCGATGCAAAAAGAAGGAAGAATCCCGTCCCAAGAGAGGTGGCCGCGATGGCGATCGCCACACGAGACAACCTAGAGCCCAGCCGCGGGAGTGAATTAGGAAATGTCCTGAGCCACTGGCTCGCCAAGAATGGAATGTAGATCAGTATTGCAAGCGCAGTCAGAAAAACCCCGGCGCGCGATTGTGTGAGCATCAGGGCCGAGAAAGTGGCGAAGGTGAGAAAGCAATAGTAGAGACGCGGCAGCATCCTCACACCGTTTGGCGGCTCAGGTGATGCTTGGTCGGTCTTGATAAAGAAAGAATCAAATAAGAGCGTAAACTGCATCAGCAATCCCAAGCCAAAAAAAGTGGCATTGGTATTTCGGTTCACGAACGTAGCTGTCAGACTTTCTTGATAGGCCTTCTTTGCAGCCCCGAGAAGTGTGTCGGGAAAGAACAGGAATTGATATAGACCATATATTGCCAGGATTCCGGCGGTCGAGGCCAGAAACCTGATCATCGTTTGATCATCTCTTGAGCGCTCAGCAACGATGAGGCCGGTTAAAAACGTCACCGCTGGCAGAGCAATTTGCAACAGTGTTGCGAGCGTGTCCGCGGGTTCAACAGAGATTGTCCTGTGGGCTGCGGCCATCTCTCGTGCCTGCGCCCAAACTGGGTCGTCGAAGAGCTTAAAAGGAACTTCGATGGTCTGAAAGAGGATCCAAAGGACCGTGAGTGTGAAGACGGCGAGTGCAGCGCCGAAAACCCATCGTCCGCGCTCCGGTGGACCGTAGATGACGACGGTAGCCCCACCCAATATGCACATAACAATCAGGATCAGAGTTTGAGGCAAGATATCGACCAAGCCGAATGGCACGACCGACAGAACAATCAGGCCGCAGTAAATATAATGCAGTAAACTGGGAGCAATTCGGGGCGTTTTCATAGGGGATAGGAATGTGACAGATCAGATGCCATGCGTGCACGAACTCACAGTCATTTTCAAGGAATTTTTACTGCAACGACAAAGTAAACTGTATGCCCGCAGAGAAACGCCCGATCGCTAAAATTGTAATCGATGACTTAAGCCGATGAACAGCCTTGTTCCGTAGGTTGATGCCATCTCAAGCAAGACAAATTCCAACGAGATGTCAGTTGGTTGCATCCGGAGTGGCGATTTGTCATACACCCATAGAGGCAACATGTCGGCGCGTAAATTTCTGGCTGCACTCGTCCTGGTTTCTTTAGCGGGAACCCAGAATCTACAGGCCGGTGTACTGTCTGGCCTTACCCGTGATTTGCACGAAACTCCATCGGTCAAATATATCCAGGCAAGGAAGAGGACGATGGCGCCCTTCGCGCATGTTATGTTCTGCGCCCGTAAACCACAGGAATGTCAGGCGAAAAGCGGCGCAGCCGTCGTGGCGCTCAGTACCTATGCCGACAAGCAGCTGCGCTCGGTCAACGCATCGGTCAATCGCTCGATTGTTCCACGGAATGACGCAAGCGGAAAGATCGCCGACGACGTATGGGAAGTGAACGTCAAAAGCGGTGATTGCGAAGACTTCGCTCTGACCAAACGTGACCACCTCATCGCCATGGGTTGGTCGTCGAAGGCTCTCAGAATTGCGGTTGCAAAAACGCCCTACGGCGAGGGCCATGCGGTCTTGGTTGTGAAAACCAATGTTGGCGACTTGGTTCTCGATAACCGTACCAATGCCATCAGGGCCTGGGACAAAACCGATCTGAAATGGCTGATGATACAATCCGGAGATGATCCGCGGGTCTGGTACGAATTGTGAGAGGTTCGACCTGCTCGCCGGTGCTGGAGTGATGGCGCCGCATGATAGCCGCCTTGAGGTAAGATGATTCATGCGCTCGGCCTGCCCGCTGGTCCAGGGATAGTTGTGCTCGGTGAGGCGATGCTCGATGCGGTGTTCGAAGCAGATGTGATTGGATATGCGCAGCCTGTGGTGAACTGTCGGCCCTGAACGGAAGTGGCCGATCGGCCAACACCTGAATGTCTTCATCTCGGACAATTGATGCGTTGCGGCTTCAGGTTGAGCGGCCCCCTACCGGTTCAATCGGAGCATCTTGTATGAAGGCTCGCTATCGCCACTCAGCGTTCGTTTTCTGATTGAGCCCGTATCGCGTGGTAGTTTTTGAGTGGAGCCGCGAAGTAGCTGTCCTGTAGCTGATTCAAGGCACAGCTAAACTGATCTCCTCACATCGTAAGACTGGTCGCTTTATGCTTGCAGCAATGCGTTTCGGTGGGAGAAGTGCATTCTGAGCGAGCACAGCTAGATGGTTGGCAGCCGAACGCAGAGTTGGACGCACGATCTGTGTAGCCTCCTTGTCCAAAGATGGTGGAGCGACATTTACCGAAGGAGGGCTCGGTTTAGATGAGCAGATCACCCGATCCAGAACGGGTGCTGGCGCGATCCTTGGGCGCCTCTTGCCAGGCTGTTTTCTTGATGGCTTTGAACCATTGTTAACGATTTGTTAACCATGAAGCAGCTAAAGCTTTTAAATCGAAATTAACCAAGTTTACTAACGTGTTAACTGACGCGCGCTCCATTCGCATCAAAGGCCGATCGTTTCTCGCGGTCGTACTGACCCCCGATCTGCCGTTCGACGATTGGCTCGTGCGGCTTGACGACCTCGCTGCGCGCTCCGCCGGGTTCTTTCTCGGCAGGCCGGTGGTCCTGGATGTAAGTGAGCTCGCGCTCGATCGTGCCGCGCTGAAAGCGATGGTGCAGGCTCTTGGTGAGCGTGGCGTCAGGGTCATGGGCATAGAAGGCGCACGGCCATCGCAGCTCGATGCCGGCATGCCACCAGGCATGGTCGGCGGGCGTCCTGCCGCTGATGTCGACGTGCCGGCTGCCGATGCTCAGGCCGAAGGGCAGTCGCCGCGCAAGGCGAAGCCAGCAGAGGTGCGCGAAGTTGCGGCACCCGTTGTCCGCGCTGTCGCATCGTCGCTGGTGTTGCACGAACCGGTGCGATCCGGCCAGTCTATTATCTTTCCCGAAGGCGATGTGACGGTCATTGGATCGATCGCTTCGGGAGCGGAGGTGATCGCCGGTGGTTCGATCCATATCTATGGCGCGCTCCGTGGACGGGCGCTCGCCGGATCGGTCGGCAATTCGGCGGCGCGGATTTTCTGCCGCAAGCTCGAAGCCGAGCTTCTGGCGATCGACGGGATCTACAAGACAGCCGACGATTTGCCGGCAGAACTGCGCGGTCACGCGGCGCAATTATGGCTTGAGAACGACGCGATCATGGCGTCGCGGCTGACTTAACAGGGTGAATGGTTCAAACAGGAGAGGGATATGGGAAAAGTCATTGTTGTAACCTCGGGAAAAGGTGGCGTTGGCAAGACAACCTCGACTGCAGCGCTGGGGGCTGCGCTGGCGCAAAGGAATGAGAAGGTTGTCGTCGTCGATTTTGACGTCGGCCTTCGTAACCTCGATCTCGTCATGGGGGCTGAGCGCAGGGTCGTCTACGATATGATCAACGTCATTCAGGGCGATGCGAAGCTGCCGCAGGCGCTGATCCGCGACAAGCGGCTGGAAACCCTGTTCCTGCTGCCGGCATCCCAGACCCGCGACAAGGACTGCCTTACGGCAGAAGGTGTCGAGCGCGTCATCGGCGAGCTGAAAAAGCAGTTCGACTGGGTCATCTGCGACAGCCCCGCCGGCATTGAGCGCGGTGCAACGCTGGCGATGCGGCATGCCGATATCGCTGTCGTCGTTACCAATCCGGAAGTCTCCTCGGTGCGCGATTCGGACCGAATCATCGGTCTTCTGGATGCCAAGACGGAAAAAGCAGAGAGGGGTGAACGTATCGAGAAGCACCTGCTTCTCACCCGATACGATGTTGCTCGCGCTGAACGCGGCGACATGCTGAAGGTCGATGACGTGCTCGAGATCCTGTCGATCCCGCTGCTCGGCATCATCCCTGAAAGCATGGACGTGCTGCGCGCTTCCAACCTCGGGGCTCCGGTCACGCTTGCAGACCAGAACAGCGCCCCGGCAAAGGCCTATTTCGAAGCGGTCCGTCGCCTTTCGGGCGAAATTCTCCCGGTGACGGTACCCGGCGAGAAGCGCGGCCTGTTCGGCAAGATCTTCGGACGGAGGGCAGCATGAGCGTATTCGATTTCTTTCAGAAGAAGAAAACTGCGCCAATCGCGCGCGAGCGCCTGCAGTTGCTTCTGGCGCACGAACGCGTGTCCCCCGGTTCGGATCTCGTGTCTCTTCTCAGGGAGGAGATCCTCGCGGTTATCGCCAAACACGTCGAAATCGAAGGCGATCGCCTGCAAATAAGGATTGATCGCGGCGAGCACGTTTCGATCCTCGAAATTGATGTCGAAATTCCCGCTAAGGCCGCCAGGGCGGCATAAGTTTGATAACTGACAGCCGAAAGACTGCATAGTCTTTCGGCTGGATCTAGCGGCATCTTCGCAAGCTCATAAGGCTGTGGATACTATTTGCGCTGATGCGGATGGCAGCAGCATCCAACGCCCGGGGATTCCGCTCGATAAGCTGATAAATAAGATCCTGATGATGCGCGACGTTAATTCGGCTTTTGGGCCACGGCGATCATCGATTTTGCGACAAGCGAAATTCGCCCGACATACTCGAAATCAACAGTCTCAAACCCTGTATCCAACAGGAGGGTCTTTAGCGTTTCCGGAGACCAGAATTTGATGTGCCCATGATCCTTGAGGGGCATGTAGTGGTTGTCCATCCTGCCGGTCAGCGCCAGCGCCAGATTTTTCCAGTAGCCATGAAATGGCGTCGATATGAGGGCTATGCCTCCCGGTTTGACCAGATCAAAAATGGTCGATGAAAAAGTCTTGGGATCGTATACGTGTTCCACCACCTCAAGGCTGATGACAGCGTCGAAGGTCCCATATTGTTCGGCAAGGTCGTCGTAGGCCGATCCAATTTCCAACGAAAGATCCGGATAGGCCATATTTGCCTTCGCAATACCGTCTTGAGACGGATCGACCCCGGAGACGTCGTAGCCCTTCTTGGAAAGCAGGGCGGCAGCGCCGCCAGTGCCACAGCCAAGATCGAAAACCGTTGTTTCGTCGGCTGCCTGGAAGTTGCCTTCAAGAACGTCGACAACTGTCGGCAAAAGATAGTCGTGGGCGACGGCGGGTTTCGCATGAACATAAGTGCTGGCGCTCAGGTCGGCAGACATATTCCCTCCTTTGCCATGGTCACGAGTGCTATCGTAACGGTCAATGGGACGGGAATTTGATCGCGGTGTGTTATCAATGTGATTGTAGAAACCAGATCGAGATATCCGATCTTTAGGGGGCCACTTGGCTATCTGGCGCCACCGTGTCTTTCAACTTCCCCTCAGGCTGCCGACACCCGTTCCTGCTACAGAATCACCGGCGATAGACCACGGTCCGCGCGGAACGCCTTGAAACCGCTGATTGCGCGCAGCGAGCGGCCGTCATCGATGG
The DNA here is from genome assembly GCF_056400025.1 of Rhizobium sp. 01L419. Taxonomy (NCBI): domain Bacteria; kingdom Pseudomonadati; phylum Pseudomonadota; class Alphaproteobacteria; order Hyphomicrobiales; family Rhizobiaceae; genus Rhizobium; species Rhizobium sp. 01L419. The sequence goes on from NZ_JBFTSM010000021.1 coordinate 12,549, forward strand.
CGGCAAGGTCGAGAATGACGGCGTTGGCGATCGTCATGGGAACGACAAGCGACTGCGATTCGCCAGCTTCACCGCGGGAAACCGAGATCTGCCGCTCGGGCGCAGGGTCGATGCGGGCGCTGAGCAGATCGGTCAGCGCCAGAACCTTGGCGCCTCCTTCCGCTGCGATCTTCCCGATCTGGTGGATGAGCGGCGAGGCTTTGCGGAAAGCCAACAGCCAGACAACGTCGCCCGGTCCCAACGTCAACAGCGATTCGGCGATCAGGTGCATCTGGCTCCCGAGATCGATTGACGGATAGCCAGAGCGATTGAGCCTCAGTGCGATCAGTGAGGAGAGGGCGGCGGAATGGCCGCGCCCAAAGATGAAGACCCGGCGACAATCGCGCAGCACTTCCGAAAAGCCTCTGACATCGGCGTCCGCGACAGCGTTTCTGACCTGCTGCAGTGCTGCAATCTCGCTATCGAGTACGGAGGAAAGGACGCCGCCTTCCTCCGCCCGAACGAGACGGGCGGCCATGCGGGCGGCTGGGCTTTCGAAATCGCCGCCGCCTTCAATGAGGTTCGCCTGCAGGAAGGTCCGGAATTCGGGATAGCCCTTGAAACCGAGACGGCGCGCAAGCCGCACGGCCGAGGCCGGGTGCACGCCGGCGCGGAAGGAAACCGCCTTGCCGTTTTCCATCGCCGCGCGGATCGGGTCTTGCATCATCACGTCGAGAAGGCGTGTATCCGCGTCCGTGAGCTTCGTCGAATTGCGGCTGATAAGATCGCCGAGAAGTTGCGGAATTTCGCTCTGTCTTTCCATTGCATCATTTCTCGCGTGGCCACTTCCGGAGCTCGACCGGTAGGTGGTGTCTAGGCTCGCCGATCTCCGGACGAAAGATCGATGCGGTTTCCGCTCTGGTTATCGAAAAACACGGCCCGGTCAAGATCGTAGGTTACCCAGAAGTTGTCGGCATGGCGCGGCACGTCCTTGCGCGGACTGGTGAGCGTGATGCGTCCGGCAGGACTGTCGCAATGCAGGATGATATCAGAGCCAGTCATCTCCGACAGCATAAGCCGGACCGGCAAAGCGGGCTCATGCGACTTTGCAGTGCGGATCGTCATGGATTCGGGCCTCAGCCCCGCCGTCACGTGCTGCCGGCCCCGCCAGCCCGGGAGATGTTCGACAGGCAGGAAATTCATCGCGGGAACGCCGAGGAAACCAGCAACAAAGCGGTTCTGCGGCTGGTCGTAGATCGCTTCCGGTGTGTCGAACTGCAAGAGGTCGCCATCCTTCATCACGGCAATCCTGTCGGCCAGCGAGAGCGCCTCGGTCTGATCATGCGTGACATAGACGATGGTGGCGCCGAGCTGGTGATGCAACTCCTTGATCTCGGTACGCATGGCGACGCGCAGCGCATTGTCGAGGTTCGACAACGGCTCGTCCATCAGGAAGATGGAGCTGTTGCGCGCCATCGCCCGGCCCATCGCCACTCGCTGACGCTGGCCGCCGGACAGCGCACCCGGCTTGCGATCAAGATAAGCTTCGAGCTGCAGCGTCTTGGCGACGCTTTCAGCGCGCCCATTGCGCTCCGCCTTCGGCATGCCGCGCAACTCCAGGCCGAAGGCGATATTCTGGCGCACCGTCATGTGTGGATAGAGCGCATAGTTCTGAAAAATCATGGCGATATCGCGATCCTGCGGGGCAAGATCATTTGCTCGCTTTCCGCCGATTTCGATATCGCCTTCTTCGCAGCGTTCAAGCCCGGCAATCAGGCGCAGCAGGGTGGACTTGCCGCAGCCGGAAGGGCCTACGATGACGATGAATTCGCCTGATTTGATCTCCATGGAGACGCCGTGCAGGATTTCCGGCCCACTGGGGTAGGACTTTCTGATGTCTCGAAGGATGATGCCGCTCATTGCGCGGCCTCCGCCAGGAAACGATTGCGAACGGCAATTGCAAGGCTCGGCCGATCAGTCGTGAAGACCTTCACGCCGAGCGCCAACACCTTTTCGATCTGTCGGGCCGAATGGGCTGCCCAGCAGCCGAAATCGAGCCCGGCTTTCTCGATTTGCGCCATCAATATGGAATTGGCGGTATCCACATGTACGCCGATTTCGGGAATGTTATGCGCCTTCGCGACTTCGATGACCGCCGTTGGTCCCAACTGGCGCAAAATGGGCGGGCTGACCAGCCAGAGCTTTGGCCGGTTGGTGGCAGCCGAAAGCACATCCTGCGAATCAACCAGAAAAGACGAGAAGATCGTCCTTTCCAGCATGCTATGGCGGGCGAGGGTTTCGACGACGCGCGGCACGAAATTCTCATAAGGGCGGCCATCGACGCCGGGCTTGATCTCGCAGCGGAAGTCCACGGTGCTGTCAGCATAGATCGCGCAGAGCTCGGCAAGCGAGATCGGATGCCCGCCGGCGCCATAGTTGATGATGGCGGCGCGGACTTCGGCCTCGCTCATGGCGGCGATCGCACCGCTTCGGTCTGTCGTGCCGTCGAGCGTTGCGTCGTGATGGACCATGATCGCGCCGTCGGCGGTCGGATGGACGTCGAATTCAACCTCTTCCAGCGGCATTTTTGCCGTTGCGGTAAAACCTTGCGGCGTGCTGTCGCCGAATTCCAGAGTGCCGCCGCGGTGCGAAGCGATGCGTGTCATTCAATGCTTGTCCTTCTTCATGATTATTTCACCGCGCCGAGCGTGATGCCGCGCACGAGATGGCGCTCGACCAGCAGGAAGCCGAGCAGCACAGGCAGGATGCTGAGGGTGCAGGCGGCCATGACGAGCGGCCAGTCGACCAGGCCCTCGCCGGGATTGATGCGATAGAGGCGGGCAAGGCCGATCTGCAGTGTGTAGAGGTCTTCCTTGCCGACGGCGACCAGTGGCCAGATGTAATTGTTCCACTCGGTGATGAAGATGTAGAGGCCCATGGAGAAGATGGCTGGCCTGGCAATCGGCACGATCACCCGCCAGAGCACCTGCAGCGGTGTTGCGCCATCCATATAGGCGGCCTCGTCGAGCGCTTTCGGAATGCCCTTGATGTACTGGCGCAGGAAGAAGGCGGCAAAGCCGTTCGATATGGCGGGTAGGATGAGGCTGGCATAGGTATCGAGCAGGCCGGCCTTGGCAAGCGTCAGATAGTTGGGGATCAGGCTGATATGGCTCGGGATCATGAGTGTGGCGACAGTCGCGCCGAAGAGCAGGTTGCCGCCTCGGAACTGAAAGCGCGCGAAGGCGAAGGCCGCCATGGTTGCGACGGTGATGCCGAGCAGCGTCACCAGACCCGAAACGATAATGCTGTTCAGAAGATAGCGGGCGAAATTGTACTCGGCGACTGCTCGGACATAGTTGTCCAGCGTGAACTCGTAACTGCCGGTATAATAGGACTGCGCCGTCTCGAAGGACATCCAGATGGAATAGAGGACAGGCGACAGGAAGATGAGCCCGGCAACAAGCGCCAGCCCTGTCACAAAAGGGTTCTCAAGCTTCATAATGCACCTTCCGGCCCATGGCGAAGGATTTGATCAGCGCCAGCACGATCAGGAAAATGAAGAGCAGAACGGCGAGTGCCGAGCCTCTGCCGATGTCGAAGAGGGTGAACCCTACACGGTAAAGCAGGTTGACCAGCATGTCGGTCGCACCCGCTGGGCCGCCACGGGTCATGATGTTGACGATGGTGAAGACCTGGAAGGCTTCGATGACAGATATCACCAGCAGGAAATAGGTGGTCGGCATGACGAGCGGCACAGTGACCCGGCGGAACACATGGAAACGCCGGCCGCCATCAACGGCAGCCGCATCATAAAGTTCCTGCGGTACGGCCTGCAGGCCGGCAATATAGATGACGATATCGTAGCCGAGCTGTTTCCACGTATTGACGAAAATCAGCACCCAGAGGGCAAGCTGCGGATCCTGCAGCCACGGCACTTTCCCGAGTCCGAGCGAGGTGAGGACGGCGTTCACCATGCCGTAATCGGTGGCGAAGAGCCAGGAGAAGACGACTGCGATCGAGACGGTGGAGGTAACGGAAGGCAGGAACAGCGCCCCGCGCAACAGCCGCGACGGCAATGTCTCGCGGACGAGATAGCTTGCGACCGCAAGTGCCAGCGCCAACCTGATCGGCACGGAAATCAAAGCGAAGAGTGCGGTGACCCGCAGCGCATTCCAGAAGTCGCGGGAATTCAGCAACAGGCGATAGTTCTCGAAACCGACGAAGGGCATGGTCGGCGACAGGAAGTCCCAGTGTCGGAAGCTGAGGTTCACGCTGGTAATGACGGGAACATAGGTGAAGACCGTGATGAAGAGGATCAGCGGTGCGACGAGAAGATAGGGTGTGAGTGTGCGCAGCATGGGACCGAAACAGTTGAGACGACGGGCCGTTCAAGGCCCGTCGTCTTGCTGAAGGGAAAGGCTTAGTTGCTGGAACGCTTGGCTTCTTCGCGGGTCTGCGTGGCGAAGTCCTTCATCGTTTCCGTGACATCGCGCTGGCCGAGCGCCATGGCTTCCCACATCTTGTATTCGGTCGTACGCATCCAGGTAACGACAGGCGGACGGGCACGGCCATGGGCGAAGTCGAGCTGCTTGATGGCAACGTCAATGCCCTGCTTTTTGGCAAGCGCCTCGGCGGCAGCCGGCTGGGCGGCACTCTTCTTGTTGATCGGCAGATAGCCGGTCGCGGCGAACCAGACGGCGTTGGCTTCCGGCGAAGCGGCATAGCTGATGAACTTGTAGGCAGCGTCCTGAACGTCCTTCGGCGAGGTTGCCAGGATGCCGATGCCGGCGCCGCCGATCGGAACGGAGCAGACCTTGTTGCAGGGCATCGGGCGGACTTCGAGCTTGTCGCCGAGCGCCTTCCTGGCGCCGCCGTAGTCGCCCGTCGAATTCAGCGAGATGCCGACCTTGCCGGCGTAGAAAGCGTCGCGACCGACATCTTCATCGGTGACTCCATCTGGAGAGGCAACCTTCTGGTCATGAACCAGCGACGCCATCCACTGATAGGCTTCGATCGTGTTCGGCGAGTCGAGCAGGATGTCGTTGGTCTTGGAATCAATCAACTCGCTGTCGTTGGACATGACGAGACCCCAGCGGGCGAACTGGCCGGGAGCAGCAATACCGGTGATGCCCTCCGAGCCGAGTTTCTCGGTGATTGTCTTCGAAACAGCAAGAATATCTGCGAAAGTCTTCAGCGTCGGTTCCGTCGTGAAGCCGGCACGCGCTAGGATGTCCTTGTTGTAATAGAGGACCGGCGTGGAAGAGTTGAACGGCACGATATAGTTCTTGCCGTTATAGACGCCGACTTCACGAGCGTAATCGTAAAGGTCATGCTTCAGCGGGTCGGCATTGAAATAGGGCGTGAGGTCGATCAGCGCGCCGCGGTCAGCGAAGAGACCGTAGCGGGTCACTTCCATGATGACGGCATCGGGTGCGCGATTGGCGGGAATGGCCGCCTGCAGCTTGGCGACGATATCATTGTAATCGCCGACGAACTCGCCTTCGATATGAATGCCGGGGTTGGCAGCTTCGAAATTGGCGATGATCTTGTTGAGCGCCTCGCCGGAGGATTTGCTGAAGCTGTGCCAAAACTTCACGGTCGTATCGGCATGCGCCGAACCGACCATGGACATCAGGGCGACGACGCTGGCCATAGCCGTATTATGCAATTTCATTGACATAATTTTCTCCTCTGCAAAAAAAATTGCATTTCATTTTGGCGACGATTAGCGCGGAGACGAGACAGTTTCTTGAAGACTGTGCGAAGTTTTCGTGACAGGAGAGGTCGCGTGAATGACTTAAAGCTACCGTTGCCGGAGCTTCTCTACGATAATATTCGCGTTATGGGCGCACGCATAAGAAGTTATGTCGAAAAAAACAACCAGAGCGACTTAGAGAAGTGCAGCACAGGTTGTATTGTTAGCTAAATTACTTTCGCTAAAGCTTAGTGATGATTGTATTTCAACCGATTAAACACCAAAAATGGCGCACTTTGACTTCACGCAATTGATTGATCTCTGCATCAGAATGTGCTTGATGACGTTCGTCTTAGTAAGCAAATCGATAACGAATTGTCTCTATCTCGAACATGGCATGCGTTCCTTACGGTTGCAGTTGCAAGCGGATTTATTAATCTGTTGCACTTGACCGGCTCTTTATTCATGCTCGAAGTTTATGATCGAATTCTGCCGAGTAAGAGCATTCCGTCGCTGATTGCCTTATGTTTGCTTGTCCTGTTGCTCTACGGATTTCAGATGGGGTTCGATGTGGTCCGCGGTCAGATGCTGACGCGAGTGGCCGACATTCTGGACCAGCAGATGGAAGGGCGCATGTATAAGGCGCTTCTCAAGATGCCCTTCTCCGGGGAGGTCAGGGGTGATGGTCTTCAGGCCCTTTCCGACCTCGATCAGATTCGCGGGTTTCTTTCGAGCAGCGGTCCCAACGCGCTGTTTGATTTCCCGTGGCTGCCATTTTACCTGCTTATTTGCTTCATGCTTCATCCTTGGATTGGCATCAGTGTTCTGATCGGTGCTGTCATTCTCGTTGTCATAGCGTTGCTGACGAATTGGTCCACGGTAACGTTGAACGAGAAAGCGGCGAGCGCCCGCGGCCAGCGTAATATGTTTGCAAGTGGCAGTGTTCGTAATGCCGAAGCCATCCAGGCCATGGGCATGTCGGGCACCATGATGACCATATGGCGAGGCCTTCACGGCGAGTACAAAAACCAGAGCCGGCGCGGTGCCGATATCATTGGTGCCTACGGTGCAGCGTCGCGGTCGGCGCGTATGATCATTCAGTCCGGCGTCATGGCTGTCGGTGCTGTCCTGGTGGTCAACGGCGATGCCACGGCGGGCAGCATCATCGCCGGGTCGATTCTGTCAGCGAAAGCGCTTGCGCCGGTGGAGCAGGCGATCGGCAACTGGCGCAGCTTCACATCTGCCCGGCAAGGCTGGAAGCGGCTTCAGAAATTATTCCAGATCGCGCCGGAAACAGAGAAGGCTCTTTCACTACCGCGGCCAGCATTCACCTTCTCGGTTGAAAATCTCACAGGAGCCCCGCCCAGTGCGTCTGCAATCACGCTGATGGACGTTTCCTTCGAGCTTCAGGCGGGAAGCGCGCTTGGCGTAATTGGACCGAGCGCATCCGGCAAGTCCACGCTCGCTCGTCTTATCGTCGGCGCCTGGCCGATACGTCATGGCAAGGTGCGGTTTGATGGTGCGAATCTCGATCAGTGGGACATGGACGAGCTTGGCCAATATCTCGGCTATCTGCCGCAAACAGTCGAACTGATGGCCGGCACGGTTGCTCAGAACATCGCCCGTTTCCACCCCGATGCGACTCCTGTCTCGATCATTGACGCGGCGAAAGCGGCAAATGTTCATGAGCTTATCCTGAACCTTCCGGAAGGTTACAAGACCAAGGTCGGCGCGAATGGCGACGCCCTTTCGGCGGGTCAAAGACAGCGCATTGCCCTAGCTCGCGCGCTGTATGGGGACCCGTTCCTCGTTATATTGGATGAACCGAATTCGAACCTGGACGCGGAAGGTGAAAACGCTCTCAACAACGCCATTGCCAACGTAAGGGCACGGGGCGGCATTGTGATCGTCATTGCGCATCGGCCGAGCGCGCTTGCGAATGTGGATCTGGTCGCGGTTATCGCCGCCGGCAGGCTGCAGCGATTCGGCACGAAGGAAGAAATTTTCGGGCAGGTGCTGCGTCAGAATATCCGGCCGGTCACATCGGATCATCAGCCGCGGGCAATCGAGGATGCCGGATCGTCAACCGCTGCGAACGATATGTAATGGGGCCGCCATGCGTTTGCAAAATCTGACGAAATTACCGCTCGCCAAGCACATTGCCGCTGTCGTCCTGTTGGCGTTCGGCCTTGTCGTCGGCGTCTTTGGATGGGCGATGACGACCGAGCTTTCGAGCGCGGTCATTGCGTCCGGGCGCGTCATCGTCGAGGGCAATACAAAAAAGATTCAGCACTTGACTGGCGGGATTGTCAGCGAAATCGACGTGAAAGAGGGCGACAGGGTGGATGCCGATCAGGTGCTCGTCCGCTTGAACGGAACCGTCGTGCAGGCCAATCTCACCATCGCCGAAAATACCCTCGCGCAGCTTTATGCACGCCGCGCCAGGTTGCGGGCCGAAGCATCTCGCGCATCGGAATTGGTCGTACCAGAAAAACTATCCGAGCTTACCACGTCCAAATCCGCCTCGACGCTGGTCGCAAGCGAACAGAATCTGTTTATCAGCCGAAAGAATGCACTTGAAGGTATGAAGAGACAGGTCGCAACGCGGAAACAGCAGTTGACCGATGAAGTCGATGGTCTAACGGTCCAGATTAATGCGATTCGAGATCAGGTTGGCCTTGTTGATCAAGACCTTGAGAAGGTCGATACGCTTTATCAAAAGGGCCTGACGACGCAGCAGCGACTGAATGATTATAAACGCCGCAAGTCTGAGCTTGAAGGGCAGATGGGTCAAGGTATCGCGGCTCGCGCACAAACCGAAGGCAAAATCGGTGAGCTTGACCTTCAGCTCCTGCAACTCGATGAAGACAGGCAATCGGAGGTCTCCAAGGATCTGACCTCCGTCGAGGCCAGCATTGCCGAGTATGAAGAACGACTGGCCGCGACAAAAGACCAACTCGCCCGCCTTGAGATCCGGGCGCCGATTGCCGGCAGAATCTACCAACTCGGCGTTCACAATATCAATGCAATCGTCCAGCCGGGCGAGGTCCTGATGCTCATCGTTCCCGAGCATGACGTGCTGCAAGTTGAAGCGACCATTGTGCCCAGGGATATCGACCAGATTTATAAGGGGCAGCCGGTCGATATCCGGTTTACGGCCTTCAACCAGACGACGACGCCTGATATTGCCGGAAAAGTTTCCGTCATCTCGCCTGACCTTCAGATGGACCCGCGCACCGGGGCGGCATTTTATTCGCTGCGTATAACGCCTGATATAGCCACTCTGAAGAACCTCACCGAAGGTTCCCTCTATCCAGGTATGCCCGCCGAAATATTTATAAAAATCTCTGACCGCACGGTAATATCGTATTTCACCAAGCCTTTCAAAGATAGGTTGCGGTTGGCATTCAGAGAAGAGTGATAGTCAAAGGGATATTGTCCCAAAAAGGGTCCAATTAAATATCTCTTTCAACACTGTTATAGACTTGCCAAAATCTTATGCTTATCTATTAGTGAAATTAGACGTTTGTCGCTGTTGAGTTAGTGTATCGGGCGTCGCAACGAAAAAGCTTTATTCAAAGAAAAGCAATGGAGAACATTCATGGCAGGCTTGTCAGTCACGTTCGGTAACGGTGGTGCATCTACCGTTGCTGATCTCACTAGCATCGATGCAACGAACAATAGCGCTCTTGACGACAGCACACAGAAGCAGAAAGTAACCGACCAAAACGGATCGCTGCTTCAATCGGGCTCTGTCAATGTGGGTGTTGCCCCGGTCAGCGGCTCTGGCACTGGTGGCGACGTCGCCATCAAGTACGACTCAGACGCGAATTCCTTCAACTTTGACGTTGTGGGCAAGTGGAATTCGGTTAAGAACGTGCTCGCGACGTCCGACAACTCGGAAAACCTTCATTTTAAAGATTTCGTTCAGGTTGACGTACATCTCGAAGGCACCGGAAATTCAACGGTCGAAATTCTCAACGTCAAGCGTGCAAATGTTACGACTGGCGATGGTAACGACACCGTTACCATCTCGCTTCTGTCAAATGACAAGAACTGGGTTAACGCAGCTACGATCGACACGGGTGCTGGTAACGATACGATTACCATCAAGGCCGGCCAGAGCATGACTGCAGTTGGCGGAATCACCGGTGCAACTGCCGTTAATGGTGGCGCCGGCGTCACGGATGGCAGCAATTCCTCCGTTATCATCAATGCAGGCGCTGGCAACGACACGATCGATCTCTCGGGCGTCAATCTGAAGTCGTCGACGGTCATTGGCGGTCTTGGGGTCGATCATATGGTCGCTAGCGGCGGTGCGGATACGTTTGTCTTCAAACTCGGAGACATGGCCGCGTCTCTCTCTACGGACGTGATCGAAGGCTTTAATGCCTTAGTCGACAAAATCAAAGTCGAGGGGACCGTAGCGGACGACTGGAGTGTCGACCACTTCAAGGGTGACACAATCGTTTCCTATATCGGATCGGCCGTCGGCCATCAGGATGAATCGATTATCTTGAAGGGCAATATCACCCAGGACATTCATAGCTGGTTCACTGCATAACGATTTGAACGAATTAATGACATGCCGCCCTCGGGCGGCATGTCCGATTCGAAGGCTAGTCCTTCAGACTAAAAGCATCGCTTTCACCTGGAGCGAGTTCCAGCGGCCAGATCCGGTTGCGAACACTGTTGCGGTAGATTTCAGAATAGGCCGGCATGCTCGCGAGCAAGGTTTCCGCGAGTTCGGCACCGAGGTCGGGCAGCGACATACGGAAGCAAGTCAGCGTTGGCTGCAGGAATTTGGCGCGGGGTTCCTCGCGGAAGCCGATGACGGCAAGGTCGCGGCCTGGGACAATCCCTGCTTCGACCAAGCGGCGGTAAAGGCCGATCGCCATCAGTTCGTAGATCAGGATAATGGCCGTCGGTTTGTCTTTGTTCAGCAGCAGTTCGTGGCCGGCCTGATAGCCGCCCTGTTCGCTGGATTTCACGCGGATCACCAGCTCCGGATCATATTTGATCCCGTGCTTTTCCAGAGCCTTCCGATAGGCATCGACGAAGACATAACCGAGATTGATTTCGCCTGATGGTGCGGCAATGGCGATGCGGCGATGTCCTTTGGAGACCAGGCGGTCGACGGCGCAAGTCGCAACCCCTTCGAAATCAAGGTCGATCCAGGTGAAGTTGCCGCCGCCGGAAGAGCTTCGGCCGAGCGCCACGAAGGGGATCTTCGCCTTGACGAGCAGATCGATTCGCTTGTCGATACGTTGGGTTGCGGAGATGATCATCGCATCGACGACCCGGCGTGCCACCATACGCTTCAGATATTCATAAGGGTCTTCGTCACTGGGGCAGGGGAGCATGACGAGATCGAGCTTGTGGCGCGATAGCACGCTCTGCAGCCCACCTGTCACGCCAAGGAAGAAGTTGTCGCTGTTCTCGACCGTTTCCTTGCTGGTCTCGATCATCAGGCCAATGACGTTGGTCGTGCCCTGACGAAGGCTGCGGCCGGACTGGTTGGCGACGTAGCCGAACTCTTCCGCGGCAGCCAGCACCCGCTTGCGCGTCTCCTCATTGACATCGGTCTTGCCGTTCAGCGCGCGGGAAACCGTCCCGATGGATATGTCGAGATGTTTTGCGAGCTGGCGAATACCCTTCATCTGAGGCGATCTTTCTTCCGGAATACTGGCCATCCAATCTTATTGCCATGGGAAAACGTTTACGGAAAGCGTTTGCCGCAGCGGCAGGATGTCATTTTGCGGGGTACTCAAAAAAAACCCTTTGCTGCATTGCCGAAGGTTTTGGCCTAAGCGCCCGTTCGCATTGTGATTTTTCGCAGCATTTAACCGGAATGCCCGGCCATTGACAGCAGTAAACGTTTCCGCTTAGTATCGTAAACGTTTACGGAAGGCGTTTTGGGAGGAAATCTGAAGCGCACCGCTGGAGGAAATCGTGAAATTGAATGCCATTCTGTGCGGGTGCGGAGCTATGTCCAAAGGCTGGCTGCGCGCGATCAAGGAAACACCTGATCTTGCCGAAGCGATCGAGATCGTCGGGCTCGTCGACGTCAACCCTGCCGCCGCCGAAAAGCTCGCCGAGGAATTCGGCTTGAGCGCGGCTCGCATCGGCAGCGATCTCGCCACCGTCATTGCCGAAACCAAGGCTGACATCGTCTTCGACGTCGTCATCCCGGCCGCCCGTTTCAATGTTGTTTCGACAGCCATGAAGGCCGGCTGTCACGTGCTCAGCGAGAAGCCGATGGCAACTTCGCTTGCCGAAGGGGCAGCCTTGATCGATCTCGCCGCCGAGACCGGCAAGATCCACGCGATCATCCAGAACCGCCGCTTCATTTCCGGTGTGCGCCGCCTGCGCCGCTTCGTCGAAAGTGGGGCGATTGGCGAGCTCACCGGCATTCATTGCGACTTCTTCATCGCCCCGCATTTTGGTGGCTTCCGCGAAGAGATGGATAATGTCCTGCTGCTCGATATGGCGATCCACACTTTCGATGCGGCCCGCTACGTAGCAGGCAAGAAGCCGCTCGCCGTCTATTGTGTCGAACGCAATCCTAGGGGTTCCTGGTATCGCCACGGTGCTTCAGCCAACGCCACCTTCGAATTCTCCGACGATGTCGTCTTCACCTATCGCGGTTCCTGGTGTGCCGAAGGCGAGCGCACGAGCTGGGAAAGCCAATGGCGCATTGTCGGCTCGAAGGGAATGCTGACCTGGGACGGTGAGGATGGGTTCAACGCAGCTACCTCCGGCAATGAACCAGGCCTGCTTCATGGCTTTTCACCGATCGAGGTTCCGGCGCCGGAACGCGCCGAAGAAACTCACGGCCATGCCAGCGTGATCGCAAGCTTCGTCGAGGCGATCCGCACGGGCAAGCGGCCGGAGACGGTCAGTTCCGACAATATCCGAAGCCTCGCCATGGTCTTCGGCGCGATCGAAAGCGCCAGGACCGGGCGCCGTGTCGAAATTTCAGCATAAGGACAGATGACGTGAGCAATCCCGCCAAAGCCATTCGCATCGGTACCATGGTCAGCGCCTCCAAGGGCGGCGCCGACAAGCGCATTGCCCAGATCGCCGATATGGGCTTCGAAAGCTTCGAGCCCTTTTTCTGGCAGACCACCAACGGCCAGGATCTCGCCGAACTCGGAAAGCGCAGTGTGGAGGCGATCGGCGATCGCGACATCACCATTTCGACGCTCGGCATGTTCGGCAATCCGCTTGAGGAAACCGACATCGACCTGCAGACGCTGCAAGGCTGGAAGGATTGCATCGACAACGCCCATCACTTCGGCGCCACCTGCGTTGCCGGCTTCACCGGTCGTGTCAGAAACAGGCCACTGACCGAGAGCCTGCCGCGTTACAAGCAGATCTGGAGCGAGCTTGCCAAGCGTGCTGCCGACAAGGGTGTCAAGATCGCCTTCGAAAATTGCGCCATGGATGGCAACTGGGCGACCGGCGACTGGAACATCGCCCATAACCCAGATGCCTGGGAACTGATCTTCAATGAGACGCCCGACGATAATATCGGCCTCGAATGGGAGCCTTGCCATCAGATGGTCTATCTGATCGAACCGCTGCCGCAGATCCGCAAATGGGCAAGCAAGATCTTCCACGTCCACGGCAAGGATGCGACGATCCGCTGGGATGTGATCAAGGAACATGGCATCTTCGGCAAGGAGAAGTTCGTCTTCATGCGCACGCCGGGCTTCGGCGACAGTAACTGGACCGACATCATTTCCGAACTGCGGCTTTCCGGCTGGTCCGGCTCCATCGACATCGAAGGCTGGCACGATCCGGTCTATCGCGACGCTCTGGAAATGACCGGCCAAGTCTATGCACTGAACCATTTGAAACATGCCCGGGGCGGTGATTTCGTCGTCGATCCGGTGTGAGTGACTATGGCCGGCACGGAGGACATGCCGGCCATCGCAAGGATAACCACAAAGGAGGAGAACCATGGCTATCCGCAAATTTGCAATTCTGGGCGCGCTTGCGCTTGCAGGCGTGTCTCTCTTTACCCTTTCCGCCAAGGCGGAAGACGTCAAGTTGACGCTCTGGTCGCTGGACAAGGACATCCAGCCGGCGCCGAACCTGGTCAAAGAATTCAACGACCAGCATAACGGCATCACGATCGAATATCGCCTGATCCAGTTCGACGACGTTGTTACCGAAGCGATGCGCGCCTATGCCACCGGCCAGGCACCCGATATCATCGCCGTCGACAATCCTGAGCATGCACTGTTTTCGTCTCGCGGTGCCTTCCTTGATATCACCGACATGATCAAGAATTCGAAGGTCATCAAGCCTGAGAATTATTTCCCCGGGCCGCTGAAATCGGTCGAATGGGACGGCAAATATTTTGGCGTGCCGAAGGCGACGAACACGATCGCGCTTTACTACAACAAGGACATGTTCAAGGCGAAGGGCCTCGATCCGAACAAACCGCCGCAGACCTGGGACGAGCTTGTCGAGGATGCTCGCAAGCTGACCGATCCGGCCAAGAACGTCTATGGTCTCGCCTTCTCGGCCAAGGCCAACGAGGAAGGGACCTTCCAGTTCCTGCCCTGGGCGCAGATGGGCGGCGGCAGCTATGAGCACATCAACGCCGATGGCGCCGTCAAGGCGCTGGAAGTCTGGAAAACGGTCATGGACGAGAAGCTCGCCTCGCCCGATACGCTGACCCGGGGCCAGTGGGATTCGACCGGCACCTTCAATTCCGGCAATGCTGCCATGGCGATCTCCGGTCCCTGGGAACTGGACCGCATGATGAAGGAAGCCAAGTTCGACTGGGGCGTGACGCTGCTGCCGGTGCCGAACGAAGGCGCTGAGCGCTCTTCCGCCATGGGCGACTTCAACTGGGCGATCTTCTCGACCTCCAAGCATCCGGCCGAAGCCTTCAAGGCGCTCGAATATTTCGTTTCACAGGACGACAAGATGTTCAAGAATTTCGGCCAGCTTCCGGCCCGTTCCGACATCTCGATCCCCGAGACTGGCGAGCCGCTCAAGGATGCCGCTCTGAAGGTCTTCCTCGAGCAGCTGAAATACGCCAAGCCGCGTGGTCCGCATCCGCAGTGGCCGAAGATCTCCAAGGCGATCCAGGATGCCATCCAGGCTGCACTCACTGGCCAGATGAGCCCGAAGGATGCGCTTGATCAGGCTGCCGACAAGATCAAGGCAGTGCTCGGCTAATGCCCGCATCACCGGATGGCCTTCGGCCATCCCACCCTTTTCCTCCCGGCAGGGGCTGTCTTCCGTGGAAGCGCCAGGCAGCCCCGTTCGGAGCATCGGAGGACCCATGAGAAGGATCCTTTCCAGCGTCAGGGATGGCCGCGGTTTCGATATCGTGCTGGTCGCCTTTCCGCTCGGCTTTCTGTTCCTGATGGCAGGCCTGCCGCTCATCTACAATGTTGTGATGAGCTTCCAGGAGGTTGACATGTTCAGCCTCGGCACCTTCTCGCGCCCGTGGGTAGGCTTCAAGAATTACACGGATCTTTTCGCGCAGCCGGAAACGCTGCCGATCCTCTATAATACCGCGATCTTCGTTGTCGGTTCGATTGCCGGACAGTTCCTGATCGGCTTCGGTCTGGCGCTGTTCTTCTGGGTCAATTTCCCCGGCGCCTCCTGGCTGCGCGGCCTCTTTCTCGTCTCCTGGGTGATGCCCGGCCTCGTCGTCGGCGCGATCTGGAATTGGATTTTGTCGGGCGATTTCGGCGTGCTGAACTTCATCCTGAAGGAAAGCGGCATCATCTCCAGCAACATTTTCTGGCGCTCGGATCCGCATTATTCGCTTTATGCCGTCATCATCGCCAATATCTGGCTCGGCACGTCGTTCAACATGATCCTTCTGTCGGTAGGCCTGTCCGGCATTCCGGGTGATCTCTATGAGGCCGCCGAGCTGGACGGCGCCACCGCCTGGCAACGCTTCTGGACCATCACGCTGCCGATGATGCGTTCAACGATCGGCGCCATCATCGCACTCGGCCTGATCTTCACGCTGCAGCAGTTCGATCTCTTTGCCGCCATCACCTCGGGCGGGCCGAACAACTCCTCCAACGTTACGCAATACTGGGCCTGGGATTTATCCTTCCGCCAATATGATTTCGCCAAGGGCGCGACCATTTCCGTCATCATGATCGTCTTTGTGATGTTCGCCTCTGTGGTCTATGTCCGCTCGACCCGACACGAGGTGCGCGGATGAGCGAGACTGCACGCAATCGCCTGATGCTCGTGATCGCCGTCATCATGGCGGCGATCTACCTCTTCCCGCTCTATTGGATGTATATCACCGCGCTGAAAAGCGGTTCGGAGATGTTCGCCACACCACCAAGCTTCTGGCCGGCTTCGCCGCAATGGAGCACTTACGCCTATGTCTGGGAAAGCCGGAACATGGGGCTCTATCTCTGGAATTCGCTGGTGATCGCGATCGGCGCGGTCGTCATCATCACCGTGCTGGGTGTCGGCTGCGCTTACGTGTTGGCGCGCTACCGCAACATCTGGGTTGATATCGGCCTGTTCCTCATTCTGATGCTGCAGGTCCTGCCGGCATCGCTCATGATTACGCCAATCTTTGTCGGTTTCTCGCAGATCGGCATGCTGAATTATCCACGGCTTGCTGTCATCATCGCCATTGCCGCAAAGAGCATGCCCTTCTTCGTGGTGCTGGTGCGCGCCACCTTCATGGCGGTTCCGATGGAGCTCGAAGAGGCGGCTCTCGTCGACGGCAATTCGCGCGTCGGCGCCTTCTTCAACATCGTGCTGCCGCTTGCCCGCAACGGCATCCTAGTCAGCGCCATTCTCATCTTCATGCAGGCCTTCGGTGAGTTCGTCTATTCCAAGTCGATGATCCAGGCCGCCGAGCTTCAGCCGGCAAGCGTCGGCCTCAATTCCTTCATGGGGCCGAACACCAATGAGTGGAACAACATCATGGCCTACGCCACGATGTATGTGACGCCGATCCTTGCCATCTTCGTTCTCTTGCAGCGCCGCATCGTATCCGGCCTTACTTCGGGAGCCCTCAAATGACCGCTCAGATCGAGCTTGCCGGCGTCAACAAACACTATGGCGCCTTCCATGCGCTGAAGAACATCGATCTCTCCATCGCCAAAGGCACATTCGTCGCGCTCGTCGGCCCCTCAGGCTGCGGTAAGTCGACGCTACTGCGCTCGCTGGCCGGCCTGGAAACCATTTCCGACGGCAGCCTGAAGATTGCCGGCGAGCTGATGAATGGCGTGCCGCCGCGTAAACGCGATGTCGCCATGGTATTCCAGTCCTACGCGCTATATCCGCATATGACCGTTGAGGAAAACCTCACCTACAGCCTGCGCATGCGCGGCATTGCAAAGGCGGAGGCGAAGAAGGCAGCCGAGGAGGTCGCGGCCACCACAGGCCTTTCGCATCTCTTGAAGCGCTATCCACGTGAGCTCTCAGGCGGCCAGCGTCAGCGCGTCGCCATGAGCCGCGCGATCATCCGCCATCCGAAGGCCTTCCTCTTCGATGAGCCGTTGTCGAACCTCGATGCGGCCCTGCGCGTCCATATGCGTAAGGAAATCCGTGCGCTGCACGATCGTCTGCATGCGACCTCGGTTTATGTGACGCATGACCAGATCGAGGCGATGACAATGGCCGACCATGTCGTCGTCATGCGTGATGGTATCATCGAACAGCAGGGCCGGCCGCTCGACCTTTACGACAAGCCTGCCAATAAATTCGTTGCCGGTTTCATCGGCTCGCCGGCGATGAACTTCATTCCGGCAATCGTCGGAGAAGACGGAAAGAGCCTGACGGTCGATCTCGGCACGGTCAGGCAGCATATCGCCATCGACCATCAACTCCAGCCCGGCCGCAGGGTCACCGCCGGCATCCGCCCGGAGCATATCGGCATTATCAATCAGGGGCAGGGGAACTTCGACGTGCCGGTCGCAGTCGTCGAATCCACAGGGTCCTCGACCTTCATCACTGCCGCGACGACGCCTGAACTGACGATAGTCGAAACGGGCAGGGGATCGGTTCACCCTGGTCAGGCAATCGGCGTAACGGTGAATCCGGCGCTGGTGCATCTCTTTGATGAGACCAGTGGCGTCAGAATTTGAGATCTGGTTTCGGTCTGATCGGTTCCCGCAGCAGCCTACTGCGGGACGCTGCGCGACCATGACTTATCAGGGATAAATCTTATTGCCATATTCTCGGCAGCCATGATCGTCGGCCGAGCCATTGCCGTACTTATCGGGCGAGCGAAGCCGGCACAGCTTGCTTGGCTGCCACCTCTGTATCGTGCGGGCGTTCGCTAGAGTTTGCCCACACGGCCACAGCAAGTCCTGCGACGATAAAGTAGGGCAGTTTGCTTGAAAGCTTGAGCTTGCCGGAAACGGCATTGCCGCGGGTGCATTCAAAGCCGGACATTTCTGGGGGCATCAGTACCTGTCTCGTGTGAATATCACGCTACAAACATAGTACATGCAGCGATTCGAATGAACCCCCAGATTAGGGGATATACAAGAAGTTGCCGACATCAGGCAGATCAGTGTCCGCCATACTGTTACCCGATAATGACAATTGCCGAAAATCAAGCGCTGCATTGGCAAGCGAGCCTTCGAGCATGTTCCCATCATTTGATGATAGGGAGACGAGGTCGCGGCGATGTGGGAAATCGCCCACTCACCGGAAGGCTTTCAGCTAAATCATCGGAACTTTGCCCGCGTCTCAAAGTTGAGTGCAAGGATCGCGCGGCAATGTATTTCGTACACTGCTCGCCCCGGCAGGGGCCGCGCGATCCACTCGTGTGGAATCACACTAAAACTAGCCCGCTTCGGCGGGCTCTTTGTTGCTCCTCGGATCCGACGGGTGGTCCTGCTGCCAGCGCCGTGTTGTCATCCTGGAAACGGGAGGCAAGTCCATGAACGGGTTTCACATAGCCTCCAACTCGACAGCACGCATTGGCTTCTGATCTTCATCCACGAGAATGGAACCGTCTCGACGGTGATGGACAGCGCCGAGTTCATGGACGTGATCACCGATCAGGCCAATAGCGCCCCGTAGTGACGAGCGCACATGTCACGCGCTTTTCACGCGACACTCTGCAACCCTCCGATTAGTTTCTCACTCAAAACGTGTTGGTGGATCGTATGTGGGGGTACTGCGTAATGAAATTCGACAACTCGACCGAATTTGAGCAAGTCATTCTCATCTTCAAGGACCCCGGCCGGCGGTTGACCGTCCGAACTGTCCAAGACGCTGCCAAAGCTTTGATGAAAGACTGGCCGTCGGATGATGGTGAGGAGTTTCTAACTGCGGTGAAAGCGTGTCTGGACGTGATGACTGGCAAAGCCAGTAGCAGGGAGCTTCGAAGCGCTATTCTCCGAGCAGCCAACGAAGCTGGTGTGGCCGTGCTCACCGCACTTCATTGAAGTCCCCGCACGCATCTAGCCGCCTGTCTGGCTGGCATCAGTAGCGGTTGATGATGGGGCGGTGGGGTGACGGCTTTCGGCTTCCCTATAAACTTTGCATATGAGAGATGATCGAGAAGCCGTGATCAACTGAAGCGAGAAAACGAATTAAAGCAATTAAAGCCACGCTCGTCCTTTCGTGCTCAATCGCATGGTCGAGTTCCGTAGCGGCAGAAACGGTTGAACGTCAGGCCGCGGGCGGAAGAGTCGTGCGCACCACCAACATGGGCGATCTAATTGAGCTAGATCTTACGCCGGCCAGCTCTAAAGAGCTTTCAAAGTTCACTCGTCGACAGGTAGGCAGGCAAATCGATATTCTAGTCAACGAGAGCGTGGTCTCATCGCCGCGTATCATGGAACAGTTTTTGTATCTCGGAGAACCACTCCAGGTGCCCATTCCGGCAAGCGCAACGCCAGCTGAAAACAAGGACAAGATCGACAAGCTAGTTGCCGGAACGTCGACCCTGGAACTCAGATCCCGTGACGGTCAATAGCAAAGAGCCGGCATTTGGGGGGCAGTGGGGTCGTTAGAATTTTAGAACTTTCGAAAACGAAACCTACAAGCCCTCCTTGTATGAAAGGGTATGAGCAAGTTCTCGGTTATCGTCCTGCTATCGTCTGCAGCATCGTTCCTAGGTGCCGGCGGTTATTCTCTCGTGCCTCGATCGCTTTACGATCCCGCCTGTGACATCAAGGGGAACATCTCGATCAGTTCTGGCGCGAAGATCTACCACGTCAGGGGCCAGGAATATTATGACGATACCATCATCCGTGCTGAGTTCGGAGAGCGGTGGTTTTGTTCCGAGCAAGATGCCCGCGCAGCAGGGTGGCGCCGCGCGGGCAGATGATGATGTGGTGGCGGGGTCTCAAAGAAAGTGTCGCTCGATCCGCCGCTCTATGTGAGCAATCGTCACCTCATGATGGCCCGTTTTTAGAAGCAATGCCGAGGCTGCCTCATAAAGGCCACTCCACATCAGAACGCTCATCAGGGTCGCTATGATCAGCCACTGTATCCGCATGGCACCGATCAATAGCCCGGCATCGCGCAGACATCACCTTAAACTTTCGCAATGTCGGATGGCGGGGCGGTGGGCTACTTCGTTCGTATACGTTGCCCTTTTGCGACCATGGGTATACATATTGTATTGCAGCATCCTATCCGATCTTTAAAGAGCCCGCCTTTCAATGATTGGCGGGCTCTTTGAATGATGGGTTCGCGGGAAGGCTGAGCCGTCGGTATTTCTGGCTATTAATTCCGTTATGTGCGTAGGGTGTTTTTTTGGAGACATCATGCCGAAATACATTTCAATGCTGCTGGTTGCGACAATGACCGTCTCCCCAGTCGCCGCTTTGGCGGAACCGCTGGAAACCCTTCAACTAAAAGACGACCTAAATATTAGCGGTCAAGCGCTTGGCTTTGGTCGCCTCTACAAGATCATCCCGAGTGCGGCGAGAACGGTAACGTTTTCCGTCACGATCAATCCCTACTGCCACTATACCCTGCAAAAGGGGTCGCGTAGAGATTTCCAGTCCCGATCAGGGATTGAGCCGATCGAATTAACAGACATAGCGACGATCGGGGAACCCTATATCCTCTCCTTTTCCCAGACCCGTCTTGCCTGGCAAGCAGGGGACCCATGTAGTTTCTCATTCTCACTCAAATGATGATGGGGGTGTTCGGGTACTTAACCCTTTTGGGTAACCTTTTTTGGACTTTATACTAACTTTGCTGCACTGCACGATTTACGCGTAATTTGCAACTTGCTATGCTGACCGTGGGTTAAGGGTCATGGGTCGAAAATGCAACTTCCAACTACAATTGATGAACTGATCCGCGACATCGCCGCTGACGGCGGCAAGATCGAGGGCCTTGGGCTGGCTGACGATGAAACCGTGAAGCTGGCGCATGCCAAGGGGCTCGTTGATATCGATATCGGCAACACGTGGACGCTTGCCGATACCGTGTCTCTGACAGCGACCCAGCGCCTTGTCATGGGACTTCCGCCGATCATCAAGACGCCTTCCCCGCTCGCAATGACACTTCATGCTGTCGCGGCATTCGCTGCCAGGCTGCTTGGGAAAAGCCAGCCTCTCGCCTAGGCTGCGAACACGCCCTGATCTCTGACGTACTTGTAGCCGGCCCGCAGAGGATGCAGGCCACCGCCACTGGTCATTGGCGTATAGCGCACAGGGCATTTCCATTTGACGGAATTGCGGGCGGTGCTCACCACATGCGACACTTCGTAGAACCCATCGAGGTTCGGGATGCCGCCCGCACGCACAGCATTGTTTATGGTGATAATCTTCGGAGTTGCCATTGCATCCGGTGTCTGGTTCGCTTCGGTCGCAAAGGCGTCGGTTGACGCGGCCACTGGCGTCGTCGGCTAAGCAACCAAGCGGTTTCGCAGCTCGCCGAGAATACCCGAAAAAATACCCGTCTGGTCGCTCGATACCGCGTTGTCGATATTGCCGAGAATGCCGCGTACGACATCTTCCGGTACGAGATCGGCATTCGCGGCGGTATAGGTCGGTTGCACGGCGGCCGTTGGCGCGCGCTCCACGTCGCGGATTGCGTTTGTCGCCGCTTCCGAAGCGCGAGGACCGATAACGGAAGGGTTCGGCGACTGCGGTGCAATGAGGTCCAACAGGTGGTCGACGGCATTGTCGACTTGCGCCGGCCGCTCGGCGAAGAATGGCGCCGTGAGTGCGCGGCCTGCGTTCGAACCTTCGACCAGGCGCTGAACGTTGGGCAATGCGGTTCCGCCATGGGAAGCTTGCTCGATGGCCTCCGGACCTGTCAGCCGAATGCCGGTGCTGTTGTTCTGCAGCTGCGTCGCGCGGTCCCAATCGATCAGGTTTGGATCGCCGATCGCGCTGCGCAGCACGCGTTCCGGAGCACGGGCAGCACTTGCCACCGTGGAGGTTCCGGTCAAAATGCCGCAACCCCCTTTTGGCGCTGCACTTGCGGGAACAATTGCAGGTGGTGAAGGTTAAGCAGACGCTGGGCGACCTTTACGGATCAAGATCATGACGTCTTCGACTACGCGCTCCTATCCCTCAATCGTGGCGCCACCCCTGCGCTCGGTCCCCTTGCATTTTACTGCCGCCTGCCTTGTCGGCGCGCTGCTGACCGACATCACCTATTGGCGAACGGCGGAGATGATGTGGAGCAATTTCTCCGCCTGGCTTCTAGCCTTCGGGTTGTTGCTTGGCGGATTGGCCGCCATTGCGATATTGATCGACATCTTCATCGGACGGCTGACGCTGCGCAGCGGGGTGGGCTGGCTTTACCTCATCGGCAATGTCGCGGCCTTCGTGATATCGCTCTTCAACGCCTTCATTCATAGCCGCGATGCCTGGACATCTGTTGTGCCGACAGGACTGATACTGTCGATCGTCACAACTGTGCTGATCGTGATCAATGCCTGGCTCGGCTCGACCGTTCTGCGCCAGCGTATCGGAGGGCTCGAATGATGACCCGCTCTCCTGCTTTTTTACACTCCAGCGCTTTGGCCTTAACCTTCCTGTGCAGCAGTGGCGCACTTCTCGTGGCATGCAGCGACAACGAGCCCGATCCGATGAGCGAAATCGGCCCCAATGCCAAGTTGCCGGAACAGTCGCAATATCTCGTTCCGCCGATGCATGTCGCCTCGGTCATTGGATGGAAGGAGGGCGAGACGCCGAAGGTTGCCGACGGACTGCAGATCAAGGCGCTGGCAACGGGGCTGAAACATCCGCGCTCGGTTTATGTGCTGGCGAACGGTGACGTCTTGGCGGTCGAATCCATCGCGCCGCCGGCCGCATCGATCAAGCGGCCCAAAGATCTTGTTATGGGCTGGATTGAATCCATGGCGACTTCTGGCGGCGGCTCCAGTCACGAAGGCAGCAATCGCATCACGTTACTGCGGGATGCCGATGGAGACGGCGTTGCCGAGGTCAAGGAAACCTTCCTGGACCATCTCAATTCGCCCTTCGGTGTGGCCCTTGTCGGCAATGATCTTTATGTCGCCGATACCGATGCCATCAGGCGCTATTCCTATCAGCCCGGCGAGACGAAGATCGCAGAGCCCGGCACCGTGCTGACCGAGCTCCCCGGCGGGCCGATCGACCATCACTGGACGAAGAGCCTTGTCGCCAGCGAAGACGGCAACAAGCTCTATGCTGGCGTCGGTTCGAACAGCAACATCACGGAAAATGGCATTGAGGCGGAAAAGAACCGGGCCGCCATATTGGAAGTTGACCGGCAGACCGGCAGCTTCAGGATCTTTGCCGATGGCCTGCGCAATCCCAATGGTCTCAGCTGGGAGCCGCAGACCCATGCACTCTGGACGGTTGTCAACGAAAGGGACGAGCTTGGTCCGAATCTTGTTCCCGACTATATGACCTCCGTCAAGGAGGGCGGCTTCTATGGCTGGCCATACAGCTATTTCGGCCAGAATATCGATCCGCGCGTCATGCCGCAAAGGCCGGATCTCGTAGCAAAAGCACTCGTCCCTGATTATTCGCTGAGTTCGCATGTCGCGCCGCTCGGCATGGCCTTTTACACGGGCGACAACCTGCCGGCGCAATACAAGGGCGGCGCTTTCGTCGGCGAACACGGAAGCTGGAACCGCCATGAGTTCAATGGCTACAAGGTTGTCTTCGTGCCCTTCCAGAACGGCCAGCCGAACGGCAATCCACAGGATGTCGTTACAGGCTTCCTTCAGGGCGACGACCAGACGCATGGCCGGCCGGTCGGATTGGCTGTCGACAAGTCCGGAGGACTGCTGATTGCCGATGACGTTGGCAATACGGTTTGGCGCGTCACGGCGGCGAAGTAGACCCACGCCCCGTCATCCCATCGCAAGGCTCCTGCTGTCGAAAGCAGCAACGTTATGACGGCATTTTTGTATCAGAGGTCGTTGATCGTCGCCTTCTCCCTGCTTCGGGAGCGAAAGGTCGCGTCGAGGGATTGTTTCATCCGGGATCGCGAGGTGGTGCGTGCGAGCTCTTTCATCAACACGGCAAAGGGACTTGCCGCATTGCGCAGACATCTGCGGGGTTGGATGTCAGTTGTGTCAAATTTAAATGCTGGCGAATAGACCGCCAGCTATGGTCCCGCGACATGTATTGTCATGCATGTCATGTCAGGGGGCGCGAATTTGGCAGTAACCACCAGCTATTCACCGGTTAGCCCGCTTCTTGAGGGACGGAATCACTCCAGCCATTCGTTGGAGAAGGCAAGGCTCGCCACCGAGATCGGCCGTTCTTCGGACCGCACCGTCAGTGATATGATCGTCCTTTCTCCGGCCGGCAACTCATCGCGTGCAATATCGACAAGGATTCGGGCCATTTCTCTCAACACGTCGGCCCGCGACGCCAGTTCCATTCCCTCGTTGTCCCTGATCGGGCCGTCACCATTGTGAAGGTCGAAAAAGTATCGGGCCATCTGCTCACCCCATTGAAATATTTCATCATGAAGTGCCGGCCACTGAAATTGTTCCCTTTATCTGCGCTGTCGGAATGCCATCTGTCTTCAACCATCCCCTCGAACTGGGAAAGCTTCTCGTGATCGAGCCGCTTCTTCTCAATCTGGAGAGTCATGATGTGCTTTCCACAGCCGAGATCGAGCTGCTACGCTCGATTGTCGGCCGGGAAAGATCTGTGGCCGCTGGTGAAGATCTCGTATCCGAGGGAAGCAGGCCCAATCATTCGACACTGCTGCTGGATGGATTTGCTGCCCGCTACAAGCTTCTGGAGGATGGAACCCGGCAAATCACCGCCTTGCAGGTTGCCGGCGATTTCGCCGATCTGCATGCCTTCCCGTTGAAGGTGGTGGACCACGGTATTCTGGCGATCTCCAACTGTCGCATCGCCTCGGTCGATCATCAGGAACTGAAGGCGATCACGGAAACCAATCCGCATCTGACGCGCCTGTTGTGGCTTGATACGCTGGTGGACGGGGCGGTGCACCGCGAATGGATCGTTGCCATGGGGCGCCGCTCGAAGAAGGCGCATATTGCCCATCTCATCTGTGAGCTTTACATGCGGCTTCGCACCGTGCGCCGGACGAACGGGCCGAGCTTCCAGCTGCCGCTGACGCAGAACGCCATGGCAGACGTTCTCGGCGTTTCTCTGGTTCACTTGAACAAGACGCTGCAGTCGCTCAGGAAAGAAAAGGCCTTTACCTGGGAGGGGAGGGTGGTCAACATTCTCGATTGGGACAAGCTGCAGAAGATTGCCGGCTTCGACGCTGGGTATCTGTCGCTGTCGATTGAAGCGCGGTAGAAATATCTGTGCCAAAAACCTGTCCGCTCCAACGTGGGAACACATCATGATCAGCCGTCACATCAAGCCTCGCGACGAAGCACTGACGTCGGTTGACCTCGCCAAATGCCAGAATGTGCTGGATGTGTTGAAGGCCGAGTTCGGGCTTGCCGATGACGATGAGGAGGTGAGCCGTTCGGCGGCGATCATCATCGAACTCTACCGTCAGGGCGTGCATGACGAAGAGCAATTGAAGACTCTGGTCTTTGCCACTCGCGGCAAGATCTGAGCCCAGCGCGTCTTCAATGTGGATGGATCGATCTGGTTTGCCGTCCGCCCAAATCCTACCTTTATCGCGCGCCATCAGCGCTGATGTTGCGATTGAAGGTCGCAGGCGCTGCTGTTAACCCGCCCGCATCAGGAGGTCCTATGAGAAGTTTGATTGTAGCAGCCGCTGTTTTGCTCCCCACGGCAGCCTTTGCCGTCGAGGCTGTGGAGGTCAATGCCCGCGACCATTCCTGCCGCGAGCTTGCGCAGATTATCCAGCAGAAAAAGGCAGTCTTTATTCGCATGGGCATAGGTGGCAGAAGCTTCCGATACCCGCCTGTGCAGTGCCGGTTAGGCGACAAATATAGTGTGGCCAGATTGCGGGCCGCCAACGGGGAGATGTGCGTGCTCGACTACGAGTGCGTTTACGACCCGCAATCCTTCTACAACCGTTTTCCTAAATAATGCTTCTTATCGCTCCGCCGCGGCGGCATAGACGACCTGAAGCTCCCTCTGCACTGCATCCATGAAGAGAGAGGCCTGTCGCGACAGTTCAGTATCGCTGCAGCCCTGTTCTCTCAAATTGGCCGCCAACCCGGCCATCTCCGACCGCCAGAAGCGGTTGGCCGCCTCGCCGTGAAGGTTCTGGAGGGCCTCGGCGCAGCGCCTTATCTCAGCTGTGCGGCGGTCGGCGGGAAACTGCAGAAGCGGCATGCTATCTCCGTCATTGCTGGGCGAATCGCCAAGTGTCCCGCAGAATGGCTAGGAGTTCTTCACAAGTGGTGAAGCTGGTCGTAGAGATATGGCTCCTCATATGTGGCCTTTCGCTCAAGGGCAGCCGACATCACCGAAAATTGACAGGATGCTCTCTGGCAGCGGTCGCCGCCACGCCAAGCTATGTTAGAGTTCTCAGGATAACGCAGTGATGGGAAGTGATGATGCTGACAACACTTGCGATACTCGCGAGCCTGTCCGGCGGCGCCGCCACGATCGCGCAATCGAGCCAAAATGAAGTCGACGCCGAATTGGTGCTGGCCGTCGATACGTCCCGCTCCATGGATTACGAAGAAGTCCGCATTCAGCGCGAGGGTTATGTCGAGGCGCTGCGGCACAAGGAGTTCCTCGACGCCGTGAAAGGAGGGCTGACCGGGCGGATCGCCATCAGCTATTTCGAATGGGCCGGCTATGTCGTACCAGGCTCCGTCCTCGACTGGCAGGTGATCGAAACGGAAAAGGATGCGCTGGATTTCGCCGACAAGCTGGACGCGAGGCCGATCGCCACCCAGCGCCGCACATCCATATCTGCAGCGATCGTTCAGGGCGTCGCGATGCTTGCCGCCAGCCCCTATAAAAGCAATCGGGAAGTGATCGATATTTCCGGAGATGGTCCCAACAATTCCGGGGATCCCGTCACGCCCGCCCGCGATGTGGCTTTGGGGGCAGGCATCGTCATCAATGGCCTTGCCATCATGCTGCGACCATCCGATGTGCCCGAGGGGCTCGACAAATATTACGGTGACTGCGTGATCGGCGGCCCCGGCTCCTTCGTTTTACCTGTCCATAAGATCGAGGATTTTGCCGTTGCTGTTCGCCGGAAGCTGGTCTGGGAAATCAGTGGCCTCGAACCGCCGGCACAGATCCGCAAAATTGCGATGAACCAGCCGACAACGGACTGCCTTGTTGGCGAGAAGCTTTGGCAGAATTTCTTCGACCGCTAGCCTCCCACCCCAGAGACTATCGAGACGCCTGCAGGTCTGCAGTCTGATGCAACCGTGGCAAAACTTCCCGTGCGATGATCTCAAGATCGCTGAGAGCCTTGCGCCCATTGACGAGCAGGTTGAAAGCAACGTGGTGAACGCCGAGATTGCGGAGGGCGGCGAGAGCTTGGAGCAATCCCTCTGGTCCGGTTCGATATCCGAGATTGATCTCGTCGATATGGTCTGATGGTGTATCCAGGAGATCGAGGGCCATGGCCTGACCCAGGCCCCGGAATTCGGTGTTCGTGCGCTGTGCCGCCCCATGCCAGAGGGCTATCCGGTCCTTCTGGACGCCAAGGGGCCGATGATAGGTCATCCAGGCGCCGGCGTTCCTGGCGATCCATTCGAGTGATTGCGAGGACGAACCCACGGCGACCAGTGGAATGCGACGCCCGCTGCGCGGACGGATCTCGAACTGGTCCTCACCTGTCTGCGAGCCGACATGGCCGTCAAGCGCATTGGCGAGTGCAGCCCAGTGGGACCGAAACAATTCGCGCCGGTCGTCGACATTGCGGTCGAAGGCCGCGAACTCCGACGGACGGTCGCCGGAACCAAGGCCGAGAACGAACCTGCCCGATGATAGGATGTCCATCGACAGGGCCGCTTTGGCAACATGAAGCGGATGGCGCAAGGGTAGAACGATTGCGCCGGTCGCCAATGCGATCGACTGGGTGGATGCGGCGAGCGCACCAAGGAGCACCCATGGATCGGAATGCCCGACGGGATCCGGATAGGTCGGACTGTTCAAGGGGACGTCTCGAACCCAGATTGCCGAGAAGCCGAGCTCATCGGCGCGGCGCGCAAGCTCCAGCTGAAGGCCGAAGTCGATGTCGTGCCGCTCTCGCTCCTGCATGGGGAGAACGACACCGATCGTCAGCCATGAATTTTTAAAGAGCATCAGTCATTTCCAGCGCTGCCCGCCTGCACTTGGGTCATCCGGGCAGGCTTTACAATAGGATGAGACACTGCTGCTACCAGAGGGCGACCGGTGCCCTCGCGAGAAACTGTTCGAGGGCGGAAGCGACCGCGGGGGCGAAGGCCACCATCTCCTCATGTGCGGCGAAGACGAGCAGCCCCAGCAGCGAAATCACCGATCCGACTTCCAGCGCAGAGATTGGTTTGGCCGCGTCCATTGGAAGGCTCGTGGGTAGAGCGACGATGGGTGGCCGGATCGCATTCTGTCTGTTGTCGTTTGCGGGGTGGAACAGACGGACAGGACGAGGGTGAGCGAGACGGAATTTACTGCATATTCCAGGATAGGTTTCGCAGACTGAACTAGACATCGAATGTGCCCCTGATCGGCTTCGGAGGATTTAAGGGGTCACGTGGGGCTTCGCCAGGCCTCCTGCAACTATACTCTCGGATAGGAAGCTGCCTCAGAAGAAGCCAACAGCCTGCCTAGTCATGCGATTTATGCATGGGTGAACTGTAGTCTGAACGCTACTCATTCTCGCAGCCCCATATTATATATTTCTCATCAAAGCGAACGAAGCGCCGCTACCTGGCAGCTGTCGCTGGACCCACGGAAAGGGGATTAAAATGAGCATCGCACGCACTTTCAATAACTGGCGCAAGTATCGTCAAACCGTTACTGAGCTTGGCCGTATGTCGAGCCGTGAGCTCAACGACCTCGGTATTGCACGTGGCGACATCCGTGACGTTGCACGTGCAGCTATCGGTCGCTAATTCCAGTTCTTAATGAATGCCTAACGCGCTCGCCTGACGAAGGGGAGCGCGTTTTTCGTTTCGCTTAAGCCTTTCGTTTAACGCATAGCGCATGGCAGGTTTGCAAAACTATGCCTGGAAGACCGGCAGCGATCGACCTACATGCCAGTTCAACAAAGTGATGAAACTCCTCCCTCGTCGCTTTGTCCGAGACGTGGCTTACCTCCTCCCAAGCCAGCGTCTACGTGGTGGCTCCTCCTTCGGCCGCCACGCGTCATAAAAGGCGTCTGCTGGATCTCTCCTCCCCCGGCAGGCGCCTTGTTTTTTAGGCAATAGCCTCAGGCACCAGTCGTCCCGACAAGCTGATTTTCAAGGTTCCGCGATCACCACCAAGGATTGATGGGCACGCTGTGTCTGCATTGTATAAACATGATAATTGAACTCATGTTATTTTTGGCTTAGAAGCAGGTATGAAAGCTCGCGATCGCCCACAGATGGCCATCAGGGCAATGGCTGCAGCGGGGTGTTTCCCGTACTTCTGACAGGCACGACGTCATTCGTGTCGAGCAAGGATGGATCCCTACGTTGAGTTTCTGGCATTCCATGGTTTGGCACACTGAAGGCATTCGGGTCACGGCGCCGGCCAAATGGCGTCAGTTCGACGGGCTCGTCAGCGTCTTCTGGGAAGCCGAAAGTCAATCCGGGGCGAGGGGCTATTATCTCTCAGACGATCCGCGCATCATGATTTTCTTCAGCGATGTCTCGTCGCAGATCCGCATGTCGAACCGGGATGGCGATTTTCCGCAGCATTACAGGCCTATGACGCGAGCGGTCTATGTTCCGCCTGGCATGCCGATGTGGACGACGAGCGGCAGCACGCATCGCTTCTCGCACCTCAATCTGCATATGCACAAAGACCGGCTACTGCGATACCTCGCGCCTTCGGTCGGTAATTCCGCGGCGATGACGGCATTGCGCAACCCGGTCGAAGTGCAGGATACCGGAGCCATCGAAACGCTTGGCCGGCTTGTCGTCGACGAGGTCGCCAGCCCGTCGAAACACGAGATCTATGGTGAAAGCCTCGTCGGCAGTATCGTCAGCGGTCTGCTGGATATTCCTCTGCAGGCAGCCGAACAGCCGAACGGGCGGCTGACACAGGCGCAGATGAACAGGCTGATCGCCCGCGTCGACGGGCCGAGCGACTGCCGTCTGACCGTAGCCGAAATGGCAGAGACGGTCGGCCTGTCGGAAAGCTGGTTTTCCAATGTCTTTAAGCACACGACCGGCAAGACGCCGCTGCAATGGCAGCTCGGCAAACGTATCGACCATGCCAAACGGCTGCTCACCGAAAGCGAGCTTGCCGTTGCCGATATCGCCGCCCAGCTCGGTTTTTCCGATCAGGCGCATCTGACCAAGGTCTTCCGCCAGATCGCCGGCGACACACCCGCTGCCTGGCGGCGGATGCAGCAGCTCCGCTAAAACTCAAAAAACAATCCCGCCCGCAAGGATGCGGACGGGATCGGCCGATTACCAGGTCTGGCGCAACGTCGCATAGATCGCGCGGCCCGGATTGTAGAAATCCGCGCCAAAGCCGCCATAGGCGACATGCTTCTCATCAAAGAGGTTGCTGACATTCACATCGAAGGATGTGTGTTCCTGGATCTTGTAGCTGAAGGCGGCATCGAAGGCGATGTTGCTGCCCGTCGACTGGGTGTTTGCGTCGTTGAAGTAGTAGGAGCCGGTATAACGCGCGCCGAGGCCGAAGTTCATGTCGCCGCGGAAGCCGTTGCCGGGGATGCCGTAATTGACCCAGAGCGAGGCGGTTTGATTGGGCACGAAGGACATTTCGTTGCCCTCGTTGCCCAGCGTGCCATTCTCGACGATATCCGAGACCATGTAGGAATAGGCGGCTGTCAGGCTGATATTGTCGGTGACTTCAGCCTTGGCCTCGAGATCGATACCGCGCACGCGAACCTCGCCAATCGTCTCCTGGAAGCCGGTCGCCGGATTTGTGCGAGTGATGTTGTTCTTGGTCAGGTCATAGACTGCCAGACTGAAGAGGGCAGGGAATTCGTCGGGCCTGTATTTGACGCCGACTTCCCATTGTTCGCCGCGCTCGGGATCAAGCGTCAGCGAGGCTGGCAGGACCGATTCCGCGTAGCTGACATAGGTCGCCACCTGATCCGTGATCTTGTAGCTCAACGCGGCGCGCTTGGTGAACTCGCTGAGATCGGCGTCAGTCGTCGAGCCCGCCATGTTGTTCTGCTGCTGAAGGTCGAGCCAGTCGTTGCGCAGGCCGACTGAGGCGGTCAGCTTGTCGAAGAAGGTCAGGTCCTGCTGCAAGTAGAGGCCCATGGTCTTCTGGTCATTTGTCAGGCTCTGGTAAAGCGGAACCGAAGCCGGTGCGCCGGTATAGACGGGGTTTGTCCAGTCGATGCCGGGCGCGCCGCCGAAATAGCCGTCATTGTCGGATCGCAGATTGTTGTACTGCAGGCCGACGAGGCTGCGGCTGTCGATGTCCTCGAAACTCGTCTCATATTGCAGGCGGGTATCGATGATGAAGTTCTCTGCCGCCTGGTCATTGGCGAAGAAGGCGCGGTCGGCGATGGTCGAACCGTTCGTCGGCGTTGCCGAGATATAGGCATAGCCGAAGTTGCTCTTGGTATTGCTGTAGCGCGCATTCGAGCTGAAGGTCAGGCCCGAGCCGAAGTCATGATCGAACATGACGCTGAGCGTGTTTCTGTTGACGTCGCGGTAATTAAAGTCAGGCTCGCCGAAGAAACGGCTTCTGGCAAAATCCGAGCCGACCGGATGGCCGCCGCTGCCGGGAACGCCGTTCTTGTCCAGATGGTCATAGACCACAGTCAGGTTGGTGTCGGCGCTCGGGCGCCAGGTCAGGCCGCCCATGAAGAAGTTCTCGTCGTCCTGCGAGTAGTCATATTCCTCGTCGGCGCGCTTCACTTTGCCGGTGATGCGATAGGAAAAGGTATCGTCCTCGGTGATGTTGTCGCCGAAATCGACGCCGGTTTCACGATGATCGAACGAGCCGCCTGTCACATAGGCCTCGCCGAAGCCGTCGCTCTTCGGCCGCTTGGTCACGAAGTTGACCGCGCCGCCGGGATCGGAAACACCGAAGGTGGTGGAATTGGCGCCCTTCAGCACTTCGACACGCTCGAAGGCGAAGGGCTCTTCACGGATACCGCCGAAGGGGTCACCGAGCGTCAGGCCGTCGCGATAGGTATAGGCATCGAAGCCACGGATCTTGAAATAGTCGAAGCGGTCGTCCGAGCCATAGAAGTCGGTCGTGACGCCGGATGTATATTGCAGAACCTGTTCGGTATCCTGGGCGCCGCGCTCCTGGATTTCCTTTGACGTAATGACGGAGACGGAGGCCGGCGTATCGAGAAGATCGGTCGCCATGCCATTGGCGCTGATGGTCTTGGTCGCGACGATCGATTTCGAGTCATTGTCGGTATCAAGGCCGCTGCCCTGAATGACGATCGGCGCGAGAGTGGTGACCGTATTGGAATTCCCGCTGTCCTGACCGAGCACCGCGCCAGGTGCAAGGGCGACAAGCGCGGTGCAACCGAGAAGGACCGCATTCCGGTAGCGGAGGAGGGTCTGTCGCGAGTGAGCGCCTGTTCTTTCGATGTCCATGTTCACGTTCCAGAAGTTGGTGTCGCCGTTGCGGCCCTTCGACAGGGGTGCCGAATGGAATGCCGGTTTGGGGGCGGTCTGAACGGCATGTCGGCGGTCGGTGCGAACGAGAGATTTACCCACGGACCGGCAGTCGGAATGGTTGGTTCGATGTCCCCTGCGACTGCTACTAACTTGAGCGCGATTGTCCAGTATTGTAAATTTCCCGGGTTTTGTAGGATCCTACGGAAATCTCAGCGCTGTAGCCCCGAAGCGCCGCCACGACCGTTGACGCAGCTAGATTAACCTGAAAGTGGAGGTCAACTTAAAACTGGCGGAGTTTGCACAATGCTGCGCTTTTTGCTTCTGGCCGCAAAACTGGCGGTAACCTGTGTCTGGCTGATTGCCGCTACGTCCGGCAGCGTTTGGGCTGACGCGAGCACGGTCTATCCCGTTACCATCAAGCATGCCTTTGGCACGACGGTCATTAACAAGACGCCGGAGCGGGTGGCGACGGTCGCCTGGGCCAATCATGAAGTGCCGCTGGCGCTCGGCATCGTGCCTGTCGGTTTTGCGGCTGCCAATTTCGGCGATGACAACGGTGACGGACTGCTGCCCTGGGTGGCCGACAAGCTCAAGGAGTTGCATGCCGAAAAGCCTGTCTTTTTCGACGAAGGCGATGGTATCGATTTCGAAGCGGTCGCCGCCACCCGGCCGGATGTGATTCTGGCCGCCTATTCCGGTCTCAGCCAGTCGGACTACGATACGCTGAGCCAGATTGCGCCGGTCGTTGCCTATCCGGAGGCGCCCTGGTCGACCGACTGGCGCGAGATGATTCGCCTCGACAGTGCCGGGCTCGGCATGGCCGCAGAAGGCGAAGCATTGATCAAGAAGATCGAGGGCGAAATATCAGAGACCGTCGCCGGCCATCCCGAACTGGAGGGTAAATCGGCGATGTTCATCACCCATCTCAACGCGACCGATCTCAGCACCGTCAATTTCTACACGACCAACGATACGCGCGTGAAATTCTTCGCCGATCTCGGGCTGAAGTCTCCAAAGAGCGTCGTCGAAGCCTCGGTTCCGGGGAAATTCGCAGGCTCGATCAGCGCCGAACGCATCGATTCCTTCGATGATGTCGATATCGTCGTCACCTACGGAAACCAGCAACTGCTCGAAGCGCTGGAGGAAAATCCGCTTATGGCCAGAATGCCGGCTGTTTCAAAGGGCGCGCTGGTGACGCTCGGCCGCAACCCGGTCGGCACCGCCGCCAACCCGACGCCGCTGTCGATCTCCTGGGTCCTCAAGGATTACGTGGCACTGCTCGCAGACGCCGCCAGAAAGTCTCTCAGCAAGCCCCAATGATCGTACGCAGTCCAAAATCATCGTCCCGGTCGCCCATATCCGCCCGGTCGAACCGGATCCGCAGCCTTTGGCTTCTCGGGCTCGCCGATCCCGGCATTCTCGGCGTCAATATGGGCGCATCGCTCGCAGTCGTCGTTGCTGTCGCCTGGTTCGATATCTCCTCGAACGAAGCCTATATCTGGACGGCGATCCTCGGGGCCGGATGTTCGGCGGTCTTCGTCTATACGATCGGTTCGCTCGGACGCGGCGGTGCAACGCCTCTGAAGCTGGCGCTGGCCGGTGCGGCAACGTCAGTTGCCTTCGCCTCCATGGTCATTGCCGTCGTGCTGCCTCGCAACGATATCGCCGGCGGCATCCGATCCTGGCAGATCGGCGGCGTCGGTGGGGCGACCTTCGAACGCATCCTGCCCGTTCTGCCGTTTATCGCGGCCGGCTTCCTCATCAGCCTCCTGTCGGCGCGCAAGCTGAATTCTCTGGCGCTCGGCGATGAGCTGGCAGCCGGCCTCGGCGAGCGCGTGGCGCTATCGCGCGGCATTGCAGCGCTCGGTGCCATCCTGCTTTGCGGGGCGACGACCGCGGTCTGCGGGCCGATCGGCTTTCTCGGCCTCGTCGTGCCGCATCTCTGCCGTCTGCTGGTTGGCGTAGATCACCGCTGGCTCCTGCCTTTTTCCGCAATCGGCGGTGCTTGCCTGCTTGTAGCAGCCGATGTCGTCGGGCGCATTGTTGCAAGACCCGCAGAGCTCGATGTCGGCATCGTGACGGCACTCATCGGCGCGCCCTTCTTCATCGCCATCGTCCGACGCCAGCGAGTGCGAGAGCTATGACCGTGCTTGTCTCCTCCCTCGATCGCATCGTTAACAACCGTCGCCGCAGGGCGCGCCGGCATTTGCTCGTGGTCGCCTTACTGCTCTGCCTTGTTGTGGCGATCTTTGCGCTCACTCTGTCGCTTGGGCAATCCTTCACGCCCCCCGTAGACGTGATCCGCGTGCTGCTGGGCGAAAACGTGCCGGGCACAGCCTTCACTGTTGGTCAGCTCAGGCTGCCGCGAGCAGCGCTTTCGGCGCTTGCGGGCCTGAGCTTCGGGCTCGGCGGCGTTGCCTTCCAGATCATGCTGCGCAATCCGCTTGCGAGCCCCGATATTATCGGCATCAGCTCGGGTGCGAGCGCGGCTGCCGTCTTCGCCATCGTCGTGCTGTCGCTGAAGGGGCCAGTGGTTTCCGTCCTGGCCGTCGTCGCCGGTCTCGGAGTGGCGCTGATGGTCTACGGACTGTCATCTCGCAACGGCGTGGCGGGCACACGGCTCATCCTTGTCGGCATCGGCGTATCCGCCATGCTGGAAAGTGTCATAGCCTATATCCTGTCGCAAGCGCCGGCCTGGAGCCTGCAGGAGGCGATCCGCTGGCTGACGGGCAGTGTCAACGGAGCCCAGCTTGGCCAGGCGACCCCACTGCTTCTGGCGCTTGGCATCTTCGGCGGGCTGCTTCTCAGCCGCGCACGCGACCTGGAGGCCTTGCGGCTCGGAGATGAGACCGCGGCCGCCCTCGGCGTCGGCGTGTCGCGCACCCGCATCATGATCATCGTTGCTGCCGTCGGCATGATCGCCTCGGCAACGGCGGTGACAGGCCCGATCGCTTTCGTCGCCTTCCTGTCTGGACCGATCGCCGCCCGCATCGTCGGAAACAATGGTTCCATCCTCATTCCAGCAGCACTTGTCGGTGCCGTGCTGGTGCTGGCTGGCGACTATGCCGGGCAGTTCCTGCTGCCGAGCCGGTATCCGGTCGGTGTCGTCACCGGTGCCCTCGGCGCCCCCTACCTGATTTTCCTGATCGTGCGCGTCAACCGGATCGGAGGCTCGCTATGACCATCCATACGCTTACTGCCACCGGGCTTTCCGCAGGCTATGGCGAAGACGAGATCCTGCACGGGCTCGATCTCGCCGTGCCGCCCGGCAAGATTTCCGTCATCGTCGGGGCGAATGCCTGTGGCAAGTCCACGCTGCTGCGCGTCATGTCGCGGCTGCTTTTTCCGCGCCAGGGACAGGTGTTGCTCGATGGCAAGTCGATCCACCGCACGCCGCCGCGCGAACTTGCGCGTACGCTGGGCCTGCTGCCGCAATCGCCCATCGCACCCGAGGGCATCACGGTCGCCGATCTCGTCAGCCGCGGGCGCCATCCGCACCAGAGCCTGTTTTCCCGCTGGACCCGCGCCGATGACGAGGCCGTCGATGGTGCGCTTAACGCCACCAAGACCTCGGATCTTGCGGAGCGGCCGGTGGACGAACTCTCGGGCGGGCAGCGCCAGCGCGTGTGGATCGCCATGGCGTTGGCGCAGCAGACGGAAATCCTGCTGCTCGACGAGCCGACCACCTTTCTCGACATCAGCCATCAGGTCGAAGTGCTGGACCTGTTGACTGATCTCAACCATGCGCGCGGCACCACCGTCGTCATGGTGCTGCACGACCTCAATCTCGCGGCACGTTATGCCGACCATCTCGTCGCTATGACGGATGGTTGCGTCCATGTTTGCGGCCCGCCGCAGGAGGTGCTGACGGAAGACAATGTGCGGCAGGTCTTCGGCCTCGAAAGCCGCATCATCACCGATCCAACATCTGGCCGACCCATTATGCTGCCGATCGGTCGTCACCGGATGGCAGCAGGCGAGAGTGAACTGCAACAGGCATTCGATAGGGAGGACAGATGACCACAGCTCATGAATTCAAGCTCTCGGGCGTCGCGCTTCCAAGGGATGCCGCGGCCATGCTCGGCGAAATCTGCGAGCACTTCGTCGAACACGCCGAGGTACAGCGCAGGGACGACCTCGCGCTTCTGAAGAGCAAAGCGGGCACTGCCGAAATCCGCATTCAGGACCGCAAGCTGCTGATCGAACTTTCCTGCCCCTCGGAACAGGCGTTGCAGATGAGCCGCACGATGCTTGCCGAGCATCTCTTCTACTTCGCCGGCGAAGATCCGTTTGAACTCACCTGGTCTGATCCCGCAGCGCTTGCCGTGTTGCCGAATATCCATGAGGTGACCGTCGTTTCGGCCGAGGATGTCACTCCGCATATGCGCCGGGTGAAATTTGCCTGTGACGACGTCACGCCGTTTATCGGCGGTGACATGCATGTGCGCCTGCTCGTGCCGCCGAAGGGCAGAACCCCGGTCTGGCCGGGCCTGCGCGCCGACGGCCGCGTTGCCTGGCCCGAAGGCGAGGACGAACTCTTGGTGCGCGTTTATACGATCCGCACCGTCGATATCGAAATGCGTGAACTCTGGATCGACTTCCTGCAGCATCCCGCATCAGGCATCAAAACGCCCGGCGCCGATTTCGCCCGCGATGCCGCGCCCGGCCAGCAGGTAGCTCTGCTCGGTCCCGGCGGCGGCAATCTTCCGGTGGCACAGTTCATCCTCCTTGCCGGCGACGAAAGCGCGCTCCCCGCCATTGCACGCATCGCGGAGGAGGTACCTGCCAGTACACGGCTGCAGGCAATCATCGAGGTTGCCGACGAGACGGAGGAGCAGACCCTGTCATCTGCCGGTTCACTCAATGTGCGCTGGCTGCACCGAAGGCACTATGCCGATGGCGCCAGGAGCGTTCTGCTGGAAGAAGCCAAACAGGCGGTTGCCGCCACGGAAGGTGAAAGCTTCGTGTGGTTTGCCTGCGAGAAGGAGGATGTGCGCGCGATGCGGACTTTCCTGAAGGCGCGTCGGCATGACAGGAAGAGCATGTACGTCGCGTGGTACTGGGAACGGGAAGCCGACTAGGTTGGGAATGCATCCTTTGACGACTGCCGCGAGGGACGGCCGGGCGCTATCGGATCGCTTGCCGGAAATGTCTCTTCGAGCGACTCCTCAAGAAAGTCGTCCTGTTCCTGCCCGGCGTTTTCGGTGTCTGCAGGCTTGCTGGTGGGTTCAGCAGTTTTGATCATCTCAATCCTCTTGATGTCATGCCTCCCGAACCTAGCAGCCCTGATGGTGCTCCGTCACTAAACTGTGGGATAGGTCGAGGCGCAATGGCTTGGGATCAGCGATTCCGGAAGACCGTACAGGCAACGCCGGCACCGCGGATCGTACTGCAAAGCTTGGTCGCTTCGGCGCGGGTCTCGCGCCCAATTCGGGCAGCATAGCGCGGGCGATAGCCGAAGTTCCCGCCTCTCTGGCGCACGATCACCGCGCGTTCCGCATTCAGCGGTTCGGGAAGCTTCGCCACCGATACCGTGAAGAGCCGGTCCGCGACGGACGGATTGTAATGAGCGGCTAGCTGTACACCCCATGGTGCCCAGTCGGCCGATCCGGTCAGGACGGGCTCGTTCATCTGCCGCGTCTCCGCGAGTGCCACGCATGCCTCTCGGAACGGCATGCCATCCCGCAGGTCCGGAGCGGCGGTTTCCGGAGGCTTGTCCCGCCAGGTCTCGACGGACTGGCCGGTGATCGCGAACACATAGTCGCGGGTCTCGATCGGCAGGCGGCCGGAGGAGAGAAACCGGCTGAGACCGGATTCACCGGCATTGTAGGCAGCCGCAGCAAGTCCGAGATTGCCGAAACGAAGCCTGAGTTCGTCGAGATAGCTGGAAGAGGCTTTGAGCGCCTGGACGACATCGAAGCTGTTTTCCAGCGCTCGCAGCCGGGCGGTGCCGGGCATGAATTGCGCAATACCCTCCGCGCCCTTCGGGCTGACCGCTTCCGGGCGGAACAGGCTTTCACGCCAGATCAGGCGGGCAAAGAAGGCAGGCGGAATGTTACGGATTGCTGCGAAACGGTCCATGATCGCGCATAGATCGGTATTGAAATGATCTTTTCGAATGCAGAGTGTTTGTCCGTCACCAGCGTCACCCTGGTATAGGCAAGCGGCTTCCGGAGCGGCCGGCTCGGCAACGCTGGCCCCGGGCGACATGATAGCCCATGCGGCTGAAATTAGCGCGGTAGCCGTCGAGCCTACGTGACATCTCATCATCACCAAACCTTGCCTGACGATATCGTCGCGGTTTTCAGGCAAGACGGCAAGCTTTCTTCGTCAGTCCCGCGGCTTGGCCACGGGCGACGCGCTTCAGTGCACAACCGTCAAGATCGCTATGCCGGCTTCGGCTGCCGCACGGCGAATGGCGTCCTGCAGTTCGCCGACATCGATCTGCCCGGTGATCGCATCGGCGCAAGCCTTGACGGCCACGACATATTCCTCGCCGTCCTCGGACGGCCAGTCCGTTATCAAAACCTCGGCTGCGTCTCTCAACGTCCTAAGGACTCTGTATTTTTCCCGGCCACCCAGCATCAGCACAAGAGGGGGAAAGCGCTCGTATGTGTTCCATTCCATTACACTTGGTCTCCCCAACGTAACGATATTGGCAACGTTGCAAGAACCATACCGATCGGGTGTGAAAACCATGCATCGACAACTTCAAGGTTGCGGGTCGAATTCGGTGTTTGGGCAACTTCACAAAATGGAGATAAAAACTCAAGTTTTGATTGCGTCTTGTTCCAGCCTTCGTTAAGGAAGTATCGTCATTGGCCCGATACGCTCCGGCCACGTAAGCGTTAACGTCACTCAACGCGTATGATCGAACGGCTTTGCGGCTTCGATCTGCGCGACTTTGTCCTGCGGATCGTTTCCCGAAGCCCCGGAAGGACATGATGGATAACAAGCAATCCACCAATCACCAGTACGCCGCGCCCGTGATCGAGCGGGTACGCCATGAATTGCGACGTCGTCTGCTGACGGTAGAGAGCGTCACCGATATCACGCCCGGCATGCGGCGTGTCGTGCTGAAGGGTGAAGATCTCGCCGATTTCGCAAGCCTGGCACCCGACGACCATATCAAGATCATCGTGCCCGGTGCCGATGGCGTCGAGGAACGTCGGGACTACACGCCACGTCGCTATGACAACGCTGCCCGCAGCCTGAG
Source organism: Rhizobium sp. 01L419 (assembly GCF_056400025.1). NCBI lineage: Bacteria > Pseudomonadati > Pseudomonadota > Alphaproteobacteria > Hyphomicrobiales > Rhizobiaceae > Rhizobium > Rhizobium sp. 01L419. The sequence continues at coordinate 52,506 of NZ_JBFTSM010000021.1, forward strand.
TATCGACTTCGCCTTGCATGAGGCCGGTCCCGTTACGCAATGGGCGATCGACGCCAGGCCCGGTACCCCACTCGAAATCGGCGGCCCGCGTGGTTCGGCCGTTGTCGCCGGCACGGTGAAGAGATGGCTTCTGATCGGTGATGAGACGGCGCTACCCGCCATCGGCCGGCGAATTGAGGAGAGCGGGGCCGGCACGACCATTACGACAATCGCTGCAGTCGCCGCTCCCGAAGAAGAGCAATCCTTCGAGACATCCGCGGCTCTAACGACGCGCTGGGTTTACCGTCCTCTCTCCGATGCGACGAATGCCGAACCGCTGATCGCTGCTTTGGCAGGGATCGACATCGTTGCCCAGACATTCGTCTGGATTGCGGCTGAGGCGTCGGTGGTGCGGGCAATCCGCGCCTATCTCACCGATGATCGCGGATATCCGCTAAGCTGGATCAAGGCGTCGGGCTACTGGGTCAAGGGCAAGGCCGATACGGCCGAGAAGTTCGGATAGCAGAGAGGTTATGGTGTTCAAGAGCTTCTGCTTATAGCTCCTGGAGTGGCTCCGCTGAGGAAGGGCCGCCCAGCTTCGTCCCCACCGTGTTCCCATCGCCGCCTGTAGGCGGCGAAGCCGTCCGGCAAGTCGCAACTCACACGCGTTTTTGCCTGTGCGGCGGAACATCGGGCGGATGGCCGTGTTTTCTGAGCAAAGGAGATAGGCCATGGGCACAAACGACACCAACGCCAAAGCAGAACAGCGCCGTCCGAAGGACGTCGGACCGATTGCAGAAGCGCCGAATCGAGCGGACAGGGGATCGATCGCCCCGCCGACGGTCCAACCGGCGGGCGCAAAGGATGAACGTGAGCGACCGATCGTAGATCCGGTAACCGGGGTCGCTCTCTGAGAAGGCATGCCGGCGACAGTACGGCGATTGGAGGCAAGGCGATGGCCAGGGACAGGGAAGAAGCAATTCGTCAACGCGCTTACGAGATCTGGGAGCAGGAAGGCCGCCCGGAAGGCAATGCATTTCGCCATTGGCTGCAGGCATCAGATGAGTTCAGCGAAGATGACGAACATGAGACATTGCAGGAGTTGATCGACGAGGATGATCGCGACGATGCCGCTCTGCTGCAAGGTGCAGGTGAGAGCGGCGATATTCACTCTCGTCGCTAGTCGCGTATAGGTAGATTATTTCTCCGTTCGTTCGAGAAGAATTCGCGCCTCCTCGAAACGGCGCTTGCGGTCGCCATCGTCTTCATTCGACGAATAACAGGTATTCGACACGCAGAACCGTGCCAAATGATGCGGCCTGTCGGCCTTGTCGAATTCGCATTCAAACGTATCCGTCATGTCGCCCGGAGCGGTTCCTGTCCGGGTGGAGTAGGTCATCCGCACCCCCGGTGGCTTGAGTTCCGGAAAGGACTGTACGGAGCCGATCGAAAGCTGTTCCGTCATGAAGAAACCTTTGGCGACTGCCTGGCAGGTCGCCTCGAGATCGGGGGATTGCGCGAAAGCTGCTGCCGGAAACAGGATAATGCCGAATAATACTAGACGTTTACGCAAGGGCGTCTCCTTCTGATCTCGTTCAGAATGAGGTAGAGCCAATACGGCAAAAACAAGTGGGGCACCTCAGGCGGCGCCAGAAAAATCTTCCGACAGCAGGCCCAGCAATTCGTCGCGATCCCTTACGCCGAATTCGAACCAGTCGACAAGCGCTTTCGCCCTTGTCATTCCCAAGTCGCTGTCACGCCGGCAACGAGCGGCTGAGCACCATTCCTGATGAATGCCGTCGAGAAAGTTCATCACTTCCGACGTCAGCACTTCCTTCGGCCAAACCGTTCGCGTCATCGCCTTGCTCCCTCGTGCAGCCCCACATTAGATGACCTATGGTTGAGGGCAATGGCGAGAATGCAACACCGTTGGATTTGTTGTCATTCGTTGCGGCGCCGTTGCGCGACAGAAAAGCGGCAGGCGCTCAGGCCTGCCGCTTGTTGTCACGTAGCTTCTGGGAGAGGCAATCAGCCCTCCAGCCACTTCACCTGTTCGGGCGTCAGCTTGATGTCCAATGCCGAGAGGCTGTCTTCCAGCTCGGCGATCGTGCGCGGCCCGATCAGCGGGATAACCGGGAAGGGCTGGGCAATGACATAGGCTAGCGCGATGTGAATCGGATGCCGGCCGAGCTGCTTGGCAAGTTCGATTGCCCGGTCGCGCCGTTCGAAATTGCGATCCGAATACCAGCAGCGTACGATTTCCTCGTCGTCGCGCTTGTCGCGCCCGGCCCGTTCGGTGAAGAAGCCGCGGCCCTGGCTCGACCAGGCGAAGTTCGGGATCTGCTTCTCGTTCAGCCACGTCTTCCACTTATCGTCGGAGGCGGCAACGCAGCCGGCCCAGATCGGATCGAGCATTTCGGCAAGCGAGAAGTTGTTGGAAAGCACGGCAGGGGCTACCTTGCCGTTCTTCTTCGCATAGGCGATCGCCTCGTCGAAACGCTCGCGCGTCCAGTTCGAGCCGCCGAAGATGCCGCGGATTCGGCCGCGCTTGACCTCGGCATCCATGGCATCGACGAACTCGCCGACCGGCACGTCGGTGTTGTCGCGATGCATGAAGTAGATATCGACATAGTCGGTCTTCAGGCGATTGAGCGACTGGTCGAGCTGTTTGCTGATGATGTCGGGATAGCAGAGCGGTGAGTGCGCGCCCTTGCCGATCAGGACGATCTCCTCACGCGGAACCTGGCGGCTGGTATGCCAGTCGCCAAAAATGCTTTCCGTCTTGCCGCCGCCATAGACGAAGGCCGTGTCGAAGACATTGCCGCCGGCTTCGTAGAAGGTATCGAGCGTCAGCGAGGCGGCGGCGAAATTCGGGAAGAATTCGAATCCGAGGGTGACGACGGAGGCTGGTTTGACAATGCCTGGAATCTGGCGCTGGGGAATGGAATTGCCCTGCCGGACGGCACCCCCGGCGATATTCGACGTCCGCTTGGCGGCTTTCTCGACGGCATATTCGAGGCCGACAGAGGCGCGCCACTGGTCGAGCACCTTGAGGTTGTTGATCGAATCCGCCCAGCTCATGCCCGGCGCGCGGAATTCCTTCTCGCCGGCGCGGATGGCATCGCCGGCCGCATCGGCCTCGAAGGAATAGAGCCAGCGATCTTCCTTGATCTCGATTGTTTCCTGCTCGGCATTCTTGAAAATCTCGATCTTGCCGACGCCCCCCTTGTGACCGGACGCAAACCAGAAATCCCTGACCTCGATGCGGCCCTGCGAACCGATGATACGCAGCACGTTGTCCTGCTGCGCCATGATCGAGCATGAGACTTCGGCGATGATCTCGTTCGGGAATTTGAGTACGGCGGAGGCCCACTCATCGACGCCGGACTGGCCGAGATGGGCGACACCCGAAACCTTTTCCGGATCGAGGAAGGGTTTGCCGGCCGCAGCACCCGCGATCAACCGGGCCATGGAAACGGGATAACCGCCAACGTCGAGGATGCCGCCGCCAGCCGTCTCATTAGCAAACAAGCGATGTTCCGGCTTGTAGGTGCCCATGCTGAAGCCGAACGAGGAGCGGATGATGCGGATTTCGCCGATCGTGCCGCTCTTGACGAGCTCAACCAGCTTCTCGGTCTGCGGATGCACGCGGTACATGAAGGCTTCGCCGGCAAAGACGCCCGCCTTCTTCGCCTCGTAATAGATCGCCTCGGCATCATAGGCCGAGAGCGCGATGGGCTTTTCGACCAGCACATGCTTGCCGGCACGGATTGCCTTGATAGCCCATTCGGCATGGCCGGTGTGGGGCGTGGCGATATAGATCGCATCGACTTCCTTGTCGACCAACAGCGCCTCATAGCCGTTGACGATACGCGCACCCGGAAAACCCTCGGCAAGGCCCGGTTTGTTGGGGTTGCGGGTCGCAATCGCCACGAGCTTGCCGGTGCGCGAATGCGCGACGCCATCGGCAAAGGTGCGGGCGATGGTGCCGGGGCCAATGATGCCCCAGCGGATCGGTTTATCTGAAGTCATGACTATCCTCTTTCGTCTTTCAGTCTTGGGATCACGTTATCGGAGCCGCTTGCCGGCGGCATCGAACAGGAAGGTGCGGGCGGCGGGTAGCGACACCGTCAGCGTCTCCGTCTTGCCGAGGCTGCGGGATTCCGGCTGCTCTATGATGAGCTGTTCGGCGCCAAAGTTAGCATAGATGTAGCTGGTATTGCCGAGGTGCTCGGCGACATCGACGGCAACCGTCAGATCCGCTTCGCCCTGACCCGCCACGCCGAAATGCTCTGGCCGGATGCCGAGCGTTATCGCCGCGCCTGATGTTACGGACGGGTCGGAAAGTGGTACCTCCAGCCGAACTGTCTTATCGCCAGTGAGCACGACCGTTGCCTTGCCCGCCTGCACGTCGACTACCTCGGCCTCGAGAAAATTCATTTTCGGCGAACCGACGAAGCCGGCGACGAACTGATTGGCCGGATCGTCGTAGAGATCGAGCGGCGCGCCGATCTGCTCGATATTGCCGGCGCGCAGAACGACGATCTTGTCGGCGAGCGTCATCGCCTCGGTCTGGTCGTGGGTCACATAGATCATCGTCGTGCCGAGCTGCTTGTGCAGCCTGGAGATTTCCACGCGCATCTGCACGCGCAGTTCCGCGTCGAGGTTCGACAACGGCTCGTCGAAGAGGAAGACCTGCGGTTCGCGCACGATGGCCCGGCCGATCGCCACGCGCTGACGCTGGCCGCCGGACAGTTGCCTCGGCCGACGCTTCATCAGTTCCGTGATCTGGAGGATTTCTGCGACATGGCGCACGCGCCGTTCCGTATCGGCCTTCGGGTTGCCGTTCATGCGCAGCCCGAAGCTTAGGTTCTCCTCTACGGTCAGATGCGGATAGAGCGCATAGGACTGAAAGACCATGGCGATGCCGCGATCGGCCGGCTCGACATCGTTGACGAGGCGTCCACCGATCTTCAGTTCACCGCCCGTAATGTCTTCGAGACCGGCGATCATGCGCAGTAGGGTCGATTTACCGCAGCCGGAGGGGCCGACGAAGACGACAAACTCGCCGTCCTTCACGTCCAGATCGGCGCCATGAATGATTTCAAGCGCGCCGTAACGCTTGACGATATTGTTGAGTGAAAGCTCTGCCATGGGCTCCCCGATTATTTGATTGCGCCGGCCGCGATGCCGGCGATGAAGTGACGTTGTAGAGCCACGAAGACAACGAGGATCGGCGCGGTCAGCAGTACTGAGCCTGCCATGATGCCGCCCCAGGAAACTTTGGTGAGGCCGATCAGCGTCCCCAATGCCACCGGTGCCGTCATCATCCCCGGTTTGGAATTGATGAGTAGCGGCCAGAGATAGTTGTTCCACGAGGCGAGGAAGAGGATGATTGCCAGTGCCGCCATCGTCGGCCGCGCTAGCGGTAAGGCGATACGCAGGAAGATCTGCCATTCCTTGACCCCTTCCACACGGGCCGCATCGAAAAGATCGTTCGGCATCATCGAAAATGATTGCCGCATGAAGAGCACGCCGAGCGAATTGAAGAGCGGCGGCACGATCAGTGCCACCCAGGTGTTGGCCAGCCGGAACTCGCGCGCCACCATGATGAATTGCGGAATGACGACCACGGAGAATGGCAAGGTAATGGTGCCGAGAATGATGGCAATGACGATAGAGCGGCCGACAAAACGGTAGCGCGCCAGCGCCCAGCCAGCCATCGAGGTCAAAAGCACCGAGAGAACCGTGTAGATAATCGCGACGCCGACTGAGATCGTCATTGCGCCGATGAAATCCGTATCCGCCTGCAGGTTTTTGAAGTTCTCGATGAAATTGGTGGAAGGCCAGAGCACGATCTCAGGGCTGAAGATGCCGTTATCCGGCATGGTCGAAAAGACGAACATCATCCAGAGCGGAAAGAGCCAGATTATCGCGAGGGGTGCGAGTACCGCGTGAAGGGCGATCTGGCGCAAAAGCAAGGATTGCGATTTGGATCTCATTTGGGATCCCTCCCTACCCACAGATTGAGAAGCGAGATCACCACGGCCAGTGCCGCCATCGTATAGGCGATCGCCGAGGCGTAGCCGAAGTTCAGCGAGGTAAAGCCCTGGCGGTAGAGCAGCAGGCCGAGGGTTTCGGTACCGCCGCCAGGCCCGCCTCTGTTCGTGATCAGGAAAGGTTCGGTAAAGAGCTGCATGGTGCCGATGACCGACAGAACGACACAGAACAGGATAATCGGCTTCAGGAGCGGCAGGGTGATATGGAAGAATTGCTGGATCTTGCTCACCTTGTCGAGCGTGGCGGCCTCATAGACGTCTTCAGGAATCGACTGCAGGCCGGCAAGGATGATGATGGCGTTATAGCCCGCCCAACGCCATGTGACGGCGATGATCAGCAGGGCCATGGCTGCATTTGCGTTGTCGAACCAGGAGACCGGGCTGAGTCCAATGGCTGAAATCAGCTTGTTTATGATGCCGAAATCGAGGGTGAACATCAGCCGGAATACTGCGGCATAGGCGACCTCACCGACGACGACGGGCGCGAAGAAAGCGAAACGGAAGAGCGGGCGCGCCTTGAGTAGAGGTGAATTGAGGAGCACAGCCATCACGGTCGCAAGAGCAATCATGACCGGCACCTGGATCACCAGGATGATCAACGTGTTGTAGAGCGCATTGTAGAAAGCCGGGTCGTAGAAGAGCCGGCCCCAATTTGCCTGAAAACTATATTTCCAGGGATTGACGCGCGTGTTCTGGAAGGAAATCAGGAACGAATTGACGATCGGCCAAACCCAGAAGGTGGCGAAGACCAGAAGATAGGGGGCGAGGAACGCATAGGCGCTCCGAGTTCTAAACGGCATCGGGCCTCCTCCTTACGAAACCAGTGAATGACCGCCTGCCTTATCTGGCAGGTGGGTTGCCGGGCGTACCAGACGCCCGGCGATGTCATTCATTGAGCAATCGGAAGGCCGGTCGCCGAGGCGATCTGGTTTGCGGCGTCATCGAGCGCTGCCTTTGCGTCCGGGTAGCCGCCAGAGAAGAACTTCGTCTGCGTTGCCTTGTAGATGGCATCGGCATCGCTCTGGAACGCCGTGCCGCGACTCGGCACGATCTTCGGCAGCGTCGCCAGAATATCGGACCAGACCTTTTGGCCGCCCCAATAGGGCTGCGCTTCGCTGATGAAAGGATCCTGGACGGCTGAAAGCAGCGACGGAACCAGGCCGAATTCCTTCAGCATGGTCACCTGGCCCTCATTCGTGCCAAGGGCGTAGTTGACATAGGTCCAGGCGGCTTCCTTGTTGGCCGAGGTCGCGGAAATGGCAAGTGACGAACCGCCCAGATTTGCCGCGTGCGGGCCATCGGCTGTCAGGCTCGGCATCCGGTAGACGCCCCACTTCCCCTTGAGATCGGGAGAGGTCGAGCGGACGGTGCCTTCATACCAGCCGCCGTACATCTGGCTTGCTGCCTTGCCGGCGGTATCGGCCTGGATCTTTTCTTCCCAGTTTGCCGCCGTCAGCGTGCCGGCGTCCTTCATCTCCTTCACCTTGGCGAGCGTCGCAACGCAGGCCGGCTGGTTGATGGTGATGTTCTGGCCGTCGGTCGAAAAATAGCCGCAGCCTTGTTCGTTGGCGATCATGCGGAACCATTCGCTATCGCCGTTGAAGTCAGCCTGCGCCATGACGACGCCGGGGTTGGCAGCAGAAATCTTCTTGCCGGCAGCGATGAAATCGTCCCAGCTGTTGATCGTATTCGGATCGACGCCGGCCTTTTCGTAGAGGTCGCGGCGGTAGAAAACGGCGACCGGACCAGAATCCCATGGCATGGCGTAGGCAACGTCGCCGATTTCGAGCTCTGTGCGTTTGAACTCGGGGAATTTCGCCTGGATTTCAGGCGTATATCCGAGTTCCTTCAGGTTGGCGAAGCAGTCCGGAAAGCGGCTCCAGAAGATTTCAGCCTCGAAGTTTTCGATGCTGACAATATCGGGCATGCCATCGCCGCCGGCAGCACAGGCTGCAAGCGTCTTGTCGAAGACCTGATTGTTTCCAAGATCTTCCACCGTGATCTTAATGTCCGGATGAAGCTTGTTGAAGCCTTCGAGCGTGGACTTCAGTCCCGACGCTGCCGTGTTCCAGCTCCAGATCGTGAGATTGGCCGACTGCGCGAATGCGGAGCCGGAAGCAAGCAATGCGACAGCTGCGGTCGCAGTAAGAAGATTGAAGCGCATTGAAAATCCTCCCTTTTCAATTGCCGTTCTTTCGCGAACCCGCTTACACTAACGGCAAGGGAGCGGCTGTCTCCTAAAAAGGGAACATGAATTTGGCGGAAAGTAAGGTTGGCACGCGGGCGATCTATCAGCCGGGCGCAAGCAGCATCGAAGGGCTGCCGACGGCGCTGCAGATGTTTCACGCACATCCGCCTATGATGGTCATGCCGCACTGGCATGCTCAGGTCGAAGTCAACTACATCATGCGCGGTACGGTGCATTACCGCATGAGCGATCACGAGATTCGCCTCGAGGCCGGCCAGATTTGCCTTTTCTGGGGCGGGCAGCCGCATCAGATGGACGAATCGTCCGACGATTCGATTTATGCGGGCGCGCATCTGCCGCTCGTCTATTTCTTCCGGATGCGGCTACCGCCTGAAATATCGACCCGGTTGATGAGGGGCGAAACATTGCTAACGTCAGCGACGGATGCGGCGGACGAGGAAAACTTCCCGCGCTGGTTCCGCTACGCCAATTCGGGCGATCCGATGAAAGCGCAGCACGCTGTCGACGAGCTACTATTGCGCGTCGAGCGCATCGCCCTTGAACCCTACACCTTGGCGTCCAGGGCGCCGGTTTCTCTCGGGGGCGATCATCCGCAACCGCACTCTTCGCGTAGCGTTGCCCGCATGTGCGATTTCATCGCCGCCAATTTCCTGCAGGATATCGATTCGCTCGACATTGCCCGCGCCGCAGATCTGCACCCGAAATACGCGATGAACCTGTTCAAGAAGACGACGGGCATGACGATCAGCAAATATATCAACCTGCTTCGCCTTTCTCACGCCCAGGCGCAGCTTATGGGGGAAGGGGCAAACGTCCTCCAAATCGCGATGGACAGTGGTTTTGGCTCGATCAGCGCCTTCAACAAATCCTTCCGCAATATTGCTGGTATGTCCCCATCCGATTTCCGGCGGGATATGCGCTCGATGATCGGGACGGTCGCGGTCGGAGGTTGAGACGGTCGTCGTCTGCCCTTGAAGATATCTCTCGGTTGCTGCCGATGACGTTATGACCCTTGCAATGAGTGCCCGACGCGACATCATCATCCAATTGTCAGGGAGGCTTTCGTATGACAGTGACCCAGGATGCTTTTCGTGTGCGCATCACCGGCGGGGTGCAGGGCGTCGGTTATCGCGCCTGGACGCGCGGCCAAGCCTTGCAACTCGGCCTGACCGGCTGGGTACGGAATGAGGCCGACGGTTCAGTCAGCGCGCTGGTCGTCGGCTCTCAGGACGCTATCAGCACCATGATCGAGCGCTTCTGGAGCGGCCCTGCCGGCTCATCCGTCTCGGACGTCAAGGCGGAGGAGGCAACTTTGGACGAGGTGCCGAGCGATTTCCGCATCGTTCGCTGAGGATTACGGGAACCTGTGTTCTTTAGCGGGCAGCGGAGAGGCGAACTGCGTCTCACCTATTGTCACCGGCCGGTCGCCATCCGTGCGCACGACAAGGGTCTGCAGTTCCGGCACATCGAGATAGACCACCGTGTCTGCGCCGAGCCGTTCGATATGGCGCACTTTTCCTTGCCATTTTCCGTCGGTTGACGAGAGCGAAATATGTTCGGGCCGGATGCCATAGGTCCGGCATCCTTCCTTTGCAGCGATCTCTCCTTCAAACAGGTTCATTTTCGGCGAGCCGATGAAGCCTGCGACGAAGGGGCTCGCCGGATTGTTGTAGAGCGCCATCGGCGTTCCGACCTGCTCGATCTGTCCGCCGTTCAAGACGACGATCTTGTCGGCCATCGTCATCGCCTCGACCTGGTCATGGGTGACATAGATCATCGTGGCGCCGAGCTTGGCGTGAAGCTCGGTCAGTTCGATCCGCATTTGCGCGCGCAGCGATGCATCGAGGTTCGACAGCGGCTCATCGAACAGGAAGACCTTTGGATTGCGGATAATCGCCCGCCCGATCGCGACGCGCTGCCGTTGACCGCCGGACAGCGCTTTCGGCTTGCGATCCAGCAGATGCGAAAGCTGCAGCACATCGGCAGTCTGCCTCACCCTTTCGGCGATTTCCGCCTTGGGCCGCTTGGCGAGCGACAGGCCGAAGCCGATATTTTCTGCGACGGTGAGATGCGGATAGAGCGCATAGGATTGAAAGACCATGGCAATCCCACGCTCGGATGGTTCAGCATAAGTGACGTCCTTGCTGTCGATGAATACCTTGCCCGAGGTCTGCGTCTCCAGCCCGGAGATGATGCGCAGCAGGGTCGATTTCCCACAGCCGGATGGACCGACAAAGACGCAGAATTCACCCGCATCGACCGTCAGATCGACGCCTTTCATCACCTCCAGGCTGCCGAAGCTCTTGCGGACACTTTCGAGAACAACTGATGTCATGGCTTATCCCTTGACTGCACCGGCGGTCATGCCTGCAACGATCTGCCGGTTGAAGAAGATGAAGACGATCAGGGGCGGAATGGTCACCAGCAGGATGTTCATGAACAGCAGGTTGAACTGGGTCTGGAACTGCCCCTGGAAGTTATAGAGTGTCAGCTGCACCGTGACGTTTTCCCGGCCCGGCAGATAGTAGAGCGGGTTGGTGAAATCGTTGAAGATGGCGATGGACTGGACGACGATAACAGTCACGGTGACCGGCTTTAAGAGCGGCAGGATGACGCGAAAGAAGATCTGGAACGGCTTTGCCCCGTCGATGATAGCAGCCTCGTCGAGATCCCGCGGGATGGTTGCGATGAAGCTTCGAAACAGGAGAACCGTGAAACCAAGGCCATAGGCGACCTGGATGAGCACCATGCCCGACAGCGTCTTGAAAAGGCCGAGCAATTGTAGAACCCAGATAGTCGGAACAATGGCGGGAGGGATCATCAAGCCGGCGAGCACACAGCCATAGATGACGGTGTTCCAGCGTGAAGGACGGCGCTGCAAGACATAACCGACCATGCCACCGAACAGCACCAGCAACGTGACGGCAGCCACCGTGATGACGGTCGAATTGAAGTAGGCGAGCAGCAGCATATAGTTGCGGGTCTGCACGACCTCCATGAAATTCTGCCAGAGCTGCCACTCGACTGGCCAGCTGAATCGTAGCGTTGCCGCATCCTGTTTCGTCTTGGCGGCGGTGATGAAGATGAAGAGGAAGGGCAGCACGAAGATCACGCCGCAGGCGGCCAATGCCGCAATCCCGGTAGAGAGCTGGCGGCGGTTCACAGATCCACCTCCTTGCGATTGAACCAGGCTGTCAACGGCAGGACGATGAGACCAATGAGCAGGAAGAGGATCACGTTGCCGGCGGTCGACAGGCCGTAGAAGCCCGCCTGATACTGCTTGTAGATGACGCTTGCGAGCACATCCGAGGAAAAGCCGGGACCGCCGCGCGTCATCGCCCAGATCAGGTCGAAGCTTCTGAGGCCACCGATCAGCGAGAGCGTCACGACCGTCACCGTCGCAGGCCTGACCAGCGGGACGGTGACGCGGAAGAACATCTGGGTGCGGGTCGCGCCATCGATGCGGGCGGCCTCATAATAGTCGGGGCCGATCGACGCGAGCCCGGCGATATAGATCACGGTGGCAAGCCCGATCCCCTTCCAGAGATCGACAAAGATAATGGAATAGAGCGCCAGGCCAGGGTCGGTCAGCCAGCCGGGACCGTGGATCCCGATGGCGGCGAGCGCCACGTTGATCAGACCGCGTGTCGGATGCATGAGCACCGCGAATGTGATCCCGACACCGATCGTCGAGACGAGAACCGGAAAGAAGATCACGGTCCGAAGCAAGCCCTGTCCCCACAGGCCGGAGGTCAAGAGCACCGCCAGCAGGAGACCGAGAACGGTTTTGGTGCCGGAGGTCAGCACCGCGTAGATGACTGTATTGACCAGACCCTGGATCAGGAAGGGTTCGCGGAAGAACTGCCGGTAGTTTTCCAGGCCGATGAATTGCGTCGTGAACAGGTCCCAGCGCGTGAGGCTGAACCAGAAAGAGGCAACTGTCGGAGCCAGGAAGAGGACGGTGAATACCACCGCCGCCGGCAGGACGAACCAGTAGGGATAGGGCGACTTGCGTGTTATCATACGGACACCGTGAAGCGTCCCCACCCGAGCCGATAAGGCTGGGTGGGGGATCGACTGGGAGGTTACCAGTTCGGCAGGCCAAGCTGCTTGGCCTGCTTCTCGACATCCTGGTCGTAAAGGGCGGCTGCGTCCTTGGCCGAACGTATGCCGGTTCCGACCTCGACAGTGATCTGCTCAAGTGCCGGTCCCTTGACGGGTGAGAGAAATTCGAGCGCCGGACCGTTGCGGCCTTCGGTTTCGAAATAGGGCAGCATGTCAGAAACAACAGGCGGAATGTCCTTCGGCAGTTCGCATCCCTTGACGAGATAGGGACCTGACGGAACGGCCTTTGCCATCAGGTCGCACGCTTCCTTGGAGCCGACGAAATCGAGGAATTTCTTGGCCTCTTCCAGGTTTTCGGACTTTGCTGAAGCATAGAGCGCAGAGGGCATCCAAACGGTCAGGCCGTTCTTGGCAGCGTCCGTTCCAGGTTGGGCAAAAAAGCCCAGATCCTTGAGGTTATCAGGAAAATTCTGCTGGATGTTACCGATGCCGAAGGTGAGGTTCGGATAGTGCGCGGCTTCGCCCGTGGCGACCATGCGCATGCCGTCGTCAAAGGTCGCCGCACCGAAGTCCGCATTGAAGTACCCGCCCTTCGCAACTTCCTCAAGATGTTCGAAGCCACGGAGCGCTGCCGGCGTATTGGCATATTTGACCTTGTTGGCAGTATAGTCGTCGGCGAAGTTCGGCACCTCGGCCTGAACGTTATAGAAGTCGGCCAGCACGAAGAGCTGAGAGGTCCAGGTCGTGCCGTAGGTCTGCGCCACGGCAACCTTGCCGGCTGCCTTGATCTTCTCGTTGTTGCTCATGAATTCCGCCCAGGTCTTTGGCGGGGTGAGGCCGAGATCAGCGTAGATCTTCCTGTTGTAGAGGATGCCACCGCCCATGGCAGGACCGAAAGGCAGGCCGCGAACACGGCCATCCGGGCTGGTGACGACCTTCTTGAAGCTCTCGAGAATGCCGGCTTCTGACGGAAGGTCGGAAAGATCTGCGATCGTCTCCTCCGGCTTCAAGGCCTGGAAAAGCGAGCCGCCGTTATACAGGAAGATATCGGCCATTTCGCCCGTGGCGAGCCGGGTCTTGATGATGTTGTCGCCCTCCGAGCCTCCGGCGCGCTGTTCAACGTCAAAGGTGACGTCCGGATGCTTTTCCATATAGGCTTTGGAAACGGCATCGAACGAGGCAATCGTCTCCAGATTGGTATCGATCAGCACGCTGAGGGTCACATCCGCATGTGCCACTCCAGCGGCAAGAGCCATGATGCTGGCTGCAAGGATGCTGCACTTCGTCATTCGCATAGTCATTTCCTCCTCTTGAAGACCGGAATGCGTTGGGCTGTTTGCCCGCGGATCGAAATCCGCGGGCAAACGCATCAGATGAAAAATGTAATCGTATGTTCTCCCGCACCGAGCCTGGTCTCCTCACCTTGCTCGATCCGGGCGCCGTCTGCCGTCAGCGACTTGCGGTCGCCTCTGCCCTGCAGACGTGCCGTCACGCCCTGTGGCAGTACGAGGCGGCATGTGACGGTTCCCTCCTCCAGAGTCCATCCAGCCTCGATACGACCATAGCGCGTGTCGTGCCAGGCCGAAACCGGCGAGAGAGCAGGCAGGATCGCAGGATCGAAGGCGACGTCCTCAAAGCCGGGCCTGTCTTCCAGCGGTTTGATCCCGGCAACATCTTCGAAGAGCCATTGGCATACGGCGCCATAGGCATAGTGGTTGTAGCTGTTCATATCGGGATCGTAGATCGTGCCATCCTCGGCAAGCGCATCCCATCGTTCCCAGATCGACGTCGCGCCGCGCTCGACCTGATACAGCCATCCGGGAACCTTCCGGTTCAGGAACATCTTTTCGGCAAGGTCCAGCATGCCGAGCCGGGTCAGCGCCGGCAGTAGGGCAGGGGTGCCGATGAAACCTGTGCCGATAACGCCGTCTGTCTCTTCCGCGACCCTGCGGAAATAGTCGCGGGCAGCCGGTTCATACTCCGGCGGGACGAGGCCGTAGAGAAACGCCAAAGACCAGGACGTCTGGTCGTTATGGGCAATACGGCCCGAGGGCGAGAAGAATTCGTGCTTGAACGCCGCCTTGATTTCATCAGCGCGCTTGTCGAGCCTTGTCGCTTCGACACTCTCACCCAGAATGCGCGCGATCTTTGCCGTCAGCTGGGTGGAGATGAAATGATACAGGGTGGCGGCGCAATCGTCTGCTACGGTCGGGCGCGGTTTCCTGTTGTCCCCGACCGGTTGCAGCCAGTCGCCGAAGGTGAAGCCGTGCGCGCCCCAGACAGCCGGTGGACGGATGATCGGTCCATCGGAGATGCTCCAGAGGTAATCGAGCCAACGCAGCATTGCGGGGAAGCATTCTACCAATACGGCGCTGTCGCCGTAATGCAGGTAAAGCTGCCAAGGAATGATGGTGATCGCATCACCCCAGCCAGTTGAGCCTGCCCAATCGCCGCGCCCGTCGATCGGGTGCAATCGTGTCGGATCAGGCGAAAAATGCGGGACTGCACCATCGGCACGCTGGTCATGGATCACGTCGCGAAGGTACTTCTTGAGGAAGGTTTCGCTGTCGGCAAGCCAGCAAGCCGTTCCGGCAAAGACCTGGGCGTCGCCTGCCCAGCCGAGGCGCTCATCGCGTTGCGGGCAATCTGTCGGTACTTCGATGAAGTTGGAGCGCTGCGACCAGATGGTATTGTCGACGAGCTGATTGACAGCGGCAACACCGGACGTGAAGCCGCCGGCACTTGTTGGCACCGACGTCACCGGCACCATCGTGATGGCGAGCAGCGCGGCCTGGCCGGTCACGGTAATGCGCGCATAGCGGAAGCCCATGAAGGTGAAGAGCGGTGCATATTCCTCTTCGGCCTGTCCAGACAGCGTATAGATCAGCTCGGCACGCGCGCTGCGATAATTGCGGTTGTCGAAGAAGCGAGCGGGGCCGAGCATTTCGGAATGCTCGACGCGCACCTGCGCACCGGCAGCGCCCTTGAGGCGCAGTCTTACATAAGCGCCTGCGTTCTGCCCAAAATCATAGACAGTTCGGCCATCGGCTTCCGTCCAGCTATCGATGGGGGAGCGTTCGTTCAGTTCCTTGACCGCGCCGGTCTCATGCGGAACCAGCAAAGCCTTGTCAAAGGAGAGGACATCGACGCCGTCGCTGTCCTGCGGGCGGATGCGGGCGTCATAATCTTCGCCATAATAGATCCCGTTGCGGACAACGGGGGTGAAGCCGCTCTTCCAGCTGTCATCCGTCTTCAGGAGTGTTTCGCCGCCGGAGCGCAATTCTGCGATCGCGGCCGTCCGGTCGCCCCAGCAATTGATGATCGGATTGGAAGCCCACATGAGCTGGCTGCGATACCAGCCGTCACCCAGCCAGATTTCGATACGATTGTTACCGGACTGGAGGAGCTTCGCCACGTCATAGGTCTGATAGGCGATCCGGTCATCATAGCAGGTCCAGCCCGGCGTCAGGAGGTCGCTGCCAACGCGCTTGCCATTGATAAAGGCGCGGTAGAGGCCGAGTGCCGAGATGCGCAGCGTTGCTTCGGCTGGAACGGCATCGAGCGCGAATTCGCGCGACACGAACGTGCCTGCGCTTGCCTGGCCGCCGTCACAGGAGGGGCCGATCATCGATGCCGTAAATTGGAAAGCAGAACCGGTAAGGCCATCTTCCCCGGCGATGCCGTGGGCCGAAACAGTCTTCATTTAGAACCTCCCTCAACCGCCAATTCCTCCAGCGGTTGCTCCGTGTGTATCGTTCTATGTATATCATTCTACACTATCGATTGCTGCGCAAGAGGTTTTGTGCCTATAATTTAACGACACTTGAGAGTGAGGCAATTTGGAATGAAAAATCAGTCCGTTAACGCGACAAGAGACAGGATAACGATCCGTGACGTGGCACAAGATGCCGGCGTCTCCGTCGCTGCGGTATCGAAGGTTCTTCGTAACGCCTACGGTGTCAGCGAAATCTTGCGGACAAAGGTCGAGACCTCAATCGAGAAGCTCAATTACCGGCCCTCTGTCGCTGCTCGCGCCATGCGCGGCCGCACCCAAACGGTCGGTGTGCTGGTCATCGAATTGTCGAACCCATTCCTTGCGGGTGTCATCGAGGAAGCCAATGCGACCTTGGCCGAGAGCAGCTTCAAGGCGCTGATCGGGATCGGCCGTTCCGCGAGCTCGATCGAGGCATCGATGATCGAATCGATGATCGATAACCGCATGGATGGCGTGTTGATCATCGCCCCGCGAATACCGGGCAAGATCCTTGAGCTCTATGCGCGACAAATTCCGATCGTGGTGATCGCCCATCACGAGCCGCATGCCCAGACTTACGACACCGTCAATTCCGATGACCATGGAGGCGCCTGTCTGGCGGTCGAGACCGCCTTGCAGTGCGGCTACAGGGACATCGCAATGCTCGGCTACGAGCTTGCCGATTCGCCGCCGACCATCGTCGCCGTTCAGCGCGAGAAGGGCTATCTAGACGGAATGAAGGCGGCGGGCTTGGAAGGCCGCATCATCCGGCTGCCATCGGTAGGTGCTGACCGTGGGGCAGCAATCAATGATTTTCTGGCCTTGAAGGACCGACCCCGCGCGGTCTTCGTCTGGTCCGATCTCGATGCCGTACCGCTTATCAATGCCGCGCGCATGAGCGGCGTAAGGGTTCCGGAAGATCTTGCCATCATCGGCTACGACAATTCGCCGGTGGCGGCCATACCGCTCGTCGGTCTGACCAGCGTGGACCAGAACGCCGCTGCACTTGGAAGAACGGCGGCGGAGACGCTGCTCGGCAGGATTGATGGCCGCGGAGAGGCTCGTCATCTGCTGATCGAGCCGCATGTCAAGATGCGCGGAAGCACCTGAGAGCTGACGGCCTTTTGGCAGGCCGCGGCCTATGCGGCGGCAAAGAGCGTTCTCAGCACGTCTTTCCGTTCTATGATATCGGCGACGCTGTACCGATCGAAGACACCGACGAAAGCGGCCGTCGCCTCTCTCAAAACTGACGGCATGCCGCATCCGGCCCTGATGGAACAGGAAGAGCATTCGAGAATCTCGTCCAGGCCCTCAGTATGTCTGAGCAGACGACCGAGATTGATGGAAGTTGCCGGGCGGCCCAGTCGGATTCCGCCATTTCTGCCCCGGATCGATTCCACAAAACCGGCTTTCGCCAGATCCTGAACTACCTTCATCAAATGGTTCTGGGAGATTTCATAGGCGTCGGCGACCTCCTTGATGGAACGGATTTCTTCCTCGTGTGATCCGAGGTAGATCAGCACGCGGATCGCATAGTCCGTATACCGGGTGAGCTTCATGGCACCTGCGTCAAAACGCCCAAAATAAATGATGCATTTTGATAGCATCTTTTACTGGCTGCGTATACATGCATTCCAGATGCATGATTATGGAGTGGCGCGATGGACGCGACCAAGTTGGAAGAAAGCCAGATTCTGCCGGTGCTGGAACGGTTTTACGAGAAAGTCCGGGGCGATTCGCTGCTTGGTCCGATTTTCGTCGTGGTGGCGGATTGGCCGGAGCATTTGCAGCGACTGACAGAATTCTGGTCTTCGCTGATGCTGACATCTGGCAAATACAAGGGCAATCCTGTCGCGATCCACCTCATCCATGCCGACAAGATAGAGCCCGCAATGTTCGAACGCTGGCTTGCGATATGGCGCGAGACGACGGACGAGATGCTGCCGCTCGCGGTCTCGCGGGAAATGCAGATCAAGGCAGGGCGGATAGCCTCGCGGCTGAACCTGGCGCTGACCGGGGAGATGCTTGAGTTGCGGGCCGAAAAGCCTGCACCGCCGGCGCTGAAGCCATACAAGACGACAAAGATCTTCGACGAAACCACTGTGCCAACGGCACTTCTCGAAAGCCATCGGGTCAAATCCGGCGCCTGGGCACTCATCCGCGTTTTGACGGGCAGCATGCGCCTGGTGACAGGGCAGACGGTGAGCCCATTAAATCCCGATCGCATCGGCCGGGTCCTGCCGGAAGTGGAGCATCACCTTGAGCTCCATGGCCCGGTTCAATTTCAGATCGAATTCTTCGATCGCGATCCTCTCCACGTTCATAGCATTGAAAGGAAAGAACATGCCTAAACCACTTTCGGCACGCACCATCGAACTGGTGAAGCAGAGCGCTCCGGCGGTTGCCGTTCATGCGAGTGACATAACGAAGACGATGTACGGGCTGCTCTTCAAAGACGAGCATATCAAGGCGCTCTTCAATCAGGCCAATCACGGTGAGAACGGCTCACAGGTTCACGCGCTGGCGGCGGCAATCGTCGGTTATGCCCAGAACATCGATAACCTCGCGCCTCTTTTGCCCGTCATCGAAAGGATCGCGCATAAGCACATCGGTTTTCATATCCTCTCCGAACATTATCCTCACGTCGCCAGATCGCTGCTGGCGGCAATCCGCGAGGTATTGGGTGAGGCGGTATCCGAGGAACTGATCAATGCCTGGGGAGAAGCCTACTGGTACCTTGCCGACACCCTGATCGAAAGAGAGGAACAGATACGAGCCGAGCTTGAAATGCGGGCAGGGGGCTGGAACGGCTGGCGCGAATTCAGGGTTGACGAAAAAATCAAGGAAAGCGATGTGGTGACATCGTTCGTCTTGCGTCCGGTCGACGGCAAAGGCGTTGCGCTTCATCGAGCCGGCCAGTATCTGACCTTCGATCTCAGCCTGCCCGATGGCAGCCAGATGAAGCGGAACTATTCGATCTCGTCCGGACCAAATCAGGACTTCTATCGCATCTCGGTCAAGCGGGAAGAGAACGGCAAGGGCGCCTCGCGCTATCTGCACGATCACGTCGAGGTCGGAACGGTGTTGAAGGTCACACCGCCCGCCGGAGACTTCTACCTGCCTGAAGAGCCGACCAGCGAAATGATTCTGCTTTCAGGCGGCGTAGGCCTCACGCCGATGGTCAGCATGCTGGAAGCAATCGCAGCCGATTATCCTGACGTCGAAGCCCATTTCGTTCACGGAGCAATGAACAGCTCGACGCATGCGATGGACAAGCATGTCCGTTCGCTTGCCCAGCGGCACGGCCGGGTATCGGTAAGCACCTTCTACAGCGAGCCCGCCGCCAGAGATGTTGCCGGCTTTTCTCATGACGAGGATGGCTTCATCACCGGCGGGTGGTTGGAAGCAAACACGCCGATCGAAACGGCAAATTTCTATATTTGCGGCCCGAAACCATTCTTGCGGTCAGTGGTCAGTGATCTGCGCACGCTTGGCGTTTCCAGTGACCGAATCCATTATGAATTCTTCGGGCCGGCGGATGAATTGCTGGCGGCCTGAAAGCGTCCGGCGGATAGTCTGAATCCACAGCACGAACAGATAATCGACCAGGCGGAGCCACCATGGCACCGCCTGGTCGATTGCATTTTCAGAGACGGCGATGGAAGCGTCGGCATAGCGGTAAGGGACTGATTTTATCCGGACAATGGTTCGATTAATCGCCCGTTCATTTTGCCGCCGCTATTGACCACTATCCGCCATTTCGAACAATCCAATTTTGAATGTAAACTCCCGCTCAAAAGCAATGAAAAAGCCCAATTCGAAACGCTCGTGCCCCTTCTCGCATCCAGTTCCGCAAGAATGCATCGGCCGGACACGAACCCAGTAGAAGAGAAAACGCTATGTCCTCTCAAAATATTACGGGCGCTTCGGGCGCGAATGTTCATGCAACCGCCGCTGATCCCGATTTCGGCATCCGCGCCGCTCTCCTGTCGAATGATCAGCTGAGGGTAAAGGCGGCGCAGTTTGCGGAAAGCCGCGCGCTTGATGTGACGAGTTTCAAGAATTTCGATTTCTTCCAGCGGCACCGGGAGAACGAAGGCGAGATTCTGAGGGTCTATCGCGCTGCTGCAAAGGATGTCGATGCGGGAGAAAGCATCACGCCGGCGACCGAATGGCTGCTCGACAACCACTACATCGTCGAGGAAGCCATCCAGGAAGTCCGCCGTGACTTCCCGAAAAAATTCTATCGCGAATTGCGCAAGATCAAGCTCGACGGAACGGAAGTGCCGCGCACGCTAGCGCTCGCCTGGCTCTACATGGCGCATGCGCATAGCAATATCAGCAATGCCGGCATGGCGGCGGTCACGGAAGGTTTCCAGGACAAGGAGACGCTGCGCATCGGCGAACTCTGGGCGCTGCCCTCGCTCGTCCGCTACGTGCTGATCGACAATCTTCGCCATGTTGCGACGCGCGTCGACAAGAGTCGTGAAATGCGCACCAGCGCCAATGCAGCCGCGACCCAGGCGATAGCGCTCGGTGATGCAGGGTCCGCCGGCTTCCTGGAGACCCTTGTCGCCAATCTCGACGATACGACCTTCGTCACCCAGCTACATTATCGCCTGCGCAACGCGCTGGAGCCAACCGAAGCTGCGCTCAGCTGGCTCGAGGCGAAACTCGCGGCAAAGGGGACCGATGCCGAAGCGGTGATGTCGGCCGAGCAGGTGCGTCTTGGCGCGGCCAACACGCTGATGGGCAGCATCATCAAGAGCCTGCGCGAGATCAACGATACCGACTGGTCCGAATGGGTCGAAGAAGTCAGCACGATCGACAAGTTGCTCTGGCAGCAGACGGATTATGCCGAGCTTGATTCCGGATCCCGCAACAGCTATCGCCGCCAGATCGAGAAGCTTGCCAAGCGCTCCGACAAGACGGAAATGGATATTGCCGAGGCGGCCGTGCGTCTGGCCGATCGCGCGAAAGCAGAAAGCCAGGATCCCTCCTCTTCGGCGGGCAATGTCGGCTATTATTTCGTCGGCAACGGGCGACGGGCGCTGGAGGCCGAGATCGGTTTCCGGCCAACGCTTGGCCTGCGCTTCATGCGCGCGATCCGCAAGCTGAACTGGCTGGCGATCGCCGTGCCGGTTCTGCTCCTGACGCTGCTGGCGCTGGTCATCACCGATGCGATTTTCGTCGATGCCGGCATGCCGCTTTTTGCGATGATCGTTCTGCTGCTGATGTTTGCGCTTCCGGCATCCGAAGGCGCGACCGGTCTCTTCAACTTCTTCGCTACCTTCTTCATCACGCCCGATCGTCTTGTCGGTTACGAATTCAAGAAGGGCCTGCCGGCAGACGCTCGCACGCTTGTCACCATCCCCTGCCTGATCGGCAAGCGCGAGCATGTCGATGAACTCGTCCGCAATCTCGAGGTCCATTATCTCGCCAATGCCCGCGGCGAAATTTATTACGCGCTTTTGAGCGACTGGCCGGACGCGCAGGAGGAGCAGAGCGACCGCGATCTCGAAGTGCTCGACTATGCGCTGAGCAAGATTGCCAATCTGGAGGCCCGTTATGCCGAGGAGGGCAAGCAGCGCTTCTATCTGCTGCATCGTCGCCGTCAATATAATCCAGGCGAAGGCGCCTGGATGGGCTGGGAGCGCAAGCGCGGCAAGCTGCACGAGCTCAACATGCTGTTGCGCGGCGCACCGAACACGAGCTTCCTGCCCGGTGCCGATCGCGTGCCGCAGGATGTGAAATATGTCATGACGCTTGACAGCGACACGCGGGTCGTCCGTGATACCGTGACCAAGCTTGTCGGCAAACTGCATCATCCGATCAATCGCCCGGTATTCGACGCCGAGAAGAAACGCGTCGTCGATGGCTATGGCGTGCTTCAGCCCCGCGTGACGCCGTCGCTCACGACAGGCAAGGATGCTTCGACCTTCCAGCGCGTCTTCTCTGTCAATCGCGGCCTCGACCCCTATGTTTTTGCCGTCTCCGACGTCTATCAGGACATCACCGGCGAAGGCACCTTCACCGGCAAAGGTCTCTATCACGTCGATGCCTTCGAAGCGTCGCTCAAGGGCCGAATTAAGGAAAACTCGGTTCTCAGCCATGACCTGCTCGAAGGTTCGATGGCGCGCTGCGCACTGGTAACGGACTGCGAGCTCGTCGAGGACTTTCCGATCCGCTACGAAGTGGAAGTCTCGCGTCAGCATCGCTGGGCGCGGGGCGACTGGCAGCTTCTGCCCTACATCTTTGATGACCGCCGCGGCGTCACTGCGCTCGGCGGCTGGAAGATGTTCGACAATCTACGCCGGTCGCTGACGCCGATCGCCTGGTTCCTGGCATCCGTGATGGGCTGGTACTGGATGGACCCGCTCGGCGCACTCATCTGGCAGATCCTGCTGATCTTCAGCCTGTTCGTCGCGCCGACCTTGTCGCTGATCAACGGCATCATCCCGCGCACGAGTGACATCATTCTTCAGGCCCATCTGCATACCGTCTGGAAAGATATCGAGAATGCCAACGCCCAGGTGGCGATGCGCATCGTCTTCATCGCCGACACTGCCTGCGTCATGGCCGACGCCATCATCCGCTCGCTCTACCGCCTCTTCGTCAGCCGCAAGTTGATGCTGCAGTGGCGCACTGCCGCAAGTGCGCAGGCTATGGCGCAGACGACGATCCTCGGTCATTACAAGGTCATGTGGCGGGCACCGGTGCTGGCCATTCTGGCGCTGCTCTTTACCATTTCCTCAGGCGACAGCGCTTGGGTGGTCGGCCTTCCCTTCGTCATCCTCTGGGTCCTGTCGCCGGCCATCGCCTGGACGGTCAGCCAGACGGCAGAAACCGAAGACCGGCTCGATGTGCCTGACAATGTCCGCAACGAGCTTCGAAAGATCGCAAGGCGCACCTGGCGCTATTTCGATCACTTCGTGGTTCCCGGCCAGCACTACTTGCCGCCTGACAATGTCCAGCAGACGCCGCATGCCGTTGTCGCCATGCGCACCTCGCCGACCAATATCGGCGTCTATCTGCTGTCGGTGATTTCGGCACGCCGTTTCGGCTGGATTTCCTTCGAAGATGCGATCAAGCGCATCGAGCAGACGATCGAGACAGTCGACAGGCTCGAGAAGTATCGCGGCCATCTCTTCAACTGGTACCACACCGATACGCTGAAGCCGCTCGGCCGCCGATATGTGTCATCAGTCGACAGCGGCAATTTTGCCGGTCATCTGATCGCCGTATCGTCGGCATGCCGGATCTGGGCCCAGTCTCCCCTTACACAGGTTCACACCGACCTCGATGGCATCGGCGATGTCGCGGCCATTCTTCGCGAGGTGCTCGGTGATCTCAGGGAAGAGAATAAATCGGTCCGCTCTCTCCACGATCGGCTTGATGGCCGGATCGCCGATCTCGAGACGGCGGTTGCCACAGGCAAGCGGGAGAAAGAATTCTCCTCGGGCCTGATTGAGCGATTTGCCGGACAGGCTCGGGAAATCCGCGAACTTGCCGGCAGCCTCGACCGAGAGGTGAAGACAGCGCAAAGTGACGAGATCGTCCACTGGGCCGAAAAGCTCGTGGAAACCTGCGAGCTTCACCTGACCGACAAGGCCTTCGATCCCTCGCAGGTGGATGCCATCAGCGAGAGGCTGATCCGCGTCGGCAGTCGCGCCCGCGAAATCGCTTTCGACATGGACTTCGGCTTCCTCTACCGCCCCGAGCGCCGGCTGCTGTCGATCGGCTTCCGCGTGGAGACGGAAGAAGTCGATGCGGCGTGCTATGACCTGCTTGCCTCGGAGGCACGTCTGACCAGCCTGTTTTCCGTCGCCAAGGGCGACCTGCCGACAGAGCATTGGTACAAGCTCGGCCGTCATGTCGTCCCGGTCGGTCCGCGCGGCGCTCTGGTTTCCTGGTCCGGTTCGATGTTCGAATATCTGATGCCGCCACTCGTCATGCAGGAGCGCAGCGGAGGCATCCTCAACCAGACCAATAATCTGATCGTTCTCGAGCAGATGAACTATGCCCGCAGCCTCGGCACGCCCTGGGGCATTTCGGAAGCGGCCTTCAACGCCCGCGACCACCAGATGAACTATCTGTACAGCAATTTCGGCGTCCCGACGCTCGGCCTGAAGCGTGGCCTCGGCCAGAACGCCGTCATCGCACCCTATGCCTCGTTGCTGGCAAGCCAATACAACCCGGTCGCCGCCCTCGAAAACCTCAACAGGCTGCGGACCCTTGGTGCGCTCGGCATGTACGGTTTCCATGATGCCGTCGATTTCACGCCGAGCCGTGTGCCCGAAGGCAAGCAGTGCTCCGTGGTCTACAACTACTATGCGCACCATCACGGCATGTCGATCGCTGCCGTCGCCAACGTCGCCTTCGACGGCATGCTGCGCGAACTCTTCCACGCCGATCCTGTGATCGAGGCAGCCGAATTGCTGCTGCAGGAAAAGGCGCCTCGTGACATTCCAGTTATGGCGGCCAAGCACGAAACCGATGCGCCGGCGACCATCCAGGGCGATCTCATGCGTCCGGAAGTGCGACGCCTGGAAGATCCGGCATCGCGCGAGCGCGAATTGCTGCTGCTGTCCAACGGCCGTTATTCGACCATGCTGACGGCGACCGGCTCTGGCTACAGCCGCTGGAAAAACCTCTCCGTCAACCGGTGGCGGGCTGACCCGACCGAAGACCGCTGGGGCTCCTTCATCTTCCTGCGGGATACAGAATCCAACGAATGGTGGTCTGCGACGGCCGAGCCGCGCTCGATTGCCAACGAGCATGTCCGCGTCAGCTTCAGCGACGACAAGGCGGAATTCATCAAGACCGTCGGCGAGTTGACAAGCGAGATGGAAGTCTTCGTCGCCAGCGATCACGATGCGGAAGGCCGCCGCCTGACGATCACCAATACTGGCACAGAAGACCGCGTCATTGAAGTGACCTCCTATATGGAGCCGGTCGCGACACTCGATATCGTCGATACAGGACACCCGGTCTTTGCCCGTATGTTCCTGAAGACGGAGATTGCCGCTGCCGGTGACGCAATCTTCGTGGAACGCCAGAAGCGCGGCCTGACCGATCCCGATGTCGCCATCGCGCAGCTCATCGTCGATACGTCTGGTGAGAACGGCCAGACGCAATACGAAACCGACCGCATGCGCTTCCTCGGCCGTGGGCGCACCCTGACCGAAGCTGCCGCCTTCGACGCGGACGCCAAGCTGTCAGGCACCGACGGCTTCACCATGGATGCCTGCGTGTCGTTGCGCCGTACGCTACGCGTGCCGGCCGGTGAAAAAGTCAGCGTGACTTTCTGGACCGTTGCGGCTGCTGAACGCTCTGAACTTGAGGCGGCGCTGGAACACTATCGCCAGCCGGAAAGCTTTGCCCAGGGCCTCGTTCAAGCCTGGACGAGAACACAGAGCCAGCTGCGCCAGATCGGCGTCAACTCGAAGGAAGCAGCAGCCTACCAGCGGTTTGCGCGCTATATCATCTATCCCGATATGGCTCTGCGTGCCGACAGCAAGGCGGTTCGCGAAGGCCTGAAGTCCCAGTCCGTGCTTTGGGGCGCGACCCTGTCCGGCGATGCGCCGCTGATGACGCTGCGCATCACTGATGAGCTCGGTACCGACCTCGTCAAGGAGTTGCTGCGGGCACAGGGTCTCCTGCAGTCGCGCGGCGTCGAAGTCGATCTCGTTATCTTCAACGAGCGCGCCGGCGAGGCGGCCTCTGAGATGCAGCGCACGATCGACCAGCTCTGCGATGCGGCGCGTCACGCCAGCGAAATCGCCGGTATCCAGCGCAACATCTATGTGCTGCGCAAGGATCTGACGACGCCCGAAGCCTATGACGCCATCATCGCCGCCTCGCGCGTCGTTCTGCGCGGGCGCGACGGCAGCCTCATCGACCAGTTGCAGCGGGCCCGCTCCGTTGCCGGTTCGCCCGCACTGCTCGGTCAGTGGGGTGATTCCACCCTCGTGCCGAGGACGCTCCGCGGCGTAGCCTCGCCAGAACCGGCTGACGGCAGCGATCTTGCGTTCTGGAACGGCTATGGAGGCTTTGCAGCCGATGGCAGCGAATATGTCGTACGCCTGTCGGGCGGCGAGCAGACGCCGCATCCGTGGGTCAACATCATGGCCAATGACAGCTTCGGCTTCCATGTCTCGGCGGAAGGTGCCGCCTTCACCTGGAGCCAGAACTCCCGCGACCATCAGCT
This sequence comes from Rhizobium sp. 01L419, assembly GCF_056400025.1. NCBI lineage: Bacteria > Pseudomonadati > Pseudomonadota > Alphaproteobacteria > Hyphomicrobiales > Rhizobiaceae > Rhizobium > Rhizobium sp. 01L419. Next base: position 78,782 of record NZ_JBFTSM010000021.1, read on the forward strand.
TACCCCATGGACGAACGATATGGTCGCCAACAGACCGGGCGAGGCCTTCTATCTGAGGGATCTCGACCGTGGCTCTGTCATCGTACCCTATGCGTCGCTCGCACAGCGGTCCGACACGCGCTTCGAAGCCCGCCATGGCCTTGGCTACTCGGTTTTCTCGACGGTTCAGGACGAAATCGCCCTGGAGGTCACGCAGACCCTGCATATGGAGAAGTCGGTCAAGCTGACGCAGCTGCGCATCCGCAACGATGCGGGCGAGGCACGCAAGCTGCGCCTTTATGGCTACGCGGAATGGATCCTCGGCAACAACCCGACGAAGAGCAAACCGTTCATCATCTCCAGCTTCGACAGCGCGAGTGGGTCGGTCTTCGCGAGCAATCCGTTCAGCGTAAGCTTCGGGACGCGTGTCGCGGCATTTGCGGCAAGCGAAACGCCATCGAGCGTTTCTACCAGCCGCCGCGAATTCATCGGTCGCCACGGAACGATCCAGCAGCCACGCACCGTCTCGGCGGGCTCGCGGCTCTCCAACGCCATTGATCTCGACGGGGATCCGGCAGCCGCCATGGCGTTCGATCTGACGATCCAGCCAGGCGAAGTGCGCGATATCTGCTTCTATATGGGTGATGCTGCCTCACAGGAGGAAGCGGCAGCGCTGATTGCCGAAATCCGTTCCGTGAGCTTTGAAGACGTTCTCAGCCAGACCCGCAATTTCTGGAAGAGCTTCACCGGCAAGACGCGCGTTTCGACGCCGGACCAGCGGCTCGACTTCATGGTCAACAGCTGGCTGCCTTATCAGACCTATAGCTGCCGCATCATGGCCCGCACCGCCTTCTACCAGTCGAGCGGCGCCTGGAACCTGCGCGACCAGCTGCAGGATTCGCTGGCTTTCCTGCTGCACTCGCCGGACATTGCTCGCAAGCAGATCCTCAATACAAGCCGTCGCCAGTTTCCGGAAGGAGACTTTCAGCACTGGTGGCTGGCAGACAGCGGCGCCGGCGTTCGCACGAACATCTCCGACGATCCGGTCTGGCTCGCTTATGCGGTCGATCAGTATTGCTCGGCGACCGGCGATAGCGCGATCATGGACGAGATGCTGCCCTTCGTTGAAGGCGCGCAGCTTAGCCCCGGCCAGTACGACGCCTTCCTTCAGCCGCGCGTTTCGGATGAGACCGCATCGCTCTACGAGCATGCCGCTCTTGGCCTCGATCTCGCGATCAAGCGCACCGGCGTCAATGGCCTGCCGCTGATGATGAGCGGTGACTGGTGCGATAAGATGGACCGCGTCGGCATGGCCGGCCGCGGGGAGAGCGTCTGGCTCGGATGGTTCCTGGCTGGTGCGCTACGCCAGTTCATCTCCTATGCCGAAACCCGTGGTGATACCCAGCGTGTCGGCCTCTGGACGGCGCATCTGGAAAAGCTCAAGGCCGCAATCGAAACGGCCGGCTGGGACGGTGAATATTATCGTCGCGGCTATTACGACAACGGCGCGCCGCTCGGCTCCAGCCAGTCGGAAGAGGACAAGATCGACTCGATCGCCCAGTCCTGGAGCGTGCTGTCAGGCGAGGGGAACCCCGAGCGCAGCGAAATGGCGATGAAGGCTGTGCTCGACAAGCTCGTCGATGAAGAAGGCAAGTTCATTCGTCTGCTGACACCGCCCTTCGTCAAGCCTGTCAACGACCCCGGGGTCATCAAAGCCTACCCGCCCGGCGTGCGCGAAAACGGCGGCCAATACACCCATGCTGCCACCTGGGCGGTCCTTGCTCTCGCCCGCATGGGCCGCGCCGAAGACGCATGGCGTGCCTTCGAGATGCTGAACCCGATCAATCATTCGCTCGATAAATCGTCTGCGGATGTTTATCGGATCGAGCCTTATGTGATCGCCGGCGACGTCTATGGTGAAGGCGCCCTCAAGGGCCGCGGCGGCTGGAGCTGGTATACTGGCTCGGCCGGCTGGCTCTACCGTGTGGCAATCGAGGGCATCCTCGGCATACGCTCGGAGAATGGCCGGCTGCAGGTCAAGCCGGCCTTGCCGCCCGGATGGGACGGCTTCTCCGCCGAGCTCAATCTGCCTAGTGGAAAATATCAGGTTTCCGTTTCGAAGGTGGACGCGGATCGCTGCTCCGTGACGATCAACGGCACCGCGCTTGATGATCTGAATGAGGGATATCTGCTGGAAGCCAAATGATAACGCTGCGGGGGCAGATTGACTGGTGTCACTGCCCCCCGGCGATTGCGCGCGACCGCGCCGTTCAATCCGTTGGCAGAGTGAAGACAGCGCAGGGTTCGGCAATCCCGCGCAACCGGTGCTCACCCAAGGGGATCAGTTGCGTGGGGATCTCCGCAGCGAGCGCGCCTGATATCAGCACACGGTGGCCGAGGGACTTGCACAACCCCTCCAGCCGGCTCACCAGATTGACGGCGGGGCCGATGGCGGTGAAATCCAGTCGGTCGGCCGCACCGACATTGCCCCAGAGCATCTCGCCGAAATGCAGCGCCACGCCGAACGGAAGTGGTGACAGGCCTTGCGCTTGGCGCGAGGTATCAAGATGGGCCATGCCGGCACGGGCGGCCGCGACGGCGCGTAACGACGCTTCGCAGGCCTCACCAGGCGTGCCGGTAACGGGAAAGATTGCCAGGACACCGTCACCTATGAACTTCAGCACCTCGCCCCCGAAAGCGTGGACTGCGCCTGCAATCCGATCGAACCAGGCATCAAGGTTGGCGATCATGAGGGAGGGTTCCGTTGCTTCAGAGAGGGCTGTGAAATCGCGTAGATCAGCGCAGAGCAAAGCGGCGCGGATGGTTTCGCCACTGCTGCGGCCGAGCGCGCCGGCCTGCACCTGTGCGGCGCTTCGTCGACCGAGATAGGCCTCCAGCAGGGTTGTCAGCGCCGTTCGTGCGGTCAGAGCTGCCAGGGGTGCCGCCGCATAGCGCGCGGCCTGGTTCAACCGATCCGCCTCGGTCGGATCGAACAAACGGGATCCGGCCCAGCCCAATATCGGGCTGTCGGAGTCTCGGCCGATCCTTCCTTCATGTATTGGCCCAAGTCCGGCAAGCCAGTCGCCCGCAGCCTTGTTGAGTGGGCTGCCGGCAAAATCGAGCGCCTCGATGACGGCGCCGGTTTCTGCCCGCCACAACCAGGTGCGGCGCGCAATGATCGAATGCGGAACGGCAAGAGTGAGGGCGCCGCCCACAAGGGGCAGACCGTCGGCAAGCAACTGGGGCCAAGCTCGGCTATGAAGTGTTCGGGGCCGGACGAGCCGCTAGCCTCATCGATCAGCCAGGCAAGGTGGGCGGGCAAATCCATTCCTCGATCATGCCATAGCGCTCACCTGATGTCAGCCGGGTAGCTGTTGCAGCACGCCGGCCCGTTTTTTATACGGCAAGACATCGCCCTCCGCATGAATTCAGCTTGTCTTTCAAATGAGAAGCTTGGTCATTTCCTGCCATGAAAAGCATCGGGTCCCGGATCGCGTCCGGCCGCCACGGTGCTCAGCCGGCCAAGGTAGTGAGCCCAACCCTCGGCATGGCCGGCGCATTGCTCGACATTGGGCAGACCAGTGTGCGTCAGACGCAGGAGCGTTCCATCAGGCTGTTCGATCAGATCGATCTCCACCAGGCTGGAGCCCGGCGGCACCACCTCGCTACCATCCCAGCCGAAGCTGTAAGCCAGACGATGAACCGGAACCACTTCGCGAAAAGAGCCGCGAGCGAAACGTGCACCAGTGACGTTGACGAGGTAGAGCCCTCCAGGCTGCGGCTCGATCTCCGCCTCTGTTCCCATCCAGCGGAGGATCTTTTCCGGATCGGTCAGCAGGGCGAACACTGCAGCAGGCGGTGCAGAAAGATGCGTTTCGCGGCGGACGACGAGGGCCTCTTGCATCGGATTTTTCTGCTCGGACTTGCCAGAAATTCTGCAAGTTCATGCTCGCTCCACACAAGCCCGTCTTGGCCGGCTGTCTTCAGCGCGGGAGAGTAGGCATAGTCGTCTTTGATAGCTGCCCGCCGTCCCACGACACCCTTCAGAGACGGGCCGAATGTACTTCTGGTGTCATCGATAGTGTGACATGAAGAACAGGCCCGGAAAATTCTCGCACCACGATCCGCATCCGCCGCGAAACAGTTGCCCGTAACTGAAGCTGCCGCGATTGCCCATGCGATTGTCCTCAACATCGCGCTAACCTTGCGCGTCCATCTTCGTGAGCTTGAAAAAGAACCGCTTTTCGTCGTCGCGCAAGCACATCATCCCAGCCAGCGTATTTTCGTCCACCCGTCTGAAGTGGTCGACGATCGGCTGCTCGTTGTAGACCATTGCGGCGCTTGCGATCTGCTCGAATGCCCGAACCTCCAGCGCGGCTGTCGTGCCTCGCGCGCGGAGCGCCTTCTGAAAAGACGAAAACATGGTCCGGGCGAGGGCGGTCCGTCCGAATGGTGCCAGCTTGATCGCGAGCCTGATCGGGGCGAAGCGCGGGTCCATGGCCACGAGCCGTCCCGGATGCCACTGAAAGAGTAGCGCGTCGGCCCGCATGTCGGGATGAAAACGTTTGCCGAACCATCGCAGGTTTTCGAGGACTCCATCGAGCGGATGCCCCGATGGAATGCCGACGCCTCGCCATAACCCAACCATCTCGACGGGTTTGACGGGCGCCAGCGACCGGAACCAGACCGTCATATCTTTCTGCAGGTCCGCTTGCACGGGCTCACCTTTTCCCACAATCACATCAGGAAAGAAGTAGCGATTGCCAACGAAGATTCCGAGACCTGATTGGATGTCTCTGAGCGAAACCTTCAAATTCGATGCTGGATATCTGCTCTTATCTGGCGGCGCCCGCCTCCACGGGGAGGCCGCCAGGAGATCGTCGCTACCATGCCAGGACGCGAGATAACGGCAGATCGTGTTGGATTCCCACAAGATGCCATCATCGCTTTCGATAACCGGCACCAGGCCATTCGAGTTGAGCGCGCGAAATTCCGGCGTCCGGGTGGAAGCAACCCCTGTCCCCCAATCCTCCTGCAGGTAATCCATGCCGATCTCTTCGCAGGTCCAAAGAAGCTTCCGAACATTGATGGACGATTGCCTGCCAAGAACTCGAAGGACACTCATGATCTGCTCCAATCCAATTGGGTCACGGGCATCGAACGTTACGTCAAGTTGTAGCAGCAAACATATGCCGGCGATAACAAACCTGGTTACCTGCGCTTGCTCGGCAAGCTATTGTGGGCCTCGTCCATCATAATAAAATCAAGAGATTACATGGCTTTGTTACAGTTCTTTGAAAGGCTAATCCAAGTCGACTAAGGTTGGAATAGCCGTCCAGCAGGTACTGGACGGCTGATAGTAATGAAAAAAGCCGTCATGGCTTCAATATAGACTGGATCAATAATCACATTTCAACGAATTCAGTCTGACTGACGGCGCTTGCGCCAAACTTTTCGCGACGCAAAATAAGTATGACAATTTGGCATTCTCGACGCAGCCCGCGGTTGGCTGGCAACCTGTCAGCTCGTGCGTCGAAGTAATCAAGTTAGAGGCTAAAAGCCGAAAATTTTAGTTTCCACTGAAAACGGAAACTGGGTATTGGCCATCCTCGGCCACACGATCAACTCGGCGTCGTTCTTTGGCTCCGCCAACTTGATCGTTGTCGTGGGTTTGAGCGGCGCGTTGTTCATGGAACCGAACTACGGGGATGGTAGCGGCCTGATTGCGACGTTCGCGGCCAAGGATCCCGCCTGGCTCTTCCAGACCAAGGTGCTTCTGGTCATCGCGACRCTTCTGAGAGGGTTGTCGGACTTCATCTGGGCTGTGCGTCAGCTCAACTATTGTCTGGCCGCAATCGGCGCCAGTCCATCCCGGCAAGAGGAGCGCGATATCGCGGCGTGGACGGATGCTCTCACAATGGTTCTCAATCCAGCACTCCGCTCTTTCAGTGTCGGGGTCCGCTCCTACTATTTCACCGTGGCGGCCGCCTTCTGGTTTCTTGGCCCGGTCCCATTCGTTGTGGCGACGGTACTTGGTGTCGGCCTGCTGATTTGGCGCCAATCGTGGTCCGACACCGCCAAAGGGATTATGGCGATCCGCAAGCTGCTGGATTGAATGGCACCGCGTGTCGGGTTGGCAGTCCGAATTTTTCCTTCGAGATGTAGGATGTCGCTACCTCCGTTCGTCCTCCGTGAAAGTGGAAGGAGACTGGACATGACAATGCAAGCCCCCAACACTGAAGAAGACGCCATCGTCGCCATGCTGATGATGCGCGCGACAGCCATCGGCGAGAAGCGCGCGAAGGAGGCGTTGTCGTTCGACACGGACGACTCCGTGGAATTCTCGCTTGCGCCGCCGCTCGTCTACCATGGCAAGGACGAGGCCGGACTGCAGGAATGGTTCGATACGTGGAACGGCCCTATCGGCGGTGACGTGCAGGATGCGAAGCTCACGATTGGCGCGGATGTGGCATTCTGGAGCGGTCTCGTCAACATGACGGGGACAAAGACAGACGGCACGCTGGTCGATCTCTGGTTTCGTCAGACCCTGGGTCTCGTGAAGAAGGATGGACGGTGGCTGGTCGCTCACCAGCACGCTTCCGTTCCATTTGCTATGGACGGCAGCGGGAAGGCGATGCTCGATCTGAGGCCGTGATCGGGTTCGAGCCGAAGCTTGGACCTACTGTAACTCGCTTCACTGGAGCGTCAGGCAGGATCTGAACGGAAGCTCTGCCACGAGCATCCCGTTGCTGTCCGCGACGTTCCGTCCAGCGTCAGCGCGCGTTCCGCCGCCAGGGTGTCATCGAACTGCGCCTCGGTGATCTAACCAAGCGGAAGCACGCTGCCGCCGCCCGCATTGACGACGATGGCAATGGTCATGCGGTCGACCGTCAAGCATTTACTATCCGGCGGGAGTTGGTGCCGGCGCGGGCAGAAGGCAACGGTCCGCAGGGCTGGACGCTGTGAGCCCGTATGGCGTTGGTATATCGGTTGCTTTAAGGGAGCTTCAGGTCCAAACCAAGCATCCTGCTGACGACGAAGGCGACGAGTCCGACGGCTATTAGCGCTACAAAGAATACTGCGACCATCTTGCCGCCCGTACCTCCTATCGGGAATGGATGCTGCTGGTTGGTCCAGCGCTGCCTGCATGCCCAAGAGCGACCCTAGGCAGCGGCGATAATACTGGACCATGATAACCCAAGGAGAGTTGAGCTTCGAAGAACAGGGGCCACAAGGGTCGCCCTGCATATGCTACTGAGGCCTAAAGCAAGCTCGTCTGAACGGGTTCGCCCTCTTTTGAGACGATGCTGGATCCGTATGCTTCTCGTGAAGTGATCATGATTGCATCGTCCTGCGCCGGGCGCGCGAGATGCTGCGCCTCTTCCCACGGCGCATTCATCCAGATATCCGTCTCCTCCTTCGTCATGAGCGCCTCGGCGGTCCCGTCTTCCGTCCAGATGTCGAAACCTTCGTAGTCGGATCGAAGCTTTCCTGCGTTTGGATGTGAAAGTAAAACTTGGCCATCGGTCACGGAGAGTAGTGGCTGAACACGAAGTCCTTCGAACGATCAAGCTTAGTGTGGCATGCAAAACAGGACTTCAATAGTCCTTCATTTTGATTAGCGATGCCATTCTCGAACTGCGCGTAGCCCCAGCCGCCGCTATCGGCGAACCTCTTCGAGTCCTTCACGCTTATCTGGACGTTGGTGGGATCTCCGGCAACGAACGATTGCGGCGCAGGGAACACCGCGTCGTTTTCGGGCGACGATTTGTAGACGTACGCCAGGCGAACGATCACTGATCCGTCAGGAAAGGGCCGCGTGCCTTCGCGAAACGCCTTCGCAGCAATGTCATTTCCCAGGATACCACGGATGTCATTGTTCTTCCCTGCTTCATGGGCCACCGTTATCATCTTCCAATCGCGGTATTCATCAGGGAGACTGACACCGTAGATTGGAGACACGTTCTCCGCGGCGTCGCCGGCGGCAGCCACACCCACGCAGCAAACGATGCAGCCGGAAACAAGGGATCGAAAAGCGTATCTCTTGGGCATTGAGGTCTTCTTCCTTGAGAGAGCTATTGCGACCAAGCCGTTGAACCCGAGCGCTGGAAATGACTGACTCACAGTCGCCGTGGGTTCGGGTAGAACAACGACACCATCTGGGCAGCCAAGCTTCCGCTTGCGACCTGAATCACAATGAAGGTGACTACAGCAAACACTGAAATGTTGCCCGGAGCCGCAAGCAGGCCGATCGCTACTGCGGGATTGGCGATGGATCCTGTAGGCGTGGAAACAATCGCGGCCATCAGCCACAGTCCAACCGCAAACGGTCCGATGAATTTGCTTGTGCTCTTCGTGGAGCAGAAGACGATCGTCATCAGGCCGATGCTCGCGATCCCTTCGCTTGCCAAAGAGGACAGGCTCGGTGGATCGAACGTAGCGCTGCCGGGTGTCACGCCGAACAGCAGCCCTGAAGCCAAGGCGCCCGCAACGCTTCCAAGGATCTGCGCGGTGACATACCCGACAGTGCAGTCGAGACGCCGTTGGTTCCTCCTCCATTCGACGAGCGTAATCGTCGGATTGAAGTGGCCGCCCGAGACTGCACCGAACGCCAATATCAGAGCTATCAGACTCCCCGATATCGCGATGGAAGACGACATGACGGAGCTTCCCTTCTGAAGTCCGGATCCAACGACCGCGACCATCAGAAGGAATGTTCCAATTCCCTCTGCTRCCGATCGCCGGAGGACGGATACCGTGCTGTCGTCCTCGAAGAAACACAACGATCTCCGGACAGCTCTTAGGTGTCGGCTCTCCATCGCGCTTCCACCTCCGCCATTCTTAGAGCCAGCTCTTCCGGCGTAATCAACTGCTTCTGGAACGCGATGTTCGCAAAGGCGGCGATCCAGCGCTCGTAGTAGGTCAACTTTCCGACCATCTCCGAGCCAAGGGACTCGACGCCGCGCCGCTTCTCTTCTGTGTTGATGATCTTGTGGAAGTCGAGCACGTCGGCCAGCGCGTGGCAGCGCTTTTCCCATGGAAGGAGTTCGTGCTCCACTTTTTCGATCTTCGGAGCTTCCAGCCCGCCGATATCGTTTGGCAGCCTCTTCAGCAGTTGTTCGCTGCCACTCATGAATCCACTCCCTTTGCTGGCGACTTGATCTGAATGACACCGATCATCGCGTCCCGGGTGACGAGGTCAGCAAGCTGTTCCTCGGTGAAAGCCTCGGTTCCTGACGGGCGCATGGGCAGCACGAGATATCGCTGGACGGCAGTGGAGTCGCTCACCCTGATTTCGACGTTGTCGGGGACGAAGGTGCCGAACTCTTTTAGTACCTTGCGCGGCTCGTACACGGCGCGCGCCCGATATGGCTTCAGCTTATACCAGTCCGGCGGCAGTCCGAGGACGGGGCGCGGATAGCAGGAACACAGCGTGCAGACGATGAGGTTGTGAACCTTCGGGGTGTTCTCCAGCACGATCAGTTGGGTTTCGTCGTAGAAGCTGATGCCCAGCTCCTCGCAGGCTTTCCGGCCGTTCTCCAGCAGGCGTGCTCTGAACTCTGGATCCATCCACGCTTTCGCCACCACCTGGGCACCGAGAGCGGGGTTCCTGGAGTCGAGGACTTCGATCTGCCTTCTGATCTCGTCGGCTGTGAAGTAACCCTTTTCGATCATGAGTTCCTGGAAAGCCGTCTCCATCACGTCGTAGTAGCCTGGTGCGTCAGTTGCGACGATCGGAGAATGATCGTGATCATGGGTGTGGTCGTGGTGTTCGTGCTCGCTCATGGCTCTACCCCCTCCAGCCAGGTTTCGAAGACCTCGATGCGCAGGTTGTCGCTCGGCGATCCTGCGTAGGCGTTCCAGATTTCAGTCATCGGCACCGCGATGCGGTAGTAGTGCCGGGCGGCGCCTGCGTCGCGGCCGAAACCCTCTTCTTCGTTGTTGACCGCCATCGGTTCCATCACTGCTTCGACGACTGCGGTCTTGCCGCGAAGGTACGTGGGCACCCGATAATGTCCCACGGGCGCACGCGTCAATACCTTGACGCGCTGGCCCACCGTAAAGACGGCGACCTGTCCCCACGCAGGCACGACGCCAGAGATCTTGCCGACTGGTGTTCGAGCGGACTTCATCCGATCCTCCCTGATGTCTGCGAACACTAGGGCCGTGGACGGCATTTCATCTTTCGAAATTGTGCGATTACACGGGGACGGGAGCAGAGGCACCCTCGTGCGAAATCGTACGCTTTCGATAAACGCGGGCCGGGGACCCGGTCATGATGACCGCCGCAATGGTCTTGATCGAAAGAGGAATCCCAGATGACCCATATCGTCGTCCATCCCGCACCCAGCCCAGCGCCCATCTCTGCGGGCGAGCTGCTTCCTTGGACGTTCTTCGTCGGGCTGCTTCTCCTGATGACCCTCTATTTCGTAGGCGCGGAGCAGGGTGCTACTTCGCTGATCCAAGGGGACAGCGTGCATGAATTCGTTCACGACGGCCGACATCTACTCGGCTTTTTCTGCCACTGAGGTGACTGTCATGATCCAGCGACTTTTGATCACGGGTATGCTCTCCGGCCTGATCGTGGCCCTGATCGCCTTCTCCTTCGCCCGTGTGTATTCCGAGCCGTCGATCGAGCGCGCGATTGCCCTCGAGGAGAGCTCCCATCACCAGCACGCGGACGCACACGGGGAGAGCGTCAGTCGCAGCATGCAGCGTAACGGGGGCCTATTCGTGGGAATCGCGAGCTACTGCATCGCATTGGGAGGTTTCCTCGCCATCGGACTTTCATTCTTTCATGGTCGGCTGAGGATGCGTGCGCGCTCGATGGTGTGCATGATCACGGCGGCCGGATACATCGCGCTCGTGCTGGTTCCGCAGCTCAAATATCCGGCAAGCCCGCCCGGTGTCGGAACTGCTGAGACCATTGGCATCAGGACGGAACTCTACTTTGTTCTGGTGATGGCGTCGGCTTTATCCATGATACTGGCGGCGTGGATCGCGTACCGCCTCGCGCATCGAGCAACGTTCCCGCTCGCCGTGAGTGCGGGCGCCGCGACGTTTGTCGCGCTCGCGTCGGTATGGATCGCCACGATGCCCGGTGTCTCCGAGGTTCCGCGCGCCCTTCCAAGGGGCTTGCTCCTGGAATTCCGAGTGAATGCCGCAGCACTGCAATTGATCGTTTGGGGCGGGCTTGGCATCGTTTTCGGACAAGTCGCGGAGTATGTGGTCGGCTACGGACGTGCGGACGCATCTCGCCGTATAATCCCAAACGCTTGACCGCAGCTCCGGGTCTGGCTTTCCCTGCTCCGCAGGCATAGCATCTCGCCACTTGAGCGCGGAGCATTCGCATCGATGAACGATCTCTCGGAGCAACCAGTTTCGGAGTCGGCGGACGGTGACCCCGCGCTGGGCCGCGATGTTCGTCAGTTCTTGGCGGCTGCATTGCGCTCCGCAACCGGAGCCGCAGTTTATCTGGTGCAGGTCGAGCGAGCCGAGTTTGCTGTGATCGCCGTGGCCCGCTGGATTGACGGCAAAACCGCCGTTAGTCAGGCCTCCAACACCCGAGAGGCCCTATCGGACCTCGACCAGGGGGTCATTCGTCAAGTTATTGCAACGAAATCCACCGCCGTTGTCCACGGCGTGAAGGGCGGCTGGATAGTCTGCATCCCGGTTGATCTCCGACATCGGTCGGAGGGAGCTCTGTACGTAATCCATGAGGATTTGCCATCCGCCGATCTCATCGAGCAGCTTGAATGGCTTTCATCGGCTTTCTCAGCGTCGCACGGTCTGGACGACCTACGGGAAGAATTTGGATCGGCTCGCGAGGACGCTGTTCAAGTCGAGTGCGAGTTGAGGCGGAATCTCGACATGATCCCGGCTTTGACCTGGGTGGGCGGCCCTGGCGGGGAACTTCAGGAAGCGAGCAGCCAATGGCACGAGTACACGGGAATTAGCCGCGAGGATGCGCTTGGACTGGGCTTCCTTGCTTCCTTCCACCCGGAGGATGTCGAAAAGGTAATCAAGGCGTGGACCGAGCTTCTCGTTACCGGGAAGCCGGGTGGCATCGAGGCGCGCATATTGCGGCACGACGGAGTGGCCAGGTATTTCATGCTCAGAGCGGTCCCACATTTCAACGACGATGGCACCATCCGAAAATGGTACGGAGTGAACGCCGACATCGACGACTTGAAGCGAACCCAGTTCGAACTGGCGAAGAGCCGCGCCGCTCTTGCAGAGGGGCAACGGATGGTCCAGTCGGGCACATGGTCGTGGGATGCCTCGACTGACACTTTCTCATGTTCGCTTGAATGCGCGCGTATCGTCGGACTTGAGCAGGAGACCATAAACGCCGGGGACTTGAGGTCCAAGGTGCACCCCGATGACCTCCCGCTGTTTGACGGTGCCTACGAAGACATGCTTTCGGGCCATGACCTGAACGTGTCCCACAGGATCGTCATGCCAGACGGCGAAGTGCGCTTCGTCCATGGTCGCGGGCGTCTGATCGCCGACGAGAACGGCAACCGTAGCGAATACATCGGAACGATTATCGACATCACGGAATCGAAGCGGGCCGAGGAGCGCATACGCACCACCCTGGCTGAGGCCCAGCGGGCGCAGGCATCGCTTGCCGAAGCACAGATGCTCAGTCACGTCGGAAGCTTCCACATCAAGCCTTTGAAAGGCGAGGCCATGTGGTCGGCAGAGACCTACAACATATTCTGTCTCGATCCGGCCCTGCCTTTGACTCACGAAGCGGTGATGACGAGGGTCCATCCGGACGACCGAGAGCGCATCGAAAAAAACTTAGAAAAGGTTATACGTGACCGTGACCCATGGGAGGCCGAATTCCGGCTGCTGACACCGGACGGTTCGATCAAGCATGTCCACTGTATGACCCGCGTCGAGCCGGACCCCGAGCAGGAGCCCGAGGTGTTCGGGGCGATCATCGATCTGACGGATCGCGTGAACGGTGAGGAGGCGCTCAGGAAGGCCCAGGCCGACGTCGTCAGAATGAACCGCCTGACGGCAATGGGCGCCGTAACCGTGAGCATCGCCCACGAAATGAACCAGCCGCTCATGGCCATCGTCACGAACGCGGCAACCTGTCTGAGCTGGCTCAGCCGTCCGGAACCCGACCTGGAGGAAGCGAAGGTCGCAGCGGAACGGATCGTCAGGGAAGGAAAACGGGCGGGAGACGTCCTTTTGAACGTTCGCAACATGGCCCGCAACTCGCGTCCCTCGATCGCGATGGTCGATATCAACGAAGTCATTGGCGACGTCCTGACGATGATGCGAAGCGAACTTCGCAGCCGTCATATCAACGCATCCGTCTCGTTGTCGCCGACCGTCGGCGCGATCCGAGGAGACAAGGTTCAGCTTCAGCAGGTGCTCCTAAACCTCATACTCAACGCGGCAGAGGCGATGACGGAAACCGCGCATGGGAGGACGATCAACGTGATGAGCGTGGACCTCGGTTCCCATCTGGCGGTTCGGGTGGAGGACAACGGCCATGGTCTCGACCCCATTGCGTCAGAGCATATTTTCGAAGCATTCTTCTCCACCAAGCCGGAGGGGACCGGCATGGGGCTAGCGATCTGTCGGTCGATAATCGAGGCGCATAGTGGGACGCTTTCGGCGCAGCCGTTGGCGGCAGGGGGAACGGTTTTCGAATTCACGATACCGTATGCAAGGGGGGACCCATGAACCAGAAGCAACGTGAAGACGCCTCGGCGCTGGTCGTCGTGATTGAAGACGATGCGGCTGTTCGGGAATCGCTTGTGGGCCTGTTGCGTTCGATGAGGTTCAACGTTGTCGCATTTTCGTCAGCGACAGAGTTCTCGTCCAAGGGGAAGTTGGCAAATGTCGGCTGCATGATCCTTGACGTCCGTCTACCGGGTCAGAGCGGGATTGAGTTCTACGAGGAGGTTAGGGCGAGCGGATTCCACAGACCAGTGATCTTCATGAGCGGGCACGCGGACGTGCCGATCGCGGTCAGGGCGATGAAGGCTGGTGCAGTGGAATTCCTGACGAAACCAGTCCGCGAACAAGATCTCCTGGATGCTGTTCATTCGGCGCTGAAGCGAGACAGTCGCTCCACGATGAAGGAGGAAGCAGCGGCGAATGTTCGGGCAGACTTCGAAAAGCTGTCCAAGCGTGAGCAGGAGGTTTTGATCCTTGTCGTGGAAGGCCAACGCAACAAGCAGATCTCCGCGGCGCTGGGCATCACGGAAGCGACGGTCAAGTTGCACCGAGGAAACGTCATGCAGAAGATGCATGTCCAGACGCTACCGGAACTCGTACGTCACTTTGATCTACTCGACCTAGACGAGCGGCGAGAGATCTCGACCAAAGGCTAGGTTCCTGGCATTTTTTCCAGACATAAGTCGCATTGTGAGCATGCTGACGCGATCATAGGATTATAGAAAAAGGATCGGTCAATGGTTGAAGCTCCACAGTCCTCTCTCGTGGTTTGCGTCGAGGACGACGAACCAGTTCGCGACGCTCTGCGAGGACTGCTGCGTGCTTCGGGAATGCGGGTTGCAGCCTTTGCTTCGGCGGAAGATTTCCTCGCTTCTTCGGATCTTGAGAGCGCGTCCTGTCTGGTGACGGACATACAGCTTGGCGGCATTTCAGGATTGGATTTATTGGACAAGCTTTCCGGGATGGCGATCACTATACCCTCAATCCTTATCACCGCGCATTCGGATGTCGCCGTCGGCGATCGGGCCCGCAATTCGGGCGCTATCAAAATCTTCCTGAAGCCCGTCAATCCCGCGGATCTTCTCGACGCCATCAGGACTGCGTTGGCGGAAACTCCGTAGACTGCTTCGGCGGACGGCTTTTCCAACCACATCACACCGCATCTCACGCCATCTCGTTCGACTTTATCGGGTCCCAGACGGACAATGGGCGGCATGGAGGACGGCTCATCTGATCGTCCAAACGCCACCATTGAAGCAATGAGCTTGGAGAGCCGTCATGACGGATGGGTATCCCCTGAGGCCGAGCGCCCGCGAGATCCGTGGTCCATCGCCGCTTATCGGCATAGAGAACGAACCTGAGCCGATCCTCATCGTCGATCCACCGCTCCCGGAGCCTCTGTCGCGAGGTCTCGTATTTATCCAGTACCGGGCGCAGAACGTACGCATCGTCCCGGTCTTCGGTAAAGGCGCGCTACAGGTTTCTCCACGGATTGGGCATGTCCACATCACTGTAGACGACCTTCCATGGCACTTCCTTGATGCCAGCGGCGAGACAATAATCGTCGTCGGACTTTCAGCCGGAGAACACAAGGTCCTCGTTGAGCTTGCCGATCCGGACCATCATGTGATCACGGCGCAGACGGTCAGTTTCGTGATCCACGAAAGGAAGTAGTTAGAAGGGATTCGACGTCCAAGGGCGATCGCACGCGGACCCGCTGTGCCCCCGCGCCGCCTGTACCCTCTCAGGCCGCGATGCCCGAAGAACAGACCCTCGCGCTTTCCCCGCCGCGAGGGTCTGTTTTCTTGGTGCGGCAAATGTTTGCAAGCGTAAGCCCCGTCAGGCGTTTTCACTTGACGGGGCAGAGGATCTCAGGCGGCCTGACGGTCGACCTTCGGGAAATCCACATCGGTCTTGAAGACCTCGTTCATGTAGTTCGTGAAGGTGCTCGCGGCGACGTGAGCCACGATTTCCAACAGCTCACCGTCGTCGAATCCCGCCGCCTTTACTGCCTCGACTTCCTCGGTGGAGACACCGCCTCGGGCTTCGGCGACCCTGACCGCAAACTTGACCGCTGCGTCGGCCTTTGCTTCAGACGACCCACCGCGGCGAGCCGCGAGAATCTCATCCAGGCTCAGCTTCGCCACATGCGTCCCAGTGTACGTATGCGCTGCGAGGCAGTATTCGCAGCCATTGATCTGGGCAATCGCCAGCGCGATCCGTTCGCGGATCTTCTTATCGAGCTTCCCCTTGCCGAGCGCGCCATTGAGCGCGGCGTAGGCTTCCAGCACGGCGGGACTGTTCGACATCATCCGGAACACGTTAGGCAAGGCCCCGACCTGCTTCTTGATCGCCTCGAGCGTGGGCTTGGAAGCTTCCGGAGCGGCGTCGAGAGTTGCAGGGATAGGTATTCGCGACATGATTCACTTCCTTCCATGGTGTCAGATGCTGCATTTCGGCGCTACGAGCCGACTTCAATGAAGATCGTGCGGCAGGAATCCGTCGGGTTGAGCCTGATGGTCGATGACCATGCTGGCGCCGACCAATGCGTCCGTCACGCTCGCCAGACTAGCTGCCCGGCGCGATGCCCGCCATTTTCCCGGCGTGACCGAGGTGATCTTGCGGAAGACAGTTGTGAAATGGGGCTGGTTCTGAAACCCCGTCTGAAGTGCGATCTCCACGAGGGACAGATTGGTGCAAGCGAGCAAGCTAGCGGCGGCCTGAATTCGCATCCGTAAGAGGAATTCATGTGCGCTCATCGAGGTGGCTGCCTTGAACGTAGCCGCGAAATGCGCCCGCGAAAAACCTGCGACGTCGGCCAGTTCCTCAAGAGACATTCGCCGATCAAGGCGCGACTCCGCGTAGCGTCTCACCCGGTTCAGTCTCCATGCCGAGAGGGGATGAACCCGCGGCAGTGACTGGTAGTGTTCGAACGCCAGCCGAGAGAAGTCCCGCGTGAGTTCACATCGCCGCGCCGGCGAGCTTTCTGAAATCTCGCCAATCAGCTCCGCCAGGCGGATATCGCGAATGTTGAACCTTCCGCCGACGACGGGACATGGGCCTTGATAAGGCTTTCGCAGAAAGGTGAGTACGTAGAGGCAGGCGTCGGACTGGAGTTCGACGGCGATTGGATCCGGACCTTCGACGAAGGTCACGCTGTCTTCGATCATCACTCCTTGAAACAGGACGTGGCCCTTCTGCTCGAGACGAAGCTCGGAGTCTCGGGCCGCAACGACGAACGTACCGACACCGGAACCCAGCGAGGTCGTAATCGCGCGATTGCCGTTCTCACGCGTCAGCTTCGCTAGCGAGATGTTCGGGTCTGTCACGCTGAAGTGCTCGACATGCAGGCAGTCGTCGATGGTTTCGAAAACGTCACGTATCCGGCCCAAGCTCACCTTGATGGCGATATCGGTCTGCATCGGCTGCTCCTCTCAAAAGGGCGCGAATTGATGTGATGGTCGTGCTGCTATTTGGCGGCCGCGGCCCGCTCGATCATCGCGGACACCAGATCGGGATGGGAGATCATCACTACGTGCGACGCGCCCTTCACGCCGACCGTCTCCTTCGCTCCCGCCCGCTTTGCCATGAACTCGTGAAGCTCACTCGGGATGTTCTTGTCGGCTGTTCCGTAGATGAAATGCGAGGGCAGCTTCTTCCAGGACGGATCTCCGGAAGGATCGTTGAGAGCCTCGGCCGTGACCGGGCGCTGTTCAGCACCCATCAGCGCCGCCTGCTGCTCCGGGACGTCCGC
Source organism: Rhizobium sp. 01L419 (assembly GCF_056400025.1). Taxonomy (NCBI): domain Bacteria; kingdom Pseudomonadati; phylum Pseudomonadota; class Alphaproteobacteria; order Hyphomicrobiales; family Rhizobiaceae; genus Rhizobium; species Rhizobium sp. 01L419. Next base: position 96,219 of record NZ_JBFTSM010000021.1, read on the forward strand.
GGCGAACTGCTTCCAGAACTTGCTCTGCAAGATGTAGAGATCATGCTTGCCATCCGGTTGGAGGACGGGGGGAGCAAGAGCGTCGCCGAGTGTCCCGGTGGGGAACTTCTTGCCAAGACTGCCCGCACTCTCACCAGTGTCCGGCGCGAGGCCTGCCACGAAGACGAGAGACTTGACGTTCGTTCCTTCGACCGCGACGTCCGTGATCACCGAGCCGCCATATGAATGACCAACCAGGACGACAGGCCCGTCGATGGACTTCAGGACCGCCGAGACGTAGTCGGAGTCGTATTTCAGTCCCCGCAGCGGATTGGCCACCGCGACGACTGGAAACCCATCCTTCACCAGCTTGGCGGCGACGCCGTCCCAGCTCGCTGATTCCGCGAAAGCTCCGTGGACGAGCACGATCGTGGGCTTCGACGCCGCCATTGCACAATGGCTCACCATGAGAGCCGCGACCATTACTGAACTCGACAGCCACTTTTTCATTGAAGGTTTGTCCCGCTTGGCGCTCAGCATTCGGCAGAGCAGTGTTTCGTTGAGAGAAACCTACTACGCGGTGCTAGACCTATGTTGTGAGATGTCGCGATGCGCTGTGAGAAGTGGTGCGGCAGCGGTGTTGCAGGCAGCATGAAGCTGCTGGTTCGATAAATGGCTTGGACTGCCGTTGATGTCTGCGCTCGCGCCCGCGAAGTCGTCTGTCGGGATTTATCACCCAGACGGCAATCACCGGGGTTCTTCAGCCGATGGATTCCGTCATTGTTCCGCAGCAGCTGTACCACGTCCTGAGCTATGAAGGTCCAACGTCGGAAATCGGAAACCTGCGTTTTACGCTGACGGAGCAGTTCTGGCAGAAGACCGCACCTTATCTAGGCCTTGAGCGGGCCGACGGACCCAACATTCAGATATTTGCACCGGGCCTCAAAGGAACCGAAGAGCAGACCAAGCTGGAACTCTGGACACCCATCAAGCCCATCAAGATATGGCCTCGCTAGACAAGATGTCCATCAATACGGGTTTATGGCGAGCTTGAGCAAACATGCGTCGAGCGGCATGTCGAGTATCGCGTCAACCTATAGAGCGTTTACAGCCATATCCACCGCGCTGAGCAGATCCTGATGCCGCACTGGCTTCGTCAGGAACTCGATAGCGCCAGCCTTCATCGCGCGGACCGACATCTGAACGTCTGCATTTCCACTGATAAAGATGATCGGGTAGCGAACTCCCGTCTGCAGAAGGTCCGCCTGGAAGTCCAGGCCGCTCCGGCCGGGAAGGCAGACGTCGAGGATCAGGCAGTCTGGTTGAGGGGAGCGTCCACTTTCCTGATAGGCTTTGACGGAATCAAACGCGGCGACGGTGAGGCCAACCGACCGAAGAAGGGTCGAAATCGCGCGGCGGACGCTTTCGTCATCCTCGATCAGGACAATGTAGGGCGCTTCTGGTCTGGTGATCGCTCCCGTGTCGACTTCGTGTACCGCTGGCAAGGGAACCGCGTCGAGCCGAATGCTGCCGCGGGGGATGTCGTCCCTGATCAGCATGTAGCCTCGTCTGACGATGGTCTTGATCATGTCGCCGTGACTGCCCAAGGCACGTCTCAGCGATTTGATTTGGAAGCGGAGATTGCATTCCTCGACCACCATAGACGGCCAGACCTCGTTTAGGATCTCGTCCTTGCTCACGATGCCGCCATTCGACTTGAGCAGAACCATAAGAAGATCGAAGGCGCGTCCGCCGATCTCCTGCGGCCGCCCATCCATCAGAAGCTGACGCGAGTGCGGTAGGGCGCAGAAGCGGCCGAAGCGGATTGAACCGTCCAGACCGTCACGGGATGCCTCGCCGGAATACCTGGGTGTGTGTGCGTGTGCCGCCTGCGCGAGCGTATCGTTGAACTGGACTTGCATGGCTGTCCCCCCGCCTGCTCCAATTGTTTGCTGCACTGCTGATTGCGGAGAAAGCCTAGCTCTGGTTCTGAGCTGCAACAATTCGCCTTAGGTCCATTCGGCCTCGGACAAGGTCGTGGGGAACTAGACCAAGGTCTAGGAAATCGAGGGGGTCGGCGAGTTTCATCCTCATAAAGTCTCACGCGAACTCACCACGCCTTACGACAACTTGCTCGTCCTCCAAGGTCATCAAGCGTAGCAAGTTAACAACGACTGGAGCTCTGCGAGGGCCTGGATCGATTTGATTTCACCATCACCCTGGAGGCTGAAATGAACAGAATGATCTTGAGCCGGACCGTATTGGCACTTGCATTCGCACTATCTGCGTCAACGGCCGTACCGACCGCGTCCTTTGCCGCCAAGAAGGCTGCCGTCACACACAAGCTGGTGGTCCCGCAGGTGACCTATCATACCGTCGATATCGACGGCACAAAGGTCTTCTACCGCGAGGCAGGACCTGCCGATGCTCCGGTCGTGCTCCTGCTGCACGGCTTCCCGACGTCGTCCCACATGTTCCGCAACCTCATCCCGATCCTTGCGGACAAGTATCACGTGATCGCGCCGGACTATCCCGGCTTCGGGCAGAGCGACGCACCCGATCACACCAAGTTCGAATACACGTTCCAGCACTACGCCGACATCGTCGATAGTCTCCTCGGCAAGCTCGATATCAAACAGTATGCCATGTACGTCATGGATTACGGCGCTCCGGTCGGATACCGCCTCGCGCTGAAGCATCCGGACCGGGTGTCGGCCCTGATCGTGCAGAACGGCAACGCGTACGAGGAGGGCCTGAAGGAGTTCTGGGACCCGATCAAGGCGTACTGGAAAAACGATACGCCCGAGAACCGCCAAGCTCTGATGGTTCTCTTCAAGCCGGAAACCACCAAATTCCAGTATACGGACGGCATGAGCGACCTCGCGCACATCGACCCCGACAACTGGGGCCATGATCAGCCGCTGCTCGATCGTCCCGGCAACAACGACATCCAGCTCGACCTCTTCCACGACTACGGCACCAACGTCCCGCTCTATCCGGAATTCCAGAAATTCTTCCGTGAAAGGAAGCCGCCGACGCTGATCGTCTGGGGCAAGAACGACAAGATCTTCCCTGCGGACGGGGCATCGCCATACCTTCGCGACCTGCCGCATGCCGAGATGCATCTCCTCGACACGGGGCACTTTGCCCTGGAGGACAAGCTGCCGGAGATGGCACCGCTCATTCACGATTTCCTCGATCGAAAACTCAGCCGGGATTAGATCGAGGCCTAGCCACCACGCACGCCTCCCTGCGTGGTGGCGCCCTTTTTGCGTGACTGTCCAAACAGATGGAGCGGAGAATGAACAAGCACGATTACAATTTGTCACGACGTGGATTCTGCCTTTGCTGCCTCGGCGGCGCAACCTTCGCTGCCACGGGGGGATGGCTGACTCCGTCTGAAGTCTTCGCCGCGGCCAAGAGCCTCGTCGTTCAGATCCGCGAGGCTGCGGCCGCCGCTGACATCACGACGACGAACCTCCGGAGTGGCATCAGCGCATTCTCGGGTTCTGGCGGCAACATGGGTGTTCTGGTGGGCGAAGACGGCAAGTTGCTTGTCGACGCCGGGATTACGGCTACGCGCCCGAAGATCGAGAAGGCCCTCGCTGATCTCGGTCCGCAGCCGATCAAGCACCTGATCAATTCGCACTGGCACTTCGACCATACCGACGGCAACGAATGGCTCAATTCGGAGGGCGCCATGATCATGGCCCACCCGAACTCGTTGAAGCATCTGACCGTCGCCACGCGTGTCGTGGACTGGGACTTCGACTTCCCGGCGTCGCCGAAGGGCGCGCTTCCCACGATGCTGATGAAGGGCGACGAGGAGACGCTCAAGCATAACGGTCAGACGATCAAGCTGAAGTATTATGGCCCGGCCCATACCGACAGCGACATCTCTGTCTTTTTCCAGGAGGCGAACGTCGTCCATGTGGCCGATACCTTCTGGAACGGCGTATATCCCTTTATCGACTACTCGACGGGCGGCAGCATCGACGGGCAGATCCAGGCTGCGGAGGCGAACGTCAAGATGGTGGACGACCAGACGATCGTCATTCCGGGCCACGGCGAGATTGGCAACAAGAAGGACCTGATCGCCTGGCGGGACATGCTCGTCGGCATCCGGGAGAATGTCGCCAAGTTGAAGAAGGATGGACGCACCGCCGAGGAAACGATCGCCGCGAAGCCCACGGCGAAATGGGACCCCGTCTTCGGCAACTGGGCGATCTCGCCGGCGCTGTTCACCCGACTTGCCTACGAAGGCGTCTGAGTGGAAACACCTCGCGGCGGCGCCGGCCGCCGATCCTACAAGGAGGGCAGGCGGCCGTGGACACCGGAAAGCACTTCTCAAGCGATGTCGCCTTTTCGCGCTCGGTGAAGGAGATCCAGGAACGAAAAGGCTCGCGCCGATCCTATGCTCGGGTCGAGGAACGTGGCGGCTGGGCGACAGCCATCACGCCTGAACTCAAGGACTTCATCGAAAAGCAGATTAGCATCTTCATGGCTACTGCGAACAAGGACTGCCAGCCATACATCCAGCATCGGGGTGGACCGCCGGGCTTCCTCCGTGTCATCAACGAGACCACGCTGGGATTCGCCGACTATGTTGGCAACCGCCAGTACATCACCCAAGGAAACCTCGTCGATAATGACAAGGCGCAGCTCTTCCTGATCGACTACGGCAGCCGTTCGCGCGTGAAGATCTGGGGAACGGCCCGCGTCGTCGAAGACGATCCGGCACTCCTCGAGCAGTTGATGCCGAAAGGCTACCAGGCCAGACCGGAGCAGGTGGTCATCTTCCATGTCGAAGCCTGGGACGCGAACTGCCCGCAGCACATACCGCTGAGGTTCGAGGCCGACGAAGTCCTGAGGGCCATCGAGACCAGGGACGCGCAGATCAAAGAACTCGAGGCGGAGATCGCCAAGCTGAAATCCGCCGCATCTCCCGGCATCCGATAGTGGAATTCGAGAGGTTCAAGGTATGACCCGCCCGCCGCTGCCACCCTTCACCTTGCAGTCCGCCACCGATAAAGTGCGGTTGGCTGAAGACGGATGGAACACACGCGACCCGATGATGGTCGCCTTAGCATATAGCGTAGACTCCCATTGGCGGAACCGTGCAGAGTTCGTTGTGGGACGGGCGGCCATCGAAGCTTTCCTTGCACGGAAGTGGGCGAGGGAACTGGACTACAGGCTGATCAAGGAGCTATGGGCGTTTTCCGGGAATCGGATCGCCGTGCGCTTTGCCTACGAACATCACGACGACAGCGGCACCTGGTTTCGGGCATATGGCAACGAAAACTGGGAATTCGACATCGATGGCCTCATGAAATATCGGCATGCCAGCATCAACGAGCATCCGATCAGGCCTGAGGAGCGCGCCTTTAAATGGCCGCTCGGCAGGAGACCGGATGGCCACTGGGGGCTGAGTCACTTTGGCTTCTGAAGATACGAAGCTCGGCGTGTGCGAATTGAGTGGGCGCATCGATCTCTTTCACACGAGTTTCGTTTCTCGGCCAGCTATCCTGCAAGAGCTTCGGATTGCGCTGTCGAGGATGACGGAGGCCGCAGTGTAAAGCTGAAGGTGCTACCCTTGCCCTTTTCCGTCGCCACCCAGATGTGACCTCCATGTGCCTCGATGATCGAACGACAGATGGACAAACCCATCCCGATCCCAGTCGCCTTCGTCGTGAAGAAGGCTTCGAACGCGCGTTCGGCGGTGTCAGGATCGAGCCCTACGCCGTTGTCCGAAACGCTGACCTCGACTAGGCCGTCGCTCTGTCGCCTAGTGAAGACGTGGAGCAAGCGCCGCCGATCTTCCAGCGTCGCCATTGCGTCCGCGCCGTTCATGACCAAATTGATCAGGACCTGCTGAAGCTGGATGCGATCGCCGTTCACCGCATCTGCTTCGTTTTCGTAGTCGGTTTCCACAACGACGCTTTTTTGGCGGAGCTCGCTCTTCGTCAAGAGAAGCACTTCCTCGATCACGCTGCGGATGCTCAGGGGCTCAACTTTCGGCCGCGAATTTCTTGCCAATGCAAGGATGCCGCTCAGCACCTCACCCGCCCGATGGCCATCCCTGAGAACCCAGTCCATCGCCTGCATTGCCTCGTCGATGTTCGGGGAACTTCCCTTCAGCCAACTCATGGACGCCGCGGCGTTCGTTACGATAGCCATGAGGGGCTGATTCATTTCGTGCGCCACCGATACCGCCAGTTCGCCGATCGCCGTGAGGCGGCCCATTCGCGTCAGATCCTCCTTTGAACGTCGCAATGCTTCGGCGGTTTCGTTTCTATGGGTCACGTCTCTGAAGACGAGCACTGCGCCCTTCATGTCTCCATGGGCGTCAATGATCGGGGCGCCCGAGACTTCGATTGTGAGCACTGATCCGGCTTTCGCCCGAAGCCCGTACTGGTTGCCTATTGCAAGATCGACCTCAAGACCGAGGACTACGTATACCGGGTCGATGATGAGTTGGTTGGTCTCGTCTATCAACTTGAATACGTCTTCAACCGGTCTGTTGGCGGCTTCCTGCAGCGTCCAGCCCGTGAGTTTTTCGGCCACCGGGTTGAGGAATGTTAGGTGTCCTTGGTCGTCTGTCGATATCACGGCGTCGCCAATACTTGAGAGTGTCGCTGCATAGCGCCGCTCGCTTTCTTGAATCCGATCTTCGGCGACCTTGTATTCTGTTAAATCGCGCACGGTCCCTACGTATTCCGTGACCTTGCCTGATGTGTCCACCACGGCTCGGGTTCGACTTTCCACAAAGGTGGTAGTGCCACCCGGGAGGACTATGCGTCTCTCGGCATAGGTGTCGCGCGCGGCACTCGCTCGGGCGGCCCGCAATGGCTCAATGGAGGCCCTGTCCTCCGGATGCACACGTTCCAGCATGGCAGCGAACGTTGGCGGATGAGTCGCGTCCGCAAGCCCGAAGATTCGCGCGCATTCATCAGACCATGCGAACGTATCGGTATCGGGTCGCCAGGACCAGGTGCCCGTGCGGCTCATCTTCTGTCCTTCCGCGAGTGCTGCTGCCGTCCGGGCGATCTCACGTTGCGCCTCTTTTAGGTCTTCAACATCGGTGTTGATCCCATACCAACGGATGACCTTCCCATTCTCGTCGCGAATGGGAACCGTGCGAATTAGGAAAGACCGAGCCTCGCCATCGGCCCGCATCATCCGGGTTTCGACCTCTCCGGGCGTTTCTTCGGATAGGGAGCGCATCCAGACATCCATCACCTTCGGTAGGTCGTCAGGATGGAATACCCGCGTGTATCCGAACCCGGAAGACTCCTCTTCGGTCAGTCCGAAGTACCCGGACCATTCCCGGTTCACAGCCTCTAGGGTCCCATCAGGCCTGCAATGCCATGCATGTGCGGGAAGCATATCCCATGAAAGTCGGAGTTCGCGTTCGGCAAGGCGGGCGTCTTCGCGAGCGCGATCGAGATCTCTCAAGAGTCTTGCCCGATCGACACGCAAGGCCGCGGTAGAAGCTAGGAATTCGAATATATTCGTTCTTTCCGAATCGAATGCAGCCGAGGTAGCGCTCTCAAGCTTCAAGACGCCGAGAACTTCCTTATCGGCCACCAAGGGCACCAGAAGCCCACACGTAGCACCAGAGTCATGCCCGTGTTCATCGTTGCTTGCGATTGCCGCAGTCATTCCCGTTTCTAAAACTGACATGATCGGGTCGGGAGTTTCAGCATCGGGGCCGTCTCCTGAGAAGATCACCTCTGCCCGTTCGATATCTTCGAACTTCAGGCACACAGTCGCGAGCGCATCAGCGATACGGCTGCGGTCCGCATCGGCGGATAGCGCTTGCAGCAATCGCATGCCTTCCGTCGCATCCATCGTCCGTTCCGCCCAGATGGAACCCGGACACAGAGTATCAGGACGCGAGAGATCGGCAAGTTGTCCGAAAGTTTCGTCAAAGTACGATCGCGTGCGGACATCCCGCGGATGGTTCTCGACATCGAATGACACGGATGACTTAATAGAGGCCAACGCGGTTCAGCGGAGAAGGCACAGATGGACAACCCTTATCCGCCCCTATCGCCGCTGAAGACAGGGATTCGCGGTCTGTGCCCCAGGTGTGGGCGTGGCCACTTGTTCAACGGCTTCCTCACCTTGCGCAGGGAATGCGAGGTCTGCGGACTAGATTACTCGTTCGCGGATCCTGCCGACGGCCCGGCTTTCTTCGTGATCTGCTTTGCATGCATTCCAACGGTGTTGCTGTCTGTCTGGCTCGAGGTGGCGCACCACGCGTCGATCTGGACGCAGATCTTTATCACCGGTCCGTTTCTGATCTTGACGTGCATTCCGCCCCTGCGTCCGCTCAAAGGCTGGCTCGTCGCTAGCCAGTACTTCTACAAGGCCAGGGAGGGGCGGTTATCCAGAAGTCACGAAACGAGCGAGAACTGAGGAGCAACAATGCCATCGAAGCCCATCGAGCACCGAACGACCCATGCATTCGAAGAGACACTCGAAACTGTCCTAAGCGCGATAGCGAAAGCGGGAATGACGGTTTTCACGGAGATCGATCACGCTATCGCCGCAACAGAGAACGGTCTTTCGATGCCGCGGACCCGTGTCGTTATTTACGGAAACCCCAAGGGCGGAACGCCTGTCATGCTGGGTTCCCCTCTGACCGCGCTCGATCTGCCACTGAAGATGCTCGTGCGAGAGCTGCCCGGCAACAGATCCGCGATCGCTTTTCGACCCCTGGCAGAGGAATTCGAGTCGCTGGGTGTGAAGGCGGAAGCCGCAGCTCGCTTCGACGAGGTTCAGCGGCTGGTCGCCGAAGCTGCGTGCGGCAATTGCCCAACCAGAACTCCGGACGACGCGGCGGTTTCAGCTCGACCATGAACGGCCGATCATCCCAAACAGACTCTTTCGAAAGACCAGTGTCAGCCTCGACGTAACAATCGCGTCGTTCGATGAGGAGCGGCGATGTTCCACTCGTCGCAACAGGAGGATCGCTCAGATGACTTCGGAGCCAGCTATTTCCCTCACCAGGCGGGACGCGTTGCTTGTCGGATCGGCTGCCGCCGTTGCCCTCGCAGTCGGGTCGCCTGCTTCTGCCGCCACCAAGCCGAGAGAATCCAGAACGGAGGACAAGTTCATGGGAACAGTGAAAGTAAAGGACGGAACGGAGATCTTCTACAAGGACTGGGGTCCGAAGGATGGGCAGCCGATCGTATTCCATCACGGATGGCCGCTCAGCGGAGACGACTGGGACAATCAGATGCTCTACTTCCTCGGCGAAGGCTTCCGGGTCATAGCGCATGACCGCCGTGGTCACGGCCGCTCCTCGCAGAGCCGGACGGGCCATGAGATGGACACCTACGCGGCTGATGTTGCCGAGGTCGTCGAAGTCCTCGACCTAAAGAATGCCATCCATATCGGCCATTCGACAGGTGGCGGCGAAGTCGTGCACTACGTGGCCCGTGCGAAGCCGGGACGCGTGGCGAAGGCGGTCATAGCCGGAGCGGTTCCACCCGTCATGTTGAAGTCCGACAAGAATCCGGGAGGCCTGCCGCTCGACGTGTTCGACGGTCTGCGTCAGGCGCTCGCCGCCAACCGGGCGCAGTTTTATATCGATGTCCCCACTGGGCCGTTCTATGGCTTCAACCGTCCGGATGCTAAGATTTCGCAGGGGCTCATCAACAACTGGTGGCGGCAAGGCATGACGGGTGCGGCGAACGCGCACTACGAGTGCATCAAGGCATTTTCGGAAACGGACTTCACTGACGATCTGAAGAAGATCGATGTTCCTGTCTACGTCATTCACGGAACCGACGATCAGATCGTCCCCTACAAGGATGCCGCAGAGCTCTCGGTTAAGCTCCTGAAACACGGCACACTGAAACTGTACGACGGGTATCCGCACGGGATGTTGTCGGTTTATCCCGAGGTTCTGAACCCGGATATCCTGGCGTTCATCAAGGCCTAATCTTAGGAGCCGGGAGCTGGCGTTCGCCGCTCCCGGCTACCTGCCAAAGGCTGAAGTTTTCGATCTCACGCAAACTCACAACATCTCCCTTCAACTTTTTAGCCCGGCCCACACGCACGGAGTACCTTGCCACTATCATCAACGGTTGCGAGTTGCTCGCAGACGATGATCTGCGCAACAGGAATTTTTGCGTCGCTACGCGCGAAATGGTCTAGCATCGAGAGTGGCTGACAAGCGGCAGGCGCCTGATCCGCAGGTGTTCGTTAGCACTGGCATTCCACCGACAGTCGGGCCGCCCGGAGCATCGTGATGAAAATGTCTCGATACCAGCCGCAGCTACTTTGCGAGGACGAAATCTTCGCCCTCTACCGCGGCTGGTCAACGGAGAGACAATCTTCCGTTCTGATGGTTACGCCGACCTCCTCCAGTCCCACGATAAAAACAGTCCAGAAGCTTGAACGCGAGCTCTCTCTCGCGGGAAAACTAGATGAGGCCTGGGCAACCAAGCCGCTCGCACTCGAGCGCAATGAAGGGCGACCTGTCCTGGTCTTGTCCGACCCCGGTGGCGTGCCCTTCGGAACTATGCTCGGAAAGCCCATCGAGGCCGAGCGATTCATGGTTGTCGCAACCAACGCTGCCGCAACACTCCGGGAGCTTCACGGCGTTGGGCTCGTCCACAAGGATATCAGGCCGGATCATTTGCTCGTCGATGGATCCGGCAAAGTCTGGCTGACCGGGTTAGGGAGAGCTGGCACCGCTGTTCCTAGCGATCAGGCAGAGGGCGGCAGCGATCTCGATGCGTCGGCGCTGCCTTATATCTCGCCCGAACAGACCGGGCGAATAAAGCGGTTGGTGGACGAGCGCAGTGACCTCTATTCGCTTGGCATCGTTCTCTACCAGGCGATGACGGGTGAGCTTCCGTTCGTTGCGATTGACACCATGGAGTGGATCCATTCGCACGTTGCACGACAGCCCATTCCACCCCGCCAGCGAAACGACGAGGTCCAACCCGTTCTCGAGGCAGTCGTACTGAAGCTTCTCGCAAAGAAGCCTGACGAGCGCTATCAGACCGCCGCGGGTCTGGAGGCGGATCTGAGGCGCTGCCTGCATAGCTGGATCCAGGATGGGCGAATTGTGGATTTTGAAGTTGCATCCGGCGATGCCAACGATCGGCTTCGAATTCCCAGCAGTCTATACGGGCGATCCGATCAGCTAGAGCTGATTGAAGCGGCCTACGACCGGGTGCGGCTGTCGGGCAAGGTGGAGACGATCCTTGTCTCCGGTCCTGCTGGCGTTGGAAAATCGTCCATCGTTCATGAATTGCGAAGAAAGCTTTCACAGGCGGGAGGCCTCTTCGCTTCAGGGAAGTTCGACCAATACACCCGCGATATCCCGTATGCCACGATTGCGCAGGCATTCAGCGGAATCGTCCGCCAGATGCTCAGTTCGGGCGACGCAGGTCTCGCCCGGTGGCGTCAAGCCCTCCTGGAAGCGCTTGGCCCGAACGGCCTACTGATGATCAACCTCATTCCGGAACTCGCCCTGGTCATCGGGGAGCAGCCCGATGCACCTGATCTCGCTCCGCAGCAAGCGAAGGCACGGTTCCATCTGATTTTCCGGCGTTTCCTTGCGGTGTTCGCCATGCCCGAGCGACCACTGGTCCTATTCGTCGATGACGTGCAATGGCTCGATGTGGCCACCATCGAAATGCTCGAACAGATCACCGTTGAGCCGGACGTCCGGCATCTTTTGCTCATCTGCGCCTACCGGAACGACGAGGTCTCCGAGGAGCATCCCTTTGGCAAGACACGAAATGCGATGCGCGGCGCCTCGATCAACGTGCACGAGATAACGCTCGCCCCGCTCACCTTGACGGATCTCCAGAACCTCATTGCTGATGCCCTGGGCGCGCCCGCCTCTTCGGTTGCGCCGCTGGCAGCACTCGTATTCGACAAGACCGAGGGAAATCCCTTCTTCGTGCTGCAGTTCCTGACCGCGATGGAGGAGGAGCGGCTAGTAACGTTCGACAGCGCGCTCTCGCGGTGGGTCTGGGATGAGGAAAGGATCAGCAGCAAGGGTATCACCGACAACGTGGCCGAGCTGGTGGCATCGAAGCTTCAAAGACTTCCTCGCCTTACCCTCGAGACAGTCAAGCTGATGGCCTGTCTGGGCAACGGTGCGTCCTTGCAGACGCTTTGTATCGTAACGGGAAAATCGAAGCAGCAGATACTCGCGGTTTTGTGGGAAGCCATCCAGGCACGGCTTGTTTTGCGTGTGGAAGACGGCTTCGTATTCGCTCACGATCGGGTGCAGGAAGCCGTCTATCGTCTCGTCCCAAAAGACGAGCGACCGATGATCCATCTCCGAATCGGCCGATCCCTGATGTCGATGATGGCTCCGACGCATCTTCGCGACCGGATATTCGAAGTCATCGACCAGATCGACAGGGGCCTGGCACTCATCACCTCGGAGGATGAGCAGGAGCAGGTCGCTGGCCTTCTTCTGGAGGCTGGAATACGTGCGAAGACGTCCGCTGCCTATCCTTCGGCACTTAGATATTTCCGGACAGGCTCTAGCCTGCTGCAAAACGCGGAATGGCAAACGCGGTATCCATTGAAGTTCGCCCTGGAGCTTCATCGCGCCGAGTGCGAGTTCGTTACAGGCGATCACGACGCAGCGGAAGCCCGGCTGGTCGAACTCTACAAGCATGCAACGTCGCGTGTTGACGAGGCCGCAGTCGTGCGTCTCCTCTCTTCCCTTTACGTCGCCCGGGGGGAGCAAACAAAGGCCGTCGATGCCGGATTAGCTTTCCTTCGCAGGATGGGCATCGACTGGTCGGCGCATCCCATGGAGGAGTATCTTCGCAGGGAAGTCGAAACGATGCGAGGACTTCTCGCAGGGCGGCGAATAGAAGAGCTCGTGGATCTGTCCCGCATGTCCGACCCGGACTGGCTCGCGACCATGGATGTTCTTGCATACATGATCCTTCCAGCTCTCCTGACCGATCAGAACCTCGAGGATCTGATCTATGTCCAGATGGTCAACCTTAGCCTGACATACGGAAACTGCGACGCGTCATGCTATGCATATGTATCCATAATGATTCCCCTTGGCCTTAGGTTTGGCGACTATGAGTCTGGAGGCCGTTTCGGAGACCTCGGGCTCGAACTCGTTGATAGGCACGGCCTGGACCGCTTCAAGACACGCGCGTATACCTGCTATGCCGCATTCGTGGTGCCTTGGGCGCGCCGTATCAGCGTATCCGAGGACTACAGCCGCGCCGCTATCAAGGTGGGGCAGTTGGCGGGCGACCTTGTGTTCATCGTCACGACCGCGCAGCTCCTGGTTTCGCATCTCCTCGTTTCCGGAAGAGATCTCGCCTCGGTTCAACACGAGGCTGAACGGTTTCTGGCTTCAGCGAGGAAGGCTGGTTTTGGTCTCGCCGCCGACTCTGCAATCGGCCAACTGCTCCTTATTCGGTCCCTTCGTGGGTTGGATGAGTTCGAGGGGGCGGGCGACCTCAGCCTGCCCGAAGAAACGGCGTTCCAGCATCACCTGCAGGATGCAGGCGACCAGCTCGCTCTGCCGCTTGCATGGTACTGGATACAGAAGATTCAGGCGCGCTACTTGGCGGGTGACTACTCCGGAGCGATTGAGGCCGAGACCGAGGCCCGCGCTAACCTTCGCGCAGCACGGTCGTTTATCGACGTTGCCGAATATCACTTCTACGGCGCCCTGGCGCATGCCGCTCAGTGTGATGGCGCGACGGAAAGCGAGAGATCCGTACATCTTGATGCGATTAGGCAGCACCAGCTGCAGACCGAGATCTGGGCTAAAAGCTGTCCCGAGAACTTCGACAACCGCCGGGCGTTGATTGCTGCGGAAGTTCTCCGGCTGGAAAGCGACAGTCTCGATGCGCTACGCCTTTATGAAGAAGCGGTTCAGTCCGCACAGCGGTATGACTTCACGCAGAATGAGGCCATCGCAAATGAGCTGGCATCGAAGTTCTGCGCCTCACATGGGTTAACGACCAGCGCGGATGCCTTCCTGATAAACGCCCGGGCTTGCTTTGCGAAATGGGGCGCGGCTGACAAGGTTCGGCAGATCGATCGCTCAAGGCGGGTAGCCGACTTCCGACGAACCCAGCCGTCGAGCGTCAACCAGATCCAGCATCTGGACCTCGCAGCCATCGTTGAGATGTCTCAAGCGGTGTCCGGAGAGATTGTCCTCGACCGCCTCATCGAACGTCTGATGATTACCGTGGTGGAACATTCGGGCGCTGTCCGAGGACTGCTCCTCCTCTCGCTAGAGGAGGGAATGCGGGTCATTTCGGAGGCGATCACCGATCGCAGCGGCGTTTCAGTATCCCTTTATCCGCAGGGTATAGTCGATTTCCCGGAAACCATCGTAAGCTACGTGTCCCACACCCAGGAGGTGATCATCCTCGATGACGCGCAGGATGCCGATCTGTTTTCAGGTGACGATTACATTCGCCGGGTCGGCGCGACATCAATCCTTTGCCTCCCGCTGGTCAAGCAGAAGCAGCTCGTTGGGATTCTGTATCTCGAGAACAGCTTATCCTCACATCTGTTCACCCGGGAACAGGTGACAATCCTACGGCTCCTGGCATCTCAGGCAGCAATTTCTCTGGAGAACGCCGCGTTGTACCGGGACGCCCGAGAAGCCCAAGAGCAGGCTCGACGCGTGGCGGAAGAACTTCGCGTTTCGTACGACATGATCCCGGCACAGGCCTGGAACACGCAACCCGACGGACTTTTCCCGGTATTCAACAAGCAATGGCACGACTACACAGGGGTCTCACCTGAGGCGGCCCGCGAAGGTGGTTGGGTGGACACGTACCATCCCGACGACAGAGAAAAGGTAGTTCGCAAGTGGGCCGAGCTGGTCGCGACCGGAACGGCAGGACAGATCGATGCGAGGATTATGCGTCATGATGGAGTCGCACGCACCTTCCTTGTGCAGGGCACGCCCGTGCGTGACGAGACCGGAGCGATCATAAAATGGTACGGCACCCATACCGACATCGAGGATCTAAAGCGCATCGAAGAAGCTCAGGAGTTGATGGCGCGCGCGGGGCGCCTGACGGCCCTAGGTGAGCTGACGGCATCCATAGCCCACGAGGTTAACCAGCCGCTCATGGCAATCGTCACAAACGCCGCGACGTGCCTGCGATGGCTGAGCGATGACCAACTCGATATCGGCGAAGCTCGGGGGGCTGCGGAACGGATCATTCGGGATGGGCATCGAGCAGGCGATATCATCACGAGCATCAGGGCGCTGGCGAAGAAATCGCCGCTCGCCATGGCGAAAGTCGATGTCAATGGCATGGTGGAGGACGTGCTTGCTCTCACCCGCGCCGAACTTCAGCGGCACGGGATCGTGCTGGAGACGAACCTCCAGGCCAATGGCGAATCCACGGTCGGCGACCGGATCCAGTTGCAGCAGGTCGTGTTGAACCTGATCCTGAACGCGGTTGAGGCAATAACTTCAGCCAATTGCGAGGCAGGGAGGATAACCATGGGAACGAGGTGTTCCGATGACAAGATCATCGTCAGTGTGGCCGACACGGGACCGGGGATTGAACCGTCGACGTCCGATCAGGTCTTCGACGCGTTCTTCACCACCAAGTCGGGCGGTCTTGGTATTGGACTGTCCATCTGCCGTTCGATCGTCGAGGCGCATGGAGGTCGTCTGTGGGTCACCCCGAACGAACCAGCAGGAAGTGTATTTTCCTTTACGCTCGGGACAGCGAAGTGACCACAGCACAGTCTCGATCACGACGATCGGGCTCACAAGATTTCACAGGAACACACTCGCATTTCGAAAGCCAAGGCGGCAGGATCCAGGACGACGCACTTCTAAGGAGACCGTCATGGCATCAGAGATGGGCAAGCTTCCGCCGGGCGTTCACGCAGATGGCTTTCACCAGTTGAAGCATGGTCGCTTTGACATCACGGTGCTGAGTGACGGATACATCACGCTGCCGTCCGACATATTGATGCCGGATGGCCATCCTTACGAAATCGGTCGCATCCTTGGCCGCCTCGGTGGAGGCGTCGACAGCGCTCCGCTTCAGACGAACATCCCGCTCATCCGGAACGGAAACGACCTCATCCTGATCGATACCGGGGCGGGCGGTAATTTCCAGCCGAGCGACGGAAGGCTTGCCGCCAATCTCGCATCGGTTGGCGTGGATCCTGCTTCGATCACGAAGGTGGTTTTCACCCACGCCCATCCCGATCACTCCGGCGGAACGACGACGGCCGACGGGTCTCTGCTCTTTCCCAACGCCCACTACTACGTCAACGAGGCCGAGTGGTCGTTCTGGGCGGATCCCGAATATGAGGCGAAGATGCCGGAGCCACTTCACGCCTTCGCGCGCGGCGCTCAGCGCGATCTCTTCGCCGTCAAGGATCGGCTGACGATGGTGAAGCCTGGGGATGAGATCCTCTCCGGCATGAACGTGGTCAGCACACGCGGGCACACGCCAGGACACATCTCCCTGGAACTAGCAGGAGACGGAAACCTGCTAATTGCCGGAGACGTAATCCCAAACGATATCATCTCCTTTGAGAACCCGCGCTGGCATTTCGGCTTCGATACCGAACCGGAGCTCGCGATCTCGAATAGGGCGGCCTTGTTGGACAAGGCGGAGAACGAGAAGCTTCGGATGCTAGGATACCATTGGACCTATCCGGGAACCGGATATGTCGCGCGGAAGGGGTCCGCATATCGGTTCTTACCGGGGTGAGGGCTCGGCTTGCTACGATGGGTGTCTGTTTATGGGCACTATGCCGCCTCTGACGCTCGCTGGCGGTTTTGGACGATGATGGCGACTTCAGAAGAGTGACGCGTTCCCCATTCGCACAACGGGGCGAGAACCTCGGCCAGGCTGTGGCCGAAGTGGGTGAGCTCGTACTCGACATGAGGCGGGACTGTCTTGAAGTCGATGCGACGAATGACGCCATCATCAACCATCTCCTTGAGATGCTGGATCAGCATTTTCTCGCTAACGTTGGTCACAAGCCTGCGGAGTTGACCCGTGCGTTTGGCCCCACTGGCCAGATGAAAGAGAATGAGCGGCTTCCACTTGCCCCCAAGGATTTCAAGAGCCGCTTCCAAGCCGCAATGGAAATTCGTCTCGCTCATTGTGATCTCCAAATTCAGACACTTACGAAATAGTCAGTACTGGATTGCAGGTATGCTTGGTCTTACTTGAATTCGGCGATGGTGTCGACGGGCATCGTCCTTCCCCATTCAGGCGCAAACCCGCGGACAGCGCTGCCAACATAGGTGAACAGACATGAGCAATCCAAGCCAGCCCTTGCTGGATCCAATCCGCCTGGGCGACGTCGATCTACCCAACCGCATCATCATGGCATCCATGACGCGCGCCCGTACGGACAATCCCGGCTTCGTTCCCAACGAGCTTCAGGCACGATATTACGCACAGCGCGCATCTGCCGGGCTGATCCTCACGGAGGGGACTTGGCCGAGCCGCGAAGGCGTCGGCTTCATAAACGTGCCGGGCCTCTACACTCAGGAACAGGCCGACGGTTGGCGCCTAGTCACGGACGCCGTCCACGAGGCTGGAGGACGTATCTTCGTCCAACTCGGTCACATCGGATCGTCATCACATCCGGACCTGCTCGATGGCGCTCTGCCTTTGGCCCCATCGGCCGTGAACCCGGGATTGAAAGCGTATACGCCATCCGGCTTCCAGGACACCGAGACGCCTCGGGCGATGGATCTGAGCGATATCGCGCGCACTGTGGAGGACTATGCCAAAGCCGCTCGGCTGGCACAGTCTGCTGGTTTCGATGGTGTCGAACTGCATGGGATCAGCACCTATCTGATCCCAACCTTCCTTTATGAAGCGCTCAATCAGCGGACGGACGACTATGGCGGCACAACTGAAAATCGCGCCCGGTTCCCCCTTGAGATTATCGACGCCCTCGTAGACACTTGGGCGCCGGGACGCGTCGGTATGAAGCTCAGCCCCGCCTTGACTGGCCTCGGCAATGTCATCGCTGGACCCGAAACGCTGGCGACCTTCGAATACCTGGTCGGTGAATTGTCGAAGCGTCATCTCGCTTATCTGCAGCTGATGAATCCCATAAGCGATCTGACAGGTTCCCCTATCGAAGTTCTCGGCGAAGGCGTCGCCAAGCATTTCCGGCCGCTTTATTCCGGCAATCTGATTGCCAATGGCGGCTACACCTTCGAGACTGGGAATGCTGTCATCCGTGATGGCTTCGCCGATGCTGTTGCCTTTGCAGCGCCGTTCATCTCCAACCCCGACCTGGTCGAGCGCTTCTCCAAAGACATAAAGCTCACCCCCAGCAATTCCGATACCTACTACAGCGGGGGAGCCGCGGGCTATTTGGACTATCCGACCGCGACCGAACGAGCCGTCGCGTAATAAGCCTTAAGCGCTCCCAGCTAGCGTTGGGGTCGGGGGCCGTCTTGCGGCGGCCTCCGGTTTGCGAGCTTGGACCTCAACGCGCCTCGACCGAAGAAGCGGCCTTCCGGATCACGCCGATGACGAATGCTAGGACAGCATTGGGACATGGATGCTAAGAACATAAGCTCCTTGCTTTCATCCCTTCCGAACCAGGCATTTGGGACTTTCCCTCCCGGCTCCTGACTGGCGGGATGGACTGCCGACAGGTTTTGGTCGGGTCGACCGCGAGTGCTGCGTTGTCGCATGCTCACGGCTTCCCAAAAACGATCGAACAAGGGGAGAATCGGTCCCCTGATGGCGAGTGGATTGGGCCAATCGGCCGGCCTCCGCTACCGACGCGCCGGACCCGGTAGTGGACGGTCAATCATCATGAACGATGTAACACGACGTCGAACCCTTCATCGGGAGCGGGGGGAACAAAGTGCTTGGTGAAGAGGGAAAAGTCTTCATCGCTGACGTTAAACTCGTGCGTGCCGGCCACATTCCTCTGTCGAAGCCGGGCTTTGCAAACCTCGTCCGCTACGTCAAGAAAGTGAAGTTGGTGGGCGCATCCAGCCTGCTCAAACAGGGTGCGCATCCATGCTCGACTCGCTGGAGTGTTTGCAGGGAAATCCAGCACGACCGATAGCCCGGATCGCAGCAGATCGACGAGATGTGCGGCCATCGCATCACGTAAGCGCGTCGAATTGCGCACATAATCGGCAAGGCTATTTTGCTCGCCGGGGTATAGCCGGGCCAGCCAATAGTCTTCTTTCACCAAAACCGTATTCGGCCTTTTCTCCAAAGCGCTTGTAAGTGTTGACTTTCCAGCCGCTATCTTGCCGCACACGAGGTATAGAGTGGGTTGTTCTAAGAGCATAATCAAAGACCTTCGCAGAAGCGGCTAGCATCGTGATATTCACCTGCGGATAGACCCGGCCCGACGCATCAGGCCGGGCGGTTAATTCGTCCGCTGCTCGCGATGGCGATGTGAAATACGAAGGTCATGATAATAGGATGCCAAACCTACTGGCCATAGTCCAGTGGCGATCGTGCATCCCGGCCTTATCGATGGGGAAGGTCCAACGGGGAAGCGCGGTGCGAAGTGAGCCGCGTAGACAGGTCCAAATCGCAAGCTCGGCATAATAAATCGCCTCTGTTGCAACAAAGCTAGCGGCGTCTTTTACGACAACTTGTCCGGCCCGGAAAGTGTCGGCCGCTCGGTGAATATGTGCCGGAACGCTACCTTGGCCATGCGCATGTTCCGGACCGAGTTAGGCTGCTGGAAGGCGAGAGATTGTTCAACGATGGCCGCAGCCTTCCGGCTCCTGTCACTCATCGTCATCTTGTTGACCCACCTGCTGCAGCGATTGTGCGGGCAGGATGACGGTAGAAGTCGGGAAAGTCCTGATGGAGCGCTGAATTCCTCCTGAAAGATAACTGCCGCGCGCGGAGTTCCGATTGATTGCCGTTGAGAGTTCGGGCAGGGCTTTTCAACAAGATCGCAGCGTTCCGGCCGAGCGCAGATTAGTGGAATATGCCGAGCTTGCGATCTGGACCTATCGAAAATCCCAAGCTTTTGGGAACTCGCTCGGCATAGTCGCGGGCTCGGGATAAGTCAGGGATCTTCACATCGATACCCTGAAAGTGCGAGGTAGAAAATTTCCACTGAGTTTGACGCCCGCAGCTCCCGCTCGAATTCATTAATCCCGCGCCAGTTCAGTCGGGCTCAAACTGTAGGTGGCGTCACTGTCGGCGCGGGAATCCGAGGCCATCGCGATAAATGGTGAGCCAATTCCTGGGCGGAGGAGGGTGGCTTAGCACTTCGACACGGTACCCAGGCTGAGTACCCACATTTCGCGGTAGCAGAGATCGGGGTCTGAAATCAGGCGTTTTGGCTCTTCGCCGATCGCTTTCCATTGGCGATGATCCGCTTCAGACAAGTCGCATGTTCGGGCGAGCCCGGATAAGAATTCGAGATTGTTGCGAATGTATTGCCGCTCCACGGGCCTGAGCGGCTGACGGCGCTCCGCGAGAGTCGTGATTGCAGAGACATTCTCAAGGCCCGCTGCTCGAAACCACGCCGATACGCGCGTTCCGCTCATCGCGCCGGACATCTGTACATCATCAGACAGCGCGTCGAGCAGACGCCAAATCAGTTTGGGGTCCTGCGGCTGATACTGCCAAACCGAGATATCGACCTCCTTCACCGCAACGAGTCCGCCGGGCTTTACGACACGGCAGAACTCAGCGATCGCTTGTGTTAGCTCTTCGTCATTCAGATACTGGACGACGTTCGCGCTCCAGACCGCATCGAAGGTGCCAGTCTCATAGGGCAGCGTGAGGATGTTACCGATTCGCACGCTTATCGGACAGGCAAACCGCTGGCTTGCAATCAAGCCTTCGATCGCCTCGACATTTTCGCGTGCTAAATCACAAGCCTCAATATGCCCCTCTACGCCCAGCAACTCCGCCATTAAAGGCAGGAAGACTCCATTGCCCGCACCCGCGTCAAGCACTGACCAGCCAGGTCGGAGACCGGCAGCACGAAGGGTGGCATCATATTCGTCCTTCAGCGCCATGTAATGAACGTCRAGGTGTCCTCCRGCGCTGAGCTTATGCCCAGTCGACGTGAYGTGTTCGGAATTTGAAGCGTTGCTCATCTGCCTGCTCGKTCCGAGTTCACAACAACTGCTTTTATAGGAATGCAACCTGTGGCGCGGTCATTCTGCCATACGCCCCAGCCCAGATCGAAATCCGGTTCGCGCGCTGATCGCCATATTAGCGGGTTAGAAAATACATATCGTCTGGGACTGTCAACTGGCCCCCTGACCTCCTTCTCGGAAAAGCATGACGAGGATGAGTCCGACCGCTTGCATATCCAGCGACTTTCGGACTGGAGTGGTAGCCGGGCGCGGATTTCTAGGGCGTGCCGTTACGTGWCACCCACGCAGAAGACCACGTCGATATCGCTGATGCAAAGTTCTCCACGATTTTCGCTAGATCCCGAACAGGGGAGTTTCCTCAAAGCAGCAGTCCCAAAGGCTTCAGCGGGCCGAGCGGGATGAGCTCGAACTCCATGAAACCTGCGACGCCGAGAGGCAGAGCCTTGATGAGGTCGTGCGCTTCTTCCTTGCTRGATACGCTCATGATGAACACGACGCCTCTCGGSGTGCTTTCCGTCTTGTAGAACATCTGCTCGATCTTGCCGCCGAGATAGAGGCGGATCGTCTCCCGGATCTCGAAGGGTCTGATCTYGTCGCGCTCCGCGGCCGTGCCTGCCGCAGTCACAGTGCCGATCGCCAGCATCTTCGTCGTCGGGACCGACACTTCCTCGAGGTTCTTGAACTCGCCGACGGGCGGAGGATYGTCCTTGGTGTAAAAGGCCATCTTCACTTCTCCGGGTTCGTYATGATCATGCGGAGGGGGCTGATCGGTCCAAGAGGAATCATCTCGAACTTCATGACGCCAGCGACGCCCATTGGAAGCTTGTCCAGGATTGCATGAGCCTCGTCCGCGGACTTGGCGTTCATGACGAACACGACCCCGGTCTTGTCCTGCTTGACGAACCATTGGTCGATCTTGCCATCGAAGTAGAGGTCAGCCGTCTCCTTGGCTTCCCTCGGGACCATCGGAAGCCATTCCTTCGGCGAGGTCTTTGGTGTGAACGATCCGATGGCATAGTACGGCTTGTCGAAGTAGACGTCGTCGACGTCGGAGCACGGGATGAAGGCCTCAATCTCGAGCGTTTTGTTGCTCTCTGGGATGGTCGCGGCGACCTCTTCCGGATCGATGATGATGTACTGACCGTTGTCGATCTCGAAGCCCTTGGTCTGGGCTTCCTTCGGCACAGGATCCTCGGTCTCGCTGTCTATGAAGATGCGGTTGACGCGGTTGCCCGTGGCCGAGAATGGCCAATCCCAGCGGTGCTTAGCCAATTGGCCAGTTCTTGGTTGCAGAATGGCCAATTTACCTCTCGTTTGGCCAATACCTCATTTCATTTTTCATCCACCCGATTGACCGGATCAGAAATCTTGCGTTAGCTTGATTAAATCAATTTGATTGACTTCAAAAATAAAAACCAAGGGAACGTAAAAATGGGACTGGATAAGAGCGTATTCCGCAGTGTTTCCGCGCGTGCCGGTTGGGCCGCGGCGACCGCCCTTACAGCGGTCGTGGCGTTTGGGGTATCGGCTGCTTCAGCCGCCGAATCCGTGCTGACGATGCATATCGAAGAGCAGACGAGCTGGGTGCAGAACTTCAATCCTTTCGACCTTGCCGGCCGCCGGCAGAGCACCATGGATTTCATCTATGAGCCGCTCGTCATCTTCAACGCGCAGGACGGCGGCAAGCCGGTCTGGCGCCTTGCCACGAACTACAAGTTTTACGATGACATGAAGTCGATCACCTATGAACTGCGGCCGGGCGTGAAATGGTCAGACGGCCAGCCGCTGACATCAGCCGACGTCAAATACACGATCGATCTGATGCTGAAGAATGCCGCACTCGATACGGTTGGCGTCGGCGAGACCGTGGCCTCCGTCGAGGCGCCGTCGCCGACCGAGGTGGCGATCAAGCTCAAGGCCGTCAATTCCGATTTCCCGGAGACGCTTGCCGATCTCGCCGTCGTGCCTGAGCATATCTGGAAAGATGTTTCCGATCCTGCCGCCTTCAAGAATGAGAAGCCGGTCGGATCCGGCCCGATGACGGATGTGCGCCGCTTTACCCCGCAGGTCTACGAACAGTGCCGCAACCCGAACTATTGGGATGCCGCCTCGCTGCATGTCGATTGCCTGAGGCTGCCGCAGATCTCCGGCAACGATCAGATGCTCGCCATCCTGCCCGAAGGCAACATGGACTGGATCGGCTCCTTCATTCCCGAGATCGACAAGACGTTCGTGGCGCTGGATGCCGACCATAACGGTTACTGGCAGCCGCCGGCCGAAACCGTCGCGTTTCAGATGAATTTCAAGAGCAAGGATGAAGGCAATCTGGAAGCCTATAAGGATCTCAACTTCCGCCACGCCTTCAGCCTTGCCATGGACCGCAAGTCGATGGTCGATATCGCCGGTTTCGGCTATCCCGTCGTCAATGAGCATGCCTCTGGCCTGCCGCCGCGCTTTGAAGGCTGGCGCAACAAGAATGCGGAGGGCGACAAGGACGCCTTCATGGGGCTTGATACCGATAAGGCGAACAAGATCCTCGACGATGCCGGTTACAAGAAGGGGTCTGATGGTTTCCGCACGACCCCGACCGGCAAGCCGATCGCCTTCCCGATCATCGTTCCCAACGGCTGGACCGACTGGATCGACGCCGTGCAGATCGCCGTCGAAGGCCTGCGCGCGGCCGGCATCAACGCATCGGTCGCCACGCCCGAATACGAACAGTGGCGCAAGCAGATCCTCGATGGCAGCTTCGAGGTCGTCATGAATTCGCGCGCTGACGGTGCGACGCCGTTCCGCGGCTATTACCAGAGCCTCTCGACGGCCTATGGCGGACGCATCACCGGCGCTCCCTCGCGCTATCAGAACCCGAAGCTGGATGCGCTCTTCGATCAGTATCTGAAGGCGACGTCGGACGATGATCACAAGAAGATCTTCAACGATATCCAGCTGCTGGTTGCCGACGACTTCCCAGTCGTGCCTGTCTTTAACGGCCCGACCTGGTACCAGTTTTCCAGCAAGCGTTTCACCGGCTGGGTGACCGACAAGGACCCGGTCATGAACCCGGAAGATCACGACAACAACCGGATGCGCCTCATGCATCTGCTCCGCCTGAAGCCGGTCCAATAACACCGGCGAGGTAGGAAGATGCGTGTTTCCGGACGGCGCCTTGGCGTCTATGCGGTCGCCCTGGCGTTTGCCATCGTGATGAACTTCATCCTTCCCCGGCTGATGCCGGGGACCCCTGTCGATGCGATGATCGCACAGCTCGGGCCGCGGGCCACACCCGCAGCCGTCGAGGCGATCAAGGCGCGCTTCGGCGCCGTCGATCAGCCGATGCTACTGCAATTCGTCGACTACCTGAAGGGGCTTGCGACCTTCGATCTCGGCGTCTCCGTGAAATATTATCCTCAGACAGTCGTCCAGGTCCTTGGCCGTTCGACAATCTGGACCATCTTCCTAGTCGTCACCGCCATCATCTTTTCGCTCTGCATCGGTGTGGTTCTGGGTGCAATCTCCGCCTGGCGGCGCGGCGGACGTTTCGACACGATCGTCTCGCCGCTTGCGGTCGTGATGATTTCAGTGCCACCAGTCATTGTGGGCCTGACGACGCTCTTCGTCTTCGGGGTGTCGCTGCGCTGGTTTCCGGTCGGCTATGCCTATGATCCGAACCTCGATCCCACGCTCAACTTCACTTTCGCGGGCAGTGTCTTCATCCACGCCATCATGCCCGTGCTGACGCTGTCGCCGTTCCTGATCGGCGAATTCCAGACGACCATGCGCTCGTCTATGATTTCGATTCTCGGGGAGGATTACGTGACGATGGGCCGTGCCAAGGGCCTCAGTCACCTCACGGTCATGTTCAGCTATGGCGCGCGTAACGCCATGCTCCCTGTCCTGACAAACCTTGCGCTGATGCTTGGCGCTGTCTTCGGCGGCTCGATCGTCACCGAGATCGTCTTCAATTACCCGGGACTGGGTTTGACGCTTTATACGGCGAGCATTGCCCGCGATTATCCGGTCATCCAGGGACAGCTGCTTCTGATGACGCTCGCCACGCTCGGCACCAACTTCCTCGTCGATATCATCTACGGGTTTATCGACCCCCGACTGCGGGAGGCCGTTTAATGGGATTCACGCTGAGATCCATTCTTCGCCAGAAGAAGGCCGTCGCCGGCCTCATCCTCGTCGTCAGCCTCTGGCTGATGGCGCTATCCGCACCGATCATCGCGCCCGGCGAACCCGGCGCCCGTGTCGGCCGCTCTCACCAGCCTCCGTCCATCGAACATGTGCTCGGCACGACGAAGATGGGCCGCGACGTCTATCGCCAGTTCGTCTGGGGTGCGCGCAGTTCGCTCACCGTCGGTTTTGCGACGGGCATTGCGATCACCGTGATCGGCACCGCCATCGGGCTCGTCGCCGGTTATGTCGGTGGCAAAACGGATGCCGCCCTCGATCTTGCAACGAACGCGGTGCTGGTCGTGCCGAACATGCCGCTGCTGATCCTGCTTGCCTCTTTTGCCGGTACGGTCGGGCCGATGACGATCATGACGATCATCGCCCTGACATCGTGGCCGTGGGGAGCACGCATGACGCGGTCACAGACGATGGCGCTGCGCAATCGCGATTTCGTCACGGCCTCGAAAATGATCGGCGAGCCGGCCTGGCGGATCATCTTCGTCGAGATCCTGCCGAACCTCACGCCGCTGATCGGCATCAACCTCGTCGGCAGCATCATATATGCGATCGTTGCGCAGACGACGCTCGAATATCTCGGCTTCGGCGATCCGCTGAAAGTGTCCTGGGGGACGATGCTCTACAATGCCCAGAATGCCTCGGCAATCATGGTCGGTGCCTGGTGGGACGTCGGCGTGCCGGCGATCGGCATCGCGCTGACGGGCCTTGGCCTTGCGCTTCTCAACTTCACCTTTGACGAGATCGCCAATCCGCAGCTCCGCTCCGGGCCGGCGTTGTCGCGCTGGTTTAGTCTCACCCGCGCCCGCAACCGCGAACTGGAGGCCGGACGATGAGCGACAATCTGCTGGAAATCGAAAAGCTCAATGTCGATTACCTGCTCGACAGGGGCGAGTTCCGGGCCGTCAAGGACGTGTCGTTCAATATCGGGCGAGGCGAGATCTTCGGGCTTGCGGGCGAATCCGGCTGCGGCAAGAGCACCATTGCCTATGCCATCACGCGTCTTTCCAAGGCCCCGGCCTGGATCAGCGGCGGCAGCATCCGCATGGACGGGCGGGATCTTCTCAAAATTCCGGAGCGGGAGTTGCAGAAGATCCGCTGGAAGCGCATCGGCATGGTCTTCCAGAGCGCGATGAATTCGCTCAATCCTTTGATGCGCGTCGAGGCGCAGTTTCACGATGTGCTCTACCGCCACACCGGCTGCTCGCGTCAGGAGTCGCGGGCGCGCGGTGAGGAGATGTTCCGTCTCGTCGGCATACCGCCCCAGCGCATCAGCGATTATCCGCATCAGTTCTCGGGCGGCATGCGCCAGCGCATCGTCATCGCCATCTGCCTGGCGCTGAGACCGGAGCTCATCATCATGGACGAGCCGACGACGGCGCTCGACGTGGTGGTCCAGCGTGAAATCCTCGAACAGGTCGTCGATCTGCAGCGAAGCTACGGTTTCTCGGTGCTGTTCATCACCCATGACCTGCATCTCATGGCGCAGCTCTGCCAGCGCATCGGCATCATGCTGAAGGGAGAACTCGTCGAAGTGGGCGACGTCCACCAAGTGAGCCAAGCGCCGCTGCACGACTATACGCGCAAGCTCTGGAACGCCATTCCCCAGCTTCCAGGCAGAATGCATCTTTCAGGAGCACTGGCATGAACGCCGAGGCACATCCGTCCATCGCCGGACCCGTCATTCGGCTTGAAGACATCCGGCGTCAGTTCGGCCCGGTTCACGCACTCAAAGGCGTCTCCTTCTCGCTTTTTCCCGGCCGCGCACTGGCGCTCGTCGGCGAATCCGGCTGTGGAAAGACCACGTGCGCCCGCATCATCGCACGTCTCGACAAGCCGACCGGCGGTAGCCTGTTCTTTCGCGGACAGGACCTGACGGCCCGCGGAACGGCGAAGGAGGAACGTCTCTATCGCAAGGACGTGCAGATGGTCTTTCAAGACCCGTTCTCGTCACTCAATCCGGCCTTTACAGTCAGCCATCATCTTGCCCGGCCTCTGCAGCTTCACGGCCATGACACGTCACGGGCTGCCCTTGAGGACGGCATTACCGGATTGCTGGCGAGCGTCGGTCTTGATGCGGCCGTCTCGAAGCAGAAGTTTCAGCACGAACTCTCGGGCGGGCAGCGCCAGCGCGTCAACATTGCCCGGGCGCTCGCCGTCGCGCCAAGCGTGCTGGTCGCAGACGAGCCGACCTCGATGCTCGACGTTTCCATCCGCAAGGACATCCTCGATCTGCTCGCGCGGGTGAAGCAGGAGAATGAACTGGCGATGCTCTACATCACCCATGACATCGCGACGGCGGCACATGTGGCCGAAGAGATTGTTGTGATGTTTGCCGGCCAGATGGTCGAATGGGGCAATACCGAAGCGGTGCTCTCCAACCCGCGCCATCCCTATACGCAGCTCTTGCTCTCTGCGGTGCCGGATGGCGGACGGCCGTTCGTGACCGGCGGCAGCGCACGCTTCCTCGAGCAGGCTGAACGCGTCCGCTCGCTCAGCCGTCCCGAATCCGCCGTCATCGAGCAGATCGGTTCCAATCATTTCATGCGCGCGCTCGGCGCTCAGACCTAGGAGGATGTCTTCCATGGATTATCTCGTCAATCTGTCGACCTTGCCGCAGGACACAAAATCAGCCGACGCTATGGCAAAGTCTGGCGTCACCATCCGCCGCGCGATACCACCCGAATTGAAGCTGATCGTCCGCTGGATTGACGAACAGTTTGGTGAGGCCTGGGCAAGCGAGGCAACGGTTGCGATGACGCGCCAGCCACCGACCTGTTTCATTGCCACGCGCGAAGGCAAGCTCGTCGGTTTTTCGTGTCATGAGGCGAGCGCACGCGATTTCTTCGGGCCAACGGGTGTGGACGAAAGCCTTCGCGGGCTTGGTATCGGCAGGGCACTGCTCTTCGCCAGCCTGAATGACCTGAAGGCCCTAGGCTACGCCTATGCGATCATCGGCGATGTTGGTCCCTCCGCCTTCTACGAGAAAGCCGTCGGCGCCATTCCTATCCCCGATTCCGCTCCCGGCATCTATGCCGGCATGCTCAAGAGCTGATTTCAACCGATCCGAACAGAAAGAAATGACCATGTCCATACCGCGATCTTCAGCCTTGCGGCTCGAAACCATTTGGAATCCGCCTGCCAATGGCAAGGATTTCTCTTATGTCCTGCAGCTCAAGAACCTGGCCGCCGAGCCGCTTTCAGGCTTCTCGCTTTGCGTCAGCGGGCCGGGCCGGATCGATCCCGCCGGACGCGTCGAGGGCGCTACGGTTTCGAAAAGGATTTCGAACTTCACCGAATTCCGGCCGCTGGAAGGCTTCGTTCTCGGCACGGGCGAAACCTGGACGATCTCGGTGCATGCGCTGAGTTGGCAATTTCGCCATTGGACGGATGGCGCAACCAGCGCCTATCTCGCTTTTGCTGACGGCAGTACCGTTTCACTGACGCTTGAACCGACACGTTCGGCCGCCAGCAATGCACCGTTGAAGCGCGGCGCCGAGATCTTTCCCGTGCCAACCAGCGTGCCGGTGCAGGTTTCGATCATCCCCTGGCCGAACCATGTGGCCGTCGCCTCGCGGCGACCCTTGCCGGCAGGCTTCACGCTGCAGGCCGAGGATCGGGAGGCGAAGGCGGCAGCCGGTAGCTTCAAAGCGCTGGTCGATCATCTCTTCGCCGTCGAGGGTATCATTCGCTCAGCCGCAGAGGGTGCCGCGGCTGTAATCATAACGAAAGCTGACGGCTTCGGCCCAGAGGCTTATCGCCTAAGCTTCGAAGGGGAGGCAATCACCGTCGAGGCGAGCAGCCACACCGGCTTCCTCTACGGCCTCATCACGCTCGGCCAGATCTGGCGCGGCGCGCGCCAGCACCCGCGGACCTTCCAGTTCCCAGCATCCGGTGAGATTGTCGATGAACCCTCGATGGGCTGGCGCGGTCTGCATCTCGATGTCGCTCGCCAGTTCTATGGCGAGGCGGAAATCAGGAAGCTGATGGCGGTACTCGCCTGGAACAAGCTCAACCGTTTCCACTGGCACCTCTCCGATGATGAAGCCTGGCGTGTCGAGATCGATGCCTATCCGGCACTGACCGAAATCGGCGCTTGGCGGGGCCACGGCCTCGCCGTGCCGCCATTGCTCGGTTCCAGCCCGGCGCGCACAGGCGGCTATTACACTAAACCGGTCATCCGCGAGATCGTCGCCTACGCCGGGGCTCTCGGCATCGAGGTCGTGCCGGAGATCGACATCCCCGGCCATTGCTACGCCATGCTGCAGGCAATACCGGAGCTGCGCGATCCGGAAGAGGCGGGAAGCTATTATTCCGTTCAGGGCTTTCCGGACAATTGCGTCAATCCGACGCGAGAAAAGACCTATGAGGTCATCGAGACCATTTTCTCGGAGCTCATCGAACTTTTCCCCTTCAAGACAATCCATGTCGGCGCCGACGAAGTGCCGCTCGGCGCGTGGTCCGGCTCGCCGGAAGCGCTCGCTCGCTTACGCTCGCTCGCCGGCGATGAGGTTGCCGATGCGCATGCCAAGCGCCTGAATGTCATCACCAACACCCATGGTGCCGACGACATCCATGGCTCGGGTGCGGCAATCCTGCAGGCCGAATTCCTGAAACGCATTCAGAGCTTCCTGGCTTCCAGAGGCTGCACCACTGGCGGCTGGGAGGAAGCGGCGCATGGCGACGTCATCGACAAGTCGAAAAGCTATCTCTGCAGCTGGCGCAATGTCGAGGTCTCCGCCGAGCTTGCCGATCGCGGTTATGAGATCGTCGTTTGCCCGGGACAGGTCTACTATCTCGACATGGCGTTGCGGCCGGACTGGGACGAGCCGGGCGCCAGTTGGGCCGGCACGTCGGATGCCGAGAAGCTCTACACCTTCGATCCGATCGGCGGCTGGACGGAAACCCAGAAGCAGAAGCTTCGCGGCATTCAGGCCTGCATCTGGTCCGAACCGATGACCGATCGCGCCGTCTTCGATCGGCTCGTCTTTCCGCGCCTGTCCGCGCTTGCCGAAACGGGCTGGACGAAACCGTCGTCCAAGTCGTGGGAGCGTTTCAAGGCGCTCGCAGGGCTGATGCCACTACTCTACGGGCTGCAGCAGTCATAAGCTCGGATTAGGATTAAGGATCATTTTTGCCATCACCGGAGACGGTTATGGCAATGGATGTTCACATCGCTCTCAAGCTGCGAGCTCGAGCGTTGCAGACACGCCGAAGCGAGCTGCGCTAGCAGTCAGTCCTGCTGATCCGGCGGCGGAGCTGCGCATCCGGGTTCGGCGATGCGAATGGGACGGGTTCCCACAGGAGCGCCGGTCGCGCGGTCGATGGTGACGGGATCGATCTCGGTTCCGGTTTCGGCATCGAAGAAACGGGTTACTTCGCCGCCGCCGCGGTACTTGCGGCCCCAGGCGCCAATCGCAAACAGAACGGGCAAAAAGTCGCGGCCGGCCTCTGTCAGCACATATTCGTCGCGCGGCGGGCGCTCGGAATAGCGACGTTTTTCCAGCAGCCCTTCCTCGGTCAGCGATGACAGCCGCCCCGTCAGCATCGTCGGGGCAATGCCGAGGCTCTTTCGAAAATCATCGAAGCGGGTCAGCCCTGCATGGGCGTCGCGCATGATCAGCATGCTCCACGCATCGCCCACAAGTGCCAGGCTGCGGGCGATAAGGCAGGGCTGATCCGAAAGTTTTTTCATGTCGATATCTTTTTGGTAGTGACTTAGTATCGATTTGATAGTAACAGAATGTACACGGATGGTCCATGACAAAACGAAGGCAGAGATGAGCAAGAAAGAACGTGGCATTGCCCTGGTCACCGGGGCTTCCTCCGGCATCGGGCTGGTGACGGCGAAAGCGCTGCGGCGCGACGGTTACCGTGTTTTCGGCACCAGCCGAAGGTCGATGCCCGAGACCGGCGACGGAATCACGATGCTGATCTGCGATGTCATCGACGATCAATCCGTGCAGGGCGTTGTTGACGAGGTTCTAAGCCGGGCAGGGCGGATCGATCTTCTTGTCAACAACGCCGGGATCGGCCTGCTCGGTGGCGCCGAGGAATCGACGACGGCGCAGGCGAAATCCGTGTTCGACGTCAACGTCTTCGGCACCATACGGATGACGAATGCGGTACTGCCGGTGATGCGGCGGCAACGCAGCGGCCGGATCGTCAACCTGAGCTCGATCCTCGGACTGATCCCGGCGCCCTTCAACGCGCTCTACGCAGCGACCAAGCATGCGATCGAAGGTTATTCGGAATCCCTCGACCACGAAGTGCGCACGCAAGGCATCCGTGTGGTGCTCGTCGAACCGGGCGTCACCCGCACCTCCTTTGAAGAGAATATCACGCGGCCGGACCGGCCGCTCGCCATCTACGATGCGGTACGTGCCGATGCCGAAAAGCTGATGCGCGAAATCGTCGCGAAGGGCGATGCACCCGAAGTGGTGGCCGCAACTGTCGTTCGAGCCGCCAATGCGCCATCGCCAAAGAGACGCTACACGGCCGGAAAAGCGGCGGGACAGGTGCGCTTTATCCGCCGCTTTCTGCCCGAGTCCTTCGTCGACAAGAGCCTTCGGAAATTCAACAAACTTCCCGGCTGAGCCTGCCTTGTCACTTTGCCGGCTCACCATAGAAACGAAAGTTCGCCCTCATGAAAGCACTCCTGATCGATCGCTACAAGAAAGGCGGCGCCCTCAGGCTCGGCCACAGCCCTGAACCGCAATTGCGTGAAAACGACGTGATGGTCGAGATCCATGCCGCCAGCGTGAACCTGCTGGATGCCAAGATCCGGGACGGGGAATTCAAGCTCATCCTGCCTTATCGGTTTCCGCTGGTGCTCGGCAATGATGTCGCGGGCGTCGTGGTCCGGGTCGGGGCGAATGTCCGGCAGTTCAAGCCGGGCGACGAGGTCTATGCGCGGCCCGGCCAGGATCGCATCGGGACGTTTGCCGAGTATATCGCCATCGATGCAGCCGATGTCGCCCTGAAGCCCGCCAATCTCAACATGGAAGAGGCCGCATCGATCCCGCTGGTGGCGCTGACCGCATGGCAGGTTCTGGTCGAGCGTGCCAACCTGCAGAAGGGACAGAGGATACTGATTCATGCGGGCTCCGGCGGCGTCGGCACGGTCGCCATCCAGCTGGCCAAATATCTCGGCGCCCACGTGGCGACGACCACGAGCACGGCAAACATCGATCTGGTGAAAAGCATCGGCGCCGACGTGGTGGTCGACTACAAGAAGGACGACTTCGAAAAGGTGCTGAAGGGCTATGATGTCGTGCTGAACAGCCTCGGCAAGGATACGCTGGAAAAATCGCTCGCCGTCCTGAAGCCGGGTGGCAGGCTGATCTCGATTTCCGGTCCGCCCGATCCCGATTTCGCCAGGGAGAATGGCTCCGGCTGGCTGCTCCGGCAGGTCATGCGCCTCTTGAGTTCGGGCATCAGGCGAAGATCGAAACGCCGGGGGATCGGCTATTCTTTCCTCTTCATGACCGCAAACGGCGCTCAGCTCGGCAAGATCACCGCGCTGATCGAGGCAGGCGCCATTCGCCCCGTCATCGACCGGGTCTTCCCGTTCGAGAAGACCAACGAGGCACTGGACTATGTGGAAACGGGACGTGCGAAGGGTAAGGTCGTCATTGCGATGAAGTGAGAGAAGGCCGATGACCACTGCGCAAATATCTTCTTCTCGGCGGCGGCATGGTAGCGGCCGTCATATCCTGACTTGACCAGCGAGCCTCGGCTTAGCCGACCGGCTTTTGCAGAACGTCAAAGCGTGGATTGGTCTCGGAAAAGATCGGCAGGGCAGCGGCACCGAGGATCGCTGTATCCTTGCCGGTCATGCCGATCATGACGCGGGGTAACGTGCGCCTCTGGTCGGGGTCAATGGGAATGTGCAGCGGTTCCAGCCGCGCGGCGAGCCGCTGCATCAGCGATGTCGATATGCTGCCTCCAAGCACGATGGTCTGCGGATCGAAAGCCAGTTCCAGAAAATCGACGGTCTGCCGCAGCGGCTGGACCGCCTGATCCAGCCAGGCATCCAGACCTTCGCCGCCTCTGGCAATCAGCGCGTCGAGTTGATCCGGCAAAAGCTCTTCAGCATTCGCAATGCCCATGAACTCATAAGCGACAGTCGGCGACACGTAGCGATCGAGGCATCCGCGCTTGCCGCAGCTGCAGAGCCGGCCATGCGGTTCGACGATGATGTGGCCGATCTCGCCGGCATTGTGCCGGCTGCCCTTGTAGAGATGCCCGTCGAGGAACATGCCGGCGCCGATACCGCCGCCGCCCGCAAGGAAGAGATAGACGAAGCTGCTGAAGCCGCGGGCAACACCGTGCAGGCGCTCCCCGATGGCCGCAGCCGTCGCGTCATTCTCGACGAGCACAGGCACCTTCACGCGCCGTTCGAGCTCGTAGCCGACGGGGAAATCCTGCCAGCCAGGCAGGTTCTGCGGGCTGAGCGATGTGACGCCGCCCTCCGCATAACGGCCAGGCAGGGCCATGCCGACACCAAGCAGCCTGTTGCGGTCAAAGGAGAACACTCCCTGCAAATCCTCGACAATGGACCCGAGGATTGGCATCGCCTGTTCGGGATCGGGATGTTCGACATGACGCTCGATGCGTGCACAGACTGCGCCCGAGAGATCGGTCAGCACGCCGCTCGCGCGCTGGCGGCCGAGTTCGAGCCCAATGGAATAGGCCCCATGCGGATTGATCGAGTAGGGAATGATTGGCTGGCCGCGGGCAAGCTTCTGCGCTTTCGCAGGCACGAGCAGATGCGAGCGCTGCAATTCTTCAACGATGTTCGAGACCGTCTGCGCCGTCAGCGCCGTCATACGGGCGATCGCGGCGCGCGACAGCGGACCGTTGGTGCGGATAGCCTCAATCACGACACGCCTGTTGTGTGACTTGGCCTGCTCGAGATTGGTGCCTGAAATCGCTTTCATGATGTCTTTATAGAGTTTGAACCACCACCATTGCCACAAGACGACCATGCGGGGAAGGGGAGAAGTGTGCAGTCTTTTCAATGTGATCGCGACGACAATTGATGCCGATTGTTCCAGTCGCTCCTCACATATCACTTTAACGGCAGTGTCGCTGCTATCGATGCGATTGACGACGCCGGACAAGCACGGAATTCCTCTCAATGATTAGAGTTCTGCCATGGAAATCCTAACTCACGGATCGACGATCGCAGGATGAAGTTCTATGGGAGACAAGAGGGCTAACCAATTGGGACGAATCATGAATTTGCGCGTCAGCCAGACCGCGGGAAACGCAGTGCTTTTCGGTGTGCTTCTGATGCTCCTCGGCGACTTCCTGTTTTCGCTGAACGACGCCATGGGCAAATGGCTGGTGGCGAGCTTTGCCGTCGGCCAGGTTCTGGTGATCCGCTCGTTCGGTTCCTTTCTCATTCTTGCCCCGATGATCGCCCGGCAAGGACCTCGCTCGCTCTTTCAGGTCGAGCGCACTCCCCTGCAAATCTTGCGGGTTATCCTGACGACGGGGGATGTCGCCTTTTTCTATGCCGCAGTTGCCTATCTTCCGCTTGCCGATGTCATGACCTTTTACATGGCCGGCCCCATCTACGTCGCCGCCCTTTCGCACTTCTTCCTGGGCGAGACGATCGGCTGGCGCCGCTGGCTCGCTGTCATCCTCGGTTTCGTCGGCGTGCTGATTGCGCTGAGGCCCTCGACGGCCATGTTGTCCTGGCCGTCGATCTTCGGCCTAATCGGCAGCCTTTCCTTCGCGCTGACGCTGATCCTTGGCCGGCGGCTGCGGCAGACGAGCGATGTGACGCTCGTCACATGGCAGACCGTCGGTGCGTTGGTCACCGGTCTGTTCCTGAGCATCGGTGATTGGCGTGCCGCCTCCGCCCTTGACCTCGCCGGCATGCTGGCGCTCGGCATCGTCGCAGGCAGCGCGCATATGATGATCACGCGCGCGTTGAAGCTTGCCCCAGCATCCCTGCTTGCGCCGCTCCAATACAGCCTGCTGCTCTGGGCAATCGTCCTTGGTTACATTTTCTTCGGCGAATTGCCCGACAGGCAGATTCTGGTCGGCTCGGTCATCATCGTTCTCGCAGGCCTCTTCATCTTCCATCGCAAGAACATCGTTGAAACCACGTCGAAATCTGACGTTCCGCCTGACGGGCACTAAGGGTCGTGCGGTCTTGTGGTAATTTCACCGCCCGGGAGCCCAATTGGCTCGGCGCTCTCATGTATCGAACTCAACTTGGCGTCGATCGCGGTCAGCCGCATCAGATGGCGTCGTGACCGAGCCGTTTCTTCCGTGCTTTCAACAGGCGTAAGGACGATTTGATCGTCGAATCTCGGTTCATTCAGTCGCAGCGGGTTTTCACCGCGCTCTGTTGTTGCCTTGAAAGTCATTCCTCGCTTCACGATACGTCGGCTCGCTTGCCATATCAACCGAAGTATGAAACGTGGGTCGTGTTGAAAAATTACCCATGCAGTGGCGAGCAGCAGGCGCAGACTCTTGGCCTGTCTGTATTGCCAGAACGCGTATTTTTGAGTGAGCGCGACAGCGCTCCTGGCTGCATATCTCGGAACCTGCGGATTTGCGGCCAGCGAGCGCTTTACAACTTCTAAAGCACCTTGGCCCATTCGTACGTGATTGGATGACATATTGCCGGGATATTCTCTGTATCCCACCAGGCGTTCGGGGATGACTTCGATACAATAGCGTGCGGCCAGCCTGAACTCGAAATCGAGATCTTCGCAGCCTCCGATACCTGCTGCTGCGTATGAGCTATCAAACCCACCGATCTCGAGCGCAACGTCCCGTCGCACAAGAAGCGCGCTTCCATTGCCTATATATTTGAAAGTCAGATGCCGGGCATAGATATATCCCCTTGCGACATTGGATGCGCCGGGCCGAATGATCTCGTCGTTCTGATTGATAATATAATGCAGCGCATAGACCGCAGCCCACCGCGAGGATAAGCGATTGAGAGCGTTTACCTGCTTCTCGACTTTCGTCGGGTGCCAGAGATCGTCGGCGTCAAGGAATGCCACAAATCGACCTGATGATGCCTCGATGCCGGCATTCCTAGCGGCAGCGACACCACGGTTCGGTGTAGAGAGGAGGCGGATCCGTGGATCCGTCATCGCGATTTGCTCGACCAGTTTTGCCGTGTCGTCCGTCGAACCGTCATTGACAACAATGATCTCCAGGGCCGGATAGGTCTGGCGTGCCGCGGATCGAAGCGTACGCTCAATATATGTGGAAGCGTTGAAGGCCGGAATGACGACTGAAACCAAGGGCTGGGCGGAATAAAAAGCGTCTCCTCGATCCATTGATTATTCCTGTATCACTGGCGGGACGAGACAGATCTGATGCTTCATCCGGCTGGCAACGGACGATCGGTGGCTGACGATAATCAGTGTTCGACCCTGGTATTCCTTGAGCAGGAGGGAAAGCACGCGCGCTTCGGTCGCCTCGTCAAGCGCATTGGTAGCTTCGTCCAGGAGCAGTATCTCAGGCCGGCCAGCAAGCGCACGCGCCAGGCCGATGCGCTGGCGCTGGCCACCCGAAAGCCTTATCGCCTCATCGCCCAGCCATTCATCGAAGCCGGAAGGCAGTTTCTCGATGAACTCCGTCGCGCAAGCCACATCTGCGGCCCAGCGGATATCTTCCGCGGAAATTTCGCGGCGGAACCGGATGTTGTCGAGGACCGTGCCTTCCATCAATTCGACGTCCTGGCCCGAGACTGAGAGTAGCCGCAGCCAGCTCGATCGTTCGATGGTTGAAAGATCCTTGCCGTCGAGGGTTATGCGACCCTCACTCGGCTGAATGAGATCGAGCAGCATGTTGAGGATAGTTGTCTTGCCGGAGCCGCTTGGCCCCGTCAGGGCGGTCGTCTCCCCTGTCCTGATGGAAAAGCTGACATGGCTGACGGCGGGAACGATGTTCCCTTCATAGGAGAACGAAACATCGTGGAAAACGATCTCCTTCCGCTGATGTTTGAGCTTTTCTCCGCAGGCCACCTGTCTGACATCGTCCGCCTCGGAAATTATCGTCAGAATGTTCTGCAAGGAGGCCTCCATGGCATGGAGGCCAAGGATCTGGGAATCGAACTCCTTGATATGCGGTTGAAGCCTGTAAAGAAGAATGGTGGCCGACAACGCCGCGCGGAAGTCGACCGGAAGAAATTGCGAAGACAGAATGATCGTCAGGATCACGCCGAATGTCAGTACCTCGCTCAGAAGTGAAGTTACCGCACCCATCCGGTCGGAACGGGACCATGTTTTACCGGCATCTGTGGAAAGGACATCGAAAATGCTTTCGTGGCGCTTTTCCAGACCGAAGCTCTTCACTGCCTTCAAGGTCTGCAGTGTGGTCCAGGTAAGTTGTGTCAGGTCCTCCATTGCCGCAAGGGCGGTCACCCCGACACGCCGATAGGCCCCGGCAAACAGGCCGAGAGTCAGGTTATGGATAACGCCGAAAACAAGCCCGAGTACGGCGATCGGCCATGCCATTATGAGCATTCCGATGCCGAAGATGACGATGGTCCCGAGATTGATTCCGAGGCGGACCAGGCTCGCGTGAGCCGAAGCGACCGCATAGGATTCCGTTGCGATCACATTCATGAGGTCGCTGCGTTCGTAATGCTGAAACCGCTGAAATGGGATCGTCAGGATCTTTAAGTAAAGACGATGTCGGATGCTGCCGCTGATCTGATGGCTGACGATGCTCGCGATGATCGAATTGGCAAAGCCCAGAACGATCCGGAGGATGATCGCGCAGATGAGGATGGTGACCAGCATCGACTTCGATATCGCGGCTTCGAACCCGCCGAAAAGCGCGGGCAGCCCGGCGATTGCAGTGCCGGAAGCAGAGCCCTGTTGGCCGAGAACAAAAACGAGGCTCACAAGGAAAGTGATCCCCACCATTTCCATGAGGCCGCTCAGGATGCCAATCACGATCATCACCGACGTCTTCAGCCGGAGCGACGGCACGAGTTTTAGAAGCTCGCGGAAACGGGCTGCGACGACCAGGTTGAAGGCACCCGTCGGCTTGCCGGAAGCGGATTTTCGCCTCGTCGTCATGCGCCACCCGCGCGTGGCTCGATGAATTCGCCAGTCTGGCCAATAGCCGTCACTTCAAAACGGTGACGGAATGACGTGCCATTCTCGGGAAAAGCGACGGCTGTCGTCCCTTCCCCTATCGGCGGGGCAGGTGGCTTGCCGGTTGCGCGGTCTGGCAATCGATTTGCCAATCGCCGTGCTCGACGTTTGGCTGAACGCCAGACAAGGCGGGCACCGTGAAGGGCGAGCCTCAACGGGAACCGCCCGGCAATTATCGGCGCCAGCTTTCTGACCTGATCATGGTCCTGGCTGGAGAACGCCTTGGCGAAATACCACCGTGCCGTATCGAATTCGGCGGCGGTGGCGGCGGCAGCAAGATGCGGGTAACGTCTCTTGACCTCTGTCATTACCAAGGCATGAGATCTCAGCATGCGACAGGCATTGCTCGACATGTTTCCCTGGGTAAAACGGTATCCGGTCAGAAAATCAACGGCGGGGGCGAAAGGCAGCCTTTCGGCCAGCGCCAGGTAAAGCTTGTAGTCTTCGCATCCCTCGGCCTCTTGGTCGCGCAGCGACGGATCGTAGCCGCCACATGCCAGAACATCAGTGCGCGGCATGAGCGGCGTACTACCGTTACCGATAAAATTCTCCCGGACCATGATTTCGAAGACGCCGCCTTTATACAGCACGGGTCTCGAATGGGCGAAAATCACGTCATTCGCGTCTATGGCAGCATACCAGTTGTAGGCGACCCCGCGCCCGCCGGGAAGGCTTGCGAGCGCTCGGAGTTGCAATTCGATTTTGCGGGGATGCCAGAGATCGTCGGCGTCGATCGGGGCGATGTAGCTGCCTGCCGCTTCGTGGATTCCGTAGTTGCGGGCACGAGCCACGCCGCCGTTTTCCTGTCTCAGGACCCTGATGCGTGGATCTTGAAGGCGATATTCGTTTGCCAGTTCGTACGTTCCATCCAACGAACCATCGTCGACCACGAGGATTTCAAGGCGTTGATGAGTCTGGTTCGATACGCTGCGAAGCGTATTCGCGAGTGTTTTCTCGGCGTTGTAAGCAGGAATGATAACCGTGACCAAGGGGAGAGGATCGAGGTTCATGGCTCGCTATCCAATGAAGGCGTCAGGTTGGCCCATCAGCTCGGCAAAGGCAGTGAGGGGGAGGTCACCGCGAATTTCAAGGCGTGGCAGTGACAAGGGGTGGTCCACAGAGCTCGTTCTCGCGGGCTTTGTCGAAAAGCCGATCTCGTAGCCCGCGTGAGCAAGAATGCCAGGCACACGGAAATCGGTAGAACCGAAGGGAAGGGCGATGGACGTCACGGCCTCACCCAGCCGGCTTTCCAGGGCGTCGCGTGAAAGTACTGCTTCGCCCAGCAATGTAGTGTTGTCGAGCGAACTTGCCGGCCTGTGAGACGCCAGATGAGACCCGAAACGGATTCCTTGCCGCTGCAGGCTCTGGATATCGCTCCAGGACATCAGCGGTGCCGTATCCCCGTAACCGGCATCCCAATCCGACCTGCCGCCCACCTTGTCCGTCACCACGAAGACGTCCGCGCTGAACCCGTTTTCAACCAGGATCGGGAATGCGTCGGTGAGAAAATCGAGATAGGCGTCGTCAAAAGTCAGAACGACGGGTCGCCCGCGGATGGGTTTGCCCTCACATAACAGGCTGGTCAGGCTTTCGGCCGTCAGCGCATAATAGCCCTGCCGCCGCAGGAACTGCATCTGTTTACGGAAGGTTTCCGGTGCGACCCGAAAGCGACGGAGCGAGTCCGGCCCGTCGAGCGCAATCCTGTGATACATGAGCACCGGAACTGAGGTCCCGACCTCGTTCGTCCATGCGACCTCGCGGTCGATGCCCGCCGGGCCCCAGATAATGTCTTTGACGACGTCCGTATCGAGAGGCACACCGTGGGGCTCGATACGCACGACCGGTATTGCCGTATTTCGCTTTGCGAACCGGTGAATGGCATAAAGCTCGGTCTCAACCGTTTCTTCCAGCACAAGGTCAGGAAGGTTTGACAGGACCTCCTTGATTGTTCCCACACCAAAAGGATTGTTCCAGTCGAAACCGGTCCTGCCGGGCTCGTCGCGCCGGAGATGGGCGTGGGCCGTGACAAGGTAACCGCCCGGCTTCAGGGCACCCGCGATTTTCCGGCATACCTGTTCCAGGCTTGCCTCGTTATCCAGGTAGTAGAGAACTTCCGAACAGACGATTAGATCCTGCTCGGGCGGAAGTTCGGCTTCGACGAAATCCAGGACGCGAAGCTCCACATTTGGAAGGTCCCGGCATCTCTCGGATGCCCTTTCAATCGCGCGGCTGGAGATGTCCGCTGCTGTCACAAAACCGACCTTCTGTGCGAGTTTTGCCGTGAACACACCTTCCGCGCAGGCAAGCTCCAGGGTTCTTGCGACCCCATCGGGAACAAGGCTCAGCGTCTGCTCGTATTTGACCTGTTCGTAGACTGAGACGTAGTTCCAGGGGTCCGGGCGTTCGAAGAAACGCTCCCAATATTCTTTTTTTGTCGTTGCTTCATGCAGTACCGTTTGGTGGTCTCCTGCTTCGGGAGACTGGTCCGTCGTCGCGACCAAGGGGGCGGCGAGCCGCTGCTGATAGCGGGATTTCGCCTCCAGCAAGAGTGGAACATTATCCGCTCGTCCGCCAGCTGCAGTTTCGACGAGCGCGGTCAGATGTACCGCTTTGAAGAGATGTTCGATCTGGCGCCGTCGCCCGCTGCGTTGCCGGACGATTTTGCCGAAAGCCCTCCTATTGCGAAGGGCTGCGGCCGTCCAAGAGCGCGCATAAGAGAACGTTAAAGGCGTCGGCAAGCAATTTCCGGCCTGCAACTCATCGATAATGAGTTGGACTTGAGTGCGTACAGAAAGGTCTCCCCACAAGGCGCCGACATGCGATCCGACATATAGCCCTGCGGCAAAGACGTGCAGGAGCAGTGTATCGGCCTCGTCAACCCGGGTGATCCAGGCGAGCTTCTCGGTGTCGATGGCGGCCACCTGGAGATGGCCGAGTGCGAAGGAGCGAGACATGTCGGGTGCCGAAATTGACCAGACAATCAATTCTTCCATCCGGCGACCGGTTCCGGGTAGAGAGTGCTGTTCAAGCAATTGTATGAGATCGAGGAAGGCCGGCGTCCAACGTTCCAACGAATCGACGAGATCGGCGGGGCGCGCTACCTTCAGACCGATCTGCAATCCATGCAATATCCCTTCGGTCAGGAAGTTTTCGTAACCGGAAGAGTTGGGAAATTCGGGCAGAACCTCTGCAAGCGCGGCAAGTTCGTCTCCCGCGCACAGGTTGACTGAGGCGGCCCAGGTGAGCATTCGCAATTGACCGAGCGCAGGCGCCGTCCATCGGGCGTCCTCAGCATCCGGCGACAGCCCTTCTTTCAAGCGCAGCGCTTGCGCGCTGGTGGTGACACGGACGGCATCCCTCAGCATTTTCAGCGGATCACCCGAGAGCGAGCCGGTTTTCATGCGATAGAAGGCAAGGCATCCTTCGACCTGCCGGAACGAAACTCCGGCAAAGGCCATACGGAGCCAGAGATCCCATTCCTCGCAAGTCTGCAGTTGGACATCCAAACCGCCCAACCGGATGAAAAGGTCTCTGGGAAAGACCACCGTATGAATAGCGAGCGCACAGAACGACGAGAATTCCCGCTTTGCCCTGTCGCCTGCGAGATCAGGGGGTATTTCGACACTCAGCATCCGGCCGTCCGGCGTGACACGGCGATAGCTGCAATAGGCAACGATGGGTTGTTGGCCATCGGTCGCAACCGGTAGCATGTTTTGGATGAAAACGGCGTCCAACCAGTCGTCCGCATCAAGCATGCAGAGCAGAGGAGCGGTCGCAAACCCGGCGGCCGCGTTACGCGCCGCGGATGCGCCGGCATTCGCCTGACGATGGATCAGGATCCGGCTGTCGGCTTTCGCAAAGCCTTCGAGCACATTCCAGGTATCGTCTTTCGAACCGTCATCGACGACGACTGCCTGCCAGTTTGACACCGACTGTTTCTGCAAGCTGCCAAGGCAGTCTGCCAGAGTTTCCGCCGCGCTATAAGCGGGGATAAGGAACGATATATCCGGCTTCGGTCCGGTTACCATGCCGGCATCTTCCAGCGGCGAAGGACATACCAGGCGCCGTTCAGGCATCCCAATATCTCCTCCCTGAGAAAGAAGTTGTCCGAGGTCGCCCCCTTGGGCAGCCGTTTCCTCAACCTCTGAAGATAATATTGTGGCAAGGCGACCAGGATGCGCCGCAGATTGCCCCGGTTGCCGGTGTTCTGGTACTGCACCAGCAAGGCCGCCACATGGCCGCTCATGTATTGGCGGATCTGCCTGGCGAGCCCCTTCATATCCTTACGATGGAAATGCCAGGAAACCGCCGTCGGTTCGTAGCGACAGGTGCCGCCGTAATGGAGAAGGCGATTCCAGAATTCCGAATCGCCCGAACACCCGGCTGCGCCCATATCCAGCCGCACGTCGAACAATCCGATATCGTCGAATATCTGGCGGCGGAATGCCTGGCTTGCGCCCGCGCCGATCAGCCAGGCAGGCGCCCCGTATGGTGCGCTTTGGCGATAGAAGTCCTGGCCGAAATCCAGACGCTTATAGCCTCTGCCAAATCCCCAATGGGTTTCGAAGATCAGCTGCGCGGGCGTGGAAAGCTCTCCAGGAAGGACAAGGCCGGTGACGCATCCGATATCCGGCTGATCAAAGGCCTTCATCAGGTTCTCCAGCCACCGCTCGTGCAGGACTACGTCGTCATCCGTGAACGCCACGAACTCGGTCTTTGCCGCGCGCACGGCGGCATTGCGGGCGTAGTCCAATCCGACCCTGTTTTCGCGCACATAGGTTGCACCGGCTGCCTCGACGGCCCGACGCGTGCCATCACCGGCTGACGCGTTGTCGACGACGATCACCTCAGCCGGAGGCAAAGACTGCGTGGGGATTGATGCGAGACATCTAGCTAGTTCGTCCGGCCGATCCTTGGTGCAGATCAGGAGGCTGACGTCGCGGTTCCTGATCGGTGCCCGCATCACGTCCCGAGCGTGTTCGATGGTCTCTGGCAAGACGGCGCGCGCAGCCAGGGCGCCCGGGATTTCTGACCTCTCGATATAGGCCTGACCGACGGGAAGGCCTTCGAAGACGAAGACGACGAGCCCGGCGTCGATCGCCGGGACATTCGCACCGACGTCATCCGACGAAAGATCCAGGTATTGGATAGGCACAGGAAAGACATTGTCTTTCATGTCACGCGGTATGACGTCCCTCATTGCTACTCTCTGTGCCAGATGCCGGTGAACCGTTTAGCGTCCCGCCTTGGCCAGCGGGCGGGAGCCCGCCTGAGCTGCCTGTGCCGTGGCAATTTTCATCTCCTGACTGAACCAGTCCAGTGTTTTTGCAACGCCTTCCTCATAGCTGATCGTGCACGACCATTCGGGCATCACGTAGTTTGCATTCGTCAGATCTGGTCGTCTGTTTGTCGGATCATGCGGCGGTGAGGGCTCAAAGACGATCGGAATCCCGCCCATCAGGCGCGAGACATACTGAGCTACTTCCAGGACTGATATCTCCCGATCGTTCCCGACGTTGAGCGGGCCCCTGTAATCGGTCTCGTTCATCCAGAAGTAACTTGCGAAGCCGTCAATGATGTCATCGACATACCCCCAGCTTCGGGATTGGAGGCCATCCCCGAACACCGTAATGGGGCGGCCGGTCAGGGCCTGGGCGACGAAGTTCGAGACAGCTCGCCCGTCGTCTGGCCGCGTCCTCGGTCCATATACGTTAAAGGGTCGAACGATTTTGACGTCCAGACCCTGCGTGCGCTGCATCTCGAACAGCAAGGACTCCGTGCAGCGTTTGCTTTCGTCATAGGATGAGCGTGGCCCGGTGCAATCGACCTGGCCCTTATAGGACTCCGGCTGCGGTGAGACGAGCGGATCGCCATAGACTTCCGAGGAAGAGGTGAAGCAGAAGCGGCCCCCTTTTTTCAGGAGGTCCAGAAGACGGAAGGCTCCAATGAGATTTGCCGAAATGGTTCTCTTGGGTTCCTTCATGTACCACGGCGGCGAGGCCGGAGAAGCAAGGTGGAATATTTCGTCAAACTTGTCCGACGTCTGAAGCTCTTCCACGTCGGACCGCACGAAGTAGAAGCGGGGGTCCCGGATGTGGGAGATATTCGCCTCGCGGCCAGTCCAAAGATTATCAACAACAACCAATTTTTCGATGTCGGTGCGATTTAAAAGCCTATCGCACAAATGCGATCCGAGAAAACCGGCTCCGCCTGCTACAAGCACTTTCTTCATGACTTCTCCAGCAGATGACATGTTTCGCATTTCTGGGATTTAGGACTTTGATTGTTCAGTCCGGGCGAGTGGCGGTTACTTGGGATTC
Organism: Rhizobium sp. 01L419; assembly: GCF_056400025.1. Taxonomy (NCBI): domain Bacteria; kingdom Pseudomonadati; phylum Pseudomonadota; class Alphaproteobacteria; order Hyphomicrobiales; family Rhizobiaceae; genus Rhizobium; species Rhizobium sp. 01L419. The sequence goes on from NZ_JBFTSM010000021.1 coordinate 140,933, forward strand.
TTGCAACGGCTCTAAATGCAAATCGATGCGCCAAGAATGATCTCCATCCAATGCACCGTTTCAGAAAAGGATATGATGTCCGCCTTCGGCGCACCTCGATGTCCTCGATAAAAGCAACGTAATCGCGTTCTAACTTTTTTGCGCGCTGACCAACACGGACTTAAGTCCGACATCGTTTGCCTCTTCCGGTTGAACCACCGGAACGATTAAAGAACGAGACGGATACGCGACCCCGGCGCATTTAATTCCAGGTTGGCGAGCTTGCCTGCGCCATCGCGAAACAACTGAAATTGCGGGCGATTTTGGATCCGGCCGCGCTCCTGCTCATTTTTACCGATGGAGCCACTTTCCCGATTGACAGAACCACTTCCCTCGCTATTCTATTATAAAAACCGACATAACATAATTGTGGAACATTAAACCGGGAGCATGAAATGAAGACTTTTGTCGCATTCCTTCTCGGCACTGCGCTGGTCGCCTTGCCGACAACCTTGATGGCTCAGGAAAAGGGCGGCGTTATCAACGTCGCAACGATCGGCGAGCCGCCGACGCTTGACCCTATGTCCTCGACCGCCGATCTCGTCGGCATCGTCACGCAGCATATTTTCGAAACGCTCTACACGTTTGACAAGAAGTGGAATGTCACGCCACTTCTGGCCGAAAGCCTGCCGGAAATCAGCGCCGACGGTAAGACCTATACGATCAAGCTGCGCACCGGCATCAAGTTTCACGATAACTCCGATATGACCTCGGAAGATGTCGTTGCCTCGCTCAACCGCTGGATCAAGATCGCCTCGCGCGGCAAGCAGGTCGCAGGCTTCATCGACTCCATCACCGCCGTCGATCCGGCGACCGTCAAGATCGCGCTGAAGCAACCCTATGCGCCGTTGACCTCGCTGCTCGCCTTCAACAACTCCGCCGCCATCATCATTCCCGCTGAAAAGCAGGATGAACCGATGAAGGAATTCATCGGCACCGGTCCTTACATGCTGAAAGAGCGCAAGGCGGACCAGTACATCCAGCTCGTCCGTTTCGACGGCTATAAGTCGCGTGACGGCGAGAGTGACGGTTATGGCGGTGCCCGCCACCAGTATCTCGACGAAATCCGCTTCGTGCCGGTTCCGGATCCGAACACGCGCGTCGAGGCCGCCGTTTCAGGTCAGTACGATTATGTCGACTCGATCCCGGTCGAATCCTTCGACAAGCTGAAGGCATCGAGCGCTTCGCAGCCCGTCATCCTGAAGCCCTTCGGCTATCCCGTCTTCGTGTTCAACACGAAGGAAGGCATTGCCAAGAACGTCGAGGTCCGCAAGGCAATCCGCCAGGCGCTCAGCATGGAAGACATGCTCGCCGCCGCTTTCGGCAGCACGGATTTCTATACGCTCGACGGCGACATTTATCCCAAGCCCTACGTCTGGAATACGAATGCAGGTGTCGAGGGCAATTATAACGTCGCCGATTCAGAAGGGGCCACCGCAGCGGCAAAGAAGGCCGGCTACAATGGTGAGCCGATCCGCATTCTCACCAGCCGCCAGTATGAATTCCACTACAAGATGGCGCAGGTCGCGGCCGAATATCTGAAGGCTGCCGGCTTCGCCGTCGATCTGCAGGTCGTCGACTGGGCGACGCTGACGCAGCGCCGCACAGATCCGAAGCTCTGGGATATCTACATCACCCACAGCCCCTTCCTGCCGGAACCGGCACTGATCGGTTCGCTGTCTCCCAGCTCGCCCGGCTGGTGGGATACGCCGGCGCGCAAGGCCACCGTCGATGCCTTCACTTCCGAGGTCGATCCGCAGAAGCGCATCGCACTCTGGGCCGATGTCCAGAAGGCCATGTATGACGAATTGCCCTACATGAAGATCGGCGATTTCAACGCCGTCTCGGCCAAATCGACCAAGCTTGAAGGCGTCGAACCGGCTCCGTGGCCGTATTTCTGGAACGCATCCGTCAAGAAGTAACGCTCCATCGCAGGATGCCGGTGCGCCTGCGCCGGCATCCCTTTTCCATCGTGCCTGCCCGGCACCGGGACAGACTTCATGATACGTTACATTTTCCAGCGCCTGCTCGGCATGATCGTGGTGATGTTTCTCGTCGTCACGATCGTCTTCATCATCGTGCGCGTCACCCCCGGCGATCCGGCGGCCGTCATGCTCGGTCCGGATGCGACGTCGCAGGATATCGCCGATCTGCGCGCCAGCCTTGGCCTCGACCGATCGATCGGCGTGCAATATCTCTTTTATATCGGCCAGCTCCTGAAGGGCGATCTTGGACAGTCGATTTTCCTCAACATGCCGGTCACCGCGGCGCTGTTCGATCGCGCCGAACCGACCTTCTTCCTGACGATCTTTTCGCTTGTTATCGCCAGCCTCATCGCCCTTCCGATCGGTATCTATGCCGCCTACCGCCGGGGTTCCTTCATCGACCAGGCGGCAACGACGCTTGCAATGTTTGCCGCAAGCATTCCGAGCTTCTGGCTCGGCCTCATCCTCATGCAGGTGTTCGCCGTCCGCTTCGGCCTGTTCCCGGTCTCCGGATACGGCGGACCGGGCTCGACATTCCTCGATCGCATGTATCACCTCACGCTGCCTGCATTCGCGCTCGGCATCGTCTCCTCCGCGCTCATCCTGCGCTTCACGCGCGCCTCGATGCTCGATGTGCTGGGTGACGATTATATCCGGACAGCTCGGGCCAAAGGCCTGATCGAACGCAGGGTGATCCTCAAGCACGCTTTGAAGAATGCACTTATCCCGATCCTGACCGTCCTTGGTCTGACCGCTGCCGTGCTGATCTCGGGCGCAGTCGTGACGGAGACCGTCTTCGGCCTTCCGGGCGTCGGCAATCTCGTGGTCTCGGCTGTTTTGCGTCGTGACTATCCTGTTATCCAGGGAGCGCTTCTGGTGATCGCCGCGCTCTACGTCCTGATCAATTTTGTGATCGACATGCTCTACCTGCTCGTCGATCCGAGGGTGCGCTACTGATGACGGATATCGTGATCAAGCCGGTCGAAAGCGAAGGCCGCAAATTCATCCGCCAGTTTTTAAAGCGCAAGACAGTCGTCGTTGGCTTGCTCATTCTCACAATTTTCGTGCTGCTGGCGATCCTGGCGCCATGGGTTGCACCCTATTCGCCGTCGAAGCTTTCGATCATCAACCGTCTGAAGCCGCCGAGCGGGACATATTTCTTCGGCACGGACGAGTTCGGCCGGGATGTGCTGTCACGCACGATCTTTGCCGGCCGCCTGTCTCTGCTCGTGGGCGTCGCGGTCGTAGCACTTTCGGCAGTGATCGGGGTTACGCTCGGCCTGCTCGCCGGCTTCTTCAAGAATCTTGACACGCCGATCGCCCGCCTCATCGATGCGATGATGGCCTTTCCCGACATCCTGCTTGCGATCGCACTCGTTGCGGCTCTCGGTCCGTCGCTGACGACTGTGATCATCGCGCTGTCGATCGTCTATGCGCCGCGCCTGGCCCGCATCGTCCGCGCCTCGACGCTCGTTATCCGCGAACTGCCCTATGTCGAGGCGGCTCAGGCGCTCGGCATTTCGACCTTCCACATCATGACCCGGCATGTGTTGAGAAACCTGCTTTCGCCGATCCTGGTGCAGGCGACGTTCCTCTTTGCGAGCGCAATGCTTGCGGAAGCGGGCCTGTCTTTCCTCGGTCTCGGCGTCAGCCCGGAAATCCCGACCTGGGGCACGATGATTGCCGCTGGCCGGCAATATATCGGCCAGGCCGACTGGATGACGCTGTTTCCGGGTATCGCCATCATTCTCTCGGTGCTTTCGCTGCAGATGGTCGGTGACGGTCTGCGCGATATGCTCGATCCCAAACTTCGAAAGGATCTCTAAAATGACCGGTGAAAAAGCGGGCAAGCCGCTCCTCCTCACCAATATCAGGCCTGTCGGCTTTGGCACTGGCACGCCCGATGGCGCGATCGATATCCTGGTCGATGCCGATGGCAAGATCGCCGGCCTCGGCCCATCCCTGGCGGCGGCTGACGACGTGACACGCATCGACGGTAAGGGCGCCTTTGTCTCCCCCGGCTGGGTCGACCTGCATGTGCATATCTGGCACGGCGGCACGGACATCTCGCTGCGCCCATCCGAATGCGGCGTCGAGCGCGGTGTAACGACGCTGGTCGATGCCGGTTCTGCCGGGGAGGCCAATTTCCACGGCTTCCGTGAATATATCATCGAGCCGTCCAAGGAACGCATCAAGGCCTTCCTCAATCTCGGCTCCATCGGACTGGTGGCCTGCAACCGCGTCGCGGAACTGCGCGACATCAGGGATATCGATCTTGACCGTATTCTCGAATGCTATGCCGAAAACAGCGAGCATATCGTCGGCATCAAGGTGCGCGCCAGCCATGTGATCACCGGCTCCTGGGGTGTCACCCCCGTAAAGCTCGGCAAGAAGATCGCCAAGATCCTCAAGGTGCCGATGATGGTGCATGTCGGCGAGCCGCCGGCCCTCTACGATGAAGTGCTTGAAATCCTCGGTCCCGGCGATGTCGTCACCCACTGCTTCAATGGCAAGGCGGGCTCCAGCATCATGGAGGATGAAGACCTCTTCAATCTCGCCGAACGCTGTGCATCCGAAGGCATCCGCCTCGACATTGGCCATGGCGGCGCCTCCTTCTCCTTCAAGGTGGCGGAAGCGGCGATTGCCCGCGGTCTCCTGCCGTATTCGATTTCAACCGACCTGCATGGCCATTCGCTGAACTTCCCGGTCTGGGATCTGGCCACCACCATGTCGAAGCTTCTGTCAGTCGGCATGCCCTTCGACAAGGTGATCAATGCTGTGACCCATGCGCCGGCATCCGTCATCAAGCTGTCGATGGAAAACCGTCTGACTGTTGGTGCTACCGCCGAGTTCACTGTCTTCGATCTCGTCGATTCCGACCTTGAGGCGACAGATTCCAATGGTGACGTCTCGGTGCTGAAGAAGCTTTTCGAGCCGCGCTATGCGGTGCTGGGCAACGAGGCCTTCACTTCCAGCCGTTATGTGCCGCGCGCCCGCAAGCTCGTGCGCCACAGCCACGGTTATTCCTACCGGTAAGACCAGAACTCAAGACATAGCATGACAGGAGTTTGCGTGAACCAGTCTTCCGCCACCGCCGGCCCGCCCGTTACCGCAGGTCAACCCAGCACGTCGCCCTACGAGCGGCTAGCAGCGCTTGGCATCCAGCTTCCGGCTCCACCGCCGCCGATCGCCAACTTCGTCACCCATGTGCAGGAGGGCAACATGCTTTACCTGTCGGGGCAGGGGCCTCGCGAGCCAGATGGATTCATGCATGTCGGCAAGGTCGGCGCCGAGGTCGGCGTCGAAGCCGCCTACCAGCATGCAAAGCTGACCGGCATCAATCTGCTTTCCGTCATGCATGAGGCGCTCGGCGACCTTTCGCGTGTCAAGCGCGTTGTCAAGCTGCTCGGCATGGTCAATGCCGTGCCGCATTTCGTCGACCATCCTGCAGTTATCAACGGCTGCTCGGATCTCCTCATCGATGTCTTTGGTGAGGAGATCGGGCAACATGCCCGCTCTGCAGTCGGCTTCGGATCGCTGCCAGGAAACATCACCGTCGAAATCGAGGCCATCGTCGCGCTGAGATGAGGATGCGCATGATTGCTCGGGCCCAACAGATTGAAATTGGAGACACCCATGTCTGAGGACATCCGCACATCGATCGGCCTTCGCCCGGTCATCAACGTTTCTGGCACCATGACCAGCCTCGGCGCCTCGATCGTCGTTCCCGAGGCTATCGCCGCCATGTCGTCGATCCTACCGCATTTCGTCGAGGTCAACGATTTGCAGCGCAAGGCGAGCGCCGTCATCGCGCGGCTGACCGGCGGCGAGGCGGGTTTCGTGACCGCCTCGTGCTCGGCAGGCATTTCGCTCGCCGTCGCAGGCGCCATCACTGGCAACAATCTGCTCGCCATCGAGAAGCTGCCGGATGTCGTCCCGGAAAAGAACGAAGTTCTTGTCCAGATGGGCCACATCGTGAGCTACGGCGCGCCCGTCGATCAGGCGATCCGGCTTGCCGGGGGCAAGGCGGTGCTGGTCGGCCAGGCGACATCCACCCACCGTTTCCATATGGAACAGGCAATTACCGAAAAGACGGCGGCCGCCGTCTATGTCGTTTCGCATCATGTCGTCGACTATGGCCTGCTGAACCTCAAGGAATTCGTCGAGATCGCCCATGCCAAGGGCGTTCCCGTTATCGTCGATGCGGCCTCGGAATATGATCTCAAGATATTCCTGGAGCAGGGGGCCGATGTGGCGCTCTATTCCGGCCACAAGTTCCTGGGCGGCCCAACCTCGGGCATCGTCGCCGGCAAAAAGGAGCTGGTGCGCTACGCCTTCCTGCAGAACATGGGCATCGGCCGCGGCATGAAGGTCGGCAAGGAAAGCATTTTTGGCGTCATGGCGGCGCTGGAGGCCTGGGAAAAGCGCGATAATGCCGGTATCCGCGCGCGCGAGACGAGCTATCTCAACCTCTGGAAACAGACGCTTGACGGCCGCCCCGGCGTTACCGCGCTGATAGAACCGGACCCGACCAACAACCCGCTCGATCGCATGCGCGTGATCATCAATACCGATGAGGCCCATATCACCGCCTGGGATCTTGCCGATGCTCTCGGCCGCGGCTCTCCGCCGATCGTCGTCCGCGACCACGAAGTCGAGCATCGCTACTTCTATCTCGACCCCTGCAACCTGCATCCGGGCCAGGAAAAGATCGTCGCCAGCCGCCTGGCCGAAGAGCTCGACAAGGCGCGTGCCTCCAACGAGATCATCGCGACACCGATCGAAGATCGCAGCAAGCGTCGTTTCGAAGGCGTGCTGAAGTGGCCGGACTGATCTGATATCCGGGGCGAATTTTAAGGAAGCGATCATGACAGGCATCCAGGCACAATCCATCGCAGCGGCAGAGCCGGTCCTCTCCGTCCAGAATCTGACGACATCGTTTCTGGTCGATGGCGCCTGGAAGCCGGTCGTTCGCAATATTTCCTTTGATGTCGCACCGGCAGAGACAGTCGCTATCGTCGGCGAAAGCGGCTCCGGCAAGAGTGTGACTTCCCTGTCGATCATGCGCCTTCTGCAGTTGGATTCGAGCCGCATCGAAGGCAAGATCATGCTCGGCGGGCGCGATCTTCTGGCCCTGCCGGAAGGCGAAATGCGCAAGGTTCGCGGCAATGATGTCGCTATGATCTTCCAGGAGCCGATGACGAGCCTCAATCCGCTCTTCACGATCGGCGACCAGATATCCGAGGCATTGCTCTGCCACAGGCCAATGTCGAAGGCAGAAGCCCGCGCCGAGACGATCCGGCTGCTTGAAAAAGTGCGCATCCCCTCGGCCGCCTCGCGCTTCGACGAATATCCCCACCGCTTTTCCGGCGGCATGCGCCAGCGCGTGATGATCGCAATGGCGCTTGCCTCGCGGCCGAAGCTCCTGATCGCCGACGAGCCGACGACGGCACTCGACGTGACGATCCAGGGCCAGATCCTGGATCTGATCAAGATGCTGCAGGAAGAGGAGGGGACCTCGGTTCTGTTCATCACCCATGACATGGGCGTCGTTGCCGAGATCGCCGACCGTACCGTCGTCATGTATCGCGGCGAGCAAGTGGAAACGGGGGTGACGGCGGATATCTTTCACCGCGGCAAACATCCCTATACCCGCGCCCTGCTGTCTGCCGTCCCGGTACTCGGCTCCATGCAGGGCTACGAGCGGCCGCTGCGCTTTCCTGTCGTCAATACGGCGACCGGAGAATCTGACACGCCGGTCGAGACGGCCGATACAGTCGCGGCAGCCGCCCGTCCGGTATTGGAGGTGAAGAACCTCACCAAGCGCTTCGATATTCATTCGGGCCTCTTTGGCAAGCTGACCGGTCGCGTCCATGCGGTCGAGAACGTATCCTTCGATCTCCATGCGGGCGAGACGCTATCGCTCGTCGGCGAGTCCGGCTGCGGCAAGTCGACAACCGGGCGCGCAATCATGCGGCTGATTGAGGCGCAGAGCGGTTCTGTCATTGCCGATGGCAAGGATGTGCTGGCGCTCGGCAAGGCGGGCATGCGCGAGATGCGCAAGACCGTGCAGATGATCTTCCAGGACCCCTTCGCCAGCCTCAATCCGCGTATCCGCGTCGGCGATGCCATTGCCGAGCCTTATCTCGAGCACAGGATGGGTACGGCAAAGCAGGCAAAGGAGCGCGTCGCAGACCTCCTCGCCAAAGTCGGACTGACACCCGACATGGCTTCGCGCTTCCCGCATGAATTCTCCGGCGGTCAGCGCCAGCGTATCTGTATTGCGCGTGCGCTTGCACTGGAGCCGAAGGTCATCGTGGCGGATGAGAGCGTCTCGGCACTAGACGTTTCGATCAAGGCGCAGGTCATCAACCTGATGCTCGATCTGCAGCAGAGCCTCAACCTCGCCTTCCTGTTCATCTCGCATGACATGGCCGTCGTCGAGCGCGTCAGCCATCGCGTCGCCGTCATGTATCTCGGTGAGATTGTCGAAATCGGCCCGCGAGCGGCCGTTTTCGGCAATCCGCAGCATGACTATACCAAGAAGTTGATGGCAGCTGTGCCGGTCCCCGATCCCGACCGCCGTCGCGAAAAACGCGTTGTTGCTAACGACGAGATCAAAAGCCCGATCCGGCCTGTCGATTATAAGATCAAGCCGCTCGGGTACCGCGAGGTATCGCCGGGGCATCTGGTGGCAAACTGAGGGCGGCTTTCGCCGCCACGACATCTGTGGCTGCTTCAAGAAAGCCTACGGCATTGGCTCGAAAATCGAAATCGATTTTCGGAAGCCTGATGCTTGGATTCAACGAGTTAGGGCGTCTTTAACAAGTGCGAATGCACGCACCACGCCCTAGTGCCTGGTATCGTCGGCTCGAAGTTGGTCAATCGCTTCAAGCGCTTCGTCCGCCGTCCAGCCGGCGCGCAACGCCGCAGCGACCAAGCGAACCTCCGCCTCCATTTCAAGCCTCAGATAAAGTCCCTCCAGGGCCTCCTTGGCGGTGACCACGTGATCGTCGTGCGGTACAACGTGAGCATTGCGTGAGGTCATAGACACATTCCTCTCCTTCCTCGAGGTGGGTTGTGCTTCTTGTTAGGGCGATAATAGGTTCGTGGTGTCCCAGAGAACGATTACGCGCCTGCGTTGATTTTGTTCCATCCTTTTTGGTGCCGCCGACGCGAGCATCAAGCATTTTTGTTGCGTTCCGGTCCTGTGCCCGTGAATAACACGGCCAATGGACCATTGACGAAATTGCGGTAGAACGACAGACCTCCACAAATCCCGGAGGCCAAGAGATATATGATGCCACATTTGCAGGAACTGATCGACTGGATTATTGCCGAGGGACTATCGACCGATACGATCGAGACCGTTCTGCAGGGTGTGGCGGAGCGGCTGATGGACCTCGGATACCCGATCATCCGTGCGTCGATCGCTATGCCGTCGATTGATCCCGTACAACGCGGGTCTTCGGTCGCATGGTACCGATCGTCCGGCTTTTTGACGGAAGTTCAAGGACATGACGAAGCGGGCCAAGAGTTGTTCCAGCGCTCGCCTGTTGCTTATCTCCTGGCGAACGACCTCGATTACGCCCGCTGGAAATTGCCGCCCGGACCGGACGCGCCGCCGATTCCGCTGCTGACGGAGCTAGCCGAGCTTGGAGCCACCGATTACCTGATGAAACTGGCCCGATTTCCCGGGGATACTGCGCTTGCAGGTGTCAGCTTCTCCCTCGCTGTCGATCATCCCGAGGGATTTTCCGATCATCAGATTGCCGAACTGCGGCGGTTGATGCCAGCCCTCACTCTTACCTGTTGCCGGATCGCGACCACACGCGTTGCCACCGACGTGCTCGCGGTCTACACGGGTGCCGGAAGCAGCAGTCGTATCCTAGGTGGCCATATACGGCGCGGCGACGGTACCGCGATCTATGCGGCGATCCTTCTGGCTGATCTCAAGAATTTCACGTCACTCAATGAAAGGCATGCGCCCGAACGCATCGTTGCCTGGCTCAATGAACACTTCGAGGCGATCGGCGCCCCGGTCGAGCAGGAGGGCGGCGAGATCCTGAAGTTTATGGGCGACAGTCTGCTCGCCATCTTCCCTGCCGATATAGACAACCCGGCCGAGGCATGCCGCCGCGCGCTATCGGCGGCTCGAACCGCCATGGACGCCAATGGTGATGTCAATCGCAGGCGAGAGGAAGCGGGACAGCCAGGGCTTCTCGTCGATATCGTCCTTCACGTCGGCGAGGTCTTTTATGGGAACGTCGGTGCGGCCCGCCGCCTCGACTTCACGGCGATCGGCAGGGCGGTCAACGAAGCGGCGCGCATGGAGAAGCTGGCCGACGAAATCGGCCACAGCCTGCTGGCATCCGCCGATTTCGTTTCGCAGACGCCAGGCCGTTTCGAGAAAGCGGGCATTTTTCCACTCAAGGGCGTCGCTCGTCCAGCCGCGATTTACGCCTGGCCAGATTGACCATTCACGCTATCGGATTCTGCGGGCTTTAGCGGGCGGGAATGAACCGTCAGAAGAGCGGACGCCGTGTCATCTGCGCCACCTCGCAGACGTATGTGGCCGCGCATCATGCGAGCTTTGCGTAGTGCCCGAACAAGGCCTCGGCATTGTGGAAGCAGATCTTCTCCGTGTCTTCCTTGGGAAGATCGAGAGCTGCTGTGAGCCCTGAAGGTCTGAGAATGCTACAGGGCGTGGCGCGGGTATTCGCAGGAGCTGCGTATGGAGGATCCTTTACTTCCTGCGAAAAGACTGAAGCCGCAGCTTCGGCCCGTCTGCAATCTATGGAATGTCTCTCGACTCCAGTTCCGGGCAGCTTGCCTCGTTTCCAAAGGTGATCTCCTTGCGATCTCCGTTAAGCGTCAGCCCCCTGAAGGTTAGTAGGTTCTCGTCGCGATAGACGATCTCGCTTCGATAAATCCCGGCGCGTATCGCTCTGTTCCTGGCACGACTGACGTTGCACTGCCCGATTGGAGGCGAAACATGCCAGTTGGAAGTGCCTTGCGCGTCGGTTTGCCAGCCTTCGGCTGAAGCAAGCGTCGAACCAACAAGCAGCGCGAATGCTGAAAGTACAAACATGGACGACAATCGAGATTTCACGATGTTACTCCGAGGCGATCCAGCTATCGATGCCTCCGGTATTATCTGAAATTGCTGAATAGATCATCCGACAGTGGTCAATCGGCTTGGACTTCTCAGGGAATGGTGAACAATTGGAATTGCTCGCGACTGCGGTGACATGTCGGGGCACGGTACCGCCGGGTTCGGCAACCGGCTGCATCAGAAACAATGAAGCGCACTGATGGCCGTTCGCAGCTGCGTGTTCGGCGTCCTGATCCGGGGGGCTGCGAATAGAGTCGTGCCCGGTAGCAGCTCAAAGTGACATTGTTGACTGGTCGGCGCTAGCGCGACGATCGACGCTAGGCGAGTTTAAGCCAGTAGGTGATCGATACTCATACGTTAGCACACGATGTGGTTGGAGAACTCGGCTCCCACAGAGACGGCAACTGCACGAAGTTAGCATTGGTGGCTCGAGCTAATCGGCCGACGATATTCTTGCCTAACTGATGCGATGCGCAAGCTCCGGCGACGCAGCGATCGTAATCGCATGCTGTGACGAAGTTCTCGCGCCATTCCGGGCGAGCGCCAGATCGTCTTGGATTGGAAGATACGCGGGCGTCTCAGCTGTATATGGTGTAGGGCCTTCAATCGGAGTTTTGGCCGTTGATACAACCGCTTACCCGTAAACGTTGAGAATGCACATCTTTTGGAGTTTGGAGATTTTGACGTGCATTGCTTTGCGAAAGACGGAGGTGCCTTTTCACAATACAGCTAATAGTTCCATAAGATAGATTATGCGATTTTCATSTGTAAGGGGGTACATTCTATTTCCAAGTGCGACATGCCAATGATTTCAATGGCTTCACTTTGGAGATTTTGGCATGTCCCGATGCTATCAGCAACTATCCCTCGCCGATCGACGGCGGCTTCACCACCTCGTCGCACGCAAGGTGCCGA
>NZ_JBFTSM010000022.1:0-111344 GCF_056400025.1 Rhizobium sp. 01L419
CCGTCGCTGGACACCCTATCTCGGCGCCGGTGTCGGCGTGAACATTCCGCACGTCGAAGTCACCCGTCCCCAGGGCACGACCTTCGACTACGAATTCGGCGGCGTAACCTTCCAGGCGCAGGCCGGCGTCGACTTCCGCGTCACCGACAACTGGTCGACCTTCGTGGAATACAAGGGCACCTATTCACGCGTCGACGTGCCGATCGACAGCGGCGACCGCCTGAAGACGAACATCGTCACCAACGCGGTCAATGTCGGTATTTCATACCATTGGTGATCTGGTGCAATTCCAGCAAGAGTGTGCAGCGGTTTTGCGTCAGAATTGCGTGAAAACAAAGAGATAGAGCTTTTCCGGAATTCGAAGAAAGACGGAAATTCTCTAGAATTGGAGTTGCGGGACTATTTCGTGCCGCAACTCACTTTGCCTTCCACAACGAAGAAGTTGGCACCGCTTTCGATCCGTAGCGCGTAGGTGCCGCCGAAATTCGGCGAAGGCTTGTCGTGCCCACCGGCGAGAACCGCGAGATCCAGCGTCTCGCTTGCGGCATCACCACCTTCCGTATCGAAGACTTCCAGGCGCAGATCGCCATCGCGCGACCAGCGGTTCGTGAGATCTTTCGATTCGAATATCCGCTTGTTGAAGTTTGGGGATTTGGCAGCATCCTTGAGCATCAGCGCGCCGCGGAAATGGATCAGCTTGTGGCCGCCTCCATCTTCAAAAGCGCTTTCGAGCGTAAAGCGCACGTCCTTGTCATCGGCAGAACAGAAATAACGGCTGTCGGCGTGCGCCACACCAGCCGCGCCAAGCAATATGCCAAGCACCATAAATCCGCGCCACATAGCCATAACTCCCTGAGATCGACCGATGAATCGGTGATCTCAAACTAGCGGCAAACCTCTTAATTTTTCAGGCACAGAGCCCCCGTAAGCCCAGTCCAGGAGCTCGACCGTATGCAGGATCGGCGTCGGCGTGCCCGACCTTATTTGGGTGATGCAGCCGATATTGCCGGTCGCGATGATATCGGCCTTCGTCGCCTCGATGTTCTTGACCTTGCGGGCCTTCAGGACTGCGGAAATATCCGGCTGCATGATGTTGTAGGTGCCGGCCGAGCCGCAGCAGAGATGGCCTTCGGCCGGATCGCGAACGGTAAAACCTGCCGCCTTGAGCAGATGCTTCGGCGCCATGGTGATCTTCTGGCCGTGCTGCATGGAGCAGGCGGAATGATAGGCGACGGTAATGCCCCTCGGCATATGCGCAGGCAGTTCGAGGCCGGCGAGATATTCGGTGATGTCCTTGGCAAGGGCCGAGACGCGTGCCGCCTTGCCCGCATAGGCGGGGTCAAGGCGTAGCATGTGGCCGTAGTCCTTGATCGTCGTGCCGCACCCGGACGCGGTGATGATGATCGCGTCGAGGCCGCCAGCCTCGATCTCGCGGGTCCAGACATCGACATTGGCGCGGGCCGAAGCCAGAGCCTGCTCCTCGCGCCCCATATGGTGGACCAGCGCGCCGCAGCAGGCCTCTCCCTCGGGGACGATGACCTCTATACCAAGGCGGGTCAGCAGCCGGATGGTCGCCTCGTTGATGGCGGGATCGAGAACGGGCTGTGCGCAGCCGGTGAGGATCGCCACGCGTCCGCGCCGCTCGGCCTGCGGCTCATGCCGCCCGGGCCGAGCGAAGGGCGATGGTGCGGGAATGCTTGATGGCGCAAGCGCCAGCATGGCGGCGAACGGCTTCAGCGCCGGCCCGCGCATCAAGCCGGCAAAGGGGCGGCCGATCCGGGCAAGCGTCAGGGCTGCCCGAAAGCGGCCGGGATAGGGCAACACGGCCGCAAGGATGGCGCGCGTCAGCCGGTTCATGAACGGCCGCTTGTAGGTCTTTTCGATATGGGCTCGGGCATGGTCGACCAGATGCATGTAATCGACGCCCGAAGGACAGGTGGTCGTGCAGGCAAGGCAGGACAGACAGCGGTCGATATGGGTGACGACTTGCGTATCCGCCGCGCGGTCGTTTTCCAGCATGTCCTTAATGAGATAGATGCGCCCGCGGGGGCTATCAAGCTCGTTGCCGAGAGTGACGTAGGTCGGACAGGTGGCGGTGCAGAATCCGCAATGAACGCACTTGCGCAGGATCTGTTCGGATTCGGCTACATGCGGATCGGCAAGCTGGGCAAGAGTAAAGTTGGTCTGCATTTCAGTGTCCCGCCATCTTCCCCGGATTCAATATCCCCGCCGGATCGAACTTTTCCTTCACGCGGCGCGAAAGCAGTGCCACTGCCTCTTCCTCCGGTTGGAAGGCTGATATCGCCGCCCTTGCCTCAGCCGAGGCGCGGATCAGCGTCGCATGGCCGCCACCGAGCGCCCTGATGAAGCGGCGGATCAGACCGGCTTCCGGATCTGCCTCCATGCGCATCCAGACGAGACCACCCTGCCAATCATAGAAAGCATCGACGCCGGCTTCCAGCCTGAGGGCCGCGACAAGCTGATGGCCAGTGCCGGGCGCTACCGAAACCCGCCAGACGGGCCGTGCCGTTCCGTCAGCGTAAGGTGCGACGTCGCGGATCTCCTGCCAGAGCTGCCGGCTGGCGGCCTGATCCAGCCTTGCAGCAGGGCCAAACGACGCCATCGCCGACAGAAGTTTTACCGCGCGTGAGTCTACCGAACCCGGCAGACCTTCGATACGCAGCACCGTCGCCTCTCCTTCGGGCAGTTTGCCGCCGAGAAACTTCCACGTCACGGTCAACGGCAGGTGTGCCGCGCCGGTGACGTCCATCGGCAGGGCCATGGCCGCTGCCATCGCATTTGCGGCCTCGGCATCATTCAGACCGGAAATGACGACGGTCTCCTCGGTCTTCGCACGCGGCGGCACGCGGAAGGTAACCTCGGTCAGGAAACCCAACGTGCCATGCGAGCCAGCCAGCAGCTTCACCAGATCCAGACCCGTGACATTCTTCATCACCCGGCCACCGGCCTTGATGATCTCGCCCTTGCCATTGACGAAGCGGATGCCAAGCAGGCTGTCACGTGCGGCACCCGCCACGAAGCGTCGCGGACCGGAGACATTGGCGGCAAAGACACCGCCGATCGTCGGTTCACCCGATGTGCCCATGAGGGCGCGATGATCCATGGGCTCGAAGGCGAGCATCTGGCCGTTTTCGGCAAGGGCCGCCTCAACGTCGGCAAGCGGCGTGCCCGCTCTTGCGCTCATGACCATCTCGCCGGGATTATAGGCGACAATCCCGGATAGGCCGCTCGAGCGCAGGCGATCCTCCGCCTCGACGGCATTTCCAAACCCGGAACGCGTGTCGCCGCCGCTGATGGCGAGCGCACGACGCTTTTCCGCATGCGCGCGGATAATTGCCGCGACTTCCTCTTCGCTTGCAGGCACCAGATCGATCATGCGGCAGGACGCCCCTCAAGCGGGAAGACCTTGGAAGGGTTCAGCAGCCATTGCGGATCGAAGGCGGCGCGGGCCGCCATCTGCTGGGCGAGATCGGCCTGCGAATATTGATGACGCATCAGGTCACGCTTTTCGATACCGACGCCATGTTCTCCAGTCAGGCAGCCGCCGGCATCGACGCAGAGCCTGAGGATATCGTTGCCGGCCGCTTCGGCCTTTGCCGCATCCTCGGGATCATTGGCATTGAAGAGGATCAGCGGATGCATGTTGCCATCACCAGCATGGAAGACGTTGGCGACCCGCAGGCCGTAATGTGCGACGATCTCGGATGTCCGCTTCAGCACATGGGAAAGCTGGCTCAGCGGGACCGTGCCGTCCATGCAGATATAATCGGCGATGCGGCCGGTCGCGCCGAAGGCCGATTTGCGGCCCTTCCAGATCAACGCCGCCTCGGTTGCCGACTGGCATTCACGTACGGTCTTGACACCATGGGTACGGGCAATCTCGACAATGCTTTTCAGCATGTCGTCCATTTCCGCCTCCGATCCCTCGACCTCAACGATGAGCAGCGCACCGACATCAAGCGGATAACCGGCATGGGCAAAGGCCTCGCAGATCTCGATCGCCGGCTTGTCCATGAATTCGATGGCGACGGGAATGATGCCGGCGGCGATGACATCGGCCACACAGCTGCCGGCCTCTTCCGAGCTTTCGAAACCGAAAAGAACCGGGCGGGCGCCCTCGGGCTTGGCAATCAGGCGCACCGTCGCTTCGGTGACGATGCCGAGTTGGCCCTCATGGCCGCAGACAAGGCCGAGCAGATCGTAGCCCGCCGCATCCAACGCCTTGCCGCCGAGATCGATCACCGTCCCATCGGTCAGCACCATCTTGACGCCGAGCAGGTTGTTGGTCGTCACGCCATATTTCAGGCAGTGCGCGCCGCCGGAATTCATGCCGATATTGCCGCCGATCGTACAGGCAAGCTGGGAACTCGGGTCGGGCGCATAGAAGAAACCGTCCGCGGAGACGGCTTCCGAAATGTTGAGATTGGTCACACCGGCCTGAACGACCGCGCAGCGATTGGCGAAGTCGATGTCGAGAATACGGTTCATCTTCGACAGGCCGAGCACGACGGCGTCTTCCTGCGGGATCGCGCCGCCCGAAAGCGAGGTGCCGGCCCCACGAGGGACGACCGGAATGCCGTAGCGATGACAGTATTTCATGACAGCTGCCGCTTCCGCCGTCGATCGCGGCAGGGCGACTGCGAGCGGCAGGCGGCGGTAGGAAACGAAGGCATCCGTCTCGAAGGGCACGAGCTCGCGCGCTTCATGGATCAGACATTCCGGCGGCAGGAGATCGATGAGATCGGCGACGATTTCCCGGCGGCGCGCCAGAACATCGGGGCGTGGAGCGAGAAACGAAATGGCGTCGGACATGGCGTTCTCCCTCGGCCAACATGACGGAAACCGATGGCAATTCCTCCCGGTCACCGGTTCTTTCGGCTTAGCACTTTCCCGAAACCGGCGCAAATGTTAAGCACTTATGCCAAAAGGGAAAAAGTTACAAAAGCTTATGACCAATCTGGGTGATCTCGAAATCTTTGCCAAGGTCGTTTCGACCGGCAGCATGTCGCTCGCCGGCCGCGCGCTCGGCTTTTCCCCTGCCGTCGTTTCCAAGCGTATCAAGCGGCTGGAAGACCGGCTCGGCACGCGGCTTTTGCAGCGCACGACGCGGCAGATCTCGCTGACCGAGGCGGGCCAAGGTTTCTACGACCGTGTTCTCGGCATTCTGGCAGGGCTGGAGGAAGCGGAATTCTACATTTCCGGCCGCTCGGCGCAGATGCATGGCACGCTGAAAATCTCCGCCCCCACCTCCTTCGGCCGTATGCATATCGCGCCAC
This sequence comes from Rhizobium sp. 01L419, assembly GCF_056400025.1. Classification (NCBI taxonomy): domain Bacteria; kingdom Pseudomonadati; phylum Pseudomonadota; class Alphaproteobacteria; order Hyphomicrobiales; family Rhizobiaceae; genus Rhizobium; species Rhizobium sp. 01L419. The sequence continues at coordinate 5,298 of NZ_JBFTSM010000022.1, forward strand.
ATCTGAAATCCTTCATGGAGGCGCATCCGGAACTCACCATCAATCTGGTGCTGACCGACGAGTTCAGCGATATCGTCGGCGGCGGCTTCGATCTGGCCATCCGCATTGCGGAACTGACCGATTCCAGCCTTGTCGCGCGCCGCCTGGCTCCGGTGCGCCGGGTGCTCTGCGCCTCGCCGGATTATGTCGCCGCCCACGGCATGCCGGAACATATCGAAGAACTGAAACAGCATCGCTGTCTGCCGGCCCACAACAATGACGTCTGGCGGCTGGACGGACCAGACGGAGCATTCAGCCTGCGGCCCGAGGGCACGCTGATCACCAATTCGAGCGAGGTGATCCGCGAGACGGTCATTGCCGGCCTCGGCATTGCTCTCCGCTCCACCTGGGATATCGGTGAGGAGTTGAAGGACGGCAGGCTGATTCAGGTGCTGCCATCCTATGAAGGTTCGCACAATGTGACTCTCTCGGCGGTCTACCCCAGCCGCCAGTTCCTGCCGGCCAAGGTACGTCTGTTCATCGACTATCTGGCCGAGCTCTACGGCCCGGATCCCTACTGGGAGCACTGAGCGAACGAGTTCAACTGGCTAATGTGCCAGCCGTTCGATGACGAGATCAAGCAGCGCCCGCAGCCGGGCCAGCCGTTTCATGTCGCGATGATAGCCGACCCATGTATCGCGGCCGGGTGGTGCTTCGCCGAGATCGACATGTTCGATGGCCGCGATGGAATCGCCGAGCGGACGCGGCAGCACGGCAAGGCCGGCACCGTTGGCGCAAAGGGTCGCCTGTACATCTCTGTTATTGCTGCGCATGACGATATCGGCCTTCGGCAGCAGACGCCTCAGCCAGCCGACATCGGGCATTCCGCCGAAGGCCTCGTCCATGGTGATGAGGCGCGCGCCGGTTCCATCGCCGGTTTCAGGATGAGTCAGGCCACGGCGGATATAGAGACCGTAATCGATATGCAGGAGCTTGCGGGATATGACCTCGGTCTCGGTGAAAGGCGCGATACGGAAGACGATATCGGCCTCGCGACGTGAGAGGCTCATCAAGCGGCTGTCGGTCAAAAGCTCAATGACGACCTTGGGATAGGCAGCCGAGAACTCCGCCAGGATGGGCGAGAGCACGTGAGCGCCGAACCAATCCGAGGAGGAAAGCCGTAGCAACCCATCGAGTTGTCTGTTCTGGCCGGCGAGTTCACGCTCCAACCCGAGCGCTTCTTCTTCCATGCGTTCGGCGCGGGCAAAGACGGTCGTGCCTTCATCCGTCAGGACAAAACCATCGGCCGTTCGCTGAAAAAGCGTCTGGCCGAGCGAGGCTTCCAGCACCCGGAGGCGGCGACCCATGGTTGGCTGCGTCAGCCCGAGGCTGCGCGCTGCTGCACCAAGGGTTCCAAGCCGCGCGATTGCCAGGAAGAGTTTCAGGTCGCTCCATTCCACGGCTTACACCCATTTAAAAATGCATGATCGATAGTCTTTATCTTTAGTTTCCATTCGAAATTCAATGCCGCATTCTTCGGCCCACAAACCAAGGAGAATTCCATGAGCACGATGAAAGCAGCGCTGGTCGAAACGCAGAATGCCGAATTCCAGGTCGTCGATATCGCCAGGCCGGTTGCCGGACCTGGCCAGATCCTCGTCCGCATCAAGGCCGCGGCGCTCAATCCGCTGGACCTTAAGATCCGCGCCGGCGAGGCCGCACATGCCCGCCACCCCCTGCCCGCCATCCTTGGCATCGACATGGCCGGTATCGTCGAAGCGGTCGGCCCCGGTGTGACAGGCTTTCGCCCCGGCGACGAAGTCTATGGCATGACCGGCGGTGTCGGTGGTCTGCAGGGATCGCTTGCCGAATTTGCAGCTGTCGATGCCGATCTCGTCGCTCTGAAGCCGCGCAATCTCTCCATGCGCCAGGCGGCAGCCCTGCCGCTGATCGCGATCACCGCCTGGGAGGGGCTGGAAGACCGCACACAGGTAAGGTCCGGGCAGAAGGTGCTGGTCATCGGCGGTGGTGGCGTCGGCCACATCGCTGTGCAGATGGCGGTTGCTGCCGGTGCCGAGGTCTATGCCGTCGATGGCGCCTCGAAGGCCGACTATATCCGTAGCATAGGCGCAACGCCGATCGACTATGCAGTTGCGACAGTCGAGGACTACGTCGCCCGGTATACCGAAGGCAAAGGCTTCGACGTCGTCTACGACACGATCGGCGGAAAGGGGCTCGATGCCGCCTTCCAGGCGGTCGCCAAGTTTGGCCACGTCGTCAGCAGCCTCGGCTGGGGCACACATGCTCTGGCGCCGCTCTCCTTCAAGGGAGCAAGCTATTCAGGCGTCTTCACGCTGGCGCCGCTCCTGACCGGCGACGACCGCGCCCATCATGGCGAGGTCCTCAAGCAGCTAGCGTCACGCGTCGAAGCTGGAGCGCTGATGCCGAACCTCGACCAGCGGCGGTTTTCGCTTGCCGAGGCAGGCGATGCCTACCGGCTGCTCGAAAGCCGGCAGGCCGAAGGCAAGGTAGTCGTCGAGATCTAATGCGCCAGATCGAGATAGGCGCTCGCTACCATCGCATCGATGTCGGCGGGCACCGGCACGATGCAGGATTCGGCGCCAACACCGTGTTTTGCGACACGCTCCAGGCAGCGGGCCTGCAGCGTGAAGCCGAGGTCCATGGATTCCACCGAGTTGCCCAGGGGTCGTGGACCGGCGAGATTGGCCATATGGCCGCCGCCGAGCACGTGGAAGGAGCGGCCATCCTTCAGGTGGAAAGTCTCGATATGATCGGCCTCATATCGGTCGATGCCAACGAAATCGGGATGGCTGTGAAAGGCTGCGACATCGATCTCACGCGGGAAATGGCCGCCGTTCATCAGGATCGCGCCGTCCTTGATGAGCGGCAGATCGGCTGCGGTGACGATATCAGGGAAACCCGTGACAGTGGCGATCACGTCCGCCGAGCGGACCGCCTGTTCGCGAAGCGGCGTGATGAAGCCATCCAGATGCGCCTCCAGGCTGGTAACAGGATCGATATCGACGACGCTTACCGTCGAGAAGGCGTTGCGGAAGGCGGCGGCCGTGCCCTTGCCGCAGGCGCCGTAACCGAAGACGGTCACACGCTTGCCATTGGTAGAGCGGTTGGTGAAGCGCATGTAGCTTTCGAACAGGCTCTGGCCGACGGCATGCTTGTTTTCGGCGAATTGCTTGATCGGGCTGTCGTTGATGACGAGGATCGGCATTGCCAGCTTGTCGCGCATCGGCAGCAGGCGGGTCCGGCCGGAGGTCGTTTCTTCCGTACCGCCGAGCAAATTGGCGTAGGGCCTTTCGGCTGCGATGGCGAAGAGATCACCACCATTGTCCAGCAAGAGATCGGGCTTTTCTGCAACGACGGCTTCAAGGCTCCGGTGGTGGGCGACGGGATCGGTCGTCTGGGTCGCGAAGACGGTGATGCCCTGCGCGCGCAGGAATTCCACGGTCGCCGGCTGGGTGCTGTTCAGATTACCGGTGCAGATCAGGCGCGCGCCACCGGCCCGCAAGGTCAGCAGCAGAGCGACCGTCTTCGGCTCCAGATGGATGCCGGTGCCGATGGACAAGCCTTCAAACGGCCGCGTGTTTTCAAATTCCGCCGCCGTTGCGTTCAGCAGGCGGCAGCTATTGCCGATCCAGTCGATGCGTGTCGCAAGCTTTTCCATCTCATGCCCTTTCGTTGCCCTGATCTAGCGAGCAAAAGACAGGGCCGACATGGAGATATTTCTGACAAAAGGGCAGAAAAACTGCCCTTTTGTTACGCGCTGCCGGAGCGCAGCAGCCAGTTGCGGAGTGCCACGAAGGCCGGACGTTTCGCATCCGGCGTCCGGCAGCAGAGGCTATAGCCTGCCGGGCGGCGAATGAAGCCGTAAGGGGCAACCAGAATGCCGCGGGCAAGATCGTCTTCGATCGAGGCTTTCGGTGCCAGCGCGATACCGAGGCCGGAGCGGGCTGCCCCCAGCGCCAGAAGCAGATCTTCAAACTCGCGCCGGCGAGAAAAGGCAACCGGCGGCGTGGTGCTTTCGGCAAACCACTCCGCCCAGAGCTTCGGCGCACTGCGGCTGACGAGCACGGTCATATCCGCCGCCATGGCTTGGGGGTTGCCGGCAAGCCTGGCGGCGAGTTCCGGTGTGGCGACTGGGCCAAACTCATCCTCCATGAAACGCGTCTCCGACATCCCAGTAGAGGAGCGCTGCTCGCCGCCCATGATGACGGCATCGAAATCCGGATGATGGGAAAGCGGCTCAACCACGGGCATGGGTACGATATCGATCTCGATATCGCCAAGGCTTGCCTGCATGTCAGCCGCCCGTGGCATCAGCCACCAGACAGCGAAAGCCGAGGGCACTCCGAGGCGGATGCGCTTCCTGTCTGTCTCCTCGAATTCGGCGGCGGCGCGTCTCAAAATGGTAAGGGCAGCACCGGCGGCCTCCGCAAAGGCGCTCGCCTTCTCGGTCGGGACCAGCCTGCGGCCATCACGCACGAAGAGCTTTCTGCCAAGATGGTCTTCGAGTGTGTCAATCTGCTGGCGCACCGCGCCGCGCACCACACCGAGCTCCTCGGCCGCCTTCAGAATGCTGCCATGGCGGCAGACGGCTTCGAAGGCGCGGATAGCGTTGAGGGGCGGGAGTCGCATAGTTACCACATTCCAAAAAATCGCGGTGGATCACCAGATCTTGGCATTGAAGAGAATGCAAGGCCGGACCATATTGTACAGCTGTGCAAGACGACGCGTTCGGGACAGGAAATGGCGGAATTTCCGTACCTGCCCCGCTTCGATTTTCCTATGTACAATGGATTAAATCGTGTCCGTCGTTTTGCACGTATGGATCGCGCAAGCTTTTCATATGATACTAATATTAAACCGACTCAGATAACGACCGTAAAGGTGACCCGACAATTGACCCTTCTTGCCCGCCTGGCTTCTGATGTGCAACTCATGTTCCGGCGTCCGCCGCGTCAGCAATATGCTGCGCTCTGCTATCGGGTGAAAAAGAAGTCGGGCGATCTCGAAGTTTTGCTGATGACCAGCCGTGACACCGGCCGCTGGGTCATCCCCAAGGGCTGGCCGATGAACCGCAAATGCGCCTATGAAGTTGCGGCGCAGGAAGCCCTGGAAGAGGCTGGCGTGCGCGGCACGGTGGAGACCGAAACGCTCGGCCACTATACCTACCAGAAGGTTTTGCGCGACGGTATGAAGGTGACCTGCAAGGTTCAGGTATACGTCCTCGAAGTGACCGGTGCGACGAAGAATTTCAAGGAAAAGGGCGAGCGAACCATCGAGTGGGTTCCCTGTGACGAAGCGGTCAAGCGCGTCCAGGAACCCGAATTGCGCAACCTGTTCCTCGCCTTTAAACGGCGGATGGCCGAAAAGCTTTCCAGCGGCATTCCGAAACAAATTCCGGCGGAATAAGTCCTGCCATCTTGTGCTGCTATAAAAGGCGGCGCAAAAGCAGGTCTTAGCCAGGAAACAGAATGCCGCAACGCAACGCCGTCCTCACGAAACGCACGCTCGATAAGGACCTCGACAAATTTACCCATGTCGAGGATGCGGCCAAGCACGTCTCGCGACGGTTGGTGACACCCGGACTTGGCCTGATCTTTCTCGGCCTCGCCATGCTTTTTGCCGGCGTCTACGTGTTCGACAGGCCGGGCGCTGTGCTGGTAATTGCTGCCGCAGCACTTGCCGCCTACATGGCCATGAACATCGGCGCCAACGACGTGACGAACAATGTCGGCGCGGCCGTTGGTGCGCGTGCCATCACCATGAAGCAGGCGCTGATCGTCGCCGCAATCTTCGAGGTGCTGGGTGCGACGATCGCGGGCGGCGAGGTCGTCAGGACGATTTCCTCCAGCATCGTCGATACGGCGCAGGTCCCTCCCGCGACACTCGGCTGGATCATGATGGCGGCGCTCACGGCTGCCGCGCTCTGGATCAACCTCGCCACCTGGATGAATGCACCGGTTTCGACGACGCACGCAATCGTCGGCGCCGTGATCGGGGCAGGCCTCGGTGCTGCAGGACCGGAACCCGTCAACTGGCGGGTGATGTTGGAAATCACGGCAAGCTGGATAACTTCGCCATTGATCGGCGGGCTAATCGCCGCCGGGCTGCTCTATCTGGTGAAGACCCTCATCGTCTATCGCGAGGACAAGATCGCTGCCGCCCGGCAGTGGGTGCCTGTGATGGTCGCCGTCATGGCCAGCGGCTTCATGGCCTATATGGTGCTGCAGCTTGCGCCGCAAGGACGCTATTCGTCGCTGACGATCCTTCTGATCGGCATCGGCATCGGGCTCGTCAGCTGGCTTGCTGTGCGGCCACTCATCCTGCGGCAGGCGGAGAACCTCGAAAACCGTAACAGCTCACTTCGTACGCTGTTCCACTTTCCGCTGATCGGCTCGGCCGCGCTGCTCTCCTTTGCGCATGGCGCAAACGATGTTTCGAATGCGGTTGGCCCACTCTCGGCCATCGTTCACTCTGCCGGTATCGCTGACAACAGCATGATCGGTCATCCGCCGCTCTGGGTCATGCTGATCGGTGCTTTTGGAATCTCGGTCGGGCTGCTGCTTTTCGGGCCGCGCCTCATCCGGCTCGTCGGCGAGGAAATCACCAAGCTCAACCCGATGCGCGCCTATTGCGTGGCGCTGTCGACCGCCTTCACCGTCATCGTCGCCTCCTGGCTCGGCCTGCCGGTCAGCACCACGCATATTGCCGTCGGCTCCGTCTTCGGCGTCGGCTTCTTCCGCGAATGGTACACGCGCCATTCGAAGCGCCGCATCGAATTCATACGTCGCAAGGCTGAAAGCTTCGAGATCGACGAGCCTGAGCCAAATGTCCATGAAGCCCGTCGACGTTATCTCGTCCGCCGTTCGCACTTCATGACGATCATCGCAGCCTGGGTCATCACCGTGCCGGTTTCGGCTGCGCTTGCGGCGATGATTTATTGGGTTATGTTCGCGCTCTTCATGTGAGTCAGGGTCTCAGAATGCGCGCCAATTTCCGCATGCAGCGGCTTTTCATCGACGCCCCCTTGTCAAAGGGCGCCGCCGTCGAGGCCAACGCCGATCAGTTCAACTATCTCGCCAACGTGCTGCGCATGGAAGAGGGTGCGGAAATCCTCCTCTTCAATGGTCGCAACGGCGAATGGAAGGCGAGCCTTACCTTCCCGACCCGCAAACGCATCCTGCTGTCAGCCACCGAGCAGACCCGACCGCAGCCTGCGCCCTCCGACCTGCACTATCTGTTCGCGCCGCTGAAAATCGGCCGTATGGACTATCTGGTGCAGAAGGCGGTGGAAATGGGCGCCGGTCTGCTGCAGCCGGTCATGACACAGCACGTGCAGGGCAAAATCAGCAATCTCGACAAGATCCGGGCGAATGTCATCGAAGCAGCCGAACAATGCGGCATCCTCGGCATTCCTGAAGTAGCGGAGCCCATCAAACTTTCCGATCTGCTCGATCGCTGGCCCGGAGAGAGGCGCATCATCTATTGCGACGAGGGCGATGCCGGGCAGAACCCGCTGCCGCTGCTTTCCAGGATCGCCGAAAAGAAACTCGCACTGCTGGTTGGTCCCGAAGGCGGCTTCTCGGAAGAGGAGCGAATGCGCCTGCGCAGCCTGGATTTCGTGACCGCAATTCCACTCGGTCCACGCATCCTGCGCGCCGATACCGCAGCAGTCGCGGCAATGGCAATGATACAGGCTGCCATCGGCGACTGGAATTGACTTTCGAACGCCGGTTCCCTGGAAAGCCTGCTAATTTTTTGATGACATATTGAAAGAATTTCACTTGCAACTTAGCTGGCTTGGGCACTAATCACCCTTCCAATTGCCCCGGCCCCCGGCGCCTTCCGAATACAGGTAATTTCATGGCTCGCGACACTACCGACCAGACACCGCTCTCTTCGGTTCAGGAGCTGACCGACTATCTTGCCGCCGGCAACAAGCCGAAGGAACGGTTCCGTATCGGCACCGAACATGAGAAGTTCGTCTTCTTCCGCAAGGACAACAGTCCGGTTCCCTATTTTGGCGAAGCCAGCATTTCCGCACTTCTGAAAGGCCTGCAGGCCAAGAGTGGCTGGGAGCCGATCACGGATGGCGACAACATCATCGGTCTCGGCGAGCAGAACGGCATGGGCGCGATCTCGATCGAGCCCGGCGGCCAGTTCGAGCTCTCGGGCGCACCACTCGAGAACATTCATCAGACCTGCAAGGAATCCAACCAGCATCTGGCGCAAGTGCGCGAGATCGCCGAGCCCATGGGCATCGGTTTCCTCGGCATTGGCGGCAGCCCGACATGGACCTATGCGGAAACCCCGCAAATGCCGAAGTCGCGCTACGAGATCATGACCAGCTACATGCCCGAGGTCGGCACCCGCGGTCTCGACATGATGTATCGCACCTGCACGATCCAGGTGAATCTCGATTTCTCTTCGGAAGACGACATGCGCCGCAAGATGCGCGTATCGATGAAGCTGCAGTCGCTGGCGACAGCGCTTTTCGCTTCCTCTCCCTTCACCGAAGGCAAGCCCAACGGGATGCTCTCCTGGCGCGGCGATGTCTGGCGCGACGTGGACAACAGGCGCAGCGGCCTGCTCGACTTCACCTTCCGCGACGATTTCGGCTTCAAGGATTATGCCGAATGGGCGCTCGATGTTCCCATGTATTTCGTCATGCGCGACGGGCACTATCATAAGGCGACCCACGTCACCTTCCGGCAGTTCATGAACGGTGCGCTGAAGGGCGAGATTGCCGACCATGAGCCGACGATGGGCGACTGGACGAACCATCTTTCGACCCTCTTTCCCGACGTGCGCCTCAAGCGGTTCCTGGAAATGCGTGGTGCGGACGGGGGCCCGTGGCGCCGCATCTGTGCCCTGCCTGCCTTCTGGGTCGGCCTGCTCTATGATGACGCCGCTCTTGAGGCCGCCGACGCACTGACCAAGGACTGGCGTTTCGAGGAAGTGAATGTCCTGCGCAATGCTGTGCCGGAGGAAGGCCTCAAGGCCAGGTTCCGTGGCCATGCGCTGATCGATACGGCGCGCGAGGTCGTGAATATTTCCCGCGCCGGCCTCAAGGCACGCAACAGGCTGAATGGCGACGGCGTCGACGAGAGCATCTTCTTGGCACCACTCGATGAGGTTCTGGCAAAGAAGGCGACGCTCGCCGAAGATCTGCTGGCGCTCTATCACGGCCGCTGGAACGGTTCGGTCGAGCCGGTCTTCCAGGAATATCAATACTAAGAGGCGGCTCTCCCCCTCCAAAAAGCCGTTTGCGCATTCCCATTTCCGGCTATAGTGGCGCTGACATGCGCCGCTATACAGGAAAGGGACTTTCATGCTGCCACTTTTCGACATGATGATGCAGGCGCAGAACGGGGCGGCGATGGATGCAATCTCCAAGCAGTTCAACCTCGCCCAGGAACAGGCAACGAAAGCGATGGCCGCGCTGATGCCGGCTTTTTCCACCGGCCTCAAGCGCAGCACCAGCAACCCCTATGATTTCGTCGGCCTGATGCAGGCAGTGGCCTCGGGAAATTATGCCAAATATTTCGAGGATGTGAGCAAGGCTTTCACGCCTGAGGGCGTTTCTGACGGTAACAACATCCTCTCCCAGCTTTTCGGTTCCAAGGAGGTCTCGCGCGCCATTGCGGCGCAGGCGGCCCAGATGACGGGCATAGGCCAGGAGATCTACAAGCAGATGCTGCCGGTCATGGCCGGTACGCTTATGGGCGGGCTCTTCAAGCAATCGACCGGGCAGATGGCCTCGCCGGTCAATCCCTTCGTCAATACCGCCATGGGCGAGACGATCCAGGGATGGCTTGAGAGCACCGGCTTTGCGCCGAAGCCGAAAGCGGCGCCCGAGCCCAGCATTTTCGATAATCCCTTCACGCAGGCCATGCAGCTGATGTTCAGCGTGCCAAAGCCGGAACCTCAGTTGCAGCCCGCCAACCCGTTCCTCGACAATCCCTTCGCCAAGGCATTCCAGGAAATGATGGCGGGACTTCAGCAGCCGGCGGCAAAGACCCCGGAACAGCCGAAGGAAGAACCGAAAGCGGTCAATGACAGCTATACCCAGATGCTGAATTCAATGTTCGACAGCGGTCTCGAGGTGCAGAAAAACTATCAGAAGAGCCTTGAGGCAATCTTCGAGGCCTATCGGCCGAAACCCACGCCTGCTCCCGAAAGCCCTGCCCCCGCGGCTAAAAAATAAAAAAACCCGGAGATGGCTTGGGAAAGCCGATCACCGGGTTAAGCAGCAGGGCTATTGGCTATCGCCCTGCGGGGAAATACGTGCGCTCAGTCCCTGTAGGGGCGCATGACCGCAATATGCCAGCGGCGCTTGGCCGCCTGTGTCAGATGCTCCGACGGATCTTCAAAGAAGGTCGAAGCGAGGAAAGCGGAGGTGACATCGGCCCGCGTCAGGCCGATATCCCGCAACTGATTGTCATCGAGCTCATGCAGCCCGTTCACCTGCGAGCGATTGCGCACAATGCGAAGGGCGTTTGCCAGCGGCGCAAGGCCAGCCATGAGACGTTGCATGAACGTCGGGGCGAGCTTGCCGCAGTCGAGTTCTAGTGTCTGTTCATGAGTGCGCATCGAACTCTCCTTTCTTCGGGGCGCAGAACAGCCCACCCCGCCTGCGAGGTCGTGCAGGAAGGGTCAAGCTGGTCACAGGCGGACAGGCAGGGTGTCTGTCCTTCACTTTGCTTGATTTGCATCCCGAAGATGCCAAAGACCTATTGATCAGTCCAACGAATGTTTCTAATGATTAGCATCAGAGATCTTTATGGGTGGATGGGATCATGTCGGCGCCTCTTGATATCGACCAGTTGCAGACCTTCATCGCAATCGTGGACTCCGGCAGTTTCACCAAGGCTGCCGACAAGGTCTACAAGACGCAGTCTGCCGTCTCCATGCAGATGCGCCGGCTGGAAGAGCGCATCGGCAAGCAACTCTTCATCAAGGATGGTCGCGGCAACCGCCTGACGGTGGAAGGCGAAAAACTGCTCAACTATGCCCGGCGCATGATCCGCCTGAACAATGAGGCGATCGCCGCCTTCGACGACAACAGGCTGGAAGGTACGTTGCGCATCGGCACGCCCGATGATTATGCCGACCGTTATATGCCCGAGATCATCGGCCGCTTCGCCAAGACACATCCGAATGTGGAACTATACATCGTCTGCGAGCCATCGGTCGATCTGGCCGAGCGCATGCACAAGGGCGAACTCGATATCGCGCTTGTCACCCATAATCCGCGCGAGCGTATTTCGGATGTGGTGCGGACGGAACCGCTTTGCTGGGTGAGTTCGGCCAACCATCCGATCCGCGACGATGCACCGGTGCCGCTTGCCGTCGGCCGGCGCGACTGCCAATGGCGGCAGCTTGCCTGCTCGGCGCTCGATGCCGTCGGCCGCGAGTATCAGATCCTGTTCACAAGCTGGTCCTGCACCGTGGTTGCCTCCGCCGTGCTCGCCGGCATGGCGGTTTCGGTCATGCCGGAATCGGCACTCCGCACAGGCATGAAGGTATTGAGCCAGGCAGACGGCTTCCCGGCGCTGCCGCCGGTGCAGATCGGCATCATGAAACGGCCCGGCGTTTCCCTGTCGCTGATGAATGCCATTACCGCGCACATCACCGCCTGCCTCGACAACATCACGCCGACTGTCATCGAAGACAGCCTCGACCAGGATCTGAAGACCGGTCACGCCCGTCACTATCCGCGGCTCAAGGCTGCGGCCAGCATGATGCCGAGCTGGTAGTCTTAAGCTGCCGAGGCAGACGTCGGAGCAAAAAGGGAGGCGCGGATCACGCGCTTCCATTCGTCGAGAATGCGCTCGCCGAAACCATCTTCACTCAGCACCGCAAGGCGGATTGCAGCGCCGATCAAGTGGCTGAAAAGGTAAGTGCGCGCCTTCATTTGCTCATCGCAGAGTTCCGGCGAGAGACGGCGGACGGCATCCTGAAAGATCTCGGCAACCTGACCGCTATGCTCGATGTTCAGGCGTAGCAGATCCTGATCGGTCTCGGTGCCCATCCAGACCCCCAGATAGGCCGCATCGTTGCGGTATTCGGCATAATACCAGTCGATTATCGTGGAGATGAGGTCGAGCGCTTCGTCGAGGGACCGAACATCCGCAAACATCTCGGCCGTCTTCTGCTGGATCGCCTGCGCATGGCGGTCGAACAGCGCTTTGACGATCGCCGCCTTTTCCGGGAAATATTGATAGACCGAACCGATCGGAACCTTCGCGGCGGCGGCAAGCTCGGTCATCCGCATGGCGCTGACGCCCTTTTCCGCAATGATGGTGGCGGCTGCGTTGAGAATGAGATCCAGCCGCTGGATGCTGCGCTCCTGTTTCGGCTTCCTACGAAGAGCAATGCGATCCGAAATGTCCGCGCCCATGTGGTTCCCATCTGTCTCGTTATTGAGCGGCGGAAGTGATGTGTCATACCGGCGCGTCGGGCCGATATGACATGCAGGTATTCATCCGTCGTAAATGGAAATGGTCGGATTTTAAGCAATGGCAAGAGCCTATGTAAAACGGGGCGTTATGCCCCGTTTTGGCCTGTGCCAAAAGGCCCGTTAACACTCTGTTCAGCAAGGCGGGTTGGCCGCTTGTCGCTCTCCTTCGTCGCGTTGCGGTAGCATCCCGAAACCCAGATCAGGCAAGGTTTTGCTTCAGAAACTCGATCGTGCGGCTCCAGGCGAGATCGGCTGCCGCCTTGTCATAGCGGGCAGCTGACGTATCGTTATTGAAGGCATGGTTGACGCCGTCATAGACGTAGATTTGAAATTTTTTACCATTGTCCTCCAGCGCCTTCTTATAGGCATCGATGCCGGCGTTGATGCGGTCATCGAGGCCGGCATAGTGGAGCAGCAGCGCAGCCTTGATGTTGGGGACATCGGAGGCTTGCGGCTGTGCGCCATAATAGGCCACACCTGCTTTCAGCTCGGGCGATTTGACCGCGAGGTTGTTGACCGCGCCACCGCCCCAGCAAAAGCCGATCGCACCGACTTTGCCGTTCGTCGCATCGAGCTTGGAGAGATAGGCGACGGTCGCCTCGCCATTTGCAACGGTCGTGGCCGCATCAAGCTTGCTGAACATGTCACGCGCCTGATCCTCATTCTCGGGCGTGCCGCCCTGCGGCGAGAGAAAATCCGGAGCGAGCGCGACGAAGCCTTCAAGCGCCATGCGGCGGGCGACATCGCGGATATGTGGGTTGAGGCCGCGGTTCTCATGGATGACGATGACGCCGCCAAGCTTGCCGGTCGCATCTTTCGGCTGCACCAGATAGCCCTTCATGTCGTCACCGCTCCCCGGATAGGTGACATCCTGGGCAGTCAGACGGTCGTCATTTTCGGCGATCACTTCGGCTGCTGCCTTGTTGGCAGCCAAAAGGGGCGCAATTGCCGCCGCTGCTGTCGCCGAGCCGGCCAGCTTCGACAGCTTGTCCATGAAGCTGCGACGATCCAGCGTCAGATGCGTATATTCGTCATAGGCATTGATCATTGCCTGCGTAATGGTGGGCTTTTCCATGACAGACCTCCTCTGTTCCCTACCCCATGCCCGATCGGCAAGGGGGAACATAGGTCAGCGGCCGATAACGGAGGAACAAAACTGTGTTACCTGATGGCTCCGGATCAGGAAAACAACATCCAGCCGGCAAGCCAGGCCCACATGACACCGAGCACGACAAAACCGGCGGCAAAGAGAGGGCTGCGGAGGCGCAGGTCGTTGCTGGTAACATGCACATAGGCATGGGCATATCGCAGGACGACGAAAAGCCAGGCGAGCACGACGGCCACCAGGTTATCCGCCTCGGTGATATAGAGAAGAATGCCACAGGCATAGAAAAGCACCGGCAGCTCGAACTGGTTGGCGAGGCTGTTCTTGACGAAAAGGCTTTCGGGCGGTTCGTCACGGTTCTCGCGATAGTCGGATTTCTTCATCCGGCCCTCATGAACCACCTTGCCGCGGCGCAGGCCAAGCAGCCCATACAGGATATAGACCAGCAGGACGTGGGCAAGCAGGGGCCAGAACATCTCAAAGCCGGTCATCGATCATTCCCTTCGTTTCGGCGACTGCCGGAGAAGTAGCGGAAAGACCGGGCGGATTCCAGAGCCCTGGCGGCCCGCCGTGAAGCGGGCCGTCTTGAGGATCAGACTTGGGCGAGGCCACCATCGACAAAGATTTCGGCGCCGGTGATGAAGCTTGAATCATCTGATGCCAGGAACAGCGCCGTTGCGGCGATTTCTTCCGGGCGGCCGACGCGGCCCATCGGAACCTGCGACGCCATATAGTCCAGCAGGCCTTGCTGCTGCGCCTTGTCCTGACCGGCGAGCTCAACGAGACCGGTCGTTTCCGTCGGGCCGGGGCTCAGCGTGTTGATGCGGATGCCGCGATCCTTCAGGTCGAGGATCCAGTTGCGGGAGAAGCTGCGAATTGCTGCCTTCGATGCAGCGTAGACGCTGAAGGCCGGCGTGCCGGATGCACCTGCAGTGGAACCGGTCAGAATGACCGAGGAGCCGTTTCCGAGCAGTGGCAGGGCCTTCTGCACGGTAAAGAGCACGCCCTTCACGTTGCGGCCGAAAGTATCGTCATACTGTTCTTCGGTGATGGCCCCGAGCGGCGCAAACGAACCGCCACCGGCATTGACGAAGAGCACGTCGATGCGGCCCACTTTCGCCTTCACCAGCTCGTAGAGACGGTCGAGATCGGCAGGCTTTGCCGAGTCGGCCTGGATGCCGGTGACGTTACCGCCGATCTCGGCGACAGCCGCATCAAGCACATCCTTGCGGCGGCCGGTGATGAAAAGCTGCGCGCCCTCCGCTGCAAAGCGTTTTGCCGTGGCAAGGCCGATGCCCGACGTTGCGCCTGTGATGACAGCAATCTTTCCATTCAGTCTCAGTGTCATTGTCGTCGTCTCCTGTTGTATTCGACTGAATTGAAGATGTGGACGAGCGTTTCATTTCTGAATAGAAACAAATGAAAAGTATCATTGCAGGAATGAAACGATGGGCTTTCCGGACTTCGAAGGCTTCGCCATGTTCGCCAAAGTGGCAGAGGAACGCTCCTTCGTCCGCGCTGCCAAGACGCTCGGGGTTTCTGTGCCGACGGTCTCGAGAGCGGTCAGCCGGCTGGAAGACCGCCTCGGCGCACGGCTCTTCAACCGCACTTCGCGTCAACTGGCTTTGACGGATTTCGGGCTGCGGTTCGTGGATCGCGCCCAGCGCATCTATGCCGAGGCGGAAGCGGCCGAAAATGCCGCGCGTGAACTTTCCAGCCAGCCGCGCGGGCTGATCCGCCTCGCCGTTCCCATGGTTTTCGGACGGCAATGGCTGGCGCCGATCCTGCCGGACTTCTTCGAACTCTACCCCGAGGTTTCGATCGACATGCATATGAGCGATGCGGTGGTCGATCTCGTGGGCGGAGGCTTCGATGCAGCGCTGCGTATTGCGGTGTTGCCCGATTCCTCGCTCGTGGCGAAGAGGCTGACGTCGGTCGCGCCCTTCATTCTTGCCGCCTCCGCCTATCTTGAGAAATACGGTTGCCCGCAACACCCGCGAGATCTCGCAGCCCATCATTGCCTCGGCTATGCCTACCGGCCGCGGCAGGATATCTGGCGCTTCGGCAACAAGGCCGGAGAAGAGGAGATCGTGGTACCCAACGGACCGCTGCGGGCCACCAATTCCGAAGCACTGATTCCGATGGCGTTGCGCGGCCTCGGCGTCGTCGAACTGCCGGAATTCATGGCCTATGAATATCTGGCCGACGGGCGCCTGAAAGCGATCCTCACCGACTGGAGCCTGCCGAAGGGTGCGCTTTATTTCGTCACGCCAACGGCGCGTGCCCGGCCGACAAAAGTGGAAGTGCTCGGGGACTTCCTTGCGGCAAGGCTTGCCCATCCGGCATGGCGCTGGTCGCCGTAAGCGTTCAGTCTTCTCGCACTTGCCGGAGCACCGCGACTCGCACAATGAGAATGGCGCAGACGGCGAGACTTGCGAATTTCAGCTTGGTCATCCACGGCAGGAGATACGCGGCAAAGCTTGCCGAGGCACTGTCGCTGAAGGCGACCAGGCTTGAGATGTTTTCGGCATAATCGGCGAAGCCGTAAATGAAAGGCAGGACGTAAGTGATCCGGCCAAGCAGGCGGGGTGCCTGCCGGCCGCGCCATGTTTCGATCGGTCCGAGCCGCAGAAAAATCAGGAATAGAAGGGCGGTCAGCAGGGCCGGAAAGATGAGTTCCGGGCCGAAATACATGGCCCGGAGAATGCGGCTTGCCGTCTCATTCTGGTCGAGCAGCGTCTGCATATGAAAGACTGCAGCCTCGTCGTAGCCTACAAAATAGCTATCGAGCACCGCCTGCCCCGTCTCATGCTCGAAGGGCATGGTGAAGCCGAAGGTGGTCCAGCCGAGGACGACGAGGCAGAGGGCCGCGAGCAGCGCGATGATCCAGAGCGGAACCCGGCTGCCCATTTCCATGATCAGACGCCAACGCCTGGATAGTTCGGGCTTTCGCGCGTGATCGTGACATCATGCGGATGGCTTTCACGCAGGCCGGCGCCGGAGATGCGCACGAAGGTGGCGCGATCCTGGAACTCCTTGATATCCTTGCCACCGACATAACCCATGGCAGCCTTGAGGCCACCTGCGAGCTGATGCAGGACGCCGGAGACCGGACCCTTGTAGGGCACCTGTCCTTCGATGCCCTCAGGCACGAGCTTCAGCGTGTCGCGCACTTCCGCCTGGAAGTAGCGGTCAGCGGAGCCGCGCGCCATGGCGCCGACGGAACCCATGCCGCGATAGGCCTTGAAGGAACGTCCCTGGTAGAGATAGACCTCACCCGGGCTTTCATCAGTACCGGCGAGCAATGACCCGATCATGACGGCGGAAGCACCTGACGCGATGGCCTTCGCCACGTCGCCCGAGAACTTGATGCCGCCATCGGCGATGACGGGGATATCCTGCGCCCTTGCGGCCTCGACAGCCGACATGATGGCAGCAAGCTGCGGAACGCCGACACCGGCGACGATGCGTGTGGTGCAGATTGAACCCGGGCCGATACCGACCTTGACAGCGTCGGCACCGGAATCGATCAGCGCCTTCGTGCCGTCGGCCGTTGCGACATTGCCAGCCATGATGCGAACGGAGTTGGAGAGCTTCTTGACGCGGGCGACGGCTTCCAGAACACGAGCCGAATGACCATGGGCCGTGTCGACGACGAGCAGGTCGACGCCGGCATCGATCAGCCGTTCGGCACGCTCGAAACCATCGTCACCGACGCCGACGGCAGCGGCGGCGCGCAGGCGGCCCTGCGCATCCTTGGACGCGTTCGGGTTCAGTTGTGCCTTTTCGATATCCTTGACGGTGATCAGACCGACGCAACGGCCTTCACCATCGACGACCAGCAGCTTCTCGATGCGGTGAGAGTGCAGCAGGCGCTTGGCCTCCTGCTGATCGACGCTTTCCTTGACCGTCACCAGATTCTGATGGGTCATGAGTTCGTAGATCTTCTGGGTCGGGTCGGATGCGAAGCGGACGTCACGGTTTGTGACGATACCGACGAGGCGGCCGGATTTCTCGACGACCGGAATGCCGGAGATGCCGTGCATCTTCATCAGCGCCAGGGCATCGGCGAGCGTAGCGTCCGGGCCGATGGTCACGGGATTGACGACCATGCCGCTTTCGAACTTCTTGACCTGGCGAACCTGCTCGGCCTGCTCGACGGGGGTAAGGTTCTTGTGAATGACGCCAAGGCCGCCGGCCTGCGCCATGGCGATTGCCAGGCGGCCTTCGGTCACTGTGTCCATTGCGGCAGAAATGATCGGGATATTCAGTTCGAAATCGGGGGCTAGGCGCGTTGCGACACTCGTCTGACCCGGCAGGACTTCGGAATGACCGGGCTGCAGCAGCACATCATCGAAGGTGAGTGCGTCCAATCCGGTTGGCGTTTCAATGATGCGAGCCATGGCCAAATTCCTTCAAGAAAGAAAAATGCGTCCCACCCGGTACGAATCGTCCGCACCGGCGGTGTGCATGAGTTTATGGAAGTTGGCGAGGGCTGGTAACACGTCTATGACAGGAAGGAAATAGCAAAAAAGCCCGGCACATGGCCGGGCCTGGAGCGCCATATGTCCACGTGGATGCACAAGGGACGCTCTATCTCTTTGAATCTACGCATCCGGCTTTCCGAAAATCGTTTCCGGTTTTCGGGCTGATGCGCATGCATGGGAGCTATGCGTATGGCTCAGATGTCGAACTGGTAGGTCTTCGGCACGAAGCGATAGCCGGTCTCCTGTTTCTCGACGAAGCCGACCGACGGGAACGGCATGTGATAGCCAAGGAAGGCGATCTTGTCGGTGGCGATCATGTCGAACACTTTCTTGCGGGTTGCGGCCGCCTTTGCCTTATCCATGTCGAAGCGCACCTCCCAATCCGGTCGCTGCAGCGACAGGATGTAGTGATTTGCCGTGTCGCCGGTCATGACGAGCCGCTTGCCCTCGGATTCCACATGGAAGACCATGTGGCCGGGCGTATGGCCGGTGGCAAGCATCGCGGTGAGGCCCGGCGCGATCGTATCGCCTTCCTTGACGAATGTCGCTTTTTCAGCGAGCGGCACGACATTGGCGAGCACCGCCTTGTGGCCGCCTTCGGCCGTCGTGCCTTCGCGCGCCTTATCCGACCAGAAATCATACTCAGCCTGGCCGATGACATAGCGGGCATTCTTGAACGCCGGAGTGCCGCCTTCCATCAGGCCGCCAATATGGTCGCCATGCAGATGCGTCAGCGCCACGACCGTGACGTCATCAGGCGAATAACCGGCAGCCTTTAGCCCAGCAGCGAACTGGCCCATGCCCCGTTCGCGGCCGGCCGCACCGAAGCCGGTATCGACGACGATGACATCGGAACCGGTGTCGACAACGGCTGGCGCATAGCTGTTTGCGAACTTGTCGGTCGGCAGAAAATTGGCGGCGAGAAGCGCTTGGACCGTCTGCGGATCCTGGTTCGAACCGAAGGTCTCATAGGGCTTTTCGAGCACGTTGAAACCGTCGCGGACAGCAGTAAATTTGAAGGAGCCGAGCTTGAACTGATTGATCTGCGGCTGCGGTGTGACTTCCATATTGCGTGTTTCTCCAGTTGCGGCCGCTTGGGCCGGTCCCCTCAAGATGACCGGCGCGGCCAGCAGGCCGAGGCCTGCGGCAAAAAGCGTGCGCCGCTTTATTCCATGAAAATTCGTCATATATCCATCCTCGATACTGTGCGGTGCGTCGCCGCACGACCCCCGATATATTCCGGCCAGATTTGCAAGATTTCTTGCTCCGGCAAGGTAAGCATATGTCAATCTTGAGGCGCGTAAGTATCGGGCAAGCCGTCTCACGCAGTCGTGATCCAAACGTGTAATGGAAGCCGATTGTGGGATTGGCAGAGCCCGGAACTGAGACTACACAGCACGGGCCTCCCAAGCCTCATCCCCATCCATCCAAGGCATTCGCCTATGAACCGCATTGTCCCGCTGATCCTTGCCGTTGCCCTCTTCATGGAACAGATGGACTCCACCGTGATCGCGACGGCCCTGCCGGCGATCGCGGCCGATCTGCATGTCGGGCCGATTACCCTGAAGCTGGCGCTTACCTCCTACATGGTGGCGCTTGCGGTGTTCATTCCGATCAGCGGCTGGATGGCTGACCGTTTCGGGGCCAAGAATATCTTCCGGCTGGCGATCTGCGTCTTCGTCGTCGGCTCCATCTTCTGCGCTTTTTCCTCCAGCCTTGTCGAATTCGTCTTCGCACGCTTCCTGCAGGGAATGGGCGGCGCGATGATGACGCCTGTCGGGCGTCTCGTGCTGGTGCGGACGACGCAGAAGAGTGAGTTGGTCTCGGCCATGGCGCTGCTGACGATCCCGGCCCTTGTCGGCCCGCTTGCCGGTCCGCCGCTCGGCGGCTTCATCACCACCTATTTCAGCTGGCACTGGATCTTCCTGATCAACGTGCCGGTCGGCGTTGCCGGCGTGTGGCTCGCAACGATCTATCTGCCTGAGATAGAGGCGACAGCGCCGCCGAAACTTGATTTCTACGGTTTTATCCTGACCAGCCTTGCGGCTGCGGGCGTCGTCTTCGGCCTTTCGGTCGTCAGCCTTCCGGCCCTGCCGCCTGTTATCGGCATCTCGGCCACGGCCATCGGCATCGTCTGTGGTTTTCTCTATGTCCGCCATGCCAGGCGCTATCCGACGCCGATCCTCGATCTCAACCTGTTCAAGAATTCGACCTTCCGTGCCTCGACGAGTGGCGGCACGCTGTTCCGCATCTGTGTCGGCGCCATGCCCTTTCTGACGCCGCTGATGCTGCAGCTGGGATTTGGCCTTACGCCCTTTCAGTCGGGCCTCATTACGTTTGCCGGCGCGATCGGCGCCATCTCCACGAAGTTCATCGCGCGCCGCGTCTACAAGGCGATCGGCTTCCGTACCACGCTTCTCTGCGCTGGCGCCGTGACGACGGTCGTTACCGCTGTCACCGGCCTCTTCACACCGGATACGCCGCATCTTGTCATCATCGGCGTGCTGCTGCTTGGCGGCTTCTCCCGCTCCTTCATGTTCACCGGCGTCAATGCGCTGGCCTTTGCGGATATCGATGATGCACAGGCAAGCCAGGCGACATCCATGGCCTCGGTCATGCAGCAGATCAGCCTGGCGCTCGGTGTTGCCCTTGCCGCCTCGATCCTGGAAACCTCGATCTATTTCCGCGGAGCCGAGCTGCAGGTCATCGATTTCCACATCGCCTTCTTCGTCATCGCCGGTCTGACGGTGATTGCGACGATCCCCTTTGCCCGCATGGCCAAGGACGCGGGGGCTTCCGTATCCGGCCACCGCGCCCAGCGCGTGCCGCCGACGATCAACACCGAGCAGCAGCCGGTCAAGTAAGCAGGCGGCTATTCGTCTTTTTCGCAGACGGCAGATAGTTTGTTGCCGTCGAGATCCCTGACATAGGCTGCGTAGAAATGCGCGTGATAGGAGCGCAACCCCGGCTCGCCTTCGTCGACAGCGCCGGCAGCAATCGCCGCCGCATGGAAGGCATCGACAGCCGCCCGCGTTTCCGCCTCGAAGGCGATCATGGAGCCGTTGCCGTTCGTCGCCCGCCTTCTGTTGAAGGGGGTTACCACCCAGAAACGGCAACGCGTGTCGCCATCACTGGCATAGCCGATCTCCTCCTCCGAATGGCGCTGGCGCCGGTAGCCGAGCACCGGCAGAACGGCATCATAGAAATGCCGGGCGCGATAGAGATCGTTGGTTCCGAGTGTAACGTAAAGAAGCATGGGACGGCGGTATCCAGTCCTGGTCGCTTGATCATCCGCAGGACTGACCCAAAGATCAAGCGTCCTCGGGCTCCGCCTCGGCTTTGCGGCCTTTGAAACCCTTCGCCAAAAGGAACATCTCCACCGATTCGGCCCGCGATGAGGCAGGCTTGACGTGCACGACCTGACGGAAATGCTGTTTCAGCAGGGTGAGCAGATCCCGCTCCGTGCCGCCCTGGAAGGTCTTGGCGAGGAAGTGCCCGCCCTCGCCCAGCACCTCGATGGCGAAGTGGGCTGCGACCTCACAGAGATGCATGGTGCGCAGATGGTCGGTGCGGTGATGGCCGGTCGTGGGTGCCGCCATGTCGGAAAGCACCAGATCCGGCGTGCCGCCGACGGCTTCCAAGAGCTTTTCCGGGGCTGTGGGATCAAGGAAATCGAGCTGCAGTACCGTGACGCCGGGTAGCTGCGTCATTTCCAGAAAGTCGATTGCGGCCACACGGACATCCTGGTCCGTCGACCCCGTCACCTTGGCGGCGATCTGCGACCAGCTTCCCGGAGCAGCACCCAGATCAATGATGCGCCTCGCGCCCTTCAGGATATGGTGCTTCTCATCGATCTCCAGCAGCTTGAAGGCCGCGCGGGCGCGGTAGCCCTCGAGCTGGGCACGCTGCACATACGGATCGTTGATATGGCGCTCCAGCCACTGGCGCGAAGAGGCCTTCATCTTCTTTTTCTTGACGCGCTGGCCGAGCTTGCGGCCGGTGCGGTTTCCCGCGATCGTTGGCTTGGTCATGCCTACCCCTTGTTTCCTCGCTGGCCACGGCGGTTGCGATGCCGCCGCCAGACGCCGTCGTCGGCCATCATGTCGGTGAGCAGGCCTTCCCTCAAGCCACGATCGGCAACACGCATGCGCGGGCTCGGCCAGCGGCGGCGGATCGCCTCCAGAATGGCGCAGCCAGCCAGCACCAGATCGGCGCGATCCGGCCCGATGCAGGGATTGGCGGCGCGGCTTTCAAAATTCCAGGAGAGAAGTTTCGCCTGCATGGCGGAGACCTCGTCATCCGACAGCCATATGCCATCGACCTTGCGGCGGTCGTAGCGCGGCAGGTCGAGATGCACGCCGGCAAGCGTGGTCACGGTGCCAGACGTACCGATAAGGTGGAAATCACCATCCACGCCAATCTCGATCTCCGGGCAATCGAAATTCGACAGCATGCCTGCGACTTCGCTCACCATGCCCTCGAAAACTTCCGGCGTCACATCACGGCCGCCATGGCGCTCCGACAGGGTGACGACGCCGACAGGCAATGAAGTCCAATGGGTGATGTGATTGGCAAGACGGGCAAAACGGCTGTCGCCGATGCGGATGACGGCGATTTCCGAGGAGCCGCCGCCGATATCGAAGAGAACGACGGACCGCGTCTCACGGCCGACGAGCGACGAGCAGCCGGAAACGGCAAGCCGCGCCTCGGTTTCGCGATCGATGATTTCGAGTTCCAGCCCCGTTTCGGCCACGACCCGTTTCAGAAAATCCTCGCCATTGGCCGCCTGGCGGCAGGCCTCCGTCGCGATCAGCCGCATGCGGCGGATTTCACGGTTTCTGAGCTTGGAGGCGCAGATCCGGAGCGCGTCGACTGCCCTCTCCATCGCCTCGTCGGACAGCCTGCCGCTGGCGGCAAGCCCCTCGCCGAGACGCACGATCCGGGAAAAGGCATCGACGACACGGAATTGGCCGGGGCGTGTGGGCTGGGCGATCAGCAGGCGACAATTGTTGGTGCCGAGATCGAGCGCGGCATAAAGCTCGTCCGGCCAGGGATGTTCGCCCCCTGCCCGCTCCTCTTCATGACCCGACTGGCGGTTTCTGCGATTTGCCGCTTCAGCATCTTGCCCTTCGCGCAGCACAGGGCGCGAAGGCGCCTCAGTGCGATGCTCGGGCCTGGCGGACGGCGGCGCGTGTACGGGAGCCAGCGGCCTGCCCTGAAGGCCCCGCTTGCTGCGATGCTTGCGTCGATTGCGTCGACTGGACGACGAATCGCCCTCCGGCCGCGAACCATGACCGTGAGTGGCAATCTGAACGACTGCCTGGGGCTGCACAGCAATGTCGGGCTGGGATGTGCCACGTGCACCACGACGGCGGCGTTTCCGCTTGCGGGCCGGGCTTTCCGGGTCTTCCTTCGGGCGCGCAGCCTCCCCGGCATGGCCAGAGAGATCATGCGAAGCGGGATGAGCGGCGTTGCGGGATTGCCCGTCACGCTTGCCCTTGCGGCGCCTGGACTTCTTGCCGTCCTTGCGCCCTGCCGCCGACGCCCCGTCAAATTGCGGCTTTGCGCCGCCTTCGGGGTCTTCCACGTTCTTTTTCCATCGCGCCGCGCAAGTCCAGAAAGGTATGCCGCAGGCGCTCATTCGATTTTTGCGTTGCGGCGAGGATATCAGCGACCGACGAAATCACCAAATTCTTTTTGATTCCGGATTTTAAACCTTCAATTTTCAACCGGATTGGAACGACCGAATTTTTTCAAAACGGGTATTTGCAATCAGCCCGCTTTTGGTTATAAGCGCCGCACAGCAGCCAAGCCATGCTTCGGCAGCAACTGCTGGGGAATAGTTCAATGGTAGAACGACGGACTCTGACTCCGTTAATCTTGGTTCGAGTCCAGGTTCCCCAGCCAATTCTCCCAAAAAGCCCTTAATTCCTTGATTTTCCAGTCGCGCCGGGTATCGTTTTGGCGTCATTGCCGACCTGTTGCCCAGAATTGTAGCCACAGGCTGTGGAAAGGCTCAGATGCCGAAGAATTCCTTCGTTTCCTGCGATCATCATCGCCGATCCGGAGGGCTGCACGGTGAAATGAACATGGCTTTGACCCGCCACAGTAGCAAAACCTCAACCGTCCGCCGATAGAATTACCCTGACTCCCTGGAGACGGTTCGAGCCATGAAAACCTTTTCTGTCCTGTTGCTGACGGCACTTCTCATTCCGGCCACCGCCCGGAGCGAGACGGAATGGATGGGCGATGCGCGGCAGTGGTCGGTCGGGTTCGTTGGTGAGAAGCCCTCCTATTGCCGGCTGGTCTGGAACAATGAACTCGGCAAGACGGTCGAATTCCGCCAGAGCCTCGACAGCGTCATGTGGCTCGTTTCGAAGGATGGCTGGGATATTCCGGAGGGCACCACGACCAAGGTGACGCTTGTCGGGTATTCCGGCACCAAGGCCGTAGCGGCAGAATTCTTCGACAGCAAGACGCTTCGCATCCTGCCAGCGGATGAGAAGACGGGCGTCGCGCAGATCAAGAAGATGCTCAAGAATTCCTTTATCGGCACGCCGGATATGGAGCTGGATTTTGCCGGAAATGAAGAGAAATGGGTGGTGCCTCTCTCGCGCCTCCAGCAGATGTATACGACCTACGTCAATTGCCTGAACCGCCTCGTCCCCGCCAATCAGGCCAGCCAGGTTTCCGACAAGACCCAACCGTTCTGAAGCGTGTTGCAATTTTTCAGATTTGCGCGCCACGCTTCAAGTTTGTTTGAGGCAGGTCGTTATTGGAAAACCGCTGAACAGTTTTGCGCGACATGCTTTCGGCGTTCGCATTCTGCGTCGCCACGTCGCAGCAGCGCGCCACAAATTTGGCCCGCGCCACAATGATCATCCTGGTCGTGCCCGCTGCACTTCATTCGCGCGGGCAATCGGATGGTGATCTTCCCGTTTCAGGAGGCCATTGTGCAGAGGCTTCGTATCGCATTTCTCATGAGCGCCGTGGCAATCGCCGCCGTCGAGCTTGTCGGCCCGGCGGAGGCTCAGTCCGTCGCCCACAAATCAACCGATACCCATGTGCTCGTCGTGCGACTGCCGGATGGTTCGCTTGAGCGCATTCGTTACGCAGGTGACCGACCGCCGCAAGTCCGGTTCGACAGTCAGCCGGATTCGGGCCTTTTCGATCCGTTCTGGCCTTCCGCTCCCTTTGCCGATCTAGACCGCATATCCGCAGCGATGGACCGCGAAGCTGCTGCGATGATGCAACGGGCCGACAGCATGATGCTGGCATCTCCGGGAAATCTGACTGATGTCGGCCTCAACAGGCTGCCGGCCGGCATGCAGGGCTATTCGATGGTTTCGACCATGTCCGGCAACGGTGTCTGCACCCGCAGTGTCCGTTACTTCAACAGCGCTGACAGCAAGCCGCAAGTCGAGAGCAGCACGTCGAGGAATTGCTCACCCGGCAAGGCGGCAGGCGCGCCGTTGCCCGCCAAGGCGCCGCGGCCGGCCCTGAAGCCGAAAACCTCTGGTGTCATCGAGGCCAACGCCCGGCCGCCGGTAACAGATGGCAGCGTATCACAGGCAAATCTTCGGCTTGCGAGCGCGGTGAACTGATGGATTACGGTCCAGTATCGTCACTTGCGCGTCAGACGGAAATCTTGCTCCGCACCGCGTCAGCGATCTCGGTCATGCGGTCGACCGGGGCGTGACCAATCAGCATGAAGGCGTGGGTAGCGTTCGCCCAGTAGACGACATTCATGCCCTTGCGGCCTTCGATATCGGGGGGGTTGGGGCCGCCGTCGGAGGCGACGATGCAGAGCGCCATGGGACCGGTCTCGGGATCCAGATAGGCGATCTGGGCGAGCGGCTTGCCATCATATTGCAGGATCTGGGCGCGCTTGAAATCTATATCAGGCAGAGCAACCTGCTCTGGAGAAAGCTGCAGGCCGAGGTTGCCATCCAGACTGGCGAGCTGCGCTGCCTGCACGTCTCTGGGCGGGACCGGACCGGCGAGCGTCTCCGGTGTATAGAGCGAGATATATTCGGCGACGACGGCGCGCCATTCGCTGTTTTCGTCCTTGCCCGAGAGCCCCGTGCCGAGACCGATCACGGCGCGGTCGACGGCGATGCCGGCAACGACCGAAGCAGCAAGTGCGCCGAGAAAGCCTCGGCGGCTGACGAAGGCAGCCGGCCTTGCAGACCGGGCGGCGGGAATGGCCGATAGCATGGCTTCGAGCTTTGCCTGCGGAGCGGCATCGAGTAGCGGCGCAAAGGCTTGCTTGTAAGGCAGGCTTGCACGCGCCAGGAATTCCAGCCGTTCGGCGACAGCTTCGTCGGCCTCGATCAGCGCTTCGATGTGGGCAGCCTCTTCGGCGCCGAGTTCACCATCGATGAAGGCGGTCAGTTCCTCGTCGGAGGGCATTCTGTGCTTCGTGCTCATTCAAATCCCCCTGCCGATACAGTCTCGGAGAGCTTCGCGCGGGCAGCTGCCAGCCGGCTCATCACGGTGCCGATCGGAACATCCAGTATGGCGGCGACCTCGCGATAGGAAAGCCCTTCTACATAGGCGAGGAAAACCGCCGATCGCTGCGCCTCCGGCAGCGCGTTCACCTGTTTCAAAACCTGGTTCGCCATAACATGCGTTTCGGTGTCGCGGGCGCCATCTGATACCAGCGTCTCGTCGGCATCGACGAAGCCCTGCCCCTGGCGAACGCGGCGGGCACGGATCTCATTCAGCCAGATCGAATGCAGGATCGAAAACAGCCAGCGGTCGAGCCGCGTGCCTGCCACGAACTGATCGACCCGCTCCAGCGCACGAACGCAGGTCGCCTGCACGAGATCGTCGGCGACATCGCGCTGATGCGAAAGGACGAGGCCATAGCGCCACAGACGGGCAAGATTTTCCGTCAGGCCGCTCCTGATATCCGCTTCGCTCGCGATGGCCGCCTCCGCGCGTGTTGGCTGTCTCGGAACCGCCGGCCGGGCCGGCGATTCCGTTCTGGCGCGACTATAGGCAGGAAATGTGGTGTGTGCGACCGACATCCAGAAATACCCTTCAATCAACCTTGTCTTTCTCCTGCCCCGCGCAAGCGTGCAGCTTTGTTCCACGCAATTCCGGACGCAAAACCGCTGCACGCTTTTGCTGGCATTGCTTTAGATCTTCGACGGATCGATGATCGCGGCGTTAAGGTCCTGATATTCCTCGCAACCGGTGCCACAGATCGCCTTGATCGTCGTCAGCTGCTCCTTGGCGAGATCGAGCTGGCCCTTGATGACATAGGCTTCGCCGAGATATTCGCGAACCTTGGCATATTGCGGATCGAGCTTCACCGACTGCAGATAGTAGGAGATGCCCTCATCCGTGCGGCCGAGTTTGCGGGTGGCGTAACCGCGATAGTTCAGCACTTCAGCGGTGTTTTGATCCTTGACGGTGTCGAGCATGGCGAGCGCTTCTTCATAGCGACCGGCCTTGGCGAGCGAATAGGCATAATCGGTACGGTTTTCGTCCGTCACGTTAGAGCTCTGCTGCTTGACGCACTTCTTGGTCTTCTGGTCGTAGATCTCGCCCTTCTTGCAGACCGGCATGGTGCTGCTATCGTTGCCGATTGCGAAGACGGGGCCGGAGAAGACGGAAGCGGCAATGCAGCTGCCGAATACGAGGGAAGCGATGCGGACAGTCTTGATCGTCATGGGATAACTCCTCAAAAAATGACGTTGCGAGGAGTGAACACCGCTGCTGGCAGCTTTATTCGACAGGCTTTTGCATTTTTCGATCACTGCTTCGTGAAGAATAGCGTACCGAATAAACCTCCGCGCCCGCGTGTTTTCCACTCGTTCCGCCGGGAACGACAAGGAGCATACCGTGACTCAATCCGTCAGACTTTTAAGTCTCGCCACTGCAGTGCCTGATCATATCATCACCCAGAGCCAAGCCGCCGCGGCATCCTCGCGCCTCTTTGGGGATCGCTTCAAGGAATTCCGCCACCTCGCACGCGTCTTCGACAATGCCGGTATCGGAAAGCGGCATGCCGCCCGCCCCCTCTCCTGGTTTGAAGAGACGCATGGCTGGCAGGACAGAATGGAGGCCTATGAGGAGGTCGCCGGTTCGCTGTTCGTCGCGACGGCAACGCGCGCGCTCGGTCAGGCGGGGCTGACGGCCGATCAGGTCGATTGCGTGGTAACGGTTTCCTCCACCGGCATCACCACGCCAAGCCTCGATGCGCGGCTTGCCGGCCCGCTCGGCTTTCGCGCGGATATCGAGCGTGTACCCGTCTTTGGGCTTGGCTGCGCTGCCGGCGTTTCCGGCTTTGGCATCGCTTCGCGCCTGGCGCGCAGCCGCCCGGGCGCCGTCGTGCTCTTCGTCGCCATAGAGCTTTGTACGCTGGCCTTCCGTCTGGATGAGCTGACGAAACCGAACATCATCGCCACCGCCCTCTTCGGTGACGGGGCTGCAGCCTGCGTGCTACGAACAGGCCAAGGCGGCATGGCAGAAGTGGAATCGGCAGGCGATCACCTGTTTCCCGATACGCTCGACATCATGGGCTGGAAGATCGACGATACCGGGCTCGGAATCCTGCTGGCGCAGGGACTACCGCCCTTTGCGGAAAAGGAGCTCGGCCCGGCGATCGACGGCATCCTGGCGCGCAGCGGCCTCAAGCGCGGCGATATCGACCGTTTCATCTGTCATCCCGGCGGCACGAAAGTGCTGGCGGCGATGGAAAGCACGCTTTCGATGGGGCCAGACACGCTCGACATCGAGCGGTCGGTGCTTGCAGACTACGGCAATATGTCCTCGCCGACCGTGCTCTTCGTTCTGCAGCGCGCTATCAGCAGAGGTCTGCCGGACCGGGCGGCGATGATCGCCATGGGGCCGGGCTTTACGGCAAGCTGCGTGACCTTGCGGAGGGTCGCATGATGTGGCCTTCCATCACATTGCTGGCCTTCGTGACCGCCCAGCGGCTTTCGGAACTGGTTATCGCGCGCCGCAACACGATGGCGCTCTTTGCAAAGGGGGGGCGCGAGATCGCGCCCGATCATTACCCCTACATGGTGGCGCTTCACACGGGCTGGCTCGCCGGGCTGTGGATGCTGGCAGCGGGACAGCCGGTTCAGCTCTTCTGGTTCGGTCTTTTCATGCTGTTGCAGGTGCTGCGGCTGTGGGTGCTGACCACACTCGGGGGGCGCTGGACGACGCGTATCATCATCCTGCCTGGTGCGCCGCTCGTCGAAGGCGGCCCCTACCGCTTTTTCAAACATCCGAACTACATGATCGTGACAGGTGAGATCGCCGCCCTGCCGCTTGCCTTCGGCATGCCGCTTTATGCGCTCGTCTTTTCTCTCCTCAATGCCGCCGTCCTGACTGTTCGCATCAGGGCAGAAAATGCCGCACTTAAAAGCGCAATGATTTTGAAATGAAATGCGATTTTTCGTTTGCGCCGCAGCATTGAGATGGGCATTTTAAGGCCTAAAACATAGCGGAATGCAGGGGAAAATGACGAAAAACGCAATCGTGCTCGGCGCCGGTATCGTCGGGGTTTCGACGGCCATTCATCTTCAACGCCGCGGCTGGCAGGTTACACTCATCGACCGCAAGGAGCCGGGTAACGAAACCTCCTTCGGCAATGCCGGCCTGATCCAGCGCGAAGGCGTCATGCCCTACGGCTTTCCCCAGCAGCTCGGCCTGCTGCTGCGCTACGCGCTGAACAACCGCATCGATGCGCATTATCATCTGAAGGCGCTGCCCGGCCAGCTCGCCTTCCTTGCCCGCTACTGGTGGAACTCCAATCCGAAGCGGCACGAGATGATCACCAAAGCCTATGCACCGCTAATCGAGAATTCGATCGTGGAGCACAAGGACCTGATCGAAGCATCGCATGCCGAAACGCTGATCCGCAGGGATGGCTGGATGAAGATCTTCCGCACCGGCGCCAAGCGCGACGAGGCCTTTACGGAAGCGGCCCTCTGGAAGGATCAGTTCGGCGTCAGCTACGAGAGCCTGAGTTCGGCCGATATCGCTCGACTGGAGCCTGATATCACCGGTGATTTCGTCGGCGGCCTTCGCTGGATCGATCCCTGGTCGGTGCTCGATCCGCATGCGTTGACGCGTGCTTATCGCAGCTATTTCGAAAGCCTCGGCGGACGATTTATGACCGGCGACGCGGCGTCGCTCGGGCCAATCGGGTCCGGCTGGAAGATCATGACGTCGGAGGGGTCGCTTGAGGCTGACGACGTCGTGCTGGCGCTCGGCCCCTGGGCGGCGGTCGCGACCCGGCGCCTCGGCTATTCGTTCCCGCTCGGCGTCAAACGCGGCTATCACATGCATTACAGCGTCCAGGGCAATGCGGTGCTCAACAACTGGACGCTGGATTCCGAGCGCGGCTATTTCCTGGCGCCGATGAACCGTGGTGTGCGCCTGACGACGGGTGCGGAATTCGCAACGCTCGACGCGCCGAAGACGCCGGTGCAGCTCGACCGGGCCGAAGTGGTGGCCCGCACGATCTTTCCGCTGGGTGACAGACTGGATCCGGAACCGTGGATGGGCGCCCGCCCCTGCACGCCCGACATGATGCCTGTCATCGGCAAGGCGCCGCGCCATCAGGGCCTATGGTTTGCCTTTGGCCACGCCCATCACGGGCTGACGCTCGGGCCGGTGACGGGGCGCGTGCTGGCGGAACTGATGACCGGCGAAACGCCGTTCATCAATATTTCGGCCTATTCGCCTGACCGCTTCAGCCCGTAACGCCGAGCGCGGCGAGAGCCTTCAGGGCTTCTGCCGCGATACCCTCGATCGTGTCGTCGATATCGACGGTAACGACGCCCGGTTCGCCCGTCGGTACTTCCAGCGTCTCCAACTGGCTTTCCAGTAATGAGGTGGGCATGAAGTGCCCCTTACGATGGCCCATGCGGTCCGTCAGCAGTTCTTTCGACCCTTCGAGATAGACGAAGTAGAGGTTGCCGCCGGCTGCCGCTCGCAGGCGTTCGCGGTAGATATGCTTCAACGCCGAGCAGGACACGATGGTGCCTTCGCCCTTGGCAAGCGATGCCTTCATCGTCTCGCCGATGCGGTCGAGCCAGGGCATCCGGTCCTCATCGGTCAATGGAATGCCCTTCGACATCTTCTCGACATTGGAGGCAGGGTGAAGAGCATCACCCTCGACGAAGGGCAGATGCAGAGCCTCGGCTATCTTTTCGCCGACCGAGGATTTGCCGGAACCGCTCACCCCCATGACGATAATTGCATGGAGCGTTCGGTTATTCTCGGTCATTGCTCGTCTCGCTCATCGTTCCGACGTGGGATATCTGCGGCATTTAAGCATTTCCATATTTCTTCGAAACATGGAAATGCTCTATCTCTTTGTTTTCACGCAATTCCAGACGCAAAACCGCTGCGCACTTTTGCTGGAATTGCTCTAGGAGGCCGCAGCTACGGCAGCATTCTTGCGTGCAAGACGCGCCCTGATCGTTTCGACATCCGCCCGCGGCGTCGCTGCAAACAGGGTCTTTGTGTAGCTATGCTGGGGATCGTTGAAAACCTGATCCCGCGTGCCGTATTCGACCGCTTCGCCGAAATACATCACCATCACGTCGTCTGCCATGTAGCGGACGACCGAAAGGTCGTGGCTGATGAAGACATAGGTCAGGTTCAGTTCGTCCTGCAGGTCCGCGAGCAGGTTGAGCACCTGCGCCTGCACCGACAAATCAAGCGCCGAGACAGGTTCGTCGAGAACCAGAAGCCGTGGTTTCAGCATCAGCGCGCGGGCAATGGCGATACGCTGGCGCTGGCCGCCCGAGAACATGTGCGGATAGCGGTTGAAATGAACGTCCTGCAGGCCGACCTTCTTCAGCATCGCCATCGCCAGGTCGCGTCGCTCGGCAGCCGGCGTATTGGTGTTGATGATCAGCGGCTCCATCAGGATGTCGCCGATCTTCTTGCGCGGGTTGAGCGATCCATAGGGATTCTGGAAGACGATCTGCACCTTGCGGCGGATTTCCGGCGTCAGGTCACCCTTGAAGATATCGACCTTCTTACCGTCGATGAAGAGTTCGCCCGCCGTCGCCGGGTCGATCATCGTGATGATACGGGCGAGCGTCGACTTGCCGCAGCCGCTTTCGCCGACGATCGCCAGCGTCTTGCCCTGCTCGACACTGAAGCTCACGCCCTTGACGGCATGGACCGTTCGCGCCTTCTTGAACATGCCGCCCGGCAGGTAATAGTCGCGAACGATGTTCTTTCCCTCGAGAACTGGCGTCATCAGGCCGCTCCCTCCACAGTCTTATTCGGATTGAAAAGTTCACCGATGGTCGGCAGCCGGTCGCCGGTCGCATTATCAGGAAGGGCGGCGAGCAGTGCCCGCGTGTAGTCGCTCTTCGGAGATTCGAAGAGCGAGAGCACATCGGCCTCTTCCATCTGGCGGCCCTTGTACTGGACGATCACCCGGTCAGCCGTTTCGGCAACCACGCCCATATTGTGCGTGATGATGATCAGACCCATGCGATGTTCCGTCTGCAGGCGCATCAGGAGATCGAGGAT
Organism: Rhizobium sp. 01L419; assembly: GCF_056400025.1. Lineage (NCBI taxonomy): Bacteria > Pseudomonadati > Pseudomonadota > Alphaproteobacteria > Hyphomicrobiales > Rhizobiaceae > Rhizobium > Rhizobium sp. 01L419. The sequence goes on from NZ_JBFTSM010000022.1 coordinate 37,891, forward strand.
CTGTTTCTGGATGGTTACGTCGAGCGCCGTGGTCGGCTCGTCGGCGATCAAAAGCTTCGGGTTGCAGGCAATTGCGATGGCGATCATGACGCGCTGGCACTGGCCACCCGACATCTGATGCGGGAAGTGGCCGAGCCGCTCGGCGGGATCGGGAATACCGACCGCCTGGAAAAGCTCGATCGCGCGCTTGCGCCGCGCCGCCTTGTCGAGACCAAGATGAATCCTCAGCACTTCCTCGATCTGGAAGCCCACGGTGAAGCAGGGATTGAGACTGGCGATCGGCTCCTGGAAGATCATCGACATATCCTTGCCGATGATCTCGCGCCGTTTGGCTCCGGACATGCCGAGCAGGTTCTGGCCGTCGAAGAGCATCTTGTCGGCCAGAACCTTTGCCGTCCACGGCAGAAGGCCCATGGCAGCCAGCATCGAGACAGACTTTCCCGAGCCGGATTCGCCGACGATCGCCAGAACCTCACCTGCGTCGACCTTCAGCGAAACGCCGTCGACCGCGCGAAAAGGCCCGGTCGAGGTTTGAAATTCGACGACGAGATTTTCAATTTCGAGAAGCGCCATCTCAGGACCTCTTCATCTTGGGGTCGAGCGCATCACGCAACCCATCGCCCATCAGATTGATAGCGAGAACGGTGATCAGGATGGCGAGACCCGGAAATGTTACGACCCACCAGGCGCGCGATATGAACTCGCGGGATTCGGCGAGCATCGTGCCCCATTCGGGTGTCGGCGGCTGGGCGCCCATGCCGAGGAAGCCGAGGGCGGCTGCATCGAGGATCGCGGCGGAGAAGGCAAGCGTCGCCTGGACGATCAGCGGTCCGAGGCAGTTCGGCAGGATCGTCTTGAACATCAGTCGGAAGGTGCCGGCACCGGCGACCCGGGAGGCCACCACATACTCCTTTTCACGCTCGCCCATCACGGCCGCGCGTGTCAGGCGCACGAAATGCGGCTGGTTGACGATCGAGATCGCGATCATGGCATTGAGCAGGCCGGGGCCGAGCACCGCCACAAGCACAAGGGCCAGGAGCAGCGACGGGAAGGCGAGGATAATATCCATCAAGCGCATGATGACGATATCGACGCGACCTCGGAAATAACCGGCAACGAGGCCGATCAAGACACCGGCAACCACCGATAGCGTAACGACCACGACACCGATGAACAGCGAGAAACGTGCGCCGAAGATCAGGCGCGAAAGAATATCGCGGCCGACGGCATCCGTTCCGAGCGGATAGGAGAAGCTGCCGCCATCCATCCAGAAGGGGACGGAGAGCAGAAGCTGGCGGTTCTGCTCGGTCGGCGCATGCGGCGAGACGAGCGGTGCGAAGATCGCCATCAGCAGGATGATGAGGAAAACGAAGAGGCCGATGACGGCGCCCTTGTTTCGCGAGAAATAATACCAGAATTCCGTCAGGGCGGAGGGCTGGTCGGATTTTGCAGTTATCGTGCTCATGGACCGCTCCTAGTGTCTGATACGCGGATTGATGAAGCCGTAGGTCAGGTCGACGATCAGGTTCACCAGCATGATGATGCCGGCAATCATGAGAAGACCGCCCTGGACGACTGCATAGTCGCGCTTGAAGACAGCATCGACCATCCACTTGCCGATGCCCGGCCAGGAGAAGATCGTTTCGGTAAGAATGGCGCCTGCGAGCAGCACGCCGACCTGCAGGCCGATCGTGGTGATAACAGGGATCATGGCGTTTCTGAGCGCATGGACGCCAACGACGCGCAGGGGTGCAAGGCCCTTGGAACGGGCCGTGCGCACATAATCCTCGCCCAGCACTTCGAGCATCGCCGAGCGGGTCTGGCGGGCGATAACCGCAAGCGGAATGGTGGCAAGCACCACGGTCGGCAGAATGAGATAGCTGACGGCCGACGCGAAGGCGCCCTTCTGGCCGGAGAGCAAACTATCGATCAGCATGAAGCCGGTGACCGGCTTGAAGAAATACATCAGCGAGATGCGGCCGGAAACCGGCGTCCAGCCTAGATAGCCGGAGAAGAAGATGATGAGCAGCAGGCCCCACCAGAAGATCGGCATCGAATAGCCGATGAGGGCGACCCCCATCACACTCTGGTCGAACCAGGTTCCGCGCTTGACAGCAGCGAAGACGCCGGCCGGAACACCGAGAAAGATTGCCACCAGGATGGCGCAGAGAGAAAGTTCGAGCGTTGCCGGGAAGAGCGTGAAGAACTCGCCGAGAACCGGGCGCTTGGTGACGATCGAGGTGCCGAGATCGCCGTGCAGCACTTTTCCGAGATAATCGAAATACTGCACATACATGGGCCGGTCGAAACCGAGATCATGCATGATCTGGGCGTGACGTTCGGGTGCCATGACACGTTCGCCCGACAACAGCATGACGGGGTCGCCAGGAAGCAGGCGGATGAACGAGAAGGCAATGAGCGAAACGCCTAGGAAGGTCGGTATCAGGACTGCGAGGCGCCCGATGAGAAATCGCAACATAGCAAGGTTGTCCAATAGTTTCCGGCGGTCAGGTGGAAGCCTGACCGCCGGTTAAGCCCGGTTTTAGCCGGGCAGTTTATCATTTTTCTTATTCGGCGATATCAACGCCGTCGAAGCGGTGAATGCCGAGCGGGTCCATATGGAAGCCCGACACCTTCTTGCTGACCGGTACGAAGACCAGCGAGTGGTCGAGCGGGGCCCAGGGAGCTTCCTTCTTGAAGATCGCCTGCGCTTCCTCGTAGAACTTCGTGCGTGCAGCAACGTCAGCCGTTTCCTTGGCCTTCGTCATCAGAGCGTCGTAGTCCTTATTGCACCACTGAGCGCGGTTGTTACCGCCGACAGCGTCGCAACCGAGCAGCGTGTCCATGAAGTTATCAGGGTCGCCGTTGTCACCGGTCCAGCCGAGAATGACGGCGCCGTCGCGCTTCACGTCGGAGGAGAGCTTCAGGTATTCGGCCCATTCATGGGTGACGATCTCGACGTTGACGCCGGCCTTGGCAAAGTCTGCCTGGATCAGTTCGGCGGCGCGGCGAGCGTTCAGCATGTACGGACGCGAAACCGGCATTGCCCAGACCTTCATGGAAAGGTCCTTGACGCCAGCGGCTTCGAGAGCCTTCTTGGCGCCTTCCGGATCGTACTTGTCGTCCTGGATCTTATCGTCATAGGACCACATGGTCGGCGGAATCGGGTTCTTGGCAACCTGTGCAGCGCCCTGGAAGACGGCGTCGATGATCGCCTGCTTGTTGATCGCCATGTTCAGCGCGCGGCGGACTTCCGGCTTGTCGAACGGAGCCTGCTGGGTGTTGTAGGCGAGGAAGCCGACGTTCAGGCCAGCCTGTTCCATGACCGTGAGGTTAGGATCCTTCTTGAGCTCACTAACGTCGGCAGCATTCGGATACGGGATGAGGTGGCATTCGCCGGCCTTCAGCTTCTGGGCGCGGACAGCGGCATCAGGGGTGATCGCGAAAACGAGATCGTCGATCTTTTCCTTGCCCTTGAAGTAGCTTTCGTTAGCCTTGTAGCGGATAACAGCATCCGGCTGGTAGGCGACGAAGGTGAACGGGCCGGTGCCCAGCGGCTGCTGGTTGAGCTGGGCCATCTTGCCGTCAGCGGCGAGCTTGTCGGCATATTCCTTGGAAACGATGGAAGCGAAGTCCATGGCGAGGTCGGCCAGGAACGGTGCTTCCGGATGATTGAGCGTGAACTTGACCGTCAGGTCATCGACCTTCTCGACCGACTTGATGAGATCAGGGAAGCCCATGCCGGCAGCGTATTCGTAGGAACCGCCTTCGACATACTTGTTCCAGGGATTGTCGGACTTGATCTGGCGTTCGAAGGAGAAGACGACGTCGTCGGCGGTGAGATCACGCGACGGGGTGAAGAAATCGGTCGTCTGGTACTTCACGCCGGGATGCAGCTTGAAGGTATATTCCTTGCCGTCGGGCGAAACCGTCCAGCTGTCGGCAACACCCGGCTCGATCTCCGTCCCGCCGTGCTTGAATTCAACGAGGCGGCTGTAGACCGTACGCGAAGACGCGTCGAAGGTCGTGCCTGCCGTGTAGAGGCTCGGATCGAAGCCTTCCGGCGATCCTTCGGCGCAATAGACAAGCGTCTTGGAATACGCGGCGGTAGCCATGACCGAAGCCAGGGCTGTCGCTGCGAGCAGGACAGAGAACTTTTTCATGATGTCGTTTCCCAGGTTTGTTCTTTTTTGATCTTTAAAGATCGGGCGCTCATTACCCCGATCAGCGGGCCGATGGAACGATATTTATTTGCTGAACGCAACGGCATCCGCAGAAAATTTTTCCAGAAAAGCAATTTTAGAAATTTTCGGTCAAAAATAGGCCCACATTTGCAAGATTGAAGCACGTTCAACCGTATTTTTGTCGCGTTTGGTATAATTTCGCGTCGCGGAAGGGCGTTGAGAGCGGTTTCAGCGGGCTCTGATATATCAACAGCCGTGAGCGCGAATGAAAAACCACGGCCATCAAAAATGGCCGTGGTTCATGATAATATCGGGATATTCTGATATCAGGCAGCCGGCGCCTGAATGGCGGGCTTGCGATAATGCTGTTCGCCGGTAAGGCCAAGCAGGAAATTGATCTGTGGCCTTGCCTTTACCAGATCGTCGATCGAATATTCGGTCAGCACGTCGAAGAAGGCGTTCAGCGCCTTGCGCAGCGCGGTGTTCAGGCCGCAACTATCAACCAGCGGGCATTCGACCGCGCCGTCCTCAAAGCATTCCGCCATGGCGAAGCTGTCTTCGGTGACCCTTACCACGTCGAAAAGGGTGATATCGGTCGCCGGCTTGCCAAGGCGTACACCGCCATTGCGACCGCGCACCGTCTCGACGAGGCCTGCCTTGTTGAGAGGCTGCAGAATCTTGAAAAGGAAGAGCTCGGAAACACCGTATGCTCTGGCAATCTCCGGAATCCGGCTCAAATGTCCTTCATTGGCTGCACAATACATCAACATGCGAACCGCATAGTTGGTCTGCTTCGTCAACCGCATGCCGATCTCCTAAATCATTTGTGGACCGTATATAGTGGGTTTCACAGTTTTGAACAATTCCAAAATATGAAATTCACATTCACGTTTCCCGCGACTGCTCGCCGCAGCGTTTCAAACGAAAACAGGCCCTTCTCGGGCCTGTTTCCAGTTGGCGAAAGATAAGTTGGATCACTTCATCGTCGGCATGACGAATTCGGCACCGCCCTTGATGCCTGACGGCCAGCGGGCAGTGACGGTCTTGGTCCTGGTCCAGAACTTGATCGAATCGGTGCCGTGCTGGTTCAGATCGCCGAAGCTCGAAGCCTTCCAGCCGCCGAAGGAGTGATAAGCGAGCGGAACCGGGATCGGAACATTGACGCCGATCATGCCGATGTTGATGCGGGAGGCGAAGTCGCGGGCAGCGTCGCCGTCGCGGGTGTAGATCGCGACGCCGTTGCCGTATTCATGCTTCATCGGGAGGTCGAGGGCTTCTTCGTAGTTCTTGGCACGAACGACGGAGAGAACCGGTCCGAAGATTTCCGTCTTGTAGATATCCATGTCCGGTGTGACGTTGTCGAACAGCGTACCACCGACGAAATAGCCATTTTCATAACCCTGCAGCTTGAAGCCACGGCCGTCGACGAGAAGCTTTGCGCCTTCTTCGACGCCGCGGTCGATAAGGCCGTTGACGCGGTTATACGCATCCTTGGTGACCAGCGGCCCCATGTCGGCCTTGTCATCGGTATAGGGGCCGATGCGCAAGGATTCGATCTTGGGCGTGAGTTTCTCGACGAGACGGTTGGCGGTTTCCTCGCCAACGGGAACGGCAACGGAGATGGCCATGCAGCGCTCACCAGCAGAGCCGTATCCTGCGCCCATCAGAGCGTTGACAGCCTGGTCCATATCGGCGTCAGGCATGATGATCATATGGTTCTTGGCACCGCCGAAGCACTGGGCGCGCTTGCCGTTCATTGCAGCCGTTCCGTAGACGTAACGGGCGATCGGCGTGGAGCCGACGAAGGAGACGGCAGCGATATCAGGGTCGATCAGGATCGCGTCGACCGCGGTCTTGTCACCGTTGACGACGTTCAGAATGCCAGCCGGTAGCCCGGCTTCGATCATCAGTTCGGCAAGGCGGATCGGCAGGGACGGATCACGCTCGGAGGGCTTGAGGATGAAGGCGTTGCCGCAGGCGATTGCCGGGGCAAACATCCACATCGGGATCATGCCCGGGAAGTTGAACGGCGTGATGCCGGCGCCGATACCGACGGGCTGGCGGATCGAATACATGTCGATCGCCGGGCCGGCGCCTTCGGTGAATTCACCCTTGGCAAGATGCGGAATGCCACAGACGAATTCGCAGACTTCGAGGCCACGGATGACATCGCCCTTGGAATCCTCGACCGTCTTGCCGTGCTCGCTGGAAAGCAGCGTCGCAAGCTCGTCCATGTGCTGGTTCAGGAGATCGACGAATTTGAAGAAGACGCGGGCGCGGCGCTGCGGGTTGGTGGCCGCCCATTTCGGCTGCGCAGCCTTGGCGTTTTCGACGGCGGCGCGGAGTTCCTCGACGCTCGCCAGCGCGACCTTTGCCTGCACTTCGCCGGTTGCGGGGTTAAAGACGTCGCTGGTGCGGCCGCTGGTGCCGGCAACCTTCTTGCCGCCGATGAAATGACCGATATCACGCATGGGTGTTCCTCCTGATCTTTTTGGATGACGCAACAATCGCACTTCAATTTTCACAAATCAATGCGCTATAATAAGCAACCGTTGTGCGTAAATTATAGCTCTGTCGCGGTGGTTGATGCTCCTGCTTCAAAATTGGCATCGCACGCGGACAAGTCAAAGGGAAGGTCGAGACGATGAGCGGAAAACCTGTCGTCAGAATGGCGGAACTGGAGATCGATCCGGGCACGCTCGAAGCCTACCGGGCGCTGCTTACCGAGGAAATCGAGGCGTCCGTTGCGCTGGAGGACGGCGTCCTTTCGCTGAATGCCGTTTCCATCAAGGATCGTCCAAACGTGATCCGTATCCTGGAGGTCTATGTCGACAAGGAGGCATACGAGGCCCATCTGCGGACGCCGCATTTCCTGAAATACAAGAATGAGACGGCCGGCATGGTGACGTCACTGACGCTTGTCGACGTCGAACCCATCGTGATGCGTTCCAAGCCATGAACTGGGATGACGTTCGTATTTTTCTCGCCGTCGCCCGCACCGGGCAGATCCTCGCCGCATCGAAGCGGCTGGGGCTCAATCACGCCACGCTTTCGCGCAGGCTCACCTCGCTGGAAGAGGCGTTGAAGACCCGGCTTTTCATACGCCGCACGAATGGCTGCGAGTTGACTGCCGAAGGCGCAGTCTTTCTTGCCTCGGCCGAGCGGATGGAAACGGAGATGCTTGCAGCGCAGGCCAATCTCGGCCACACCGACACGGCAATTGCCGGAACGGTGCGCGTCGGCGCGCCCGATGGGTTCGGTGTTTCCTTTCTTGCGCCGCGCATGGGCAGACTGATCGAGCGCCATCCGGAACTCAAGATCCAGCTCGTGCCGGTGCCGCGCTCCTTCTCGCTGTCACAGCGCGAAGCGGATATCGCCATTACGCTGGAACGACCCGAACAGGGACGGCTCGTCTCATCCAAGTTGACCGACTACACGCTTGGCCTCTACGCATCGGGGGAGTATCTCACGCAGCATGGAAAGCCCGAGGATGTCGATGCCCTGAAGGTGCATCCGCGCATCGGCTATGTCGAAGACCTGATCTTCACCGCCTCGCTGAATTTCTCCGGCGAGGTGATGCGCAGCTGGGACGCGGGTTTTGAAATCTCGACTGCGATCGGCCAAACGGAGGCCGTGCGTTCCGGCGCCGGCATCGGCATCCTGCATGACTATATCGCCCGGCAATACCAGGAACTGGTGCGCATCCTGCCGCAGGTATCCATCCGCCGCGCCTACTGGACAACCTACCACGAAAGCGCGCGCGACCTGGTGCGCGTGCGCAGCGTCATCGATTTCCTGCAGGAACTCGTCGACGAAGAAAGGCAGATGTTCCTTTAGACCATTTCACGCTCCATCCCCTTGTTTTCGCGTAATTTTTTACGAAAAACCGCTGCACACTTTTGCTGGAATTGCTCTAGCACTCAGAGATGCTTTGCTGGTTCCTCATTTTCATCAGGATTGGGAAGCGGCACTTCATCCGGCAGGCGATCGGGCTCCGGCTCCTTGATCGGCGGCACCGGTCTCCAGCCTGGCGAGGGCATTGGCGGCTGGTCGGGAAGGGGGTCGTTCGGGACGGACATGGCCGGCTCCTTTACGATTGCAATATTGGATTATTTGTCGTCTCTGACTGCCTCGGCAGCACGGACCGGCATGCTGTCGATGATGGCGAAGAGTTCGCCTGACGTGATCGGCTCACTGGCCTTCAGTTTCACGGTGCCATCCTTGCCAAGCAGGAAGGCGGCAAATTCACCCGTGTCAGGCACGTCCAGTTCCTTTCGAAGCGCCTCGCCGTTCAGCCCGTCGCCGCTTCCGAACAGCGGTTTTATGCTCGATCCGACAAGCTTGAGAATAACCATATCCCGTTCCTCAAGGGCGTCACGGTCGGCAAGCAGTTGGTTTTCCTGGCGGGCTGCGCGGGAGTTGTCCCTGTCGGCGATGAGAATGAAGATGCGGTTCTTCCACTGGAACTGTTCGAGACTGGCGACAGCCGCATAGGCGGCATTCGTCTCGTCGATCTTCGTTGCGCCGTAAAGAAGGGTCTTGGACATACATATACTCCCGTCGACCGTTGAACGGCGCGGGAGGCGCAAGAGTTCCAATCATGTCCTTTAAAAGGGACGACGGCCGGTCGGAGATGCCAACCGGCCTTGTCGCACCTACATATGCAGAAAGGCAGAAACCGGGACCTGCAGCGCTGCAGCAATACGCCTTAGCTTTGCCGGATCGGCACTTTCGCCATTTTCGATTTCGAGGATTTCCCCATTGGCCAGACCGCAGGTAACTGCGAGGTCTTCAATACTGTAGCCAACCGCATCACGTGCGCCTTTAACCGCGGCTGCCACGTCAATCGGGGAAACAGCGGTCGATTCCTCAATATTCTGTACAGAAATGGACATTGAATTCTCCTATAATGCCTCGGTGGACTGTCCTACCCCCAAGCGGCAAGCCGCCAGCATTTCGCAATGCAACGAAAACAACGGGCAATTGCTGCATCGCACTGCTCATAAATAGGTAAACTAGTGTTAACGGCAATAGCAAAATGCGAGCAGGCATCATTTTGACATCAAAAAGCGCCGATGCCGTGCATTGCCGAACTGGAAAACCAACTTATGGGAGAGAATGGTACGGTTGGGGGGTCTCGAACCTCCGACCTCAGGTGCCACAAACCTGCGCTCTAACCAACTGAGCTACAACCGCACAATGCCGCGCACGCCGCGACGGGGGTCACATACGAGGACTTGAACTTTAATTCAAGCCCCGATTTGCGCTCAATATACAAAAAGGCTGAACATTCGGTCCAGCCTTTATTATCTATCGATCCTGGCAGATCAGCCAATCTTGAAGGATGCCATGGCCTTTTCAGCAGCTTCCTTCGAAGGCTTTGCGACCTTCTCGGCAACCTGCTTGGTGGTTTCCTGAAGCGACTTCGCCTGCTCGACGGTCAATTCAGCCTGCTTGCGCAGGAAAGAGGTCTGAAGCTCGAAGAATTCGGCGACGGACTTGACGCCAAGGAGCGCCTCCATGTGGGAGAGCGAGCGTTCGGCATTGACGCGGAGCGCATCGATTGCCTTGAGGCCGATCTCAACGCTGCCGGCCTGCGCGGTCTGGACCGTTGCTTCCAGCGTCTTGCCTGCTTCTTCGCCGGCGGACTTCAGCTTGGCATAGGCTTCCTTGGACTGCTGAGCACCCTTTTCGGTGAAGTCGCGGAAGGACTCAGCCAACTTGCTCGGGTCGAAGGAGGCAATTGAAAAAACGTCGTCGGTCTTTATGGTAGCCATCGGATCGCGTCCTTTTAGATGGGCAAATCTGTGCCCGCGATAAATTGGATAAATCTTATATACAGCATCTTATTGTGCATTGCAACATCGTTGTGCAGCGCACAATGCGTTAACCTTTCCGGCCGAAAGCTCCGTGCTCTTCTGGACCGGTCGCAGACCTGCAGTTATTAATAAGCTGTTAATTCTGAAGAGCCCAAAAGCGACAGGTTCGATCATGCCCGCAGTCCAGTATCCGTTCATCGATATCGCCGTGCATGTGCGGGTGCGTGAGCGATTCTCGCGTGGCGAGGCCATGGTGCTCTTTTCCGCTGATCTTTCTCGCCTGCTCTGGGCGAACGGTGCCGGCGCCGAGCTTTTTGGCCATACCGCGGTCTATGATCTGCTCGACCAGGGTGTCAGCCATGCCGACATCACCTTCCGCCAACTTGAGGCGACTGCCCGCCAGCTTGGCGAGATCGGCGCCCGGAAAACCTTCGTCATCCGCATCGCCAAGGGCTTTCAGCGCGTTCAGGCTTCCGCGTCGTCAGAGCTTATCCGTCTCGCTTCGGGCGAGAAGGCCATTCTGTTTTCCGTTCCGGTCTCCACGCCCCCGCTGACGGCGGGCGCCAATGCTGCGCAAATGCTGCAAGGCCTCGACGACCCGGATACGCATATGGCCGTGATCGGAGCCGAGGGCGAAGTCATTGCCGCTTCGCCAGGTTTCGCCTCGCTCGGCATTACGCAGCAGGCGGCAAGGACGCTGATCACGCTCGCCGGCGCCCATCCAGACCGCCTGGTAAAGCGCCCGGTTGCGACCGGCCTTGGCCACTTGCCGGCTGCCGTCGGCAAACTCAACGACGAGCCGGCACTCCACCTTCTCTTCGCCGTTGAAACCGCGATCGGTCATCTCGACCCGATCGAACCTTCCGTCAATATTCAAGAGAGTGCGCCAGCAGAAGCCGCAACGGACGAAACTCCCAGTATTGCCGTACCCGCGGCCGGCTTCACGGAAGCCGAGGTGATCGACGCAGTTTCCGGCATTGAAGAGGTCGAGGAGACGCTGGAGGAAATTACCGGCGAGACCGAAGACCCGGTTGAGATGAGCGAACCGGTCGAACCCGAGGCCCAGTCCGAGCCGTCGGCAGATGGAAGCATTACCGAGCCTGAAACAGTGGTCGTCGATGACGCCAGCGAGCGGGTCGAGCAGCGGACCGAAGCATCTGCTTCCGAGGAAGAGATCGTAGAGGCCGGCGCGGGGGCTCCAGTCGTCGAGCGGGTTGAGCCGGCCGTTTCCGTTGCCGAAAACTTCGCAGCAGCACCCGTTGTCCCAGAAGAGCCTACAGCCGGCCCAAGGAAGAGCAGCTTCGTCTTCAAGCCGAACAGCCGCGCCACCCGTTTCGTCTGGAAGATCGATGCGGAAGGCCGCTTCAGCGAAGTTTCTCATGAATTCGCCGAGGCTGTCGGCCCGCATGCGAGCAACATCATCGGCAGCGCTTTCTCCGACGTTGCCGCCCTCTTCAACCTCGATCCGGAATCGAAGCTCTCCGAAGCGCTGGCGCGGCGTGATACCTGGTCCGGCAAGACGATCTACTGGCCGATCGAGAGCACGAGCCTCGTCGTACCCGTCGACCTGGCTGCTCTGCCGACCTATACGCGCAACCGCGATTTCGATGGTTTCCGCGGCTTCGGCGTGGTGCGCCTGTCGGACGCCCAGGAAGATCCCCTGGCGCTCGGCCTGGCGCTCGGACCCGACGGCATCGGCCATGATGCCTCCTATCTCGGATCGGCAAATGAAGCTGAGCCGCAAGAGACGGCACCGGCGGAAGCCGAAATGCCGGAAGAACAGCCTGAAGCCATTGCCGAAGTTATGCCGCGGACCGACGATGCTGTGAATCCGGACGCTGATGTCGAAGAAGACACCGTGCCGCAAGTCGAAGTAGCGACGGACGTAACCATCCCGGAAGAGGCGTCAGCACCGGAACCTGTCGTCGCAGAACAGTCCGCCTCCGAGCCTGATGTTGCCGGGCAGCGGGAAGATCAGCCGCCGCGCGATACACAGGAGGAACCGCCGGCGTTGCGCATTTCCGAAACGCCGAACCGCCGCTTCAGTGACAAGATCGTGCAACTTCACAGCGCCGGTAAGGGCCTGACAGCCGCCGAGCAGGCGAATTTCCGGGAGATCGCCAAACGCCTCGAAGCCTTCGGCACGCACCACGAAGAACCGGTCGCCACGCCGCTGCCTGAACCTGATGCACGAGAGGCGCCGGCGGCCGAAGAAGCCGTTGCCGAAACCCCTTCCGTCGAGCAGGCAATTCCGCAGGAAGCAATTTTCGAAGCTGCTGCGGAGCCGCTGCCGGAAGAGGTTGCCGCCGAGGCCGAAGAGCTCCCCGCAGGTGAAGCCGAAGACGAAGTGACCGAAGGGCTGCAGGAGACGGTCAGCCAGATCGAGGTTCTGACCAGTTTCATTCCGCCGCGTGTGAAGATGACGGACGGGCTCTCGGCTGCCACCGTCGATCTGCTGCCTGTTGCCGTGTTGATCCATGCCGGCGACCAACTGATCCACGGCAATCCGGAATTCCTGCGGCTGACGGGCTACGCTTCCGTCGAGGCACTCTCCGAGGTGGGGGGCCTCGATGCGTTGCTGCAGCGTCACGACCTTGAAAACGGTGCGGGCACGATGATGCTCGTCAAAGCCGATGACAGGCTGGTGCCGGTCACGGCCCGTCTGCAATCGGTGCGCTGGGAAGATTCCAACGCTCTGATGCTGGCGTTGATGCCGGTCGAGAACCGGGAAGAAGGCAGGGGCGAGGTTATCAGGCTCGACCAGCGCTCCGACCGGATGGTGGAGAAGGTCGCCAAGCTGCAGGTCGAGGTGGAGGAACTGCGCTCGATTCTGGAGACAGCGACCGACGGTGTCGTCGTCATCGGCACGGAAGGCGATATCCGCTCGATGAACCGCTCGGCAAGCGCCCTCTTCAACTACGACGAACAGGAAACACGCGGCAAACCCTTCGTCATGCTGTTTGCACATGAGAGCCAGAAGGCGGTGCTCGACTATCTGCATGGGCTTTCCGGCCATGGTGTAGCCAGCGTGCTGAACGACGGGCGCGAGGTGATCGGCCGCGAGGCGGCCGGCGGTTTCGTGCCGCTGTTCATGACCATGGGCCGCCTGACCTCATCCAACGGCTATTGCGCGGTCATCCGCGACATCACCCAGTGGAAGCGCACTGAGGACGAGTTGCGCAATGCCAAGGGTGCCGCCGAAACCGCCAATGCCCACAAGACGGATTTTCTTGCGCGCGTCAGCCATGAGATCCGCACGCCGCTCAACGCCATCATCGGCTTTTCCGACATGATGGCGAGCGAGCGCTTCGGGCCGATCGGCCACCCGCGCTACATCGAATATGCAAACGACATCGGCCGTTCCGGCCGACACGTTCTCGACATCGTCAACGACCTGCTCGACATTTCCAAGATCGAGGCGGGAGAGATGGATCTCGACTTTGCCTCCGTCGGTCTCAATGAAGCGATCTCGGAAGCGGTTGCTCTGGTCCAGCCGCAGGCAAACAGCCAGCGCGTCATCATCCGCACGGCCCTGTCGCAGTCGGTGCCCGATGTCGTTGCCGACCTGCGCTCGATCAAGCAGATCGCACTGAACATCCTGTCGAACGCCATCCGCTTTACGCCATCAGGCGGGCAGATCGTCGTTTCCACTTCCTATGAGGCGAACGGCAGCGTGGCGATGCGGGTGCGCGATACCGGCATCGGCATGACGCGCAGCGAACTCGATCAGGCGATGAAGCCATTCCGCCAGGTTTCGTCCACGCAGTCGCGTCATCGTGGCGACGGCACCGGTCTCGGCCTGCCGCTGACCAAGGCGATGGTCGATGCCAACAGGGCAATCTTCTCGATCAATTCCGCACCGAACGAAGGCACCCTGGTGGAGATCACCTTCCCATCGCAGCGCGTGCTTGCCGGTTAGCCGCCTATTTTCACGCAATTCCAGGCGCAAAGCCGCTGCACGATTTTGCTGGGAGTGCTTGCCAAAGAAAAGGCAGCCAATGGCTGCCTTCGAGAGTTAGTGCTGGTAAAACAAGAGCTTAGTCGATCAACATCATGTTTCGGGAACCGCAGTTCCAGACCATCTCTTCATGTATGGTCTCCAAGATGGCTTCACCTTTGACAAACCTTTCTTAACGAAAGGTTTCCAAAACGCGGAATTGATCAACGGCAAAAGCTTGTAGTTTAGCTTCCTCTGTCAAACGTTCAGCTCCTCCAGTCCGGCAAAAAGCTGAAGCGACTCAGGGTTGGCGAGCGCTTCCTGATTTTTCACCGGCCGGCCATGAACAACCTCGCGCACGGCCAGTTCGACGATCTTGCCGGACTTGGTGCGCGGGATATCTGCGACCGCAATGATCTTGGCCGGCACATGGCGCGGCGATGCACCGACGCGGATGCGGGTCTTGATCGCCTTTGCCAGATCCTCGGTCAGCGTCATGCCTGGCGACAGACGCACGAAGAGTATGACGCGCACGTCGTCATCCCAGTCCTGGCCGATACAGAGCGCTTCAGCCACTTCTTCCATCTGCTCGACCTGATTGTAGATCTCCGCCGTGCCGATGCGCACGCCGCCCGGATTGAGCGTCGCATCCGAGCGACCGTGAATGATCAGGCCGCCATGTTCGGTCCATTCGGCAAAATCACCATGGCACCAGACATTATCAAAGCGTTCGAAATAGGCGGCCCGATATTTGGCGCCGTCGGGATCGTTCCAGAACATGATCGGCATGGAGGGAAAGGCCTTGGTGCAAACCAGTTCACCTTTTTCCTGACGAACCGGTCTGCCTTCGTCATTCCAGACATCGACGGCGAGGCCAAGGCCCGCACCCTGGATCTCGCCGCGCCAAACGGCCTGCAGCGGATTGCCGAGCACGAAACAAGAAACAATATCCGTGCCGCCAGAAATCGAGGCGAGTTGAACGTCTTTCTTGATGCCTTCATAGACGAAGGTGAAACCTTCAGGCGACAACGGCGAACCGGTGGAGGTGATCAATCGCAGGCTCGAAAGGTCATGGCTCGTGCGCGGCGTCAGTCCGCTCTTGCGCACCGCGTCGATATATTTGGCCGAGGTCCCGAAGATGGCGAATTTCTCCTCGGCCGCATAGTCGAAGAGCACATTGCCATCGGGCGCGAAAGGCGATCCGTCGAAAAGGCAAAGCGTAGCGCCGGAGGCAAGGCCGCTCGCCAGCCAGTTCCACATCATCCAGCCGCAGGTGGTGAAGTAGAAAAGCTTGTCGCCCGGCTGCAGGCCACAGTGGAGGCGATGCTCCTTCAGATGCTGGAGCAATGTGCCGCCGGCCGAATGCACGATGCATTTCGGTACACCTGTTGTGCCTGAGGAAAACAGGATATAGGCCGGGTGGGAGAAGGGCAGTCGCACGAACTCGACCGATTTCGGCTCATAGGGGGCAATGAATTCGGTAAGCGTCTTGCCACCGGCGGTTTCGCGCGCGACCTCTTCTGCATCGCCGGCATAATGAATGACGATGGTCGGTGCATCGAGGCTCTTTGCGACGTTCACCACCTTCGGCTTCACATCCTGCAGCTTGCCATTATACCAATAGGCATCGCAGGCGATGAAAAGTTTTGGCGCAATCTGGCCGAAACGGTCCAGCACGCCCTGTTCACCGAAATCAGGCGAACAGGACGACCAAATGGCGCCGATCGAGGTGGCCGCCAGCATGGCTGCCACCGTTTCGGGCATATTGGGCATCATGGCAGCGACGCGATCGCCCTCACCGAGGCCGAGCGCACGAAAGCCCTGCTGGAGCTGTGACACAAGCGCGCGCAGGCGATCCCACGACCAGCGGTCTTCGACCTTGTCCTCACCGCGGAAAATGATGGCATCGCCCTGCCCGCTTCCGTTCAGCAGATTTTCAGCGAAGTTCAGGCGTGCCTGCGGGAAGAACCGCGCATCCAGCATGCGGTCGCCATTCACGAGAATATCTGCGCCACGCTCTCCCTTCACGCCGCAGAAATCCCACAAGGTCGACCAGAAGCGTTCCTGATCGGCGATCGACCAGGCATGCAGATCCTCAAAGCTTTTCAAGACGAGACCGAAGTCTTCATTGCAGCGCTGCATGAAGGCGTGGATCGGGCTATTTTCGATCCCGTCTTCAGTGGGCTTCCAAAGCGGCTGTTTTTCCTGCATTCATTCCTCCTCCCCAATGCGGGACTTATATCATGCTGCAATGCGTTATAAAGTGTGCAACGGCGCGATCCGCGGCGCGTGGGATTTGCATATGCCCGGTATTTCATATATCCGGCAAAATCAGAAAATAACGGGTAACCGGCTGAAATTCCGGCGGAGCTCATGGGTACGTCAAGACAAGGCAGATGGCGAAAAAGGATCGGCCCCGCCTCGCGCTGGCTGCCGGCCTTTGCGCGCATCTCCACCATCGTGCTGCTGGTCGGGCTTGCCTTCTTCCTCTCACTCAGGCTCGCCGCCCCCTATCTCATCTCAACCGGCTTCGTCCGCTCCGGCATCGAGGATGCTCTGTCGAAGTGGACGGGCTATCAGGCCGAGATCAAGGGTAAGCCCGTCCTTGAATTCTGGCCGACGCCGCGCATCACGCTCAACGACGTCACCATCCGCCAACCGCGCGAAAGCGGCGACAAGCTGCTCGGCCGTATCGAAAGCCTTTCGGCCGATTTCAGCCTGATCGATGCACTGCGCGGCCGCACACGCTTCCACGAATTCCACCTGCTGCGGCCCAACCTCGCGCTGACGCGTGACGAGAACGGCCTGATCGACTGGAGCTACGCCGGTCTTCTGGCGCGGGCGATCAGCGGCGTGCGGGATGACAACGGCACCGAAGTTCTCGATCCGAAGCTCGACGCCGATATCGGCGCCGTGACGGTCGAGGACGGCACGCTGACCATAACCGATACGCGGACGGGCGATGTCCACCATTTCGACAGCGTCGCGGCGGATATCGCCTGGCCGAAGCTGTCGAGGGCGATCTCGGCAGTCCTCATTGCCCGTTTCAACACACAGGACCTGAAGATCGACTTTGCCTCGGCCGCGCCACTGCTCGTCTTCGCCGGCAAAAATGCGGAGATGAAGGCCTCGATCGCCTCCAATCTGATGACCGCGCGTTTCCAGGGCGTCGGCAGCATGGTGAGCCTTTCGGCGGTATCCGGCAATTTCAGCGCCAGCTTTCCGGATGTGCCCGCCCTCCTGAAATGGTCCGGCAAACCGATGCCGGGGATCGAGTCGCTGAAGAGCGCATCGATGACCTCGGATGTGACCTCGGCGTCCAACGGTTTCCGCTTCAACAATGTCAGTATGACACTGAACGATGCGAGCGCGACCGGCGTTATGGATTTCACCGTCACGCCCGGCAAGCGGCCGAAAATCGGCGGGACGCTTGCCTTCGACCAGATGAACCTCAAGCCGTTCCTCGATGCCTTTGCACTGCGGCTTGCCGCCGGAGGCCTGGGCGATCTGCTCGTGCAGAGCCCCATCGGACCGCTGCAACTCCTTGATCTCGATGTGCGGCTTTCTGCACGACAGGCGCAGATGGGTATCTTCTCGCTTGCGGATGTCGGCGCCAGTGTGATCGTTGCCGGCGAGGAAGCGAAGTTCGATATCGGCGACAGCCAGTTCGAGGGCGGCGAAATGACTGCCCATCTGGAGGCGACCCGCCGCGATTTCGATGGCGGCGGTAAGCTGCAGCTTTCGATCCGTGATGCGGATTTCAATGCACTTGCCGAGAAATTGCAGCTCAAGGGGCCGCTGCCGCATGCGAGCGGCTCACTCGATCTTTCGCTGGAGACACCGAAGGCGATCTGGACGACGGGACTTGCCGATGTGACCGGCAAGCTCAGATTCTGGACGGCGGCGGGCTCCATCCCCGGTGTCGATGTCTCCGCACTCCGGACGCAGGCAGCGCTGAAGCCGTTCTTCCCGCTGAGCGCCGCCGCAAACGGGGCCTTCGCCTTCAACAAGCTCGATCTTCAGGCCGACTTTGCCAATGGCACCGCCGAAATCCACGACGCGCGTTTTGCCGGTTCCGACCAGACGCTGACCCTGTCCGGCATCGTCACCTATCAATCGAACGGGCTTGCACTCTCCGGCTCACTGGAAGCGATCGATCCGGCAAGAGCGGTCGATCTGCCGCTCCTGCCCTTCTTTATCGGCGGCTCGTGGCCGAACCCGGTCATTTCGCCGGTGCCGCTGCTCAGCGCACCGGCGAAAACCCAGCCTTAAGCAGTCGCAGCCGCAGCCCTTTCATCGCGCTCGCGCTGCACTTCGCGGCGCTTGGTGATGATGGATGCGCAGATGACGCCGACCGTCACGATGGCGATTAGGATGGTGCAGACCGCATTGATTTCCGGGGTCACGCCGAGACGAACCTGACTGTAGATCTTCATCGGCAGCGTAGTTGCGCCTGGCCCCGACGTGAAGCTTGCGATCACCAGATCGTCCAGCGACAGGGTGAAGGCGAGGATCCAGCCGGAAAACACGGCCGGCGAAATGATCGGCAGCGTGATCTCGAAGAAGGTGCGCACCGGTGGCGCGCCAAGATCCTGGGCGGCTTCCTCGATCGACTGATCGAAGCTCAGGAGCCGCGACTGAACGACAACGGCCACGAAACACATGGTCAGTGTCGTGTGTGCCAGCGTGATCGTCCAGAAGCCGCGGTCGAAACCGATCGCCACGAAGAGCAGCAGTAGCGAGAGGCCGGTGATGACGTCAGGCATGACGAGCGGCGCATAGATCATGCCCGAAAACAGCATGCGCCCGCGGAAGCGCGTGAAGCGCACCAGGGTCAACGCGGCCATGGTGCCGAGGATGGTGGCAAGCGTTGCCGACAATAGGCCGACACGGATCGTTACCCAGGCCGCATCGAGCAGGCCCTGGTTCGAGAGTAGAGACACATACCACTTGGTGGAGAAGCCGCCCCAGACGGTGACGAGCTTCGATTCATTGAACGAGAAAACCACCAGAAGCACGATCGGCAGGTAGAGGAAGGCGAAACCGAGCACCACGGAGATGATATTGAAGCGGGTCCATCTCAGCATGACTTATCTCCCCCGCTCTTCGGCTCTGGCCTGTGCATTTTGGAAGAACACGATCGGGATCACCAGGATAAGAAGCAGGATCGTTGCCACCGCCGAAGAGACCGGCCAGTCCCGGTTGGCGTTGAACTCGTTCCAGAGCGTCTTGCCGATCATCAGCGTCTGCGAGCCGCCGAGAAGATCGGGGATGACGAATTCACCGACAGCCGGAATGAAGACCAGCATGCAGCCGGCGATCACGCCCGGGAGAGACAAGGGAAATGTGACACGCCAGAAGGCTCGGATCGGCGTGCAGCCGAGATCCTGAGCCGCCTCGATCAGCGTGCCATCCATCTTTTCGAGCGACGAATAGAGCGGCAAGACCATGAAGGGCAGATAGGAATAGACGATGCCGATATAGACGGCCGTGCTGGTGTTGAGGATGATCAGCGGGCTGTCGATGATGTGCAGCGACAGAAGAAGCTGGTTGAGCAGGCCCTCAGGCTTCAGAATGGCGATCCAGGAATAGACCCGGATCAGGAAGCTCGTCCAGAACGGCAGGATGACGAGCATCAGCAGCGTCGGGCGGATGGTGCGCGGCGCCTGCGCCATTCCATAGGCGATCGGATAGGCGATCAGCAGCATCAGGAAGGTCGAAATCCCTGCAATCACGACGCTCGAGAGGTACGCGTTGAAATAGAGCGGGTCGTCCGTGAGGTAGCCATAATTGTCGAAGGAAAAGGTTGAAGCCTTTTCCCAGAAACCGCTCCAGCCGTCGGCAAGCGAAAAGACCGGCTCGTAAGGCGGGATGGCGATCGCCGTCGTCGAGAGCGAGATGCGGAAGACGATGAAGAACGGCGCCAGGAAGAAGAGCAGCAACCAAGCATAGGGAATGATGATGACGAGCCGGCTGTAAAAGCGAGAAGCGAATATTCCCATGGTCTCAATCCTTCAGCAGCACGCCGCCATCTTCAGCGAAGGAAACCCAGACTTCCTGATCGTAGGTGAAGGGGTCCTCGACGGAGCGCTGCGCATTGAGAGAGGAAGCCTTGACAGTCTTGCCGCTCGGAAGCCGCACGTGGAAGACCGTCATGTCACCGAGATAGGCGATGTCCCAGAGTTCGCCCCTGGCTGCATTGACCGCGGCATTTGCCGGTGCGGCGCGTGTTACGCGGATCTTCTCCGGGCGGATGGCAAAGCCGAGTGCTGCCCCTGCGGCGGGCGTCTCGGCCGAAGCCGTGCGCACCGTAAAACCGCTTTCGACTGATATCTCGACCGCGCCGTTTGACGCTGCCGTCACCTTGCCGTCGAAAATATTCACATCGCCGATGAAATCGGCAACGAAGCGCGAATTCGGCGCCTCGTAGATTTCGGCCGGTGTCGCGACCTGCACCACCTTGCCATGGCTCATGACGGCGATGCGGTCGGCCATGGTCATCGCCTCTTCCTGATCATGCGTGACGACGACGAAGGTCAAGCCAAGGCTCTGCTGCAGGTCCATCAGTTCGAACTGCGTTTCCTCGCGCAGCTTCTTGTCGAGCGCGCCGAGCGGCTCATCGAGCAACAGCACTTTCGGACGCTTGGCAAGCGAGCGAGCGAGCGCCACGCGCTGCCGCTGGCCGCCGGACAGCTGGTTCGGCTTGCGGGACGCGAATTGTTCGAGCTTCACCATCTTCAGCATCTGCGACACGCGCTCGGCCATCTCGTCCTTCGACATGCCGTCCTGCTTGAGGCCGAAGGCGATGTTCTTCTCGACCGTCATATGCGGGAAAAGAGCGTAGGACTGGAACATCATGTTGACCGGCCGCTTGTAGGGCGGCGTGCCCGAGAGGTCGGTGCCGTCGAGAACGATCTCGCCCGATGACGGCTGTTCGAAACCGGCGAGCATGCGCAGCAGCGTGGACTTGCCGCATCCCGACGCGCCGAGCAGCGCGAAAAACTCGCGATGATAGATGTTCAGCGACAGATCGTTGACGGCGGTAAAGTCACCGAAGCGCTTGGTGACATTCTTGAAAGCAATGAAGGGTTTTGCAGACGGATCGGTCCAGGGCGCGAATGCGCGGCGGATATTGCCGAGAGACTTCATATTATTCCCCGAAAATACAAGGTTTCAGTCGGCCTCCACCCGGGCCGGGAATTGAAAGGCCCGGACGTTTCCGTCCGGGCCTGACCAAAATCACTGGCCGGTAACGACCTTCGTCCAGATTCGCGTCGCCGAGCGCTGGGTCTTCGGATCCCACGGCCTGACGGTGAAGAGGCCTTTCATCACATCATCAGTCGGATAAACGGCCGGATCTTCCAGCACGCCCTTGCTGACGAACTGCTGGGAGGCCTTGTTGCCGTTGGCATAGAAGGTGTAGTCGCTCGCCTTGGCGATGACTTCCGGCTTCATCATGTAGTTCAGGAACTCATGCGCTTCAGCCACATGCTTGGCATCGGCGGGGATCGCCATCATATCGAACCACATCTGGGCGCCCTGCCCAGGAATCGAGTAGTTGACCTCGACGCCATTGTTGGCTTCGGCCGCACGGTCGCGGGCCTGCAACATGTCGCCGGAATAGCCGAAGGCAATGCAGATGTCGCCATTGGCAAGCGCATTGATATATTCTGACGAGTGGAACTTGCGGATGTAGGGGCGAACTGCCGTCAGCAGTTCCTCGACTTTCTTGAAATCCTCCGGTTTGGTGGAGTTCGGGTCGAGGCCGAGATAACGCAGTGCCGTCGTCATCACGTCTTTCGGCGTGTCGAGCACGTAAATGCCGCAGTCCTTGAACTTTTCGGCGACCTTCGGATCGAAGATCACTTCGAGGCCGGGCTTGACATCAGGTCCAAGGATTTCGGCGACTTTCTTGACATTGTAACCGATACCGTCGGTGCCCCACATGTAGTCGACCGCGTATTCATTGCCGGGATCATATTCGGCGGTACGCTGCTGGATGACGTCCCACATGTTGGAAAGGTTCGTCAGCTTGGACTTGTCGAGCTTCTGGAAGACACCTGCCTGGATCTGGCGCTGCAGGAAGTCTGCAGTCGGAACGACGACGTCATAACCCGTGCCGCCGGCCAGCAGCTTGGTTTCCACGGTCTCGTTGGAATCGAAAGTGTCGTATACGACCTTGATGCCGGTTTCCTTGGTGAAATCCTCAAGGATCGAACTGTCGATATAATCGGACCAGTTGTAGACGTTGACCACACGCTCCTGGGCGAAGGCGGGAGCGGCGGCAAGGAGAGCGACAACGGCAACTGCCGTCAGGTTGGCGATTCTCGACCTCATGATATCTCCTGTTTGTAAAGGTATCGCGCCCCCGGACACCTCTTATTCCCTCTGGTTTTGCTGCAGACTAGAAAGGATTTTCGGAGCCGACAAGCGTAAAATCCTGCAGTGTCAATGATTTCACAATCACTGAAAATCGAAGGCACCGAAGCCAGCAGCAGTCTCGTCCAGGGCGAGTGGACGCGTGACCGGCGGTTCGGCGCGCGAAAGGCAGCCGCGTCTCTCGCAGAGGCGACAGGCGGGACCGATCGCGACCGGCGAAGCATCACTTCGGCCGTAAACCAGACTGTCGCGCAAAGCAGTGTCGCAGCCGAGCAGCACTGCCGTGCGCCGCACCCGTTCGCCGAATTCCACAACCGGCCCTTCGAGCGTGCGCGCCACCGTCAGAAAAGTCGAACCGTCAGGCATGGCGACCGTCTCGGCCAGTACTCTACCCGGCTCCAGAAAGGCCATGTGAACATTAAGCTTCGGACAGTTGCCGCCGAAGCGCGCGTGCGGAAAGCCCTGCGCTCCAGCCCTGCGGATGACATGGCCAGCCGCATCGATCTCCATGAGGAAAAAGGGAATGCCTCCAGCGCCGGCACGCTGCAGCATGACGAGACGCGATACAGCTTGGGCGAAGGACATACCAAAGCGGGCGCGGATGAGATCGATGTCATATCGGGTGCTCTGCGCGGCAAGAAGGTAGGCGCCGTAGGGCATCATCAAGGCCAGAGCAGCGCTGCGGGTCAGCTCGAAGCGGGCGATGCGCCGGCCCTCGTCGGACGACAGTGGCAGATCCCCAAGCTCGGCTTCGATCTGGGGCCGCAGAACCAGCCTTGCCACCTCGATCGCTATTTCCTGCGCCTGATCGGCTGCCGAAAGACGCTCGGACAGGAACAGGCGCATCGAATGACGGTCGAACCGGCGGCGAAGATCCGGCATGACATGGACGGGAAGGATGCGAACGCTGATGCCGCGCTCGTTCTTCAACCAGTCCTTCAGGCTGCTGCCTGCAGCGAGCCCATTCGCAAAATTTTCTGCCGCCTCCTCGATCCCGGCGAAATAGGCGGAGCGGCGCTCCAGCACCTCCTTCACCTCGTCCAGGGGCAGCCGACCCGGAGCGACTGCCGCGTGGCCGTCGCCCGCCATCAAAGCAGTCAGGTCAGAAAGCCGGGCAGCCTGCTCGCGATAGGCGCGATAGAGTTTGATCATGCCACCCGCCGCATTGGGCGCGACATCCGCTACCTCGACAAGCTCCTGATCGCCCGGCAGTTCACCAGCCAGCAACGGATCGGCGAAAACCTCTTTCAACTGACCGAGGCCACCGGCAGTTTCGCCCCGCAGTTCTTCAAGGTCGACGCGGTAGACGGCAGAGAGCTTCAGCAGCAGCTGCACCGTCAGAGGGCGCTGGTTGCGTTCGATGAGGTTCAGATAGGAAGGCGAGATTTCCAGAGCTTCGGCCATCGCGGTCTGTGTCAGCGCCAGCGCATTGCGGATGCGCCTGACTTTCGGCCCCGCAAATACCTTCCGTTCCGCCATGTCACATCCTTTACACTCTGGATTTACAAATTTTTACAAAATTTCAAACTTCTCTGTAAATCCTTCTCATTCTAACCTCTTTCTCAGCTTGGAATCAAAGGTTTTTCTGGATAGTTCGACCAATTTTGTAAATCCTGTCATCAGCGCTCAATCGTTGGAAATTAAAGAGGAGACTGGCATGACAGATTTTAACAAGCTCATCCGCAATATACCCAAGGGACGCTTCGACGGTATCGAGAGGCCTTATTCGCCTGATGATGTAGAGCGGTTGCGCGGCTCGCTAGCGCTGCGCCATACGCTGGCCGAGATGGGCGCGGCCCGCCTCTGGCACCTTTTGCATGAAGAGAATTTCGTCAATGCGCTCGGCGCACTCTCCGGCAATCAGGCCATGCAGATGGTGCGCGCCGGACTGAAGGCGATCTACCTCTCGGGCTGGCAGGTCGCGGCAGACGCCAACACGGCATCGGCGATGTATCCGGATCAATCGCTCTATCCGGCCAATGCGGGGCCGGAGCTTGCAAAGCGCATCAACCGCACGCTGCAGCGCGCCGACCAGATCGAAACGGCTGAAGCCAACGGGCTTTCGGTCGAAACGTGGTTTGCGCCCATCGTCGCCGATGCAGAGGCCGGCTTCGGCGGGCCGCTCAACGCCTTCGAGATCATGAAGGCCTATATCGAGGCAGGGGCTGCCGGCGTTCACTTCGAGGATCAGCTGGCGTCGGAGAAGAAATGCGGCCATCTCGGCGGCAAGGTATTGATCCCGACCGCCGCCCATATCCGCAACCTCGATGCCGCACGGCTTGCAGCCGATGTCATGGGTGTTGCGACACTCGTCATTGCCCGCACCGACGCGGAGGCTGCCAAGCTCCTGACATCCGATATCGATGAGCGCGACCAGCCCTTCGTCGACTATGATGCTGGCCGCACGGTCGAGGGTTTCTACCAGGTGCGAAACGGGCTCACGCCCTGCATCGCGCGCGCTATCGCCTACGCGCCGCATTGCGACCTCATCTGGTGCGAAACGTCGAAGCCGGATCTGGAGCAGGCGCGTCGCTTTGCCGAAGGCGTACACAAGGTGAACCCCGGCAAGCTGCTCGCCTATAATTGCTCACCATCCTTCAACTGGAAGAAAAATCTCGACGATGCGACCATCGCCAAATTCCAGCGCGAGCTCGGGGCCATGGGCTACAAGTTCCAGTTCATCACGCTGGCCGGCTTCCACCAGCTGAATTACGGCATGTATGAACTCGCCAGCGGCTATCGCGAGCGGCAGATGGAAGCCTATTGCGAGCTGCAGCAGGCGGAATTCGCGGCCGAAGTGCGCGGCTACACCGCCACCAAGCATCAGCGTGAAGTCGGTACGGGCTATTTCGACGCGGTATCGCTGGCGATATCAGGCGGCCGGGCTTCAACGACGGCCATGGGGGAATCGACCGAACACGCCCAGTTCAAACCGGCTGCCGAGTAGAGGAGGAAACGACATGGCATCCATTGCGCGCGTCCGCGAACGGACGGAAGAACAGGCAAGCAGCATGACGGACGACCAGCAGACGGTGACCCGCATGCTCGCCAATGATCTGCACAGGCTGAATCAATCGGTGATGAAGGCCGTCGAGGCTGGCGTTTCGGTCGAGCTGGTGCGCTCCGCCCGGCATCACGGCGGCGACGGCAACTGGGGGGATCTGTTGATCCCGGTCATCGTCGCAAAAAGAAACTGAGAATAGGGTCCGGCGTCCTAGCGCCGGACCTACGCTATTTGGCGCAATTGTCAGCACAGCGGAGTCGCGGCATAATTGAGTATCTCTTCGCACGGAACTGCATATGCCCGGTTCGCCGCACGCAAAACTCGAAGTTCTGACCGATCTGATCTACGGCGCGCTCTTTGGCGAGACGTCGTGGCAAGCCTTTCTCGACGCCCTCACCGCGACAATGCCGGACGCCAAGTCCACGCTGTTTTTTCACGATGCCGTCGCGCGAACCGGTGGGCTTTCCCTGTCCTCGGGCCTCGAAAACGCAGAAACCGAGGCCTATAACCGCTATTACGCCGCCATTAACCCGTGGATGCCGCGCGCTGCCACCCGGCCAATCGGCCTTGGCGTGATCGCCGATCAGATGCTGCCGCGGGAGCAGCTTCTGAAGACGGAATTCTACAATGACTACATCCGCTGGATCGGCTGTGAGAGCAGTGTCGGCGTGACGATCATGCGGGAGCGTGGCCGCTCCTTCAATCTATCGACACTGACCTCCTCTTCCGATCCGGACTTCAATCGCAGCAATGCCGAGCTTCTCAGCGATCTCGCTCCGCATCTGCGGCGCGCCTTCGACTTCATCCGCCGCGAGCATAGCGACCCCCACCATAACGAAAACGGGCTGTCGCTCTTCGACGCGATCGGTGTCGGCATCGTCTATATCGGCGAGGATCAGACCATCCGTTCCATCAACAGCGCGGCCGAACAGATGATCGCCGAGGGTGAGGCGATCGGCGTGAACACGACCGGACGGATCATCATCAACGACAATACGCTTGCCTCCCGCCTGTCGGCCCTGTTGCGCCACCATCTCCACGCATTGCCGCCCGCGAGCACGGTGATCAGGATGAAAAATACCAGCTTCAAATGCACGCTGGTGAAAATGCAGTCGGATTTCATCACCGAATTTCTCGAGGGACCGACAGCGGCGCTGATCATCGAGCGGATGAACCTGCCACTGCGCCCTGATTTCAAAGATGCGCTGCCCCGCATCGACCAGCTGACCGCGGCGGAAATGCGGATCGCTGCCGGTATCGCTGCGGGCCTGTCGCTGCGCGAAGTCGCGCGGACGAACGATGTCAGCTACGAGACTGCACGCTCGCATCTGAAGAACATCTATTCGAAGCTCGGCGTAAACAGCCAGGTGGGGCTCGTGCGCTGGCTGATGCCGTAGAACATGTCCAGCTACCCGCGGCTGGCGCGCTTGCCGGCGAAGAGATCCGTGTAACTTTTCAAAAGCTTCGTCATCCGGTCGGCGACCGTGCGGATTTCCGGACGGTGGCGATCCTCGGCATTCATGACGATCCATTGGCGATGGCGCAGTTCCGGCAACTCGCCGCCGCAACGTTCGAGCTCTGGATCGAGATCGCCGACGAAACAGGGCAGCACTGCCTTGCCGACGCCGGCACGCACCAGATCCGGCAGGGAGCGCGGACGGTTGAGCGTTGCGACGATCGCGGATCGAGCATTCCGGTATGGCCAGCGCAGATAGGCGGAGATCGCATCCTCCTCGCCTACGGCGATCCATCTGATATCGTCCTGGTTGGCATTGCGCCTGATATAGATGGCATAGGCGACCTCGCCCAGCAGACGGGCGGCGAGATTGCTTTCCTCCGGCTCGAAAGCCCGGATACCGATATCACTTTCACGGTAGTTCAGGTTCGCCCGCGCTTCGCCGATCGTCAAAGAGATTGAGAACGCATCGCCCGGCGTGCGGATTGCCGCAAAATTCTCCGTGAGCAGCCAGGATATCCAGGTGCCGGCAGCAATCCTGACGGTGGCGCCGCCGTCAGCCGATTGCCGCCAAACCTCCACCTTGCGGGCGGCCGCTTCCATCTCCAGCAGATGATCGACGAGAGTCTGCCCATCTGATGTCAGGCGGTAGCCGGTCTGGCTGCGGTGGAACAGGGCGCGGCCGAGTTCCTGTTCGAGATCGAGCATGCGCCGGCCGATCGTCGCTGGGCTGAGAGCTGTGGCAGCGCTTGCGCCCGTCAGGCCACCGGTGCGGGCGACCTGCAGGAAAAGCTGATAGGAGTCCCAATTGCTGTTTTTCATGAATGAAAAACATAATGGGAATCTACTTGTTCAAGAAGCGAATTTTGATGTGTAGATCAATTGATGTCCATAAACGAGAGGGCATCACGATGATCGATAATCTCATAATCGCAGACATTGCCGGCCGAATGCAGCGAGCAACATTGCTGCAGCAAACAAGACGCGATCGGATAAGGGAAGAGGACGCCTTTTACAACAAAGCCGGGAGCAGCTTCCTGGTGCAAATTGCAGCCTGGCTGACGCTGCCGGCAGACAAGGCCACCGGTCGCACAAAGGTGCGGCCGGTGGAAGACGAATGCGGATGTCAGGCCGCCTGTCTCGCGCGGCCATGACCTGCTGCGCTTTCGGCAAGGCGGAACTGCTCGATGAGCGCCATCAGCATATCAGCCTCTTCGGCTAGCATACGGCTTGCCTGGGTGGCTTCCGCGACCATGGACGCATTCTTCTGGGTCATCTGGTCCATGGCGTTGACAGAGCTGTTGACGTCCTGGAGGGCGGCCGACTGGTCGCGGCTCGCGGTAGCGATGGTCTCGACGTGACCGCTGATCGCGATGATCTCATGGCTGATCGAAGCGAGCACGCTGCCGGTCTTCTGCACGAGCTCGGAACCGGCATTGACCTCGCGCGTCGACTGGTCGATCAGCGTCTTGATCTCCTTGGCGGCAGTTGCGGAGCGCTGGGCAAGTTCACGTACTTCCTGAGCAACGACGGCAAAGCCCTTTCCGGCCTCACCGGCGCGCGCCGCTTCGACGCCGGCGTTCAATGCGAGCAGGTTTGTCTGGAAGGCGATGTCGTCGATGACGACGATGATCTGCTCGATACGCTGCGAGGCGTTCTCGATGCGGCCCATGGCAGCGACCGCGTCACTGACGACGGCTCCGGAACTGTCGGCCGTCCGCTTGGTCGCTGCAACAACGTTGTTTGCCTCATGCGCGCGCTCGGCGGAAGAGCGAACCGTGACGGTGATCTCCTCGACGGCGGCGGCCGTTTCCTCCAGGCTTGCGGCCTGGGATTCCGTGCGCCTGGAGAGTTCGTCAGCCGAAGCCGAAACCGAGCCACTGTTGCGCTGGATGGAAGCGGCGCTCGCTCGAATGCGCGTAAGCGTATCCTGAAGGCGCAAAAGCGAGCTGTTGAAGTCCATGCGGAGCTGTTCGAGCCGGCCGACGAAGGGCGTTTCGATGGTCTGTGAGACATCGCCCTGTGACAGGCGGCCGAGACCGGCGGCAAGCTGATTGACGGCAAAATCGATCTGGCCGTCGAGCGTGCGCTTCTCCGCGTCGTTGCGGCTGCGCTCGGAATCGTTCAGGGCGCGCTGTTCGGCGGCCTGCGTTTCCAGTTCCTGGCGCGCCATCGCGCTGTCGCGGAAGAGAGCGAGCGCACGGCCGATCTCGCCGAATTCGTTCTTCTTTTCGACGCAGGGGATGGCACTGACGAGATCGCCCGACGAAATGGCGTGGACGCTCGATGTCAGTGCCAGCATCGGCTTGATGGAGCGGCGGATTGCATAGGATGCGAACACACCGACGAGCAGCATCACCACGAGGCCGACGCTGAGAACCAGCATCTGCAGATGGTTCATCCGCTCGTAGTAGACTTCCATGGGTATGCCGATGAAGAGGATGCCGATCGTCGCACCGGACGGATTCTTGATCGGGAAGTACCCCGTCATGAACTTGCGGCCGAAGAGGTCCGCCGGACCATAATAGGCGTTACCTTGTGCGAGCACAGGCTGGGCGGGGTGATCCGCGGCGAGCTTGGTGCCGACGGCGCGGTCGCCGTTTTCCTTCTTTACGTTGGTGGAGACGCGGACGTAATCGTTTTCCTGCTTTTCGAAGATGGTGGCGACGCCGGCAATCGACTGCGCCGTACGGTCGACGAGTGAGTAATCCGCAAAGGCAGGCACCTTGTCTTCGGCGACGCCGGAAAGCATATTATCCTTCACGTCGATGCGGACATTGCTATCGCTTGCTCCGTAGAGGACCGCCATCGAGCGGCTTGCATCCTTTGCGTCGGATACCGCACTCTCCATGACATAGCTGCCGAGATTGTAATAGGTCACGCCGACAATCGCCGCGGTGCTGACCGCAAGCAGAAGCAGTGTGATCGCAACGATCTGGCGCACAATGGACGTGGAAAAGAAACGCGGCATCAACAACTCCTGGCGGGTACAACCAGCGCCAAGTTAATTGATAAACGTTAAGGAAAATTTTCTCTTAACCTTCTTCGGCCGTGGGATTCCACTTCTTCTGCCGCTGTTAACGCGCCGCCATTGGAAGGCGGTTTTCTGGTATCGACGCGAAAAACTTTCAATCTGCCGAATTCTTACACAATCATCGCGTGATTTTCTCGGAAAGACAAATGGCCCCGAAACGGGGCCATTTAAGATCCGCGAAAACCGTGCTCAGGCGGCGCGGTAGACGTGCATGTCGCTGTCGCCGTCGATCTTGAACTGCTGCACAAGATGCAACAGCGCGTCCGCCTCGTTTGCCAGTTCGCGGCTTGCGGCGGTGGTCTCTTCCACCATCGCGGCGTTCTGCTGGGTCATCTGGTCCATCTGGTTGACGGTGGAATTGACTCCCTGCAGCGCACTCGACTGGTCGTGGCTGGCGCGGGCGATCATTTCGACATGCTGGCTGATCGTGACGATCTGGGCGCTGATCTTGGCGAGAACCGTGCCGGTTTCCTGTACGAACTGCGAACCGGAATTGACCTCGTTCGTCGACTTGTTGATGAGGCCCTTGATTTCCTGCGCGGCAGCGGCAGAGCGCTGGGCAAGCTCGCGGACTTCCATGGCAACGACGGCAAAACCCTTGCCGGCTTCACCAGCGCGGGCGGCTTCGATGCCGGCGTTGAGCGCCAGGAGGTTGGTCTGGAAAGCGATCTCGTCGATGACGCCGATGATCTGCTCGATCTGGCGCGACGCATCCTCGATGCGGCCCATGGCGTCGATCGCATTGTTGACGACTACGGCGGAGTCATCGGCGCTGCGCTTGGCCTGGCGAACGATCTGGTCGGCATCCTTGGCGCGCTCGGCGGACGAGCGGACAGTGACGGTGATCTCATCGACGGCGGCGGCAGTTTCTTCCAGCGATGCGGCCTGTTGTTCGGTGCGTTTGGCAAGATCCTCGGCGGACTGAGCCATCTGATTGCCGTTGCCCTGGATCATCTCGACGTTGTCGCGGATCTGGCTCATCGTTGCCTGCAGGCGCATCATCGAGCCGTTGAAATCCTGACGGAGCTGTTCGAGACGGCCGATGAACGGCGTCTCGATCGTCGTCGAGATATCGCCCTGCGACATGCGCTCGAGACCGGCAGCAAGCTGGTTGACGGCATATTCGATCTGGCGATCCATCTCCTGCTTTTCGGCATCGTTGCGCTGACGCTCGTGCTCGGCGGCCTGACGCTCTTCGTCGCTCTGCTCCTCGATACGGATCTTGGAGATGGCATTTTCCTTGAAGATGCCGAGTGCGCGGGCAATGTCGCCGATTTCATCGGAACGCTTCTCGCCGGAGATGTTTGTGTCGAGCGCACCTTCGGCGATGCGGCGCATGGCTGCGGTGATCTGGGCGATCGGCCGCTGCAGCGTCAGCACGAGGGCAATGCCGCCGACGATGGACACCAGGATGCCGAGCGCAGTGGTGCCGACGGAGATACTGTTGGCCTGGTCCCGCTCGGTGCCGGCGGTCTGCTTCTGCTCTTCCGCGAAGCTGGTCAACTGTCCCCAGACGCCGTCGAGCTGCTGCCGCGCGGCGACATAATCGGTCGTGCGCTGATTGATCACATCGACGAGGGATTGCGCGCCCTTTTCCATCGAGACGAGAGCAGGCGAAATCGCGTCGACAATGTCACCGGCGAAATTCATACCCTTGGCACTTGCCTGGAGGGTGTTCAGCATGGTGTTGAGCGTCGCGATTTCCTGGTTGAGACGGACGCGATTTTCCTTGCTCGGCTTGGCGTTGAAATCGGCAAGCACGAGCTGCAGCGAATAGATGGAGCTTTCAAGGCGCCGCGTATCTTCCAGCACCGAGTTGGTCTGCGCGATGCGGCTGTCGAGCTCCACGAAGGTCGTCGTCGCCTCGCGCATCATCTGCGTGGCGGTGAGCTGGGTGTAAGTCGACATCTGGCGGAAACGGGAAACGAGACGGCCGAGATTGGCAACGCCCTCATCCGTGCCCGCTTCCGGCGCTGCAGCCTGAGCCTTCAGATCGCTGACGGTCTGCGCCATCGACTGGGTCATGCTCTTCTGGTTCTGCGGCACGGAGATTTCGATCATGCGCTGCGCCTTGACGATCGCAGGAAGCGTATCGGTCACGACTTTCAGCTTGTCGGCCGAAGTCTGCGCCTTACTGAAATCATTCATGGCGGTTGCCAGCGTATCGCCGCCCTTCAGCAGACGGTCGGCTGCGCGCAGCGTCGCGGTCGCATTGCCTTCATCGGTGCGGACGTTCTCTTCCAACTGCTTGGCGTCGTAGCTGACGTTGAAGCGGTTGGTGATCATCACTTTCTGGGCATCGTCGATCGACTTGCGAACGGCCATCTCCTGTTTGTGAAGGGTCCAGAGCTTGCCGACGGTATCCGAAATGCCGTTCGTGCCCTCGATGGCGGCCTGCAGGTTGTCATGACCGGAATTGTCGCCGATCTGCGCCATAGTGGCGTTCAGCGTCTGCCCCTGGGTCTTGATATCAGCATACAGCTTATCGCGCGCCTCCTCGTTGGTTGTCTGCAGGAAGTCGTCCATCGAGGCGTAGAGATCCTTGAACCCGCTCAGCGACTGGAGAACGCTGTTGGAAATCTCCATGCGGCCTTGCAGCAGCCCGGAGGCATAAAGACCGGTCAGACCGACGGCGGAAATGGTGATGACGAATGGCAGAACGAAGATCAGAACCTTGGTCTGAATCTTGAAACGAGAAAGAATCTTATCAATGAACATGGCGCGCCGTGCCTTTCATACACCACTCCTCCCGCAGGCAGCCTTCTGGCGCCAGCCGGGTGCATATCGAGCTGATCTACTAAACAACTGGGAGACCCTGATGCGGGCGGCAATCATTGCCAGTTCATTTCCGGCGAGACCGGAAACACCCAAATATTCGTCTACAATGTGTCAGATTAGATATTAATTTTCGGATAAGCGGTAAGAGCGCATTACCGAAGATCGCACAATAGTTGCAAATTGCGCGCCGCAAAACCGCGACACTGCAGTCGCGATATCGGAAACTTCCATTTCAAGCTGCGAAGGGATCAGATGAAGTGGGACAGAAGAACCGCAATGCTGGCGGCAGTCGCGCCGGCGGCGAGCATCAGATAGTGCAGGGCAGTGAGCTTTGCATCAGGCTTTGCCTGGGCAATTGCGATGGCGCGGGCGCGTCGAGTGTTTCTGTTCATTGCGAAACCTCACATCTATTCAAAGACAACAATCCAACAAAACAGCTTGCCGGTAAAGCTTAATTTAGGAACGGCTTTGCCGACTTGCCATTGAGACAGGATGGCGCAGGCAATCTTAAGAAGTCTTGAATCGCCGAAAAGGTTTCACGTCTACAAATATTAGCGTTTACAATGCCTCACCAGCCGCAAAACCGGAGGCCCACGCCCACTGGAAATTATAGCCGCCGAGCCAGCCAGTGACGTCTACGCATTCGCCAATGAAATAAAGGCCGGGAACAGTCTTGGCCTGCATGCTGCGAGAATCGAGCGCTGATGTATCGATGCCGCCGAGTGTGACTTCCGCCGTGCGGTAACCTTCGGAGCCGGAGGGCCTGACGGACCAGTTCTGCGCGGCGTCGGCAAGTCGGGTCAGCAGCTTGTCCGAGAGGTCGGCCATGTTGCCGGCGACCGCCTCGCGTTCGACGATGTATTGCGCCAGACGCTTCGGCAGGATTTCACCGAGTGCGGTCTGCGCCGACTGGCGCCCGTTCATCTGTTTTGCCTTCTTCAGATGCGCGGCGATATCGACATCCGGTTCGATATCGATGGTGATGGTGTCGCCTTCCCGCCAGCAGGATGATATCTGCAGGATGGCAGGGCCGCTGAGGCCCCGGTGGGTGAAGAGCAGCGCTTCGCGAAAGGCGGTCTTGCCGTGGCGGATCTCGGCAGGTGCAGAGATGCCGGACAGCGGCGCGATGCTTTCGAGCAAAACGGGATCGAGCGTCAGAGGGACAAGACCTGGGCGCGTTTCGGTGACATCAAGTCCGAACTGCTCGGCAACACGATAGGCAAAGCCGGTCGCTCCCATCTTCGGAATGGATTTTCCGCCCGTTGCGATAACGAGCGAAGCCGCCTCGAAGAAACCTTCCGATGTCGAGACACGAAAGCCGCTTTCGGTCTTTTCAACGCCTGTTATTTCGACACCGAGATGGCATGCGGCACCTGCCGCACGCATCTCGTCGAGCAGCATGAAGATGATGTCCTTGGCGCTATTGTCGCAGAACAGCTGGCCAAGCGTCTTTTCATGCCAGGCGATCCCATGACGATCGACCATGGCGATGAAATCCGTCGGAGTGAAACGGGCAAGCGCCGACTTGCAGAAATGCGGATTGGTGGAGAGAAAATGCTTCGGGCCGGCATCGATATTGGTGAAGTTGCAGCGACCGCCGCCGGAAATGCGGATCTTCTCGCCCGGCGCGCGGGCATGATCAAGTAGCGTCACGGTGCGACCGCGCTGTCCGGCGCGAATGGCGCACATCATACCCGCGGCACCGGCACCGATGACGATCACATCGCTCTTGCGCTGCAAAATCCGTTTTCCTTATCAAAATCGCGTCTTCTTTTTCCATCAAGGGGCCGATGTCAACGCCTTTGCCCCCCTCGCCAATTGCCAAACTCTGGTTATGATGGCGTCACGATCAACGCAACCCGGTGTGTCATGTCCCCAAAAAAGAYGACGCTGAAGCCTGCCAGAAACGTACCCGCCTCCAAGAAATCCCCCCCTGATCCCGGATCTCTGCGCGGTGTTGCGAACTGGAAGGAAGCGGCGCGCTGGCTGCGGGACCGCGGGATCGAAGATATCGAATGTATCACCCCTGACCTTGCCGGCGTGCCGCGCGGCAAGATGATGCCGACGTCGAAGTTCACCTCCAACACATCGCTTGCACTGCCCTCCGCTATTTACCGCCACACGATCTCAGGCGAATATCCGGAGGAAACCGAGAGCTTCCGCTACGAGCCGCGTGACAGCGACCTGAAGCTGGTGCCGGATCTTTCCACCCTGTCCGTGGTACCCTGGGAAACGGACCCGACTGCGCAGGTCATCTGCGACATCGTCAATTCCGATGGAGAGGAAGTTCCCTATACGCCTCGCAACGTATTGAAGCGTATTATCGGCCTCTATGCCGAGCGTGGCTGGAAGCCGATCGTGGCGCCGGAAATCGAATTCTATCTCGTCGCCAAGAATGACGACCCGGACTATCCGCTGCACCCACCCAAGGGACGTTCGGGCCGTTCGATCCTCGGCGGACAGGGCTATTCGATCGCCGGCATCAACGAGTTCGACGAACTGATCGACGACATCTATCACTTCTCGGAAAAGCAAGGCCTCGAGATCGATACGCTGATCCACGAAGAAGGACCTGCGCAGCTCGAAATCAACCTCCGCCACGGCAATCCGATCGAGCTTGCCGACCAGGTCTTCCTGTTCAAGCGCACGATCCGCGAGGCGGCGCTAAAGCACAATATTTATGCGACTTTCATGGCCAAGCCGATGCAGGGCCAGGCGGGCTCGGCGATGCATATCCACCAGTCGGTGGTGAATATCGAGACGGGCAAGAACGTCTTCTCGAATGCCGACGGCTCGGCCTCGAAGGAGTTCTTCCACTTCATCGGCGGCATGCAGAAATACGTCCCGAGCGCGCTCGCCATGCTGGCGCCCTATGTGAATTCCTACCGCCGCCTGCAGCCTGACATGTCCTGCCCTGTCAACAATGCCTGGGGCTACGACAACCGCACGACGGCCTTCCGCGTGCCGGTTTCCGATCCGCAGGCGCGGCGCGTGGAAAACCGTCTGCCGAGTTCGGATGCCAATCCGTATCTTGCGCTCGCCGCTTCGCTCGCCTCCGGCCTGCTTGGCATCATGAAGGAAATCGAGCCGACGGCGCCGACCGAGGATGCCGCCAATGAAGGCTCGATCGACCTGCCGCGCGGCCTGCTGGAAGCCGTGGCTCTGCTTGAAGACGAACCGGCCTTTGAGGAAGTCTTCGGCGCCGAGTTCATCGGGCTTTATGCCGGCGTGAAGCGTGGCGAATTCGAAACCTTCATGCAGGTGATCAGCCCCTGGGAGCGGGAATTCCTCCTTCTGAACGTATAAGGGGGCGCGATGACTGAGAAGATATGGCAAAGCCCCATCGCACCCGGCCTATCCTGGTATCAGGCAACAGTCGGCGAGCGCCCTGATTATCCGGCGCTCGACGGCTCCAGGCAGTGTGATGTCGCCATCATCGGCGGCGGTTATACAGGTCTGCAGGCCGCCTATAATCTCGCCAAAGCCGGCGTCTCGGTCACGCTGATCGAGGCCGTGAGGCTCGGCGACGGCGCCTCCGGACGCAATGGCGGGCAGCTCGGCACCGGCCAGCGCTGGTGGCCGGAGGAGCTCGAAAAGAAGATCGGCTACGAGCGCTCGAAGGCGCTCTTCGATCTTGCCGAGGATGCCAAGCGGCATCTGATGGATTTTGCGACCGAGCACCAGATCGATATGGAATACGTGCCCGGCCAGCTCAATGTCGCGCATAAGGAAAGCTACAAGCGGGAATACTACGAGAATGCAGAGATCGCGGCCTTTCGCTACGACTATCCGCATATCCGTTTCATGGACCGCGAGGAGACGCAGGAGCGGCTCGGCTCCAAGCGCTTCTATTGCGGCGTCCGCGATATCGGCACCGGCCATATACATCCATTGAAGCTGCTCATAGGCCTCGGCCGGGTGGCGGCCAATGCGGGCGCCGATATTTTCGAAATGACCAGGGCTACATCGATCAGCCAGGCCGGCGGCCTGGTCGCGATCGAGACCGAAAGGGGCACGATTACCGCCAACCGGGTGCTGATTGCCTGCGATGGGCATATCGGCAATCTGGAGCCGGTGACGGAAAGCCATGTGATGCCGATCCGCTCCTTCATCGGCGCGACCGTTCCGCTCGACCGGTTTCCTGATGTGATACCGGGTGGCGAGGCGGTGGCCGATTCGCGTTTCGTCGTGCGCTATTTCCGAAAATCAAAGGATGGGCGGCTGCTTTTCGGCGGGCGCGAGGCTTATACGGCGGACAATCCGCGCGACATTTCCGAGCATATTCGCCGGCAGATCGCCGAGATCTATCCGGCGCTGAAGGATATTGAGATCACCCATGCCTGGGGCGGTTCGGTCGGCATCACCATGCCGCGCGAACCTTTCGTGCGGGAGGTCATGCCGGGCGTTACCTCAATCGGCGGTTATTCCGGCCATGGCGTCATGCTGTCAAATTACTGTGGCAAGCTTTACGCAGAAATGGTGTTGGGCAAATCGGCCGATCTCGATCTCTTCAAGGCGCTCGATATCCCCGCATTTCCGGGCGGCGCACGCATGCGCACGCCTCTGCTTTTCCTTGCCTTGTCGTGGTTCGCCCTCCGCGACAAGTTTTAGTTCGATTGCGGATTTCCTCTCCGGACGATTCGCTCTAAAACCGATGTCCGACAGATTCATTGCACCGCACACTGGCTTTTTTAAATCGATTAGATTAAAACGGCCACCAACCAAGCCTGATTGAGAGACAAGCTCATGAGCAGCCAGATCATCCCCGTTGAGCCTTTTGATTATGTCGTCTTCGGCGGCAGCGGCGACCTTGCAGAGCGCAAGCTTCTGCCCGCGCTTTATCACCGCCAGATCGAGGGCCAGTTCTCCGAACCGACCCGTGTCATCGGCGCTTCGCGCAGCCCGCTTTCGCATGAGGAATACCGCAAGTTCGCCAAGGACGCGCTCAAGGAGCACCTGAAGAAAGGCGAATATGACGAGGCGGAAGTCGAAAAGTTCTGTGCCCGTCTCTTCTACGTTTCCGTCGACGCCCGCACCGACACCGGCTGGGATCATCTCAAGAAGCTGCTCGATGAGGGCAAGGAACGCGTTCGCGCCTTCTATCTCGCCGTCGCTCCGGGCATCTTCGGCGACATCGCGCAGAAGATCTACGAACACAAGCTGATCACCAAGTCGACCCGTATCGTCGTCGAAAAGCCGATCGGCCGCGACCTTGCTTCGGCCTTGCAGCTCAACGACAATATCGGCCGCGTCTTTAAGGAAGAGCAGATCTTCCGCATCGACCACTATCTCGGCAAGGAGACAGTGCAGAACCTGATGGCGCTGCGCTTTGCCAATGCGCTCTATGAGCCGCTGTGGAATGCCAACTACATCGACCACGTGCAGATCACCGTTGCCGAGTCCGTCGGCCTCGAAGGCCGCGCCGGATACTATGACACAGCGGGCGCGTTGCGCGACATGGTGCAGAATCACATCCTGCAGTTGCTCTGCCTGACTGCGATGGAAGTCCCCTCCTCCATGGATTCGGAAGCCGTGCGCGACGAAAAGCTGAAAGTGCTGCGCGCGCTTAAACCGATCAACGCCTCCAACGTCGAGCAGGCGACGGTTCGCGGCCAGTACCGCGCCGGCGCTTCCGGCAGCGGCCCGGTCAAGGGCTATCTGGAGGAGCTTGAAGGCGGCGTTTCCAACACGGAGACCTTCGTCGCCATCAAGGCCGAGATCAACAACTGGCGCTGGGCAGGCGTTCCCTTCTATATCAGAACCGGCAAGCGTCTGGCCGGCCGCGTTTCGGAAATCGTCATCACCTTCAAGCCGATCCCGCACTCGGTCTTCGATCAGGCCGCCGGCCGCATCAGCCAGAACCAGTTGATCATCCGCCTGCAGCCGGATGAAGGCGTCAAGCAGTCGCTGATGATCAAGGATCCGGGTCCGGGCGGCATGCGTCTGCGTAATGTCTCGCTCGACATGAGCTTCGCCCAGGCCTTCAACGTCCGCAACCCTGATGCCTACGAGCGCTTGCTGATGGACGTCATCCGTTCCAACCAGACGCTGTTCATGCGCCGCGACGAGGTCGAAGCCGCATGGCAGTGGGTCGACCCGATCCTCAAGGGTTGGGAATCGACCGGTCAGCAGGTGCAGGGCTACACGGCCGGCACCTGGGGCCCGAGCCAGGCCATCGCGCTGATCGAACGCGACGGCCGCACCTGGCACGACGACATCTAGTCCGAGGTTTTAGGATATGGCATCGACACTGCATTCCTTCGCAAACGCCGCAGAACTCGCCACCAACCTTGCAGACAAGGTTTCCGGCGCCCTCTCGGCAGCCATCGCAGCCCGCGGGGCGGCAAGCATTGCCGTTTCCGGCGGTTCCACGCCGAAGGCCTTCTTCCAGGCGCTTTCGGCGCACGATATCGACTGGGCCAAGGTGACGATCACACTTGTCGACGAACGCTTCGTGCCGTCCGACAACCCGCGCTCGAACCATCTGCTGGTTGATGCCAATCTCCTTCAGAACAAGGCGAAGGCGGCACGTTTCGTGCCGCTTTACCAGCCAGCGAACTCCGTCGAGGAGGCTGCAAAGCTTGCAACGGTAAAGAGCGCCGAGATCGGCATCCCCTTCGACGTTGTGATCCTCGGCATGGGCGGCGATGGCCATACGGCTTCATTCTTCCCCGGCGGCAGCAATCTGAGCGTAGCGCTCGATGCCCAGACGCCGCGCGGCATCATCACCATGGAGGCGGAAGGGGCTGGCGAACCACGCCTCACTTTCACCTTCTCCGCTCTTGAAGATGCCAAACTGCTCATTCTCCATATTGAGGGCGAAGGCAAAAAAGACGTTCTCGCCAAGGCAGAGGGTGACGGCAAAGAGGCAGAAATGCCTATCCGCGCCATTCTGCGCCGGGCTACTTCCCCGGTCGAGATCTACTGGGCTCCCTGACAGGGCCTCACAGCCGCCGAAGTCGGCGAACAGATACAGACGAACCAGAACAAGGCAGGGATTTTCCATGTCCGCTCACGCACGTATTGCTGCGATTACGAATCGCATTGTCGAACGCTCGAAGCCGACCCGCGAGCGCTATCTGGAGCGCCTGCGCGCTGCCGCCTCAAAGGGCGTCAACCGCTCCGTTCTCGGCTGCGCCAACCTTGCTCACGGCTTCGCCATCTGTTCCCCCGCCGAGAAGGATGCGCTTGCGGGCGACCGCGTGCCTAATCTCGGCATCATCACCGCCTATAATGACATGCTCTCGGCCCACCAGCCGTTCGAGACCTATCCTGCTATTATCCGCGAGGCGGCGGCGCAGGCCGGCGGTATTGCCCAGGTTGCCGGTGGCGTGCCGGCCATGTGCGACGGCGTCACCCAGGGCCAGCCCGGCATGGAGCTTTCGCTCTTTTCGCGCGACCTGATCGCGATGGCCGCCGGTGTCGGCCTGTCGCACAACATGTTCGACGCCGCGCTCTTCCTCGGCGTCTGCGACAAGATCGTGCCCGGCCTCGTCATCGCAGCCCTTTCCTTCGGCCACCTGCCGGCGATCTTCGTTCCGGCCGGACCGATGACCACAGGCTTGCCGAACGACGAGAAGTCGCGCGTCCGCCAGCTCTTTGCCGAAGGCAAGGTTGGCCGCGCCGAGTTGCTGGAAGCCGAATCCAAGTCCTATCACGGCCCCGGCACCTGCACCTTCTACGGCACGGCCAACTCCAACCAGATGCTGATGGAGATCATGGGCTTCCATATGCCGGGCTCCTCCTTCATCAATCCCGGCACGCCGCTGCGCGAAGCGCTGACCCGCGAGGCTGCCAAGCGGGCGCTCGCCATCACCGCGCTCGGCAACGAGTTCACGCCGGCCGGCGAGATGATCGACGAACGCTCTATTGTCAACGGCGTGGTCGGCCTGCATGCGACCGGCGGCTCGACGAACCATACGATGCACCTCGTCGCCATGGCACGCGCCGGAGGCATCCTGCTCACCTGGCAGGATATTGCCGAGCTTTCGGAACTGATCCCGCTGCTTGCCCGCGTCTACCCGAACGGGCTAGCTGACGTGAACCACTTCCAGGCGGCCGGCGGCATGGGCTTCCTCATCAAGGAATTGCTGAAGCAGGGCCTGGTGCATGACGATGTGCGCACGGTCTTCGGTCATGGTCTCCAAGCCTACACGGTCGATGCGCAACTCGGCGAAAACGGTGGTGTCCTGCGCCAGGCCTC
The DNA here is from genome assembly GCF_056400025.1 of Rhizobium sp. 01L419. Taxonomy (NCBI): domain Bacteria; kingdom Pseudomonadati; phylum Pseudomonadota; class Alphaproteobacteria; order Hyphomicrobiales; family Rhizobiaceae; genus Rhizobium; species Rhizobium sp. 01L419. Next base: position 78,685 of record NZ_JBFTSM010000022.1, read on the forward strand.
GCCGGAGAAGAGTCATGATCCGAAAGTGCTTGCCAGCATCGAAACGCCTTTCCAGGCAAACGGCGGCCTGAAGATGCTGCGCGGCAATCTCGGCAAGGCGGTCATCAAGATCTCCGCCGTCAAGGCAGAGCGCCACATCATCGAGGCGCCGGCGATTATCTTCCACAGCCAGCAGGAACTGCAGGACGCCTTCAAGGAGGGCAAGCTCAACCGAGATTTCGTCGCCGTCGTGCGCTTCCAGGGGCCCAAGGCCAACGGCATGCCTGAATTGCACAAGCTGACGCCACCGCTCGGCGTGTTGCAGGACCGCGGTTTCCGCGTGGCACTCTTGACCGACGGACGCATGTCCGGAGCGTCCGGCAAGGTGCCGGCGGCGATCCACGTCACGCCCGAGGCGGTCGATGGCGGCCCGATCGCTCGCATCAGGGATGGTGACATCATCCGCCTCGATGCCATCAGGGGCACACTCGAAGTTCTTGTCGATGCGGCCGACATGGCAGAGCGCGAGCCTGTCATGATCGACCTCTCGGACAACGAATTTGGCATGGGCCGCGAGCTCTTCGCGCCGTTCCGCCATGCGGTCGGTCCGTCAGACCAGGGTGCGAGCGTGCTCTTCCAGACCCATCACTGATTTCTCTTTGTTTCGCGCAATTCCGAACGCAACCGCTGCACACTTTTGCTGGAATTGCTTGAGAACAGAAAAACCCGCGGCAAGAACCGCGGGTTTTTCATATCCAGCGAGACGCGAGACTGTTACGCGCGAATATCGAGGACGTAATCCTTGTGAGCCGGGTGGGTGCTGTAGACGAAGATCTTGTTCAGCTCCTTCTGCGTCAGCAGGCGCAGGAAGCGAACCTCGATCGTGTTGTTCGGAAAGGTCTTCATCAGCAGGCAGCCCACCTTGGTGATGCGGGCATCGGGAATATCCAGATAGAACTGCTTCGGCAGCGTGTACTGCGTGAGGATCGCGAGGATCGCGCTACTCATCGATATACGGACGATGTCGCATCGACGCGAAGCGGCATGCATAACGCCCTTTTCCGTATATTCGATGCGCGCGGCGTTCATCGTGTCTTCCATCTTGAACCGCGCTTCGCGGTCGTACATGAAAGATTCTTCCTTCGCCAGGAAGTGCGATTTCGGAGGTGTTGGATTCGATGCGGCCACGGCCCTGGTTCCCTCAGTCTTGATTGGGAAAAGGCTAGCACCGCATATTTAACAGAAAGTAAGAATCCTTCCCCTCCACAGCCTCAGGAAGAAGGATTCCACCAAAAATGGATGGTCACTTCCTGTAGGTGTGACCTGCCGCATCGAAGAGATGCAGCTTCTGCCGATCGGCGGCGAAATGCATCTTCTGGCCCCTCTTCACATCATAGATGCCGGGCAGCTTGACGATGATCGGCTCACCCTGAACCAGGCCCTCGATATAGAGCAGCGTCACTTCACCGAGCTGCTCGACGATCGAGACTTCGCCTTCAAACAGATAGTCCTCATCGGGGCTTGCAACGCGCAGATCTTCGGGGCGAACGCCGAAGCTTGCCTGCTTGCCCTTCTCGGGTGCAGCAGTGGTGATATCGAGCGTCACGGACTTGCCGCCCGTCAGCGTCACCGTCGTCGTCTCGCCGACGTCGGTGATCGTTGCCGGGATGATGTTCATGGCCGGGGAGCCGATGAACTTGGCCACGAACAGGTTCGCCGGGCGCTCGTAGAGCTCCAGCGGAGGCCCCACCTGTTCGATATTGCCGGCCGAGAGCACGACGATGCGGTCCGCCAGCGTCATCGCCTCGACCTGGTCGTGCGTGACATAGATCATCGTCGTATCGGCCATCTGCTCGTTCAGGCGGGCAATCTCGATGCGGGTTGCCACGCGCAGCGCAGCATCGAGGTTGGAGAGCGGCTCGTCGAAGAGGAATACCTTCGGGTTGCGGCAGATGGCACGGCCGATGGCCACACGTTGGCGCTGGCCGCCCGAGAGTGCCTTCGGCAGGCGGTCTAGATATTTCGTAAGCTGCAGCGTCTCGGCCGCCGCCCGCACGCGGCGGTCGATCTCCTGCTTGTTTTCGCGGGCGATCTTCATGCCGAAGGCCATGTTGTCGAAAACAGTCATATGCGGATAGAGCGCATAGGACTGGAACACCATGGCGATGCCGCGCCTGGAAGGCGGCACTTCATTGACGAGCATGCCGTCAATATACATCTCGCCGCCGGTGATGTTCTCAAGGCCGGCGATCATTCTGAGAAGCGTGGATTTGCCACAGCCGGAGGGGCCGACGAAAACGATGAATTCACCCTGCTTGATTTCCAGGTCGATGCCGTGAAGCACGTCCACCGATCCATAGGATTTGCGGATATCCTTAAGCGTCAGTCCAGTCATTTTCCTCTCCCCTCCTGATCCTTAAGCGAGACGGGCGAAATACGCCCCCCAGGCCGGAATATCGATCTTGTCGCCGTAGTTGTTGCTCGTAAAGCCGTGGCCCGGCAAAGCCTGCCAGTCGCCCGCCGGCAGGGTCACATTGGTTTCCGTCGGCCCCATGTTGAAGACGCAGAGCAGCGTCTCGTTGCCGAATTCACGGGTGAAGACCAGCGCGTCGCCCTGCGGATCCTCGAACTCGATCTCGCCCTTGGCGAAAGCCGGGTACTGCTTACGGAAAGCGATGAAGCGGCGGTAGTGCTCCAGCACGGAATTGTCGTCACCCTGCTGGACACTGACGGCACGCAGGATGTGCTCGACCGGCACCGGCAGCCAGGGCGTGACCGTCGAGAAACCACCCTGGGCGACCTGGCTGTCCCACACCATCGGCGTGCGACAGCCGTCACGCCCCTTGAATTCCGGCCAGAACTGGATGCCGTAGGGATCCTGAAGATCCTGATAGGCCAGATCGGCTTCGGTCAGCGCCAGTTCCTCGCCCTGATAGAGGCAGACCGAACCGCGGAGCGTCATCAACAGCGAGGCGTAAAGTTTGGCGAAGGCGTCGTGGTCGGCGACCAAGGAACCCCAACGGCTGACATGGCGCATGACGTCATGGTTCGAGAAGGCCCAGCAGGCCCAGCCATCGGGAGCCGCGGCACCGAAATCCTTCATAACTTCCTCGACGCGCTCAGGCGTAAGCGGATCGGGCGCCAGGAATTCGAAGGCATAGCACATGTGCATCTTGTCGTTGCCGGAGGTGTATTCACCGACGATTTCCAGACCCCGCTGGCTGTCGCCGACTTCGCCGACAGCGGCGATGGCCGGAAACTCTTCGAGAACCGCGCGGAAGCGCTTCAGGAATTCGAGATTTTCCGGACGGTTCTTGTCGTAGAGATGTTCCTGGAAGTTATAGGGGTTCACGGCGGGAGCCGTCGACGCATTGCGGCGTTCCGGGGCGAGCGCCGGATTGTCGCGCAACAGCTTGTCGTGGAAGTAGAAGTTGATCGTGTCGAGGCGAAACCCATCGACACCGCGCTTCAGCCAGAAGCGGACGACATCGAGCAGGCGATCCTGAACCTCTGGATTGTGCAGGTTCATATCCGGCTGCGAGGTCAGGAAGTTGTGCATGTAATATTGCATGCGCGTCGGATCCCACGCCCATGCCGAACCGCCGAAGATCGACAGCCAGTTATTGGGCGGCGTACCATCAGGCTTGGCATCAGCCCAGACATACCAGTCGGCCTTGGCATTGGTCTTGCTCGTGCGGCTTTCGACGAACCAGGGATGCTGGTCGGAGGAATGCGAGACGACGAGATCGATCATCACCTTGATGCCGAGACGATGAGCTTCGGAAATCAAGGTGTCGAAATCGATCAGTGTGCCGAAGATCGCATCGACATTTTCATAGTCCGAGACGTCATAGCCGAAGTCGCGCATCGGCGAGGTGAAGAAGGGCGAAATCCAGATCGCGTCAGCGCCGAGGCTTGCAACATGCGGCAGGCGGGCCGTGATGCCCTTCAGGTCGCCGATGCCGTCGCCGTTCGAATCCTGGTAGGAGCGCGGATAGATCTGATAGATCACCGCGCCGCGCCACCAGTCCTTGTCGGCGGTCAGAAGGGATTGGGAAGCCACACTCATGGAATATCCTGTTTGAAATTGCGTCTTGGGATGGATCAGCCCCCCTTGACCGACCCCGCCAGCAGGCCGCGCACCAGATAACGCTGCAGCGAGAAGAAGACGAGCAGCGGTATGATGATGGTGATGAAGGCGGATGCCGTCAGGATTTCCCAGTTGCCGCCGCGCGAACCGAGCAGCGCATTCAGCGCTCCGGTCAGCACGAGGTGATCCTTGTCGGTGCCGAGGAAGACCATGGCCACAAGCAGGTCGTTCCACACCCACAGGAACTGGAAGATCGCGAAGGACGCGAGCGCGGGGAAGGAGAGAGGCAATACGATGCGGGTGAAGATCTCGAAGTCGCTGGCGCCATCGACGCGGGCGGATTCGATGATCTCCTTGGGCAGGCCGGAAATATAGGCCCGCAAGAGATAGATGGCGAGCGGCATGCCGAAGGCCGTATGCGCCAGCCAGATGCCGGGATAGGTCTTCGACGGCTGGCCGATCAGGGAGCCGATCTCATTATAGAGGCGCAGCAGCGGGATGAGCGACATCTGCAGCGGCACGACGATGAGGCCGACGACGAGTGCGATCAGCAGCGCCCGGCCTGGGAATTCCATCCAGCTCAGTGCATAGGCTGCGAAGGCGGCAATCAGGATCGGGATGATGGTGGCCGGTATGGTCACCGTCAGCGAGTTGATGAAGGACTGGCCGATGCCCTCGCCGGCGAGAACCGTCTGGTAGTTGCGCAGGGTGAATTCGGGCGGGGCAGATGCCGCGACATAGATGCGGCGCGGACGCTCGTCGGGAGCGAAGGCGGCGTTCTTCATATAGCGATAGCTGCCGTCGCTGTTGATGACGATGCTTTCGCCGTCGCCGAGATCGGCGGTCTGGCCGGCCTCGAAGGCCGAAGGCTGCTGGACGCGCACGCCGAAGGCCTTGACCGAGCGGCCGGGCTGGTCGGCCAGGACATTGCCGGTGATGACGTAGATATCGCCTTCCTGCTTGGCCTGATCGGGCGTGCCGAGACGCGCGGCCACGGTCTGGGTCGAGCCGGCAAAGGCGGTCCACCAGCCGGAGACGGTGATCTGATCCTTGTCGCGCAGCGCGCTGACGAAGATGCCGAGCGTCGGCACCAGCCAGATGATGACGATGACGAGAACGCAGAAGTGAACGAAGAGACGGGCCGGGCCGATCTTGAAGTAGCTTGCAGCTGTGGTCATCTCAGCGTCCCTTCAGTTCGGCATTGGCGCGACGCACGTTCCACACCATGATCGGTGTCACCGCCAGCATGATGATGATGGCGATGACGGCGCTTCGGCCGGAATCGCCGCCGCCGCGGAACAACCAGTTGAACATCAGGTTCGCCAGCACCATGGTCTGCCACTGGCCGTTGGTCATGGTGAGTACGATATCGAAGACCTTGAGAACAAGGATGGTGATCGTCGTCCAGACGACGGCGATCGTGCCCCAGATCTGCGGCACCATGATGCGCCAGAAGATCTGCCAGCCATTGGCGCCATCGATGACGGCAGCCTCGATCGTCTCTTCCGGGATGCCGCGCAGTGCGGCAGAGAGGATGACCATGGCAAAGCCTGTCTGAATCCAAACCAGGATCACCATCAAGAAGAAATTGTTCCAGAAGGGAACGGAAATCCAGACCTCCGGCGTGCCGCCGAATGTCTGCACGATGGCGTTCAGGAGGCCGATCTGCACATCGTTGCCGCCGCGGTATTCATAGATGAACTTCCAGATGACGGAAGCGCCGACGAAGGAGATCGCCATCGGCATGAAGACGATGCTTTTTGCGATATTGCCCCACCAGATGCGGTCGGTCATGACCGCGATGACGAGGCCGAAGAACGTGCAGGCGGCGGGTACCACGGCGAGCCACAGGATGTTGTTGAAGATCGACTGGCGGAATTCGCGGTCGTTAAACGCCCACAGGTAGTTCTGCGCGCCGACGAACTGCTCGCCAGTCCGGTCATAGAAGGACAGGATGAAGGTCGCAACGACGGGATAGACGAGATAGACGATCAGCAGGAAGAGCGCCGGGCCGAGAAACAGCCAGGGGCGGATCATAGCGCGCCGGTTCAGATTGGTTGAGGCCCGACGGATATCACCGTCCTTCACCGGCAGTGCGAGATCGAGGATCTTGTTCGAGAAAAAGAAATAGGCCGAGCAAGCAAAAACGGCTACGACCACGACGCCCAAAGCGGACACTAACTGCGACAGCATTTCGTCCCTCCCCTGCTTCCCTGTCTTATTTTGAAGGGTTAATGCCGGATACCGTCAATATAGCTTAGGTGTTTGACCACAGGATCCAGCACGACCGGGCTCCCCCTCTGGAACCCGGCCGCTCATTCCGTGATGCCGCCGGTCACCCGGCGGCATGGACTGATGGGAAATTACTTGATGCCGTCCCAAGCACTCTGGATTTCGGCTGCGGCGTCCTGAGCGGATTTGCCGCCGACGAAATCGACCATGCCGGTCCAGAACGCGCCGGCGCCGATCTTGCCGGGCATCAGGTCCGAACCGTCGAAGCGGAAGGTGGTGGCCGAGGTCAGGATCTCGCCTTCCTTCTTCATCTGCTCGTTGGCATAGGCGTCGACATTGACGCCCTTATACGGGGTCAGGAAGCTCGATTGCGCCATCCAGAGTTCATGCGCGACTGGCGTCTTCAGGAAGTCGATGAAGGCGCGTGCCGTCGGAGAGTCCTTGGCGATGGAGACCAGCGTGCCTGCACCGAGAACCGGCTTGCCGAGATCGGCATGGGCAGCATAAGTCGGCATGTAGAAGAAGTCGGCATCCGTGCCGAGCTTCGTACCCTCAGGGAAGAAGGACGGAATGAACGAAGCCTGGTGGTGCAGGTAGCACTTCGGCGGAACGGCGAAGAGGCCCTTCGGGCTGTCGCGGAAGTCGGTCGAAGCAACGGCTGCAACGCCGCCGTCGACATACTTCTCGTTCTTGGCGAACTTGCCGAATTCATCGATGGCGGCAACGACAGCCGGGTCGGTGAACTTCACTTCGTTGGTGGTCCATTTGTCGTAGACGTCAGGCTTCTGCGTGCGCAGCATGATATCTTCGACCCAGTCGGTCGCCGGCCAACCGGTCGCGCCGCCAGAACCGAGACCGATGCACCAGGGGACGCCACCGTCCTTGACGATCTGGTCTGTCAGGGCGTGCAGTTCTTCCATGGTCGTCGGGACCTTGTAGCCTGCTTCTTCGAAGTTCTCGGGAACATACCAGACGAGCGACTTTACGTCGGCCTTGTATGGGAAGGCGTAGAAGGCTTCCTTGCCGTCCTTACCCTTATAGGTGCCGTAGCCGACCCAGCTGTCGCCGGCGCCGTAGTTATCCTTGATCCACTTGGAGGTATCGTCGCCGAGCGGCGTCAGGTAGCCCTTGCCGGCGAGATCGGCCAAAAGGCCCGGCTGCGGCAGGACCGCAATGTTCGGCGGGGAGCCTGCCTGCGTATCGATGACGATCTGCTGCTCATAATTTTCGGACGAGGAATACTTGGCGTCGACGCCGGTCGCCTCGACGAAATAAGCGAGAATGCTCTGGAAGAAAGCTTCGTCTTCGCCGCGCCAAGGGCCGAAGATCGTCAGCTGCTGACCCTTCAGGTCGGCATGAGCAGCCTTGAAGTCATCATAGCTCTTCCAGTTGAACTTGGCGTCCTGGCCCGGCGCGAATTTCAGATCCGCGGCCGATGCAGCGCCGGCAAAAAGCGCCACGAGTGCAACGCCCATCAAGAATGTCTTTTTCATGTGATCAACCTCCCATCACAATCCCAACCACGCCGAATTTCATTCAAAGGAAATCTCAAAGCGCTTTGACACGCTAACTGATTCACTTTCGGTGGAATGAAGTCAAGCCATTTCGCGAAAAGCCCTCGAATACAGCCTGATTATCGCGCCGCAGCGAGACCTGATGGGAAATATGGAGCGATTTTTCTTGAGTCAAGCGCTGTAGATGCTACATAATTAAAAGCGCTTTGGGTGCCATGGGAGGCGGAGGGCGTTTGCGGCCACAGGGCAGGCCGGGAGGAAGCATAGCAGGTGAATCTTAAACAGCTATCGGAATTGCTGGGGCTTTCGCAGACGACTGTGAGCCGCGCGCTCAACGGTTACCCCGAGGTCAACGAAGCGACTCGGGAACGCGTGCTTCGGGCCGTCAAGGAAACCGGATACCGGCCGAACAAGGCCGCCCAGCGGCTTGCGACCGGCAAGGCCGGCTCGATCGGCCTCGTCATGCCGACAGCACCCGGCCATCAGTCCGACGTTCATTTCGGCGAGTTCCTGACCGGCCTCGGCGAGGAAGCGGTGCGCCACGACTTCCACTTCGTCATCATGCCCGCCGATCCCGACGACGAGGTTGCAGCATTGCGCCGGCTGGCGATCAGCGGCAATGTGGATGCACTCTTCGTCGCCTATATGCGCGGCCACGATCCGCGGCTCGCCATGCTGAAATCGCTTTCCATGCCCTTCGTCGTGCATGGTCGCTCCTTCGGTTCTGAACCGGATTATCCCTATCTCGACATCGACAACGAGGGTGCCTTCTACGATGCTGCGAGACTTCTCTTGCAGCTCGGCCATACGCGCTTTGCAATGATGAACGGGCCGGCGCATCTCGATTTCGCCATTCGCCGCAGGAACGGCCTCATCGCAGCACTCGCCGAACGCGGGCTGGAGCTCCCGGAGGACTGCACGAGCCACACGGTCATGACGGATGAGGAAGGGCTGATTGCCATGGAGCGCTTTCTGCAGCTTCCGGATCGGCCGACTGCCATCCTATGCTCCAGTACGGTTCTGGCACTCGGCGCGATCCGGGCCGTCAATCAGGCCGGGCTCAAGCTTGGCGAGGATATTTCGCTGATCGCCCATGACGACGTGTTGCCGCTACTGAAGCCGGAAAACTTCTCCGTGCCGCTGACGACGACCCGCTCGTCGCTGCGCGCTGCGGGCGTGCGCATTGCACAGAGGCTCATCGGCACGGTCAAGCAGGCCGGTCCCTTCCCCGAACAGGAACTCTGGAAGACCGAACTGATCGTCAGGGCCTCGACAGGCCCTGCCCCGTAAGACGATCAGAAACTCGGCGGCGTAAGCCCAACCGAGCGATGGGCAGCAATCACCGTATTGGCCATCAGCATGGCGATCGTCATGGGACCGACGCCACCCGGAACCGGCGTGATGACTGCGGCAACCGGAGAAACCTCCGCAAAGGCGACATCGCCGACGAGGCGGGTCTTGCCCTCGCCGCGCTCGGGTGCTGCGATGCGGTTGATGCCGACGTCGATGACGGTGGCGCCGGGCTTGACCCAATCGGCCCTGACCATTTCCGCACGGCCGACGGCGGCCACCAGGATATCGGCGTTGCGGCAGATTTCGGCGAGGTTCTTCGTGCGCGAATGAGCGATGGTGACCGTCGCATTGGCATTGAGCAGAAGCTGTGCCATCGGCTTGCCGAACAGGTTGGAGCGGCCGATGACGACCGCGTTAAGGCCCGAAAGATCCTCACCGTGGGTGCGACGGACGAAAACCATGGCGCCGGCCGGCGTGCAGGAGACGAGGCCCGTCTTCAGGTCGCCGGTCGCGAGCTTGCCGGCATTGACGACACTCAAGCCGTCGACATCCTTTTCCGCCAGGATCGACTGGATGATCGACTCGCTGTCGAGATGTTTCGGCAATGGCAGCTGCACGAGAATGCCATGGATCGAGGGATCGGCGTTGAGCGAGGCGACGAGCGCTGCAAGTTCTTCCTGCTTCGTCTCCACCGGCAACGTGTGCTGGATGGATTTGAACCCGCATTCCTTGGCCATGCGGCTCTTCGAGCTGACATAGGTATGGCTCGCCGGATCGTCGCCGACGATGATGACTGCAAGCCCGGCCTTGATGCCTTTGGCGGCTTCAAGTGCGGTATTTGCCGATTTCACGGTTTCGATTACGGAAGCGGCAACCTGCTTGCCATCGATTACAGTCGTCACGCGTCTTCTCCGCCTAGTTTCGCGCCAGTCTATTCGCCCGCGGCGGGAATGATTTCCCGATAACGCCCTATCCCGTTTAAAAGCGGCAAATGCAAGAGCAATCCTACGGACAGGCTCTCGCTTAAAGCGAGGCCTGGTAGGCGTGAAAACGATCGCGCAGGCTGGCGATCTGCGAACGCAGCACATCGACTTCGTCAGCCGCCTGCGGGACCAGCACCAACGCCGGAACCTGCGCAAGTTCAGGCGCGGGGGCAAAGACTGGAGCCTCGACAGGAACTTGGACCGGCACGTATTCGGGTTGCCGGCGGAAGAGACGCAGCAAGAAAGCCATACCGAGGCCGAGCGCCAGACCGGCAAGGGCCCCGATCAGCGAATGGACACCGAAGCCATCGTTACCGGACGCCGGCAGCGCAAGGACGGGCTTGCGCACCGTCACCCGGCCATCACCGATGGCACCCGTCGCGGAAACCTCCTCTTCCAGGCGCGAGCGGGCGGCAGACGCCTTTTCGCGCAGTTGGGTCAGCTTGGCGAGATCGACGCCGGTATCGCGGCTCTGGGCAATCAGCGCGTTGCGACGATCGCTGAGTTGCTTGCGCGCATCCACGGCAGTCTTGGCTGCCGCATTTGCGTTCTGGGCGAGGCGCGCCAGTTCCTTGCCGATGCTGTCCTTCAGACCATCGATCTCGGACTGCTGCTGCAGCAGGCGCGGATGGCGCGGCCCGAGGTCCGCCGAAAGCTGCGCCATCGCGGTCTTGGCGAGCGCGTATTTGTCGCGCAGGTCCTGCAGGGCGGGCGAGATCATATCCGGAGCGAGCGAGCCTTCCAATACGTCCGCGAGCTTGGCGGCCTTCAGCCTGTCGGCCTGCTCCTTGGCGGCCAGGATATTGTCGTCGGCATTCTTCAGATCGGCATCGAGCCCGGCGATCTGGCGCTGCAGTTGCGTCGCGACCTTGACGTTGCCCTCGCCGTTCTTCTGGTTGAAGGCCGTGAGCTCTGCCTGAGCCTGATCATTTTCCTTCTTCAAGGCAGTGGCCGCCTCGGCCGCCTTGCCTGCGGCGCTTCCGCCGGTCACTGCATCGGACAGGCGCATGGCGATGCGCGTCGACTTGTCGGCATCCCCTGTCGTTACCATCAGGCGGATCGTGCCAGTTCGGTCGTCGGGAATAACCGCCACGGCAGATTTCAGCGCGGCCTCTGCGCGCGATGCCGGATCGGCGGCTGCACCGCTGCCGGAAAGAAGATCGAAGGCGACGCCAAGCGCATTGGCGCTGCTACCGGCAAATTCCGGATCGCGGTCCAGCTTCAATACCGCAACAGCAGAGGTAATGACCGGTACCGACGAGAGCCTTTTGACCGTATCCCCAACGAGCGCTGCGCGGTTGCCTGCGCCTGCATCCACGGCAAGCGTCGCTTCTGCGGTGTAAAGCGCCGGTGAGGATGGCGTCAGGATGGGAGTGGCAGCGCCGCCAAACGAGAGGGCAGCCACAATGAGAGCGCTTCTTTTCCAGTCCAGGCGCCGCGCTTCGCGCGAAACAGTCGAAATGGGCGCTTTTTCGACAGGAGCAACATGATGAAGCTGGGCGAGCTGCGTCGTCGGCTCCGGCGCAGGGCGAGAGGGTTCAGAAACGGGAGCCGAGGTTATATCGTTTGCAGCCTGCAGGCGCGAACCGAGGATCGTTTCGATCCGGTCCACCAGCGGTTCAGTCTGCCGCGCTTTCGTGCGCTGTTCGTCGAGCAGCCGGCCTATGGCGCGCAGCAGTTCGGCTTCAGAAGGATGGATCTCCGGCGGAAATGGGCTCTTTTCGGCATGACTTTGCCGCTGGCCGCGCGACGGGGCGGTTGCGCGATCATGGAAACTGTTTTTCGCCCTGGAATCGTGCATTGGCGTCACATCTCATGCGCATGGTGGCCGAGTTCGCTCAACCGCGCTGACGCGGATGATTAAGCTACTCTAAATATACATGGCAAAGAAATGGTTAACCGGAGCCTGCAGAAATCTGTAATCAGCCGACTTTCTTTATCTGCTCGATTCTCTTTTGTTCGCCTACGGTGTGCGTCGCGGCCACCCGTTCATCCGGCTGACTGAGAATACGCGCACGGCGGTTGAAGCGGTACTGGAAGACCCGGAAGAGGAAGACCGGAATACCGAGAATATAGCGGCGCCAGAGGCGTCCCGGCTCCTGAACCAGGCGGTAGGCCCATTCCAGACGCATCATGCGTACCGTCTTCGGTGCACGTGGCACAGTGCCCGAGACGAAATCGAAAAGCGCGCCAACCGTCAGAACGAGACGTGCGTGATCGGCGCGGATATTCTGGTGAACCCATTTTTCCTGCAGCGGCGTGCCCATGCCGACGATGAGGATATCGAGTTTCTGGCGCTCCACCTCGGCGATAACGGGTTCGGGATCGGTCTGGTCGAAAAAGCCGTCGGAGATGACGAAGAACTCGTGCCAAGGTGCGTGCTTGGAAAAGTTCTCAGCCGCCTTCTCCACGACCGCACGCGCGCCACCGATAAGGCCGATACGGCGCGGCGTTTCCATGAAGGTCAGGAAGGCCGGCACGAAATCGGTGCCGTTCAGATTGGCGGGGAAGGGCGAACCATGCGTGACCTGGGAGGCGATATTCAGGCCGATGCCGTCAGGCAGCACAAGGTTGTGCGACATGATCTGATAGTAATCATCGTCACGCAGGGCCGTCAGCATGTTGTGGGCGTTGACGAAGCAAACCACGGTCTGCCCGACGGGGATGGAAGCCAGTTCGTTGATGAAAACCAGCGCGTCGTCCCAGCCGAGATCGCAGACCGGCAGATCGAAAATCGTCCGCCGCGATGCAAGCACCGCGAAGTTTGCAATCAGATTCATTCCAACCTCCTGCCGAGGGTGCGTCATACGCCCGACATCCCGGAAAATAAGCCCACGTTTCCGCAGCGGAGGTCTTGTGACCAGCAGCGTCCTGCCTGAGGCGACCTCCCCCAACTCGTGGCGGCGTCCTCCCAAGCTTGTGCCGTGTTTGTATCAGGTCGGTTTCAAACAACCCTTAGGAAAGAGTATTGGATTTTCATTCGCGTATAAGTGGTTTATTAACCAAGGCGAGAAAGCAGAAACGGCGCCTTTCGGCGCCGTTTTCAACTGACCGGTAGATGAAGATCAGTGACCGGAGGACGGAGCCGGCGTTTCGGTCGCAGGCGCAGTCTCGACGATCTTGACCGGTGCGCCGACCTTCTGCGGCTTGTTGCCGGAATTTTCCTTCACGTCTTCCTTCGGCAGATAGTCGAGCTGTTCGAGCATGACTTCGGCCACATATTCGCCACCGAGACGCTCGTTCATGCCCTTCTTGATCTCCTCGCGAAAAGCCCCTGGATCGAAGGTCTTGATGTTGGAGACATCGACCATCTTGTTGCCGACGAGCAGGCTGAACAGTTCGTCGGTCGTCATCTCCGTGATTGGCAGGTTAAGGCCCGCGATCATGTCCTTGTGCATCATGAACGAGATGCGGCCGAGGAAATAACCGTTGACCGCACCGTTGCCGATGACAGGCACGGTGATCGTCTCGCCCTTCACCAGCTCGAGCGCGCTTTGCTTGGTAGCCGATTCAACCGGCGCCGGCGCAGTCGCCGTGGTCACCGAGAAATAGACCGATGCCAACGTGACGGCGCAGACCCAGACACCGGTAAGGACGAGCTTGATCATCAGGCGTCCCGCGCGACAAACTGTTCCTGGGAATAGGTGCCGTCAGCGTCGGCATCCTGTACGGCATTCTTCAAAAGATCGGCAACCGCGCGAACCGCTTCGAGATGCGCTTCGACGCGACGGGCGTTCAGCGTAAGCTTCTTCTTGAGGCCGTGAAGCTGATCCAGATGCGAAGCGGCAAGTTCGGCCGGATCGGTATCGCGGAAGAGCATCGAGAGCTCGTACAGGCACCGGCTCTTATGCGCATTGGAGACCTTGAGATCGAACTGCGGATCGCTGCCGATCCGGGTGTTCTCATTGTCGATTATCATTTCGAGGCGCCCGAGAACGGATTTGATCCTGTATTCGTTCGAAACTATTTCCATTTTATCCTCGATTATGCGTCGCTTGTTGCGGACTTATTGTCGGCAGTCGGAGTACCGAAGGTCTTGCGCTGAAATTCGTCGATCATGCTCATCGCAGTCTTGCGGTCGTCTTCATTCGTGGAGGCGTTGACGATCTTGCCCTCCTGGCGATGCAGCTGTTCGGAATACATCTGCTTGGCAATACCGATGCCGTCGCCCTTGGCCATGACGTTGCCGAGTTGCTCGGCCATCATGCCCTTCCAGATGTCGCCCGTGGCGCCCTTGCCGAAGACATTCTCGGCATCGCTCGGCAGCATGGACTTCACGAAGTTCTGCAGAACCATGGCCTCGAACTTCCGGTAGGTTTCCGGCACTTCTTCGGTCTTGGTACGGTTCTGAATGTTGTTCAGGCCGCTCCTCTGCTTGACGTGGTCGAGAATGTCGACTGCGGAAGAAAAGCCGTTACCGCTGTCGGCGAGGCTCGTTGCAGCAAAGGCTGCGCGGTTGGCCTTGAGCTTTTCCTGGGCAGCCTGAACCTCCATGGGGTCGGCCGCCTTGACGACGTCCATCACCAGATCGCTGGGGGGTGAAATAGCCACGTTACAATCCTCTAATGTAAGATCGTGGCGATTATTATTTTTGAAGCTTGCTGGAGGCTGGCGTTGCGAATTGCTGATCGATTACGTCGTAGACGGCATTGTCATCTGCCTCGCGACGCTCTGCCTGGAGGGCATCGAGCATGTTTTCTTCAAGCCGGTCGCCCTTGGCTCGCTCGCGCGTCAGGCGCATTTCGTGCACCTGCTGCATACCGGTCAACTGCTGGTCCTTAATGCTCAGCCTGCCGAATCGGTCGGCATAGCTCTGCGAAAAAGCGCGATGGACAGGATCCAGCGACCCGAGCGCGAGAATGGCGACATCCATGGCTACATTGACGTCGGCGCGCTGGCGGCTGGTTTCTGCGAGATCATATTCCGCCATCTTTTCAAGATGCCGCTGCACCGCGACCAGACGCTTGAGCTTGTCGGAACGCTTCTTCTCGATCATCGCCCCTCACCTTCCGACATATATAGCGGCGAAGGATTGGCCGAACTGGCTGATCAGGGCTGCGATCGAGAAATAGAGCAGGAAAAGGCCGCCCATCAGCAGATAGGGCGTGGAGATGAAGTAGACCGGGATCTGTGGCGCGAGCTTGTTGATGAAGCCGATCGAGATGTTGAAGATCAGTCCATAAATCAGATAGGGGCTCGCCAGCCGCAGCATGATGTAGGTGGTCTGCTCCAGCGTATCAGTGAAGGTGATGAGCGTTGAGCGCATCTCCATCAAGCCGCCGAAGGGCATGGTCGTGTAGGAATCGATCAGCGCCCGGAACACGATATGATGGAAGTCCATGATGAAGAGAACCATCAGGCCGGTCATCGTGATGAAGGCGGTCAGGGTGATTTCCGCCGAATCTTCGACGACATCAGTCGTGCTCGGCTGCGTGTAACCAACCATCATGGAGACGATCGAAGCGGCAAATTGCAGGCCGAGCGTATAGAGCCGGGCGAGCATGCCGTACATCACTCCGATCAGCGATTCGCTGAAAATCAGGCCGATATAGGTGCCGGAACTGGTGTGAACGGACGGATAGACGGTGTCCCAGAGCACCGGCAGCACCGCAAGCGAAAGTCCGCCTGCGATGAAGACGCGCAACTGCTCCGGCACACGGGCGGAAGAAAAACCCGGAAGGGTCAGCACGCAGCCACCGATCCGGCAAAAAACCAGAAACAGCGCCAGAACTGTCCCTTGCGGGTCTGAAATCATGAAATCGAGCCCAAAATCTTGATTTCGATGCCCTTTGCCAGTTCCACATGCGAGAGGACGGGAAGCGTTGCGAAGAGTCGCTCGATGATCATGCGAACATAGGAGCGCGTTTCGGGTGACGTGACAAGGGCGAAAGGCAGGCCTCTATCCATGAATTCACGGATAACCTTCGTCGCCTGCTCGCTGAACTCTTCCAGCGTGCGGGGATCGATGTCGAATTCGACGACTTCGCCTTTTGCATCGCGCTTGAGAGCCTGGTGGAAAGCGAGATCCCATTTGCTGCCGAGCCGCAGGACGCGCAGCACGCCGTTGTCCGCCAGGTCTCCGCAGAGCTGCTGGGCCATGCGGATGCGGACGTGCTCGACGATCTGTTCCGTCTTGCGGACATGCGGGGCAAGTTCGGCAACCGCTTCCAGAATGAGGTGCAGGTTGCGGATCGAGACGCGCTCGGCAAGAAGCAGTTTCAGCACCGCCTGCAGGCCCGAATAGGACATGTGGGACGAGCAGATCTCATCGGCCAGCTTCTTATATTCAGGGTCGAGACGATCGATCAGGATCTTCACGTCCTTGTAGGACAGAAGCTGCGGCAGGTTGTTGCGGATAACCTCGCTCATATGCGTCAGTACGACCGAGACGTTGTCGATCGGCTGGAAGCCTTCCCGCTTCAGATCCTCGGCGAAGTTTTCGAGAATTGAAACTGCCGGCATGCCGAAAGCTGGTTCGCGGATTTCGTCACCCGGAATACTCGGCTTGCGGCCGGCCCCGGTGACGACGAGGACTTCGCCGACACGCAGCAGGTTCGAGGCGACGGTCGTGCCGTGAATACGGATCTGGTACGACTTTTCGGGGATGCCGATATCATCCGTAACCTTGATTTCCGGCACGACGAAGCCGTACTGGGTCGCAAACTTCTTGCGCATCTTGCCGACGCGGAAGGCGAGTTCCTGATGGGCGCCAAGCAGGCGGGTCGAGACCATCTTGCCGAGAGCAAGCTCGATCTCAGAAGTGCGGAGAACCGACTTGACCGAGTCCTTTTCGAGCTCCTTGCTCTGGACAACCTTCTTTTCCTCGGCATCACGGCGGATCTTGTTTTCCGCTTCGACCTGACGCGGAATGAACCAGGCGCCGAAGGCGAGAAGACTGCCGAGGATCACGAAGGGGACAAACGGCAGGCCCGGCATCAGGGCCAGGACGAACATCAGCACGGCCGAGACGGAGAGCGCACGGGGATAGCCGCTCAGCTGATTGACGACCGCCTGGTCGGTGGAGCCGGTGGTGCCGCCGCGCGAGACGAGCAGGCCGGCGGCAAGCGAGACGATGAGGGCCGGCATCTGCGAGACGAGGCCGTCACCGACCGACAGCTTGACGAAGACATCGGCCGCTTCGCCGATCGGCATGCCGTGGCGGAAATAACCGATGATGATGCCGCCGAAGACGTTGATACCGGTAATGAGAAGACCCGCGACCGCGTCACCGCGAACGAATTTCGACGCACCGTCCATCGCACCGAAGAAGGAGCTTTCTTCTTCCAGCTCCTTGCGGCGGCGCTGGGCTTCCTTCTCGTCGATGATACCGGCCGAGAGGTCGGCATCGATCGACATCTGTTTGCCGGGGATGGCATCAAGGGTGAAACGTGCGCCGACTTCCGCGATACGCGTCGCACCCTTGGTGATGACGATGAAGTTGATGGTGATGAGGATCAGGAAGACGATCAGACCGATGACGAAGTCGCCGGACATGACCAGGCTTGCGAAGCCGGCGATGACGCCGCCTGCCGCGTCGTGCCCTTCGTTGCCGTGCGAAAGGATGACTCGCGTGGTCGCGATGTTCAGCGCCAATCGCGTCATCGTCGCGATCAGAAGGATGGTTGGGAAGGACGAGAAATCGAGAGGCTTCTGGATCCATAGTGCGACCATGAGGATCAGCACCGAGAAGGCGATCGAGAATGCCAGCCCCATGTCGATCAGGAACGGCGGGATCGGCAGGAAGAGGATGCAGATGATACCGATGATGCCCAAGGCAAAACCGATATCACGGATGTTGGGAGCGACTTTCGGAAGGGGTAGTGCAGGTGGTTGCGCCATGGCGATTCCGTCTCTTCATGAGAGGAGGCGGACATCAGAGTCCGCCCAATTCGGATCGACAGTTAAATGGCGAAGCTTGCGCGAAGTTGGCTCAGAAGCCGGACTGGATGCGCGAGAAGACCAGATTGGTGAAGATGGAAACCTGCGAGCCCACGAAGGGTGCGGTAATGCCGACGGTGACCAGAACGGCAACGATCTTCGGGACGAAGGTGAGTGTCGCTTCCTGC
Source organism: Rhizobium sp. 01L419 (assembly GCF_056400025.1). Taxonomy (NCBI): domain Bacteria; kingdom Pseudomonadati; phylum Pseudomonadota; class Alphaproteobacteria; order Hyphomicrobiales; family Rhizobiaceae; genus Rhizobium; species Rhizobium sp. 01L419. The sequence continues at coordinate 96,842 of NZ_JBFTSM010000022.1, forward strand.
ACCTGTGTAAGCGCCTGAATGAGCGCGATCACGAGACCGACAATCATCGCTGCAGCAACCGCAGGACCCGCGCCAATGAGAACGGTCCAGATCGCAGCCTGGAACAGATCGAGTGCATCAGCTTCATTCATCGCCAGGCAACCTCATATCGCCTTGAAAGCAGTCAGTCCGGCCTTAGCCGGACTAGGATTCGTCGGTATCGTCGCTCGGTGCGTTGGTCGGCGCCGTATCCGAGATGCTGATTCCCGCCTGGACGAGAACCTTATCCCCATTCTTGAGCGTTGCAACAAGGCCGTCCGAATAAACCTTGACGGATTCGACCTGACCTGTGGTCTTGCCGTCAGCGCTTGTCATATATTTGCCGACATAGCTGCTCGCCTGGGTAAGGCTGGAACTGGTCAGCAGTGTGTCCAGCTTCGAGTTCGTCTGGATCGTCTGCTCGACCTGCGAGAAGCTCGCGAGCTGTGACATCTGCTCGCTGGCATCCATCGGATCGGTCGGATCCTGGTTTTTCATCTGCGCGACAAGCAACTGAAGGAAGTTGTCGTAGTTCAGCGTGGCCTTTTTCTGCGCGGCATTGGACGAGCCATACGTGCTGCTGCCACCGCCTACGCCCTGGGTTCCATCTACCGCCATGGTGCGATCTCCCTGCGAATCTGCTCGACCATTGTCGGGGGCAGCTCGTGATTGTTGAGAATGCCGTCTTCGATCGCGTAGAGACCGCGGATCGCCTTCAGCGCGTCGAAGGCGCGGCCCGTCGAAACGAGTGCATCGATACGCTTCAGCTCGGCGAGGATTTCCTCGTTCTTGAAGCATGTGAGCAGCATCGTGATCGACTTGCGGAACATCGCCGTCGAATGTTCCTTGCCCTCGGGATTGATGAGGATCATCTGGGCAATGAAGTAGAGCTGGCGAAGCGGCGTGGTCGCGGCTTCCGGCTGCAGCACGTGGTTTTCGAGAAGGAACGTCACATCATTCAGGAATTCCAGTGCGACCTTGCGGTCGACACGCAGGACGGCGCCGTTGATGAAGATTCTTTCTCCGGCTTTCAGAGAAATGCGAAGTGTACTTTTCATTTAAGTCCATCCCTGATGATGGTGGTAACGTCGATGATGCCCTGGTAGTTATTCGACTGACGTTTTCTAATTCTGTCGCATTCCTTCAATATCCAGATCGCAATCGAGATGAGGTTCGCCCTGAGCTCGATTTCCAACTGGTTATCGGGATGTTTCAAATCCTCGATAAAGCTGATCCACACCCTTCGCGTATAGAAGAGAGCTTCAATGGACTCCCGGCTGTACTTCTCTTTGTCGCGCGCCACCGAAAGCAGTTCTATCGAACGTTCGAGAACCTGCCATTCTCGCTCCTTCGCGTCGGCAACCGAGTCTTGCATGACCTCGGCATAAGAGAACTGATACATTCATGCATCCTTCTTTATATTGCGCGCCTTTGCTCATCAAAGGTAGTTTACAAGACTCAACTGCTGGATCTTCGATACGATCGTGTAGGCGGTTTCGAGCTGGGTTTCCAAAGTCTTGACAAGGGTCGAGGCCTCATAGGGATCAACGCCCTGAATATCGACGAGCTTGGTCTGCATGATGTTCGACTGGGCATCGAGCGCGTCATTCGCCTTCTCGACACGCTCCTGTGACAGACCGAGCTGGCTCGCCTGGGTAACGATGCCGGTAGTGGCTCTGGTCGTATAGGTGATCGCCTTTGAAGAGACTGCGCTCATTGCGTCTGTGCTAAGGCTCTGCCCCATCAGGGCAGAGGTCACCACCGTCGCCAGAGCGAAGTAACGCATGCCTTCGGAATTGGCATTGGTCGAGGACTGAACAACTTCCGAATTGCTGATACGGCTCGTCATGTTCTGGCTGGACGCCTTCGACCAGCCGGTGGTCGGATCCGTCCAGGCCGCTTCGCTGAACATCGGCTCGACCTTGGTCTCGATGAAGGTCTTCATCTCGTCGCCGGTGAGCTGGTTGACCGGCTTCGGTGTCGGCAGGCCTGCCGCATAGGTATTCAGAGCTGCAACGATCGCCGCCGAAGTCGCAGTGGTTTTATCCGTTAGCGGCTGGATGTCGGTGTTGATGCCGGCAAAAAGATATTCGCCGTTCACCATCGAGTTCGACGTGTCCATCATCGTGGAAAGCGCGCTCGTGGCCGACTGGATTGCGACCGTGATGCTGCCCGGATCGTGGCTGCTCTGAAGCGCGGTCAGCTTGGACAGGAAGCTGTCGCCGGCCTTCTTCATTTTATCGAGCCCGGTTTGAGCCGATTCCATGCGGGCGTCGACGAGAGCGTTGCTCAGCTTGATCGATTTGATGCGGTCGACTTCGCGGGTAAAGTCGATGCTCTTGGCTGCGTAACCCCCAAGCGACACACCGATATCGGCGTAGGTGCCGGTGGTCGCTTCCATCGTCGCCTTCGTCATCTGGTTCTGCGCCTGACGGATCGTCAATCGCATGGCGTTTTGGATGGCCGAACTTGAAATAAATGAGCTTTTCATGGCTTAACTCGCAATATCCAGCAATGCTTTCAACATTTCATCAACGGCGTTCAAAATCTTGGTCGCCGCCTTGTAGGACTGTTCGATGTCGAGAAGGAGCGTCAGTTCCTCATCGAGATTGACGCCCGTTTCATTGGAATAAGCTTCATCGGTTCGTGCGGCGGCAGCCTGGGTGTTTTCCGCAGCCGTGGTCGCATCGCTGCGGTTCTGCTCGAGCCAGCCAATCGAATTGGTGGCGTAGCTCATGATGCTGACATTGGTGTCCAGGCCCGAATCGGTGTCGAACGGAATGCCACTGTCCATCGCCGTATAGAGGCGGTCGAGTTCTGCGGAGTAGCCACTCGAACCCGTCGTGTTCTTCGGCGGCCCACCGTTGATGTTGCCATCGCGCAGGCGCATGGGATCGCCGGCCGGAGTGCCGCTCGTTATGACACCCTTATTGATAGCAATCGTTCCAGCGATGCCATCGATGATGCCGCCACCTGGCGGAACTGGCGGAACTCCGCCAGCCGTGCCCGTTTGCGGGTCTGACCAGACGAAAAGACCGGGTGCGCCAGCTTCCTGATAGAGATTGACAAGACCACGGGCGACCTCGTCGAGCTGGCTCTGGAACTTCGGCGCGATATCGTCGCGGACTTGCAGGAGCGAAGCGAGGCTGCCCTGGGCATTGGTCGATGCGCCCGTCCCCATATTGACGGCAACGCCGTCGATATAGACCTTGTTGCCTTTCGTGCTCGCCGCATAGGACTGCGTCGGCTCGAAGCTGACCGAGCGCGGGATCGTCTCGAACAGGGTGGTGCCATCGGCCGTATAGAGCACCATATCATTGTTGGGGCGCTGAACCGTCTGTACGCCAACGATCTGATTGATCTGCTTGAGAACCTTTTCACGCTCGTCGAGTGCGCTCGAAGGATCCTCATTACCCGCCGTCGCCTTCTTGACGGCGTTGTTTGCCGTTTCGAACTGCTTCAGGAGGCTGTTCAGCGAGTCGACCTGGTTCTTGACCTGCTTGTCGGCATCGGAACGCTGCTGCTGGACGGCCTTGGAGGCATTGTTCAGCGAGGTGACGACATCCTGTGCCGCAGTGATCGCGCCTTGTGCGGCGATCAGGTCGCCAGGGGTGGCGCGGAACGTGCCGAGCTTGTCGCGGAAGGCGCGCAGCGCCACTTCCGGAGACGTCTCGTTGTTGTTGCCACCCATGATCGACTTCAGATCTTCAAGGCCGCTCAGCAGGGTCTGCTGGGAGCTATCCTGTGAGGAGGCCTTGAGATATTGTTTCAGCAGTGCATCTTCCTGTGCGCGGCTGATCTTGACCACCTGGGCGCCGTTCAGCGAGGTGGAGAGCATCGCCTGCCGGCGCACATAGTCCTTGTTGCCGGCGTTCGAGATATTGTTCGATACGATGCTGCTCTGTGCGCCCGTATTGTTGAATATGCTCTGCGCGGTGTTAAGTGCTGAAGTGAGCGACATGGCTTACCCGTTACCCTTATTAACGCTTGAGGTTGACGAGAACGTCCATGAGATCGGAACCCGTCTGGAACACCTTGGAGTTGGCGGTGTAGCTGCGCTGGGATTCGATCATTTCCGTCAGCTCGCCGGCGAGGTCGACGTTCGAGCCTTCGAGGGCGCCCGACTGGATCTTGCCCAAGCCGCTGGTCTGCGGGAAGCCGGTAACAGTCACGCCCGACTTGCCGTTGGCCGAGTAGACGTTGCCGGACATCAGCGTCAGCAGGTCCGGGCTCGGCACATTGGCGAGCGGGATCTGGAAGACGGGCTTGGTGCTGCCGTCATCGTACTTCGAGTAGACGATACCGTCGGAGTCGATGGTGATATCGACCGGCGAATTCGCGCCCTGACCGTCGACGTTGCCAGTGCCCGAGAAGTTGTCGCCAACCTGGGAGAGGTCGAGCGTCATCTTGATGGTGAGGCCCGTCTTGGGGTCGACGATGTTTGTCGTCGACGGAGCCACCGGCACCGTCATCTCGCCCTTGTCGTTGAACTGGATAGTGGTGGTGTTCACCGGACCCGACGTATAGGGGAAGGAACTCGTGCCGGTCGCTGCCTTGTCAGCATTGCGGTAGACCGCCATTTCCCACTGCGTCGTACCAGCCGCTGCCGGCGGAGATGCCGGGTTTGGAACCTTGGTGTAGTAGATGTCGTACATCACCTTACTGCCGAGCTTGTCGTAGGTGACCATCGAGTACTTCTGCGTGTCCGTGGTCGCCGTAGCGGCGTTTGCGCTCGGCAGATTGGCCGGAACAGTTACAATCTTCGCACCGGGCTTCAGATTGCCGTTCCATGTACCGTTTGCGGTCGGAACGGCTTGCAGCTTCTGGTCGCCGAGTACGTTGATCGGAACGAGGCCATCGAAACCGTTGACGACGACGGCCGGAGCCGAGGCGCCCCATGGATAACCCATGAGCGTGAAGCCGGCCGAGTTGACGAGGTTGCCGCTGTCGTCCTTCGTAAAGTCGCCGGCGCGGGTCAGGACAGGAACGCCGTCAGCGCCCTGGACGATGAAGAAGCCGTCGCCGGAAATTGCGAGGTCGTAACCGGAGGTCGTGTAGGAAATATCGCCCTGGTCGGAGACAGCCTGACGAACCGTCGTCGTCACGCCGCCCGAGTTGTAGTTGCCGGAGCCCGATGGCAGGACCAGCGACGAGAACGCGGTCGAAACAGCCTTGTAACCGCTGGTGTTCACGTTGGCGATATTATCGGAGACGGTGCTGAGGCGGTTTGCCTGCGCGTTCATCCCCGAGACTGCCGTCTTCATGCTGCCGAAAATGCTCATCTGAAAACCTCGTTTTACCTGTTAAATACAACAGTATTTGGCGGGCCTTGCGTGAAGCTGTCTGTTGCGCCGGGTCGCCGATCGAAATATTCCGGCTTTCCCGCGCGGCATGGCCCGCGCCGAAAAATCAATTCCAATCAATGCAATAGCCAAGGAAACGCTTGGAATCGACCGGGTCGACACCGAGCTTCTTGCGCAGCTTCTTGCGCAGCTTGGAGATGTGGCTTTCAACGACGTTTTCTTCGACTTCCTCGTCGAAAATGCCGTAGATCGCATTGAAGATCTGCGTCTTGGTGACACGACGACCGCGATTGGCGATCAAGTATTCCAGGATGCGACGCTCGCGACGCGGCAAAGCAAAGACCTCGCCGTGGATTTCCGGATCGCGACCATCCGAGAAGACGCGGATCCCGCCGATGTCGGTGTAGTTTGTGATCGCCTTCAGGCGGCGACGGATTGCAGCAGCACGCGCGAGAATCTCGCGAGGATGCACCGGCTTGCGTACAACGTCGTCGACGCCGCAGTCGAAAAGCGCAAGTGTGTTTTCGAGCGACGGCTGGTCGCTGACGGCAATCACAGGCGCCATCGAGCGATCGCGTATGGCACGCGGCAACTCCATGGTGCGCTGCCCCTGACCAATCAGGAATGCCTCTACCGCGGCGATGTCCGAATCAGCCGCCGTCTGCACCCATTCGCCGAATTCACTGGGATCAAAGCCGGTTGAGGGAATGCCCTCACGGCCAAAAAGAGAAGTGTAACCATCCTTCACGAGCTCACGCTCATCAACCACTACGATCATTCGTCCGCCTCCGAATCAGTGTGGCACATCGATGATCTATGGATACGAATCGCGCGAATCAGCGGCTACTCGTGAAAGTTAATGGCGGAAATTAATAATTGATTAAGAATTGGGTGCCGATTTGATCTACATATAGTATGCCGAGCTTGTTATGCACACAAAAATTTCGTGGAAAAGTTAACGCCCGGTTAATTGTGGCTTGCAAGCGGGATTCATGCCGGATTCCTGCCACACTCTGACACAGTTTGGTCATAATTCGGCAATTCAATTATTAATTGAATTAATTTGCGCAGAAATTGCTCGCATTGGGAGTCCACTTGCCGTAGCCGGTGGCAACGAGATTTGCGATGACGCGGCAGACATACTGCTTCTGAGCGGGGTTGTTGTTCGGCCCCGCGTGGTATCTGGCTACCGCCATGGTCCACGTCTCGTGACGGTCGTGAAGGTTGCGCAGGAACTTCGCAGCATATTCCACGTTGCGATGGGGATCGAACATTTCCTCTACGGAGCTGAAGTTCTCGCCGTGGAAATAGTGATTGATCTGCATACATCCGATATCGATGAGCTTCGCGCCGCCTCTGCTGGAGGTGTCGAATTGCCGCAATGCGGCCTGCTCGGAGGATGGAAACAGGGCCTTCCCTTCGACGTTCATCGCATATGGATAGAGCGATCCCTTGCGGCCGGTTTCCGTCAGCCCGACTGAATAGAGAATTCCTTCCGGAATGCCGTATTTGGCCGCTGCTGACTGGATTTCACGCTCACAGGCGCCGGTAGAGGCCGATGCGCTAGAGGTAAACGCTGCCAGAGCGGCTGCCGCCAGCGTCGACAGCAGAAGCGTTCTCAACACCGTTGCCGCCCGCACCATTGAAGCCTCCATCCGTCTGCTGCGCTGTCTGGTTCTGGCGCTCGCGCGCCTCGCCGCCCTGGCCTTGTCCCTGCTGGGCAAGCGATTGCTGCTGGGAAGCCTGTCCCTGGCCGTTTGCCTGGCTACCGGTATCGGCTCGCTCCACAGGCGCCATGCTGATGGTCACGTTATCGACCGCATAGCCCTGGCTGCGCAGCGCCTCGAGAATCTTGCCGTGATCTTCCTTGAGCTGGCGATAGGCCGCACCGGTCTCGACCTTGAGGTCGACGCTCAGCGCATCACCTGACAGGCGCATCGTGGCGGTGACGGGGCCAAGATCGATCGGGCTCATCTGGATCTTGAGGGTGTTCACCACCTTGCCGGTACTCGTCCATTCGGCGGCGTTCGACAAAGCGGAACTCGGCTGCATGGCACGCGCCCATTCGCTGTCGCCCGAAAGTGCCGCTGTCACGTTTGCGGAATTCGGATTCTGCACGAGGCCGAGATAGCGGCGGGAGTCCAGGACGGAAACATTTTCAACGTTCGACTTTGCCGACTTCTCCGAGCCAGGCTGTTCAGTGCCGATATGCATGTCCATCGACTGACCGCGGCCATCGGCCCGGCTGATCCTGAAGGTCTTGCCCTCGACGCCTTCGGCATTCTCCGTTCCCGGCACGCGCGTGTCATCGTGATGCGTGGCAACGGCTGCCAGCGCATCCGATACATGCGCATCGCCCTTGGCGCCATTTACGCCTTCAGTTTTCGCGTCCTTTTTTCCAGCCGTCGCATCATCAGCCTTCGCCGCTGCGTGATGCGCGGATGCCTGGAGCATAGCCGCGGCGTCCCCTGGCTCCTTCTTCAGAAGGCCGAGGACATCGGTGATATCGCCGTCGCCGGCTTCAGCATCGGTGCCCGCATCGATATCGCCATCAAGCGCGCTGGTCTTGGTGTGCTTGCCCGGCTTGCCCACTGCTTGCGCTGCGGTTTCGGCCGCCAGATCCTTGGCGTCCGGCTTGCCAAGCCCGAAGACAGCCGTGTTCTTGCCCTGGCCTTTTTCGGACTTCGCAGGCATCTTGCCGGCGTCTGCGATCGTCTCGGGCTGCACGTCCGTCTGTCCTTTGAGCGATGCGTCGTTCAAATCGATCAGCGGCTTCGAATTGCGGTTGCGCAGGTTGCGTGCCGCGGTTTCCGCGCTGCCACCCGCGGCATGCTCGTCGGACGTATCGACGGCATCCGTATCCTGATCTGCATTGGCTGCCTTGGAGAGGGCATCTGAAAAGCCGCCCTTCTGATCCGCAGCCTCGCCCTTGCCGGCCCCCCGACCGGTCTTTACGGACGCAGACGCATCCGTGCCGGGCGCTCCGCCCGAGACGCTGATATCCATCATCATCTTACTTGCCTTCCTGGGCCAGGAGACCGTCGATTTCGTCGAGCTTGGATCGATTGGTCGTCACGAACGAGGTGAATGAAGGGTCGACATCCTGGCTTCCCTTGCCAGCAGCCGCGCCTTCGATAACAGGTTCCGGAGCAGCGGCCAGCGCTCCTTCCGGTTGCGCAGCCGTGGCGGCTGCAGCCTGTTCAGAAGTGATTTCTTGATTAGTATTATTAGGGGTGGAGCCTTGTGTCAGGCTTGCCGGATCCGGAGCCCGCAATATCTGCTCGGCGACGGATCTTGCGGCGGCTTGCAGCGCCTGGTCCTGCGGCGAGAGCGACGCGCCGGATATATTGGCGATGTATTTGGCAGCCTGGTCGATATTGTCGGTGGGGACGTTCGCCATGCCGTTGTAAAAATCGGCGAGCGGTCCGAAGGGATTTTCCGTCCCCTCGCCCAACGATTGGACGCGCTGGGCGGCCATGCGCGCGAGATCGGGCTTTCCGGCAATCGCGGCGGCGCGCGCGACGCGCAGATAGACCTCTCGCTGCCGCGGCGCATCCATGAAGGACAGGATATCGACCACCGTCTGCGGATTGACATCATGATCATGGCTGACGATCAGCTTCACGAAGAGATCGGCAAACTGGCTGGCATAGGGCGAATGAAGAAAACGGCGGACATAGCGCTGCGAATAGGCAAGCCCCTTGTCGACCTGCCCGGTTTCGACGCAAATGGCGACCGAGCGGCGCAACGCCGCCTCCTCCACGATGGTGCCGGGTGCATTGAGCCGCGCCCTGTCATACAGCGTAAGGGCATCCACTGGTTTCGTGGCGATCAGTACATTGCCGCCGATCAGCGCCAGATAGGGGCCGATCTTCTTGCCTTCATATTCCTTGGCCGTTTCTTCCAGCGTCTTGGAGACAAGCAGGCCCTTGCCGCTTAGATATTTCCGCAACACGTCGGTAACGCGATTATCGAAATAGCCATTGACGTCATGGGCGACGAGATATTCGAGTGTCTGAGGATTGCCGCCGCTCATCACATAGATCAGCGCGGCATCGACATTGCGGTCGTCATCGTAGATCGACGGATCGACGTTGCGCAGGCGCTGATCGATCTTTCCAAGCATGAACCGCTGCATTTCACCGGCGGAATGATCGCCTGCTACAACCGAGTCCTGAACGAACTGCAGAGAGCGCAGCATTTTGTACGGCGCGAGATCGTCCGCATCTGCGGCATGACCGACGGCGGGCGACATCAGCGCCAGACCGAAGATCGCATATCTGAAATAGCGATGCTGCCTGCGCGTCATACGACTATCCTTGATCTGCCTGTACGAGAATCTCGATCCGGCGGTTTGACGCGTTGAAGGGCTCCTCGGGCAGCTTCAGGCGACGGTCGGCGAAGCCGGAAACCTGGGAAATACGCTTCTCATCAAGACCGCCGTGAACGAGCATGTAGTAAGCGCTCTGGGCACGGTCCATCGAGAGACGCCAGTTCTCGTTGAGATCGCCCTTGAACTGCCGGCCGTCCGTATGGCCGCGGATGGCGACTGCTCCGCCCCTCTGTTTCAGGATCGCACCGATCTTCTGCATCGCGAGGACCATTTCCTGACGCGGCACCGCAGAGCCGATGTTGAACATGGAGTCATCGTTCTGGTCGGAAATGCTCACCAGCAGACCGCCCTCGGACGCCGTAACCGTCAGGCCCTCAGCGAGCTTGCCGGCAACGCCCGCGATCTGCTGGGCAATCTCTTGCTGCAGTTCCTCGGCCTGTTGCTTCTCTTCGGCTTGCTTAGCCTCTTCCTTTTTGTCGGCGTCCTTGGTCTTGTCCGCCTGCTTGTCTTTGGTCTTATCCGCCTTCTTGTCCGCCTGCTTCTCTGCCGACGCGGCGACGGCAGCACTGTTGGGGTCCTTGCTCAGCAGAGTGGAGGGCTGGGTATTTTCGGCCTTGGCGATCTCATCCGGTTTGGCCTGCGATTCGAGCGGCGAAGGCTGCTGCGGCTTGCCGGCGGTGGTAACTTCGACCTGCTTGGTCCAGAAATCCGGATCGAAGGGGTCGCGGTAGGCTTCGCCGCCATCGGCACCAGTAGCCGGGCCTGAATCCGCCGCACCGCCGTCACCCTTGGCGCTGACATTTGCCTGCTGGCCAACTTCCTGGGCGATCTCGGCGAGAACCGAATAGGGGTTCTCGAAGAAATCGGCTTCCGAATAATTGGTCTTGTCACCGGAGGTCGAGGTCTGGTCCTCACCGTCAGCGGCCGACTTGCCCTGGTTCGGATTCTCTTCCTTATTCTTCGACTTTTCCTGGTTCTGCTCGCCCTCGGCTTGGTCGACGGGCTTCTTCAAGCCTTTTTCGGTCGGCTTTTCATCTGACAGTTTGATCGGATTGAAATAGGTCGCGATCGAGGCCTTGGTTTCTTCGTTGGCGGCGTTGACGAGCCACATGACGAGGAAGAAGGCCATCATTGCCGTCATAAAGTCGGCATAGGCAATTTTCCATGCACCGCCATGGGCGCCATCGTGATCTCCACCGCCATGTTTCTTGACGATGATGATCTCGTTCTTACCGTGGTGATGGTTTTCGCCGTCGCTCATTCGGACACTTTCTTCAAGCTGGCCGCCCAGGCGGAGATGCGGGTAACGAGCACAGTTTCGCCAATCTCGGCAGCAAGGTCGATGTCATCAGCCTCATGATGGCGGACCAATGCCGCATGCTCTGCGAGTTCATCCTTGAGGATATCGAAAAGCTTGGCCGGACCGCGCACGATGATTGGGGCGGCCGCGCCGTCGAGGATCGCCTCGCGCAGCAGGACGGCGAGATTTTCCGTTGCTTTTTTCGAGAGCGCTTCAGTCATGATCGGTGTGATGGCTGAAGCGGTCATTTCGCTGACGAGCGTGGCAATCTCTTCGGCCATGTCACGGATACGGGAAGCAATTACCGCAGCCGCTTCGATCTCGTAGCGAAGTTTCAGCTCCTCGATCTCACGGACATGAGCTTCGGCCGCCGTTTGGGCTTCGCCTTCGTATTTTTCGGTCAGTTCCACGGTCGCAGCCGCAAAGCCTTCGGAATAAGCCTCGCGCCGCTCCGCCTCGACGTCGATTTCGGGTTCCGGCGGCAGTTCCGCAAATGTGGAGGTGGTTTCTGCGGCGAAATCATCAACATCGATGATCGGTGCCGAGGGACCCGGCTCACCGAAATCCTTCAAATACCGGGAAAGCATAATGCTCATAAAAAACCGTCCAGTATTCGGGAGGCACGCGGCATGCCCCCGCTTGAAAAATGACCATCGTCCTTGTCGGCATGCCGTTCCGATTCGGGAGAGGCCCAGAGCCTGTCGCCGGCATGGATTCGGACGTTGCCTTCATGCCGGAAACTAGAAACCCAAACTTGCGCGAGGATGAATGGCGCCGCCCTCGCACCGATCATTATTCGAGCAGGATAAGAATCTTGCTGGCGGATGCGTTCAGAATGGAGATCGCTTCAACGGCCATCTGTTTCTGGGTTTCGATAGCCTTCTGGCGGGTCGAGGCCTCGTCCATATCGGTGTCGACCAGGGCGCCAACGCTCTTATCGACAGCGTCAGACAGGTCTGCGGTATAGTCGATCTGATCGTCGATGCGGGCTTTCATGATACCGATCCCTGCTGCCGAATTGGTAAGCTGCTTGAGCATGGAGTCCGTGGCCGTCAGCATATCCGTGAGCTGCGAGTCGGTGGTCGACTTACCGATGGAGATTTCCGTGCCGGTCGCGGGCGTCGCGGAGTTAACGTTCAGCAGATAATAATTGCGGACCGGCGTGCCGTCAGCATTGCCATTGACCGCCTTGGTAAACAGGCCGCCATTGGCATTATTCCTGTCGATCAGGATGGTCTGGGACGACGGAAAGTCGATGGTCTGCGCCTGATATTCGCCTGTCGGGGCGCGCACGAAGCTGCCGATGATCTTCCACTGCGGGGGTGCCGCAGGCTCGCCGTTCAACAGCCAGTTTTCGCCAGCGAACGACGTTCCCTCGACCATCGTCTGGAGCTGGTTCTTGTATTCGGTGATTTCCGCATTGATCTTGTCCTTGTCGGCGCCGGGCTCACGCGCAGCAACCAGCTTGGCTCTGAGATCGCCGAGGAGATCGATGGCAGAATTCATCGCCGTATAGGTCGCATCAACCTTTGCGGCGCCGAGGCCAAGGGCATCGCCAATGGTGCCTAGATTGGTACTGTCAGCGCGCATGACGCTCGCGATCGACCAATAGGTCGCATCGTCTGCGGCAGTGGCGACCCGCTTTGCCGTAGAAATCTGCTGCTGTACGTCGGTTGATTCTTTAGTGATGCTGCGCAGCACTGCAAGCGCACTCACCGCGGCCGCGTTGGTAATCTTGACGGTCATCGACATGGTCTCGGAAAGGTGATGGGATCAGGCCGGTTTTGCCGGCAGCGACTGAACTGGCTTCATGCCGCCGGCAGGTCCCCCACACCGGTGCGTCGCAAACAAATCAACTCCCGGTAAGGTTAACCCGATATCAACGATTTTCGCAAGAGCGCAAACAGGATTAAAACAGCAACATCGCTGTCCTTGGAAGTAATTGAAATAAAAGAAAAACCGCGCCGTTTCGGCGCGGTTTCCAGGTTGCCACAAATTGGCGACACAAGGTTTGATCCAGCTTCAACCGCTGGCTTAGCTGCGGAAGAGCGTGAGGACGTTCTGAGCGCTGGAGTTAGCAATCGAGAGCGACTGGATCGCGAGTTGCTGTTGCGTCTGTAGTGCCGTGAGCCTGCTCGATTCCTCTTCCATGTCGGCGTCCACGAGGCGGCCGACACCCGAGTCGATCGAGTCACCGAGGGCGGCGACGAAGGTTTCCTGCAGCTCGATGCGGTTGGAGATGGAGCCGAGCTGAGAAGCTGCCTTCGTCATCGCCTCCAGGCCCGATTCGATTGCTGTCAGTGCCATAGCGATTTCCGTCTGACCAAAGGAGGTGATGTTCATGGTGTAGATCGACCCGATCGTGCCGTTGGCGCTGCCGATAACGCCGGTGCTCGAATCGATGGTTCCGGTCGTGGTCATGCCGAACAGCACGTTACCGTTGGAAGCCGCGTTCAGGACATAATCGGTCGTCTTGACCGAGACATTGCCGTTGCCGTCGCGGACGAAGGTGGAAACGACGCTCTTGGTCGAGTTGCCTGCAACCCAGTTCTCACCGGAGAAGGAAGCCGACTGGGAGATGCTCATGAGCTGAGCCTGGAGCTGGGCGATTTCTTCCTGGACCTTGGTCTTGTCGACACCCTTTTCAGTTGCTGCGACGATCTTGGATTTGATCTCGCTGACGACGTCGATGGCGTTGTCCATGGCGGTGTAGGCCGTATCGACCTTGGCAGCGCCGAGGCCTAGGGCGTCGGAAACGGCCGAGAGGGCCTTGTTGTCCGAACGCATGGTCGTCGCGATGGACCAATAGGCTGCGTTATCTGCTGCCTTTTCAACGCGATAGCCGGAAGATACGCGACCTTGAGTATCCTGAAGATTGTTGCTGATACCCCGGAGGGTCTGGAGAGCGGCCATAGCCGCGACGTTCGTCAAAATGCTTGTCATGAAATGATTGCCCCTTGCTGGCAGACATTAAAAAAAGGGACATTCCGGAATAGCGACCGGGAACGACGATCAGCCTTCATGCCTGTTAACCCGTTCTTAAATTTGGTTAACTCGCCGTCTCGTTGAGACGCAGATGACAGCAATATGGTTAATCAATCGTTAACGGAAATTAAAAAAGCCGCGCTCCATGGAAGCGCGGCTCGATTTTGATAGAACCCGCCGGTTACCCGGCGGGTTATGTTTGGGGATCCTATTAGCCGCGGAAGAGCGACAGGATGTTCTGCGAAGAGGAGTTGGCGATCGAGAGCGACTGGATCGCGAGCTGCTGCTGCGTCTGCAGGGCAGAGAGCTTGGAGGACTCTTCTTCCATGTTGGCGTCGACCAGGCGACCGACACCGGAGTCGATCGAGTCGCTGAGCGCGTTGACGAAGTCGTCCTGCATGGTGATGCGGGTGGTGATCGAACCGAGCTTTGCACCGGCAGAGGTCATCGCCTTCAGAGCGTTTTCGACGTTGGTCAGAGCGAGACCGAGTTCGGCCTGACCGAAGGACGTGATGTCGAGCGAGTAGACCGAGCCGATCGTACCGCTGGTCGTGCCGAGGATGC
>NZ_JBFTSM010000023.1:0-115754 GCF_056400025.1 Rhizobium sp. 01L419
GTTTGCGTTCCGTTGTCCAGCGTCGCCGCCGGACGTCACCGATCATCAAGTCAACCTGTCGAAACTCGTTAGACATAAGCTTATCCTCAAGCCTGTGCTTGAGCCTTCCTGCTTATGCTGAGTGTCCGGTCGAAAATGGGGGCAGTTCACTGGCCCAATTGCGAATGTGTTGAATTTCTGAACATCAGGAGAATTTTTAGCGCGAATATCCTGCGGCGTCGCAAGCTGGCCGTCGTCGTAGAGTTCGTTGGCAAGCAGTGTGTGCCACGTCTGATTTGCGTAAGCTTGGCATCTGGGACAATTGAAGGAACGTGTGTCGATTGATGGACGTACGGGAGGCATCGTTAGCTCTGTGAATGGGAAAACGTATCTCGGGGTGATTGCAATCTAGTTGCTACCTGGCGGCTTGCTGCCGGCCGCCTTGAAGTAGTCGTAGACCGTCTCGATCCATTGGCCGCCAGGCACTCGGCCTATGACCGGAACAATCAAAGGCGCAATAAGTAGCAACGCAGTGACGAGGCCTGAAGCTAGCCGCTTTCGGCCATCTGAAATAACGTCACCGAGAAGCGCCTTTGTGGCGATCGACCAGAGATTTTCATGTGAGCGGGTGAGGGAAAGGACATCTCGCTTATCCGGGGGCTGCACCTCCTCGACCCAGCCTTGTACGGTCTCAAGGGCATTTATTACCGACTTGTCGGCCAAGCGATCGTGCTCAAGCTTTCGCGCCAATTCCGCGGTGCCTTCCACGAGCTTCGCCACTGACCCGGCATCGACGTTTAGAGCAGCCGCATTCTCAGAGTAGATCCGCCAGTCTTCAAATTGGGCCAGCGCTAGAAACACGCTTTCGATGTGGCCAATCAATAAGCCGAAAAGTGTCGGTGACAGCTCGTCCAGATCTCCGTGAACAATACGGTTGCAGATTTGAGCTCGAGCGCCAATCTGGACGATGTTGTTGTGACTCAGCATCGTCGACTGAAGTCGCTGAAAAGCCTCCTTGAGACGCGGTGATGCGTTTGTCGCTACCAAGTCCTGATTGACGTATTCACCGTGCTCCACAGCCGCCTCCAGGGCTGAAACAGCAATGTCGGCCTCTCGACCGTAAGCGCGCACGGGCTGATCGACTACCTTTAGGGCATCGCCTTCGAAACCGAATGCGAAGGCCGCTAGTTTTTGTCCCGGGGTAGCGTCTAGAACGTCTTCCGGGTCGAGCTGGTTGAGGCCGATTCTCAGACCCAGCAGCAGATTATTCAAACTCGATCTGTCCAGCTCAGAAATCGGGATAGCGGATAGCGCTATTTCGAGTCCGGCGATGTCCGGTGTTCGCAAGGAATCGACTTTGCCGAGGAGTCGCTGCACCTGAGCCCTGAGCTCTGAAAGGTTTGCAACGAAGTGGTCATTCCTTGCAGCCCGCATTCGGCCGACGCGAGCATCCATTTCCTGCAGCAGGTTGCGGAGTTTGTCAGGCTTCATCGGTTTCCCATGACCAAGAACGCCACGGCATTGTAAGGTGACGAGGGGAAGGGTGCCAGAAGATCCTAGCCGGATGGGATTTATCCACAGGAGTCGAACCGCTGAAACGCGCTTCCAAAAGTGGGGAGGGGAAGTGGGGAAGAAAGCGCCTGCTTCGGATTACTCAACGAAAACAGGCGCTTATCTTCAAATATGGCTCCCCGGGCCGGATTGCTGCCGATCGTTTAGTGCGGGAAGCTAGAGCACAGCCGGCCAGCTGGCCAGTAAAAACAGTCATGAAATCGGCAGGTGCAGGATCGGCTACTCCGCCGAGATCTGACGGCGCTGGCTTCCTGCCGAATGCCGGATGACCTCGGAAATCTGGAGCAGTTGTTTGGCCAGAGGCGTCGAATTGCGCCAGATGATCCCGATCGTTCGCAGGGGGCGGGGCGTGCGGAACCGGGAGATGGAGACATCCGCCGAGCGCGTCTCAACCGGTACCGCCATTTCGGGGATCAGGGTTACACCAATGCCGGCGCTGACCATCTGCACCAGCGTCGAAAGAGAACTGCCCTCCATGATTTCCCGAGGGCGTGTCGATTCTATGCCGCAGAATGACAGGGCCTGATCGCGAAAGCAGTGCCCTTCCTCAAGCAGAAGCAGGCGCATTTGGCGCAGGGCCTCGGGTTCCGGCACCGGCTTGCCTTCGTCTTCGCGGTGCCGGACCAACACGAATTCCTCCTCAAACAGTTTGATCTCGGTGAGGGATGGCTGCGATACTGGCAGGGCGACCACTGCCAGATCCAGCTCGCCTTGCGCCACTTCGTGAACCAGCCTGGCCGTTAGCGTTTCGCGCACCTGTATTTCAATGCTGTCGAAGGTTCTGTTCAGATCGCTGATGATGGTTGGCAGCAAATAGGGTGCGATGGTTGGAATGATTCCGATTCTGAGCCGCGTCAGCAGCTTGTCCTGCGAAGCACGGGCAAGATCCGCGAGCTCGTCCACGGCGCGAAGAATGTCGCGGACGCGGAGCGCGAGCAGTTGTCCGAAGGCGGTGAGTTTTACTTCTTTGGCGCCCCTTTCGAAGAGATCGCCCCCCATTTGTTCCTCTAGCTCCTTGATCTGCATGGACAGAGCGGGCTGCGAAATCGCACATGCATCGGCGGCGTGCCGGAAACGGCCATGGCGCGCCAGGGCTTCAAAATAGCGAAGCTGTTTGAGTGTAAGGTTGGTCATAATTTCAGCTTATCGCAGCCATCAGTAAATCCAACTTAAATTTATGATGGGCTTCCGATAAGAAGGAACGAAGGGGAGGATGCGCAGCGATCCTGCTGCTGACCCGTACGGGGTTGGAACGCAGTCGGGCAGGCAGCCAAGCCGAATGGTTTAGACGCACAGGCTGCCCTGAAGCGGCAGCCCCAGGGAAGCAACAGGAGAAAACTATGGACCAGAAACCTGACAGCGCGGGCAAATGTCCCGTCGACCATACGGCTCACCGCAGCAGAGGGAACCGCGACTGGTGGCCGAACCATCTCGACCTGCAGATGCTTCACCATCATTCCGGTCTTTCCGACCCGATGGGCAAGGATTTCGACTATGCCGAAGAGTTCAAGAAGCTTGATCTCGAAGCAGTGAAGGCGGATCTCCATGCGTTGATGACGGATTCGCAGGACTGGTGGCCGGCGGACTTCGGCCATTACGGCGGCCTGTTCATCCGCATGGCCTGGCACAGCGCCGGCACCTATCGCATTACCGACGGTCGCGGCGGCGCCGGTCAGGGCCAGCAGCGTTTTGCGCCGCTCAACAGCTGGCCTGACAACGTCAACCTCGACAAGGCCCGCCGCCTGCTTTGGCCGATCAAGCAGAAATACGGCAACAGCATTTCCTGGGCCGACCTGCTCATCCTGACTGGCAACGTCGCGCTCGAATCCATGGGCTTCAAGACCTTCGGTTTTGCCGGCGGTCGCGCCGACGTCTGGGAGCCGGAAGAGCTCTACTGGGGTCCGGAAGGCACCTGGCTCGGCGACGAGCGCTATAGCGGCGAACGCGAACTGGCAGAGCCACTTGGCGCCGTGCAGATGGGCCTCATCTATGTCAACCCGGAAGGCCCGAACGGAACTCCCGATGCGCTTGCATCCGCTCGCGACATCCGCGAGACCTTCGCGCGCATGGCGATGAATGACGAAGAGACCGTGGCGCTGATTGCCGGCGGCCACACTTTCGGCAAGACCCATGGTGCCGGCGATCCGTCGTTTGTCGGCGTCGATCCTGAAGGTGGCGAGCTCGAGGCCCAGGGCCTTGGCTGGACGAGCAAGTTCAACAGCGGCGTCGGTCGCGATGCCATCGGCAGCGGCCTGGAAGTCACCTGGACCCAAACGCCGACCCAGTGGAGCAACTACTTTTTCGAAAACCTCTTCGGTTTCGAATGGGAGCTGACCACGAGCCCGGGCGGTGCCAAACAGTGGGTGGCGAAAAATGCCGAGGCCTCCATTCCGGATGCCTTCGACCCCTCGAAAAAGCAACTGCCGACCATGCTGACCAGCGACCTGGCGCTGCGTGTCGATCCGATTTACGAGAAGATCTCACGCCGTTTTCTGGAAAACCCGGACCAGTTCGCCGACGCCTTTGCCCGCGCCTGGTTCAAGCTGACACACCGCGACATGGGTCCGAAGGTCCGCTACCTCGGCCCGGAAGTGCCGGCCGAAGACCTGATCTGGCAGGACGTCATTCCGGCCGTCGATCACCCTGTTGTCGATGACGCCGATATTGCCGAGCTGAAGGTCAAGGTCGTTGCCTCGGGCCTGTCGGTACAGGAGCTGGTCTCGACCGCCTGGGCCTCCGCCTCGAGCTTCCGCGGCTCCGACAAGCGCGGCGGCGCCAATGGCGCACGCATCCGTCTTGCTCCGCAGAAGGATTGGGATGTCAACGAACCGCCGCAGCTCGCCAAGGTTCTGGGCGTCCTCGAAGGCATCCAGAAGGCCTTCAATGCCGCCCAGACCGGCGGCAAGAAGATCTCCCTTGCCGACTTGATCGTCCTGGCCGGCGCAGCAGGCGTCGAGAAGGCCGCAAGGGCAGGGGGGCACGACGTCGTCGTGCCGTTCACGCCGGGCCGCGCGGATGCCTCGCTGGAGCAGACCGACGTTGCATCCTTCGCAGCTCTGGAGCCGCGCATCGACGGTTTCCGCAACTATGTGAACAGCAAGCGCCTGCAGTTTATGAAGCCGGAAGAAGCGCTCGTCGACCGCGCACAACTGCTGACGCTGACCGCACCTGAGATGACGGTTCTCGTCGGCGGTCTGCGTGTGCTGAAGGCCGGCAAGCCGGAGCACGGCGTCTTCACCTCGCGTCCGGAAGCGCTGACGAACGATTTCTTCGTCAACCTGCTCGACATGGGCACGGTTTGGGCTCCGGTTGCAGGGAAGGAAGGCGTTTACGAAGGACGCGACCGCAAGACGAACGAAGTCAAGTGGACCGGCACCCGCGTCGACCTGGTCTTCGGTTCCCACTCGCAGCTTCGCGCCCTTGCCGAAGTCTACGGCCAGTCGGACGCCAAGGCGAAGTTCGTCAAGGACTTCGTCGCGGCATGGACCAAGGTCATGAACGCAGATCGTTTCGATCTCGTCTGATTGAAGCTCTGTCTGGACGCGGCGGAAACGCTGCGTCCAGACGTCAAGCGTTTAGTATTGAGCGCTCAATTCTTTCGCTATTGCGGCTGGCAACCGCCATCAACCTCCAAGTAAAACTCTTCCTGATCCAAGGCGCGCGCCCGTCGGCAGTCAATCACGATCCTTTCGGCCTGAAACCAACCCAATGCCGATGCGTTGTCGGAACACAGCGGGTGGAAGAGATCATGGATTCCAAAGCATCGACCAGAAGTTTGCATGTCTCGGGCGCGCGAGATGACGATCGCAGCATACCAAGATTGGTCGGCGATCACGGGGTGATTGGCGATCTCGCGACGATCGCTCTGGTGGCGAAGGATGGCGCGGTCGATTTTCTGTGCTGGCCGAATTTCGACAGCCCATCGATTTTTGCTGCGCTGCTGGATCCGGAACGCGGCGGCGTTTTTGAGCTTTATCCTGATATCCCCGACGCCCGCGTCACGCAGCAATATCTGCCCGACACGAATGTCTTGCTGACGCGGTGGATGGGCGTGGGGCTGAGCGCCGAGATCACCGATTTCATGGTGGTCAAGGATGCTGACCCCGACGGGCCGACAACGGTTGTCAGGCGTATACGCGCTACGCGCGGCGACGTTGCTGTCAGGATGCGTTGTGCGCCGCGTTTCAACTATGCGATGGAACCGGTCCGACCGGACATCGTGGGCAATTGCGCGACTTGGCGCTCGCCGTCGGCGGCGGGCTTCCGCATAAGCTCTAATGTTGCGCTGATGCAGGACGGAAACGATGTCATCTCGCCGGATATCCGGCTCAAGGCCGGCGAGACGGCAGATTTCGTGCTTGCCGCTGTCGATAGCGATCCGGTGGAATCGTGCGACATTCAGGCCCTCGAAAATGGCACGATCGATTATTGGCAGGATTGGGCCGGGCAATCCACCTATCGTGGGCGCTGGCGCGAGATGGTCAACCGGGCCGCCTTGGCCTTGAAGCTGCTCACCTCCCGTCGGCATGGCTCGATCATCGCCGCCGGAACCTTCGGGCTGCCGGAGGCTCCGGGTGGCACGCGCAACTGGGACTATCGCGCCACCTGGATCAGAGATGCGTCTTTCAGTGTTTATGCGCTGATGCGTCTTGGTTATCGGAAAGAGGCCGAGGCTTTCAATGCATGGATCGGAAAACGTGCGTCCAACTGCGACTACGGCGGACGACTGGATATCATGTATGCCCTCGATGGTGGCGATGTGCCCGACGAAGTTGTCCTCGACCATCTCAGTGGCTATGGCGGAGCGCGTCCGGTTCGCGTTGGCAACAAGGCCTCGGAGCAGTTTCAGCTCGACATCTACGGCGAGCTGATGGACTCGATCTATCTCAGCAACAAATATGGACATGCCATTTCGCATAAGGCGTGGCAGGGCGTGCGTGAGGTGATCGATTACGTTTGCGAGCATTGGCAGGACGCGGATGCCGGGATCTGGGAAATGCGGCGGGAGCCGCAATATTTCCTGCATTCGCGCCTGATGTGCTGGGTGGCGGTCGACCGGGCGCTGCGGCTGGCAAACAAGCGTTCCCTTGCCGCCCCCTTTGCCCGAT
Source organism: Rhizobium sp. 01L419 (assembly GCF_056400025.1). Classification (NCBI taxonomy): domain Bacteria; kingdom Pseudomonadati; phylum Pseudomonadota; class Alphaproteobacteria; order Hyphomicrobiales; family Rhizobiaceae; genus Rhizobium; species Rhizobium sp. 01L419. The sequence goes on from NZ_JBFTSM010000023.1 coordinate 6,660, forward strand.
GGCTCGAAACCCGCAACGATATTCACGATGATATATGGCAAAATTTCTGGAACAGCGAGAAAGGGCATTTCGTACAGACGAAGCACGGCGACAGTCTGGATGCGTCACTGCTCTTGATGCCGCTTGTGCGATTTGTCAGTGCGACCGATCCACAATGGCTCGCGACGCTCCATGCAATCGGCAGGGAACTAGCGGATGATGGCGTTGTCTATCGCTACAAGAGCGCCGATGGGCTGGGCGGCCGGGAAGGGGCCTTCTCTGCCTGCTCCTTCTGGTATGCGGAATGCCTTGCCAGGGCGGGCGATCTCAAGAAAGCCCGTCGCGTCTTCGAGGCGGTATTGAACCACGCGAACCATGTCGGTCTCTATGCCGAGGAATTTGACATGAGATCGGAGCTTTCAGGGAATTTTCCGCAGGCGTTCACCCATCTCGCGCTCATCAGCGCCGCCTATTATCTGGATCGTGAACTGGATACCCGGAATGACCAGGAATGGCGGCCTTAGCAAATTGCCGCTGTAGCCGCCGATTGTTGGAAGGAGACACAATGAGCAAGGATCTCAAGACAGGTGACAAGGTGTCGTGGAATACGAGCCAGGGAGAAACCGCCGGCAAAATTGTCAAAAAGCAGACGACGCGGACCAAGATCAGAGAGCATGAGGTGAAAGCCTCGAAGTCCGATCCGCAATATATCGTGGAGAGCGAAAAATCCGGCAAAAGGGCTGCGCACAGGCCCGATCAGCTGCACAAAAAGCAATGACTGCAGTCATTCTTTGTTGACGTGACGGGACCGTGATTGCCAAGGGTTCTGACGCCACCTTCGCGTATCGGCGGGTATTTTCGATCCAGACTTTCTGCTTTTTTCCAAAACGCATAGCGCAACAACGCTGTGTTAGAAGTTTCTTTAATTCTCCTTCACTCCGATTTCGCTATCATGGCCTCATGAGAATAAGCACCATCACCAACTGGGCCTACGGCATAACCGTGATCCTTACGGCGCTTTCGGCTGTGGCCTTTATCATGTCGTCACGTAGTGCCGAAGACGAAAGGCGTGCGGTTGAGGAGCATCTCGCGCTCGACACACTTGCCGAACAGCTTCAGATGGGTGCGGAATTCTCAAGCGATGAAGCACGGCTCTATGTCATGCGGGGCGAACAGCGCCACCTTATTGCATTCAAGGCCGACGAGGAAACAGAGCGGCAGCGCGAAACAGCCGCCGAGCAGATCGCGGCGAGGGATATATCTGCCGTAGAGCGGAATATTATCGAGGACATAGACAAACAGGCCGAGGCGCTTGACGCTGTGGAAGCCGCCGCTGTCGATGCCTATCAGAAAGGAGATCGGCAGGCAGCACAGCAGGCGCTTTTTGGACCGGAGCACGAGCGGTTGCAGACGGCTCTGGTGGAATCGGCTGGGCGTTTGCGCGATATCACGGCGACACGCACCGGCGCGGCACTCGACGATGCGAGCCGGCGCAGTGACCAATGGAGCCTTGTCGCAAAGATCATGCTGGGCATCACCGGCCTGCTCTTCCTCGCCGTACTCTACTTTATCCTGCGGCGTCGGGTGGCCATGCCCCTCGTGCGCATGACGGGCATCGTCACCCGGTTGGCCAAACAGGACTATGCCGTCGAGGTTCCTGACGATCGCCGCCACGACGAAATCGGCGAGATGAACGAGGCCATCCAGATTTTTCGCGAAAACGGCCTTGAACGCGAGCGTCTGGATGCCGAGCGGCGGGCGGACCAGCACACCAAGGATCTCATCCTGCAGATGATGCATCGCCTTCAGGCCTGTGAGAATCAGCATGAACTGGCCGATGTCGTCGCGCGCTTTGCGCCGCAGATCTTTCCGGGCATTGCCGGAAGTCTTTATACCCTGAACGAGGACAAGTCCTCTCTCGCGCAGGCCGGCACGTGGCTGGAGCCTGTCAATGCGCAGGCGGCTTTCTCGGCCAATGCCTGCTGGGGTCTGCGGCGCGGCCGCCCCCATATGAGCGGCATCGGCGATGGCGATGTGACCTGCCTTCATGTCGAAGGCAGCGGTGTTACGACCTCCTGTTTCCCGCTGACCGCGCAGGGCGATATGATTGGCCTTCTCTATCTCGAGGAACGCGACGGGCGGGTGCCGGTGCTGGAAAATGCCCGCCTCTATCTTGAGTTGATTGCCGAGAATGTCGGACTGGCGGTCGCCAACCTGCAGCTTCGCGAGAAGCTGACCGATCTTGCGGTGCGCGATCCGTTGACCGGGCTTTTCAACCGCCGCTTCCTCGCTGACACGTTGCACCGGCGCGGCCGTGACGATGCCGATGAGCCGTTGGTATGCCTGATGATCGACATTGATCATTTCAAGGGCTTCAACGACAAGTTCGGCCACGATGCCGGTGACTTGGTCATGCAATATGTCGGGCAAATCCTGCGAAATGCCGCTGCCGGATACGGCTACGCATTTCGTTTCGGCGGTGAGGAATTCACAATACTACTGCCTGACCACAGCGAAGAGGGCGGCTTCCAATTCGCCGAAATGCTGCGTGCGCAGATCAGTTCAGCGGCACTCTCCCACTCAGGTCAGATTCTCGGCGCCGTGTCGGTGTCGATCGGTGTGGCTGTGTCACCCGGGGAAGGTGCAGTCGATACGCTGGTGAGCCGAGCAGATGCGGCCCTTCTGGATGCCAAGGCCAAGGGCCGCAACCGAACGGTCCTGGCAAGCAGCCTGAGCCGGAAAGCGCAGGAAACCCTACGCCCCTGATGCCTGCAAACAGGTAATCAGCCGATTAATTGCCGACTGCGCCGTGTGGCGCAAGTTCGCCGATTTCGCGGCTTGCGCCGTAATCGCGCTCATGGGCCGAACGGGAGCGGTTTTCCTGGCGACCGCTCAGATCACGGTAGTAGCGCTCAGTGATGCCGTCGGCATAGGTGCCGGTATCGACATCAAAGCTGTCAGCCGACGGCTTGATCGAGAAAAATTTGAACATCGTCAGGGTCCCTCCACAGCGAGCATCAACACGCAGGTATGTCGTTCTGTTCCTTCCTTAAGGCTAATATAGTTAAAAAATTAACCATGTTTGAACAAGCGGCATTTGCATGGGGCAAATGCCGCTCGATTGCGGAAAATTGTCAGATCTGATGAAGAAGCAACGCCAGCAACTGTTGCAGCGAAACGCAGCCTAGCTGCTGGCCACTTGGTGACATGACAACGGCACAGGAGACGTCGGCGCGCGACATTTCCCGCAACGCTCCCTCGATATCCATGTCCTCAGAAAGCTGAAGCCGGCTTTCGGCAGGGGTCTGTTTGGCGACCGCACCGATCTTGATGACCCGGCCGCGATTGACCTCCTTGACGAAGGCGGCAATGTAATCGTTGGCGGGATTGAGAACGATTTCAGCCGCCGAACCCTGCTGGATGACCTCGCCGTCCCGCAGGATGACGATTTTCTCCCCGAGCCGCAGTGCTTCGTCGAGATCGTGGGTGATGAAGACGACCGTCTTCTTCAGATCCTTCTGCAGATCGAGGAGGACGGTCTGCATGTCGACGCGGATCAGCGGATCGAGTGCTGAATAGGCTTCGTCCATCAGCAGGATTTCAGCATCGTTGGTCAATGCCCGTGCAAGCCCGACACGCTGCTGCATGCCGCCGGAGAGCTGGTTCGGATAATGTTCGGCGAAGCCTTCCAGGCCGACGCGCTTGATCCAGGCATTCGCCCGTTCCTCACGCTCCGCCTTCGCAACGCCCTGGATCTCCAGCCCATAAACGGTGTTCTGCAGCACGTTGCGGTGCGGCAGGAGCCCAAAACGCTGGAACACCATGGCGGTCTTCTGGCGCCGGAATTCGCGAAGCTGCAGCGCATCCATGCGACAGACATCCGCGCTGCCATAGAGGACTTCTCCCGATGTGGGATCGATCAGCCGGTTGATATGGCGGATCAGCGTAGACTTGCCGGAGCCGGAAAGGCCCATGATCACGGTGATCCTGCCGCCCGGGATAGTGATGTTGATGTCCTTTAACCCCAGCACATGACCATGCTCCTTATTGAGCTCGGTCTTCGACATGCCTTTGCTGACGGCTTCAACGTAGTCGCGGCCGCGCGGGCCGAAGATCTTGAAGAGGTTCCGGATCTCGATCGAATTGCTATCCATGCACGATCTCCCGGTGCTTCTGGAGCCGCAGGCCATAGGCCTGGCTGATCCGGTCGAAGATGATGGCAATGCCGACGATTGCCAGACCGTTGAAGACGCCGAGGGTGAAGTACTGATTGGCAATGGCTTTAAGAACCGGCTGGCCGAGGCCCTGAACACCGATCATGGAGGCAATGACCACCATGGCGAGCGCCATCATGATCGTCTGATTGATGCCGGCCATGATGGTCGGCAGCGCCAGCGGCAATTGAACGTTGCGAAGCTTCTGCCAGCTGGATGAGCCGAAAGCGTCTGCCGCCTCCAGCACATTCTCGTCGACCATGCGGATGCCGAGATTGGTCAGACGGATCATCGGGGGAAGGGCGTAGATCACGACGGCGATGACGCCGGGCACCCGGCCGATGCCGAGAAGCATGACGACTGGGATAAGATAGACGAAACTCGGCATCGTCTGCATGACATCGAGGATCGGATTGACGACCCTTTGTACGGCGTTGGAGCGCGACATCAGGATGCCGAGCGGCAGACCGATGGCGATGGACAGCACAGTGCAGACGAGGATCATCGACACCGTCTTCATCGTGTCCTGCCACATGTCGAAATAGCCGATGATCAGAAGCGTCAGCATGCAGCCGATAACGACCTTCCAGCTACGGCTGGCAAACCAGGCGATGGCGGCTAAAGCCAGCAGGATGATTGGCCAGGGCGTGCCGGTCAGCAGCCGTTCGGCCCAGATGAGAAAACTCTGCAACGGGCTGAAGGCTGCTTCAATACCGTCGCCATAGGCGCGGGTGAAGGCGCGAAATCCTTCGTCTACGCTCTTCTTCAGCTCGCGCAGCATGTCGTCGTTCATTGTCGGAAATTTCCAGAGCCAATCCATAGCGGTTCCCCAAAATAGATAGCGGCGGCGGCCGATTGTTATTTTGGCCGTCGCGCCGAAGGATTGTCTGGGCAGCGCTGAGGCTGCCCATGTCGTGTCTGAATGATCAGAGCGAAGCCTTGATCTTTTCTGCGGCTTCGGGGGAGACCCAATCCTTCCAGAGGGGTTCGTTGTTCTTCAGGAAGTATTTCGCGCCGTCTTCTCCGGTCGCCTGATTGTCGGTCATCCAGGCGATCAGCTTGTTGACGGTGTCATTGGTCCAGGCACGCTTCTTCAGGTAATCGATGGCCGGGCTGCCGCGATCGGCAAAGCTCTTGCTGATCAGCGTCTTCACGTCATCGGCCGGCCAGGCATTCGGCTTGGGATCGGCGCAATCTGCAACCGAGGTGCAACGCTTCCATTCGGCGGCATCATATTCCGTGCCGTAGCCGAGCTTGACCATCTCGTATTTGCCAAGCAGGGAGGTCGGTGCCCAATAATAACCGACCCAGGGCTGCTTGCCCTCATAGGCCTTGGCGATCGAGCCATCGAGGCCTGCGGCCGAACCGGTGTCGACAAGCGTGAAGCCGGCTTTTTCTGCGTCATAGGCCTTGAAGAGCTGAGATGTGACGACAGTGCCGCCCCAGCCCTGCGGGCCGTTGAAGACAGCGCCCTTGCTCTTGTCTTCCGGTGCCGGGAAGAGTTCGGGATGCTTGAGAAGGTCGGGGATGGTCTTAACGTCGGGATGGGCGTCGGCGATGTATTTGGGGATCCACCAGCCCTGGATTGCGCCATCGGAGAGGATCTTGGCGCCTTCGACGACCTTGCCGCCTTCAAGGCCACGCTTGACCAGTTCCGGCTGAAGGCTGACCCAGGCTTCCGGGGCGATATCCGGTTCGCCTTTTTCTGCCATGGAGGTCAGGGTGGGGACGGTATCACCGGTGACGATTTCGGCCGTGCAGCCATACCCTTCCTCGAGAATGATCTTGTCGAGGCTTGCGGCCACTTCCGCGGACTGCCAGTTCATGCTCGCAATCGTGACATTACCGCAATCGGCTGCAAAAACGCTGCCGCTTGCGAGCATCGTGCCGGCGGCAAAGATGGTGGATGCCAAAAGTACTTTCATTTTCTTGTTCCCTCTGGTCCGCGGTGCATCCTTAACCCGGGCGCCGGCGGCACCGCGTGCGCCGACCCCTGCATTGAGCCTGCTTTAGGACCGCAACGGCCATTCTGGTTGCGCCAGAAAATGGCGCATTAGAACCTTCTTTCAATGCTGTCTTAAACACGGCGTCGCTGATGGAATGATGGCGTGGTGTAGTCGCGCCATGGTTGCGCTTTTCATTCGAAGGGCCATCGGCTGAGAACGCGGACCACCATTCACTTGTTGCAGATGGTTCGCGAGAATCGCTGGAACAGATCGCGTCACACCCTCTTCCTTTTTGGCTTGGCGTATTCCCACCTCGGTCTCGTTTTCCACAATCGCAAAGACGGCTTATCGACGCGCTTGCCAGAAGTTGGATACTAATATATTACTTTCTTCATCAGGCCGAGTGGAGGCGGTTCCCGATGATTTCAAACGCGCGATTGCTGATCTGCTTCTTGGAAGGAATGCGATGAATTCGCCCTCCGCAACCGTGCGCAAGAAGCGCTCCCTGCAGGGGGTCACGGTGCTTTCGCATCAGCGGGCGGCTGCCCCGCGGGCGGCGACCCTGGTCTATGATGCGCTTCTCGACGATATCGTCTCGCTGCGTCGCAAGCCGATGGAACTCCTGAACGAGAAGGAGTTGGAGGCGCAGTTCGGTGTCAGCCGCACGCCGATTCGTGAGGCGATCATCCGGCTTTCCGATGACGGCCTGGTCGACGTCTTTCCGCAATCCGGCACTTTCGTTTCCCGCATTCCGCGCCGCGCGCTTTATGAGGCAATCCTCGTGCGCAAGGCGCTGGAGGACACAACGGTTTCGATCGCCGTCGAGAAGATGACGCCGGCCGGCCTCAGGGCACTGGAGCGTAATCTTGCTGATCTGGATGCCTGCCACCGTGAAGGCGATGTGGCGAGCTTCCACGTCATCGACAATGATTTCCACCAGCTCATCAGCAGCATCGCCGGGTTTCCCGGCATCTGGGCAATCATCCAGCAGGTCAAGGTTCACAGTGACCGTTATCGCCTGCTGACGCTGCCTCAGCAGGGCCGCCTGACGCGCGTCATCGAGGAACATGCCGCGGTCATCGATTGCATGCGCAACGGCGACGAGGAAGGGGCCAAGGCCGCCATGGGGTTCCATCTCGGCAAGCTGCTGCACGAAGTCGAAAAGGCCGAGATGCTCGACCCAGCCTATTTCATTGAGGATGCCCCGCAGATGGTGGCATCCGGAGGAGAGAAGGATCATTCCAATGCAGATTGACGTACGACACGCCTCCCATCAAGAAGCAGTCAGAGGCTTCGATACGGACACGCTACGGCGTCACTTCTTGGTCGAGACGGTGTTTGCACCTGACGAGATCAGGCTTACCTATTCCCACTATGACCGTATGGTCATCGGCGGTGCCGCGCCGCTCGGCACGGGCCTCGCACTCACGGCGCCAAAGGCGATCGGCCAGGAGACGTTTCTGGCTGAACGTGAACTCGGCGTGCTGAATGTCGGTAGTTCGGGCCGCGTGATCGTCGACGGCACGGTTTACGCTCTGGCGAAGTATGATTGCCTCTATATCGGCAGGGGCGTTGTCGATGTCCGCTTTGAAAGTGTGGATGCCGGCAGTCCGGCAAAATTCTACCTGGTTTCAACGCCGGCTCATGCCAGCCACCCGACCGTGCTTCTGACGCGCGACAAGGCGCGGCATCTGACGCCGGGCGAGGCGGCGACCGCCAACAAGCGTTCCATCTACCAGTATATTCATCCCGAGGTTTGCCAGTCCTGCCAGCTGACAATGGGCTTCACCAGCCTGGAGACCGGCAGCATCTGGAACACCATGCCGAGCCACACGCATGACCGGCGCATGGAAGCCTATCTCTATTTCGATCTCGATGCCGACCAGCGTGTCTTCCATTTCATGGGCGAGCCGCGTGAGACGCGCCATATGCTCGTCGCCAACGAGCAGGCGATCATTTCGCCGCCCTGGTCGATCCATTCGGGCGCCGGCACCAAGAACTACAGCTTCATCTGGGCGATGGCCGGCGACAACAAGAGCTTCACCGACATGGACCATGTCGCCATCGGCGATCTGAGGTGATGACGATGCAGGCTCTTTTCGACCTCTCGGGAAAAACCGCCGTCGTCACCGGTGCCAATACCGGCATCGGGCAGGGGATCGCCGCTGCATTGGCGCAAGCCGGTGCGTCGATCGTCGCCGTCGGCCGCTCGTCGATGGATGAGACGGAAGCGATGGTGACGAAGGCGGGTGCGAAATTCCACGTCATCAAGGCCGATCTCGGCACGATCGAGCCGGCCAAGCCGATCGTTGCAGAGGCGTTGGAGCGTTTTGGTAGGCTCGACATCCTCATCAACAACGCCGGCATAATCCGCCGCGCTGATGCGATCGATTTCACCGAGGAAGATTGGGATGCGGTGATGAACGTCAACCTGAAGACGGCTTTCTTCCTGTCTCAGGCCGCCGCCCGCCATATGCTCGAACAGGCGCGCGGCAAGATCATCAATATCGCTTCGCTGCTCTCCTTTCAGGGCGGCATCCGCATTCCGTCCTACACGGCCTCGAAGAGCGGTCTTGCGGGACTGACGCGGCTACTTGCCTGTGAATGGGCCGGCAAGGGCGTGAACGTCAATGCCATCGCGCCCGGCTATTTCGTCACCAACAACACGACGGCACTGCGCGAAGATGCCGATCGCAATGCGAGCATCCTTGCCCGCATTCCGGCCGGCCGCTGGGGTGAGCCAGGCGATATCGGCGGTGCCGCGGTGTTCCTGGCATCATCAGCATCCGACTACGTGCACGGCACCGTGCTGCCGGTCGACGGAGGCTGGCTGGCGCGCTGACGCGACGGCCATGAGGACAAATGACGCTTTCCCACGGGAAAGCGGGGTCGCGTCAAAGGAGTTGACACGGCCGGAATGGAGGAGGACATGCAGTACCAGTTCGATTTTGCGGCCCTTTTGCCCTATTGGGGCGATTTCCTGTCGGGCGCGCTCGTCACGATCGAGATCACCGTCTTTTCGGTCATCATCGGTCTTGTCATCGGCGTTGCCTGTGCCATTGCCCGCCGCTCGAACATCGGCCCGCTCCGCACCCTCGTCAGCATCTATGTCGAGACAGTACGCAACACGCCCTTTATCGTGCAGATCTTCTTCATTTTCTTCGGGCTTTCCTCGATCGGCTTCCGCCTGCCGATCATCGCTGCCGCTGTCTTCGCCATGGTCATCAATGTCGGCGCCTATACGGCCGAGATCGTACGCGCCGGCATGGACTCCATTCATCCGAGCCAGATCGAGGCCGCCGAAGCGCTTGGCCTGTCGAAGCTGCAGATCTACCGCGATATCATCCTCTTGCCGGCCATCGAACGAGTCTATCCGGCGCTCTCCAGCCAGTTCATCCTGATGATGCTGTCGACCTCGATCGCCTCGCAGATATCAGCAGAAGAGCTGACGGGTGTTGCCAACAACATCCAGTCGAACACGTTCCGCTCGCTGGAAACCTATATGGTCGTCGCTGTCCTCTATATCGCCATCACCTATCTGATGCGGGCCGGCTTCTACGGCATCGGTCTCATCGCTTTCCCGCGCCGTCGCCGGCTCGGCACGTCGCTATAGGGGTCGGTCATGCTCGGTGGGTTTTCCTTCAATCATCTGATCTATCTGCTTGACGGTCTTGTCTGGACCGTCGTGCTATCCGCTCTCGCCTTCCTGCTTGGCGGCATTGCGGGCTTTTTCGTCATGCTATGCCGCATCTCGCGCTTCCTGTGGCTGCGGCGCGCCGCCCTTATTTACATCCAACTGGTCCAGGGCACGCCGCTCTTGATCCAGATGTTCATCCTCTATTTCGGCCTCGGGGTGATCAACATTTCCGTGCCGGCGCTGGTGGCGGCCGGTCTCGGCATGATGATCTATTCGAGTTCCTATCTCGGCGAAATCTGGCGCGGCTCGGTCGAATCCATCTCGCGTACCCAGTTCGAAGCGGCCGAGTGCCTCGGCCTGACGCGCTGGCAGGCGTTGAGGGATGTGATCTTGCCGCAGGCGCTGAAGATCGCCACGCCGCCGACGGTCGGCTTCCTCGTCCAGCTCGTCAAGAACACCTCGCTCGCCTCGGTCGTCGGCTTCCTGGAGCTGACCCGAGCGGCACAGGTCATCAACAACTCCCTGTTCCAGCCCTTCCTGGTCTTCGGTATCGCGGCGCTTCTCTATTTCGCCGTCTGCTACCCGCTGTCGGTCTGGAGCCGCTCTCTCGAGAGGAAACTCAATGTCGGTCGCCGTTAAGCTCACCAATGTCGTCAAGCGCTTCGGCGCTCTGGAGGTGCTGAAGGGCGTCTCCTTCGAGATCAATGCCGGCGAAGTGGTTGCGCTGATCGGCCAGTCCGGCTCCGGCAAGAGCACGGCGCTGCGCTGCATCAACCGGCTGGAGACGATCCAGGACGGTTCGATCGAAGTCTGCGGCCACCGCGTCGAGGATCCGAAGCTCGATCTCAGAACCCTGCGGCGCGACATCGGCATGGTGTTCCAGAGCTACAATCTCTTCCCGCATATGACAGTCGCCGAAAACATCATGCTGGCACTGCGCCGCGTGAAGGGCATCCGCAAGGATCAGGCTTTCGAGATCGCCAAGCAGGTGCTCGCCAAGGTCGGCCTTTCGGAAAAGATCGATGCCTATCCCGAGCAACTGTCCGGCGGCCAGCAGCAGCGTGTGGCGATCGCCCGTTCGCTTGCCATGCAGCCGAAGGTGATGCTGTTCGACGAGGTGACCTCGGCGCTCGACCCGAAGCTGACGGGCGAGGTGCTGCGCGTCATGGAAGATCTCGCCCGTGGTGGCATGACGATGATCGTCGTCACCCACGAGATGGGTTTTGCCAAGCGCGCCGCCAACCGCGTCATTTACATGCACACCGGCAAGGTCTGGGAGACGGGTGGTGCGGATATCCTGAGCAATCCGCAGACGCCGGAACTCAAGGAGTTCATGGCTGCAGAGCTTTAGACCTCGCCAAGTGCGGGAGGGAACTGCCTGCGCCGGATGGACCGGTGCGGGTTTCAGAGGAGGCCCGACAAAGAGCGGGCAGAGGCAATCAGGTAGAGGAGACTTGGAACATGCCGAAGACAATGATTTCGAAACTGGCACTTTTGGCCGGCGCAGGGCTGCTGGCATTGGCGAGCGTTGCGCATGCCGATGTACTCGACAACATCAAGAAGGCGGGCAAGGTGCGTATCGCCGTGGCGATGGGCATTCCGGAATATTCCTTCGTCGATGAGAACCTGAAGCCGTCAGGCTCGGACGTCGAGACCGCCAAGCTGATCGCCAAGGATCTTGGCGTCGAGCTCGAGCTGGTGGAAATCACCAACGCTGCCCGCGTTCCCTCGGTGCAGACGGGCAAGGCCGACATGGTCGTCTCCTCGCTCGGTATCACCGAAGAGCGCAAGAAGGCGATCGACTATTCCGTCCCCTATGCGACGCTCGCTCTCGTCGTCGCAGCGCCGCCGAGCATCGAGATCAAGAATTATGCCGATCTTGACGGCAAGCGCGTTGGCGTTACCCGTGCCACGACGAACGACCAGGATATCACTGCCAATGCAAAGGGTGCCGATATCGTCCGCTTCGAGGATGACGCAACGCTGATCACATCAGTCGTATCCGGCCAGGTCGATACCGTTTCCAGCCAGTCGGCCGTCATCAACGGCATCAACAAGAAGATGGCCGACCATCCGCTGCAAGTGAAGTTCACGCAGAAGGAAACGAACCTCGGCATCGGCATACCCAAGGGCGAAGCCAATCTGAAGGCGTGGCTCGACCAGTGGGTGAAGACCAACTTCGACAACAAGGTGCTGCGCGACATCTATAGCAAGTACCATAATGCTGCGCTGCCTGATGACCTGACCTCCCGTTGAGGAGAGTAGTCAGGCCGGCCTCATCAACCGCCAGCCCTCTATAATAGCGTCATTTCGGCTGATCTTCTCGCCGCGGTCCATCAGGCCGCGGCGTTCGATTTTTTGGGCTTAAAAATCCTGCCTGTGCTACGCCCTTCACAAATCGCACCCAGCGTCGATTTGGCCTTCTACAAAACGTTGACGATTTATCGATAATTTCTTAGTGATATTCCAAACGAACGTCGGAGGCGATTTTGTCGGGTACTGCGGCTGGTAACTGGGATTTCTGGATCGATCGTGGGGGCACCTTCACGGATATCGTCGGACGCGACCCGTCCGGCGCGTTGCACGCCCGAAAGGTGCTCTCTGAAAATCCGGACGCCTATCGTGATGCCGCTGTTCATGGGATCCGGCAGCATCTCGGCCTGACGGCCGGTGAGGCGATCCCGGTGGGGCTGATCGGCGAGGTGCGCATGGGCACCACGGTCGCCACCAATGCGTTGCTGGAGCGTAAGGGTGAGCGTCTGGCCCTGATCACCACGAAGGGTTTTCGCGACGCTCTGCGCATCGGCTACCAGGAACGCAAGAATATCTTCGCGACCGAAATCATCAAACCGGAAGCGCTCTATCAGGACGTGGTCGAGCTGAACGAGCGCGTGCTGGCCGACGGCACGGTCGAGATAGAGCTCGATGAGGCGGCAACGGAAACGGCGCTCCGCAATCTGCGCGCCAAGGGATACCGCGCCGTCGCGATCGTCTTCATGCATGCCTATAAATATCCCGAGCATGAGGCAGCGGCTGCGCGCATTGCCCGCGCCATCGGTTTCGAGCAGGTCTCCGTCAGCCACGAAGTCTCGCCGCTGATCAAGCTGGTCGGCCGCGGCGATACGACCGTTGTCGATGCCTATCTCTCGCCGGTGCTCGGCCGCTATGTGCGCCAGGTTTCCGATGAACTCGATGTGGTCCGCACAGGTGCCCGCGTCATGTTCATGATGTCGTCAGGCGGTCTGACCGCCGCCGATATGTTTCAGGGCAAGGACGCCATCCTGTCAGGCCCGGCCGGCGGCGTCGTCGGTCTTGCCAAAACCGGCGAGCAGGCAGGTTTCGGCCATGTGATCGGCTTCGATATGGGCGGCACCTCGACAGATGTCGCGCATTTTGACGGCGAGTACGAGCGGGCCTTCGAAACCGAAGTTGCCGGCGTTCGCGTTCGCGCACCGATGATGCTCATTCATACGGTGGCAGCCGGTGGCGGTTCGATCCTGCATTTCGACGGCGGCCGCTTCCGCGTCGGGCCAGATTCCGCCGGAGCCTATCCGGGGCCGGCCTGCTACCGGAATGGCGGGCCGCTTGCGGTAACCGACGCCAATGTCATGGCGGGCAAGCTGTTGCCGGAATTCTTCCCGGCGATCTTCGGCTCGAACCAGGACCAGCCGCTGGATGTCGAAACGGTACGGAAGGAATTTGCCGAACTTGCAGTCGAAATCGGTGATGGGCGCAGCCCGGAAGAAGTGGCGGATGGGTTCATCCGCATCGCCGTTGCCAATATGGTCGAGGCGATCAAGAAGATCTCCGTTCAGCGCGGTTATGACGTGACGCGTTATGCGCTCAACTGCTTCGGTGGCGCCGGCGGCCAGCATGCCTGTCTGGTGGCCGATGCGCTGGGCATGAAGAGCATCCTGCTGCATCCGATGTCCGGGCTGCTTTCGGCCTATGGCATGGGCTTGGCCGATATCCGTTCCACGCGCCAGAAGGCGCTCGGCGTGCCGCTCGACGGAGAGGCTCCCGCAGCGATTGCCGCCCTCGGGCTGCAGTTGCAGGCTGAAGGTCTCCCGGAACTGGTTGCGCAGGGCGTGGAGGCCGGCAAGATCAAGACGGTGCTTCGTGCGCATATCCGCTACGCCGGAACCGATACGCTGCTCGCGGTCGAGGCGCTCTTCCCGCAAGGGGATGATGCGGCGCGCCTTCGCAAGGAATTCGAGGTGCTGCACAAGCGCCGTTTCGGTTTCGTCGCCGAGGACAAGCCGTTGGTCGTGGAAGCCGTCGAGGTCGAATGCATCGGCGGTGCGGCGGCCGAGATCGATGTCGATCGGGGTGAGACGGGCAAGGGCGAAGCCCTGGCCGTTCGCCGGACCACCTTTCATTCGCAGGGCAATAGCCACGATGCGGCGGTCGTTCTGCGCGACGGCATCATCCCCGGCCAGACGGTCACCGGACCGGCCATCATCATCGAGCCGAACCAGACCATCGTCGTCGAGGATGGCTGGCAGGCGAGGCTGACGGCGCGCGATCACGTCGTGCTGACCCGCATTAAGGCCTTGCCGCAGCGCACGGCCATCGGCACCAAGGCCGATCCGGTCATGCTGGAGATCTTCAACAATCTCTTCATGTCGATTGCCGAGCAGATGGGCGTGACGCTGCAGAACACCGCTTATTCCGTCAACATCAAGGAGCGGCTTGATTTCTCCTGCGCAGTCTTCGATGCGGAAGGCAATCTCGTTGCCAACGCGCCGCACATGCCCGTGCATCTCGGCTCCATGGATGCGTCCGTGGCGACCGCCATCCGCGAAAATCCGGTCATTCATCCGGGCGATGTCTTCCTGATCAACGCGCCCTACAATGGCGGCACGCATCTGCCTGACCTTACCGTCTGCACGCCTGTCTTCGACGATTTCGGCACGCGCATCCGCTTCTGGGTCGCGAGCCGTGGTCACCACGCCGATATCGGCGGCATCTCGCCCGGTTCCATGTCGCCGCTTGCGACGCATATCGAGGAAGAAGGCGTCTATATCGACAATTTCAAGCTGCTCGATCGCGGCCTTTTTCGCGAGGACGCGCTTGCCGACCTGCTCACCGGTGCGCGCTATCCGGTGCGCACGCTGGCGCAGAACGTCAACGACCTGAAGGCGCAGGTCGCCGCCAATGAAAAGGGTGTGGCGGAACTCAAGAAGATGATTGTGCACTTCGGCGAGGATGTCGTCGACGCCTATATGGGCCATGTGCAGGACAACGCCGCCGAAAGCGTGCGCCGGGTGCTCGACCGCCTGCCCGATGGCGAGTTTTCCTACGAGATGGATCAGGGCTGCAAGATCGTCGTCAAGATCTCCATCAACAGGGACAAGCGCGAGGCGACGGTCGATTTTACCGGCACGTCTGCGCAGAGGTCGGACAATTTCAACGCGCCGGCACCGGTCACGCGGGCGGCTGTGCTCTACGTTTTCCGCGTGCTTGTCGAGGCGGATATTCCGATGAATGCCGGCTGCCTGCGACCGATCCGTATCGTCATTCCCGATGGCACGATGCTGACGCCGGCATACCCGGCAGCCGTCGTCGCCGGTAATGTCGAAGTCAGCCAGGCGGTCACCAATTGCCTGATCGGCGCCGTCGGTGCCATGGCCGCGGCGCAGGGGACGATGAACAACCTGACCTTCGGCAACGACAAATATCAATATTACGAAACCATCTGTTCTGGTGCCCCCGCCGGCCCCGGCTTCCATGGCGCGGACGCCGTGCATACACACATGACCAATTCGCGTTTGACCGATCCGGAAATCCTGGAGAGCCGCTTCCCTGTGGTGCTCGAAGATTTCCATATCCGGCCGGATTCCGGCGGCCGCGGTCAGTGGCATGCCGGCAACGGCACCCAGCGCACGATCCGCACGCTCGAGAGGCTGGAATTTGCCGTTCTCTCCGGCCATCGCCGCATCGCGCCCTTCGGCCTGAAAGGTGGCGAGCCCGGGCAGACCGGCCGCAACTATGTTCGGCGCAACGACGGTAGGGTCGATGAGTTGATTGGTGCCGCTCATACGGTGCTGGAAGCCGGCGAAGCCTTTACGGTCGTGACGCCAACAGGGGGCGGATACGGACCATCCGATGCTTGAAGTGCACTCGGCTAAAACGATTTAAAATCAATGCAATAGCAATGCGTTCCTATATGCCGAACGCGTTGGAAAATAAGGTCGGAGAAACGGCGGCAGAATAGAGGAATCTTAGCGATAATTTGTTGACAAATTATCGCTTCGGGCTAACCTGCCACACGTACTTCAGTTCTGAGATGAGAGAGTTCATTGGATAAACCGAAGGAACGAAAAGCTCCCCGCGAATTGATCGTGTCGTCCGCCCATCTGGCGCTCGGCAGTTCTCCGGCCCTCTCCGAACTTGAATATGGATCGATCCTTTTTTCTCATGCTTTTAACCGCTGGATGGTGCGCTGCATGGCTGCCGCCGGCGCGCCGAGCCTCTCGCCGGTGGAGATCCTGATCATCCATTCGGTGCGCCATCGCGGCCGTCCGAAGACGCTGTCTGATCTCTGCCTCGTGCTCGACATCGAAGACACGCATGTCGCTAATTATGCAGTCAAGAAGCTTGATGCGGCCGGTCTGGTGAAGACCGGGAAATCCGGCAAGGAAAAGGTGATCCAGGTCACCGACAAGGGGCTGGAAGCGCTGACGCGCTATTCGGAAATCCGCGAACGATTGCTAGTGGAGGCGACAAAACTCTCGGGCCTTTCACAGGATGAACTCTCCGGCATTGCCTCCCATCTGAGAGCTCTGTCGGGATACTACGAACAGGCAGCGAGGTCGGCGGCAACCTTATGAGTAGATCGACCGAGAGCAGCAGCGCCGCCAACCCCACCAACCCCGCCATCCTCTCGGTTCGCTCACTGTCCGTCGACTTCAGGTCCGGTCAGTTTCAGGCTGTCAAATCGCTGAGTTTCAATGTCAAGGCGGGCAAGACGCTTGCGATCGTCGGTGAATCCGGTTCAGGAAAATCGGTGACCTCTAGGGCGATCATGCGCCTTACCGATTTTTCGGGCGGCCGCATCAGCGGCGGCGAAATCCTCTTCCAGAGCCGCAACGGGCCGATCGATCTGGTCACCGCCAGCCCTGATCGCATCCGGCAGATCCGGGGAGGGGAGATCGCCATGATCTTCCAGGAGCCGATGACGTCCCTCGATCCGGTCTTTTCGATCGGCGATCAGATTGTCGAAGCCATTCTTCTGCACCAGAAGACCACGCGCATTGAAGCCAATCGCATCGCGCGCGACATGCTGGATAAGGTTCGCATTCCCGACGCCGATGCGATGATGAAGCGTTATCCGCATCAATTGTCCGGCGGCATGCGCCAGCGTGTGATGATCGCCATGGCGCTCTCCTGCCGTCCCAAGTTGCTGATTGCCGACGAGCCGACCACCGCTCTCGATGTGACAATTCAGGCGCAGATCCTCAATACGATCCGCGAGCTGCAGCGCGAACTCGGCATGGCAGTGATCTTCATCACCCATGACATGGGCGTCGTTGCCGAAATGGCTGACGATGTGGTCGTCCTGCGTCACGGCGAAAAGCAGGAGGAGGCGCCGGTGCGGACGCTGTTTTCCAATCCGCAGCATCCCTATACGCAAACCCTGCTCGCAGCCGTGCCGCGCCTCGGCAGCATGTCGGGAAAAGCTTCGCCCAACAGCGAAGCATTGGAGGCCGTCCGTTCCGACAGCAAGCCGCCATTGCTGCAGGTCGATGGCCTGACAGCGCGCTTTGCTGCCCGTAGGACCCTGTTCGGCCGCCTGACGCACCGTATCCACGCGGTTGAAGGCATCTCCTTCGAGATTGCCGCCGGTGAGACGCTGGCGCTGGTCGGCGAATCCGGTAGCGGCAAGTCCACCACCGGGCGCATGCTACAACAGATCATGATGCCGACGGGCGGCAAGATACGCTTCCGAGGCCGCGATGTCGCCGAGATGGACCCGCGCGAGAAGCGTTCGCTGCTGCAGAAAATTCAATATATTTTCCAGGACCCCTACGCAGCGCTCGATCCACGCCAGAGGGTTGGCGCCAGCATCGCCGAACCGATGATCGTTCACAAGCTGCAGCCGGACAAGGCGGCGGTCGCAGCCCGAACGCTTGCCCTGCTCGATCGTGTCGGACTGCCGCACGACTACAAAACACGTTTTCCGCACGAGCTCTCGGGCGGTCAGCGCCAGCGTGTCTGCATTGCCCGTGCGCTCGCCAGCGATCCGGAACTGATCATCGCCGATGAATCCGTTTCGGCTCTCGACGTTTCGATCCAGGCGCAGATCCTGGACCTGCTGCTGGAATTGCAGCGGGAACGCGGACTGTCCTACCTGTTCATCACCCATGATATGGCTGTGGTCGAGAAAATCAGCCACCGCGTCGCGGTCATGTATCTCGGCCAGATCGTCGAGATCGGTGCCCGGCAGGAAATATTCGAGAACCCGCAGCATCCCTATACGCGCAAGCTGCTCTCGGCCATTCCTGTGCCCGATCCCGATCGCAGTATCGACACCACGCTTTTGACCGGTGCAATACCGAGCCCTGTCCGAAAAATCGGCGAAGAACCGGCGCTTCTGCAGTACCGCCGCTTTTCGCCCTCGCACTTCGTTGCGGCCGAGCCGCAGAAGCTGTCCGAAACCCTCCCACAGGACAGATCGCTATAAAACAGTAACCGCACAAGAAAAATTGGGGAACTAAAACAATGAGATATAGAAATCTCTTCTTTGCCGCCGCAATGTCGGTCCTGCCGCTTGCCGCAACCATCGACGCCGCCCATGCCGCCGGCACGCTTACTGTCGCGCTCGAACGCGATGATGGCAGCTGGGATCCGATCGATACGTTCACGCTGACCTGGGGGCGCATCGGCAGCAATATTTTCGACGGGCTCGTGCAGCGCAGCCCGGACCTGAAGCTGCTGCCTGGCCTCGCCACGGCCTGGGAATTCCTTGACGACAACAAGCGTATCCGCTTCGCGCTGCGCAAGGGTGTGAAATTCCACGATGGCGAGGACTTCAACGCTGCTGCCGTCAAGTTCACCTTCGACCGTCTGCTCGGTCCGGAAGGCGCCAAGGGGCCGCAGCAGGCGAATTACACCTCCATTGGCGAAGTGAAGATCGTCGATGACTATACGGTCGACTTCATCCTCAAGAGCCCGGATCCGGTGCTGATCACCAAGCTTGCCGGCTATGGCGGCATGATCGTGCCGCCGGCATATATCAAGGAAAAGGGCGACGAATATTTCAACCTGCATCCGGTCGGTACAGGTCCGTTCAAGTTCGTCGACTATAAGCCGAAGATCAGCCTGACGCTGGAAGCCAACCCGGATTACTGGGGTGGCGCGTCGAAGATTTCCGGTCTGGTCTACCGCTTCATTTCGGAAGCGGCCACACAGGTTTCCGAACTGCAATCGGGTGGTATCGATATCGCAACGCTGGTGCCGATCAGCCTGATCGACACGATCAAGGGCGATCCCAAGCTGGAAGTGGAAAGCATTACCGGTCCTGACGTCGCCATGCTGCGCTTCAACAATACCGACGGTATCACCAAGGATCCGGCGGTGCGCAAGGCACTTATCCAGGCGGTCGATCGAGACGCCATCATCGAGCAGATCCTGCAGGGCAACGGCAAGCCGATTGCCAGCCTCCAGAGCTCGCTGTCGCTCGGCTACGATGCCAATCTGAAGTCACTGCCCTTCGACCCCGCGGCCGCCAAGGCGGCGCTCGACAAGTCCGGTGTGAAGCCTGGCACCAATCTGGAGCTTTCCTTCGTCGGTACGGATGCGACATTCCGCGAAGTGGCCCAGACGGTCGCCGCCTATCTTCAGGCCGTCGGCATCAATGCCTCGCTGAAGTCCTATGAGACCAACGTCTATTACACCGACATCATCGCGCATGGCAAAACCGGCTCGCTCTACCAGTTCCAATGGGGTGGCTGGACCTTCGACTTCGACAACACGGCGTACCTGCTCTATCACAGCGGTCAGTTCTGGAATCCCTACATCAAGGATGCAAAGCTGGATCAGCTGCTGGAGGCGCAGCGCTCGACCTATAATGTCGACGAGCGCAAGAAGATCCTGGGCGAAGTTGCAGCCTATGCCGCCGACCAGGCTTTCGAGATGCCCCTCTATAACGGCAACACGCTCTATGCGATCAACAAGCGGGTGAAGAACCTGGCGCCGACCCCGGACGTGCGTTTCCGCTTCGTAGACGTATCGGTCGACTAACCGAGCCCCGCTCCGACTGCCTGCCTTGTGGCAGGCAGTCATCTCCTTCGCAGGGTCACGCCATGCCAGCCTATATTGCCAAACGCCTCTTGCAGGCTTTCTTCGTCGTGATCGTCGTCACGCTGCTCGTTTCCTATGCAATCCGGCTGTCCGGCGATCCGACGGCCATGCTCGTCAGCGGTGGTTCTGCCGTTACCGAGCAGGATCTCCAGAATATTCGTGCCGGCCTTGGTCTCGACCAGCCGTTCCACATGCAATATCTGAATTTCATCTCCGGCGTCGCTAAGGGCGACTTCGGCAAGAGCTTCTTCGGCGGCACCCCGGTCTGGGACCTGATTGCACAGGCGCTGCCGGCGACCCTCTTGCTGTCCTTCCTGTCGCTCTTGCTGTCCTTCGTGATTTCGATCCCGCTCGGCATTCATGCGGCGGTCAAAGCAGGCTCATGGGCGGATCAGATCGTCCGCGTCCTGTCGCTCGTCGGGCTGTCCTTCCCGAATTTCTGGCTGGCGATCATGCTGGTGCTGATCTTCTCGATCAAGCTGGAGTGGCTGCCATCGAGCGGCTTCCTTGCCTATTCGGGCCTGGTGCTGCCCTGCCTGACGCTGGCGCTCATCCTCTCGGCGGTCAACGTCCGCATCGTGCGCTCGTCGATGCTCGAGACACTGTCGGCGCAATTCATCCTCGTCTCCCGCGCCAAGGGGCTGAAGGACAGGGTCGTGCTCTACAAGCACGCGCTACGCAACTGCCTCATTCCGCTGCTCACCTTCGTCGGTCTGCAATTCGGCGACCTGCTCGGCGGCGTCGTGATCGTCGAGCGCGTCTTCAACTGGCCGGGCATGGGCAGCCTTGCCTTCGATGCCATTTCGTCGCGTGACTATCCCGTACTGCAGGGCACGATCACCGTGCTGGCGCTGCTAATCGTCCTGATTAACCTGGCGATCGATATTGCCTATGGCATCATCGATCCGCGTATCGGGAGGAAATGAGCCATGTCATCCTCCCCGGCCAAATCGTCCTTCTTCCGTCACACGCCGCTGGAACTTCTCTTCGGCATCCTCTTCACCGGCGGAATGGTTCTGCTCGTCGTCTTTTCCGATGTGATTTTCGGGAGCAGGGCTGACATGATGGATCTTCGCGCCCGCCTGCTGCCGCCTTTCGTCAGCCTCAACCATATTTTCGGCACCGATCCTCTCGGCAGGGACGTGCTGGCGCGCATTGCCGCCGGCGGCAAGATCTCGCTGATCGTCGGAGTGCTATCGGTCGCGGGTGCCACGATCGTCGGCACGATCGCCGGTCTGATTGCCGGTTACTTCCGCGGTATCGCCGATATGGTGCTCATGCGCATCGCGGATGTCCAGCTTGCCATGCCTTTCATGCTGATGGCGCTGACCTTCATCGCCATCGTCGGCCCTGGCCTGCCGATCCTCATTTCGCTGATGATCATCGCCCAATGGGTGCAATATGCCCGATTGGTGCGTGGTCTCGTGCTCTCCTTGCGCGACCGCGAATTCATCCAGTCGGCGCGCGCCATCGGTGTCGGGCGCCTGCGGATCATTCTCGTGCATATCCTCCCGAATATCGTCGGCCCGATCATCGTGCTGATGACGCTGAACGTCGCCAACAACATCCTGCTGGAAAGCAGCCTGACCTTTGTCGGTCTCGGCGTCGATGCCTCCATTCCAAGCTGGGGCGGCATGCTCGCCGACGGGCGCACCTATGTGCAGTCCGCCTGGTGGGTCAGCGTCTTTCCGGGCTTCGCCATCATGCTTACCGTCCTCGGGCTCAATCTGCTCGGTGACTGGCTTCGTGACTATCTCGATCCGACGAGGGAAAAATGAGCACCATCCTCAATCTCGATATTCCGCGCACGCTCGACGTGCTGGTTTCCGACCTGATCGCCAACCCGCCGGGCAGGCCCGTCGAAGCCTGGGTCTTCGACGACGAGCCCTCGCGGCGGGCAGCGGAAGAAAAACTTGCGGCCGCCGGTATTACCGCGCGGATCCGCAGTTCCTACAAGCCGCTGGTCTATTTCTTCCTTGAGGAGCTGCATATCGCTTCCCTTGCCAAGGTAGAGATCGGTTATCCCGTTCATCCGGCCGCGGACCCGCAGCGCTTCCTGATTGAGGCCTATCCGCTGGCGGTTCTCGTCGGCGATGCACAGGTCGCTTTTCACGCCAACACCCTCGATCTGACCTATGACATCTCGCTGACGACGAAGGCCGGGGAGACGAAGACATATACCGTCTTTGCGCCGAACGTCGTGGAGGATGACCATGTCGGCAAGCCGGTACTGCGCTGCTGTGGCTGGCACAGGGGCGAACGGCTGAAAACCGATTTCGAGACGCTGTTCCTGGCGGCCGTCGATGCCGTCAAGCAGCAGACATGGGGGCGTAAGCAGCCCTCTTTCGACAGGCTGCGCATCATGGTCGATCTGCCGGCCAGGGATCTCGACCTCGATTTCTGCAGCGAGAGCATTAGCCTACGCGAAGCCATGCATGAAGACCTGTTCTTCAGCCTGCGCGAATGCCTGGATGCCGAGATGGGCGCTATGGCGGGCCGCGGTGGTGCAAGGCCAGGCCAGGTCGTTCCCGATATCCGCGGTGCGGACGGCAATCCGCGCATCGTCATGACCGTCGAAGACTTCGGCGAGCACGAGGAAACGAATGGTGAGGATATCGACATCGCCACGGCAACGCGGCCGCTGAAAATCGGTCAGATCCGTCGCGAACTGGCGAAGATCGAGGGTGAGCCGATCAAGGCGCTATCGCGCGAAGGCCGCGAGGTGCTCGGCCGTTATCACAAGGGACCGGGCCCAGCCGTTCTGATTTCATCCGGCCAGCATGCCAATGAGACCAGCGGTCCGGTCGGGGCGCTACGCGCCGCACAACAGCTTGCCGCCGATCCCGACCAGCATTTTGCTATCGTGCCGGTGGAGAATGTCGATGGATATGAGCTGCATCAGCGGCTCATCGTCGAAAACCCGTTCCACATGCATCACGCCGCCCGTTACACAGCCTTCGGCGACGACCTCTCCTTCACCGTTCCACCGCCGATGTATGAACGCGAAGCACGCGGCAAGGCACTCGAACTCTCATCCGCCAAGCTTCATCTCAATCTGCACGGCTATCCCTCCCATGAGTGGACGCGGCCAATGTCGGGCTACCTGCCGCGCGGTTTCGAGCTCTGGACCATTCCGAAAGGCTTCTTCCTGATCGTTTGCACGCATCCAGGCTGGGAAGCGATCGGCGAGGCGATCCTTGATGAGGTGGCCAAACGTCTGGCCGAGGACAAGAGCCTCGTCGAATTCAATGCCAGGCAGATCGATTGCGTGCGCCTGCACATGCCGAACGCGCCCTTCGAGGTACGTTTCGGCGTTCCGATCCTCAAACAGGTGGGCTCGCTCTATCAGGCGCCACTGACGATCATCACCGAAGCGACCGATGAGACGGTTTACGAGCAGATCTTCGTCGATTGCCACGACGCGCAGACGCGCACCGTGCTCTATGCCGTTGAAGCCTATCGTCGGCTGGCGGCAGGGGGCGATTTTCCGTCAGTGTGACGGAGAACCGAGGCAATAGTTTCTAGAGTGAAGGCCTGCGCCAGGCATCGAGCACCGTCTCGATGCCGAGGGCGACCTGCAGCAGCTTTCCATCGGCACCGATCGGGCCTGTCAGCTGCAGACCAAGCGGCAGATGCCCGTCCATGCCGGAGGGCAGGCTGAGGGATGGCTGGCCGGTCATGTTGGCGAGGCCGCTGGACAGCATTTCGCCTTCCTCGCCGTCCTCGGTGAATTCCGGATCCTCTGATGGTGCGGGGAAGGGCACGCTCGGCCCGATCAGCACGTCCACATCCGTGAAGGCCGCTTCGACTGCATTGCGCAGCTTCACGCGGAATTCCTGGGCCTTGATATAGTCCACGGCCCTGGATTCGAAGCCGGCTTCCACCTGTGATCGCGTGCGCGGCGCGTAACCATCAGGGTTTTCGGAGTAGAGTTCGGCATGAATGACCGAGGCCTCCGGCAGGATGATCCGGCGCAGCTCCGAATTAGCAAGCATAAGCTCCGGAATGTCGATGCGCTTGATGATCGCGCCCGCCGCTTCGAGCCGCTTCAGCGCTTCGGTGAGATTATCGGCAACCGCCGGCGTCAATTCGGGGCTTTCACAATGAAAGTGTGGGGCGCCGATCCGGACACCTGCAAGCGACGGCGGTGAAAGCGGAAAGGCCTTGCCGGTCAGCACTTCGAGCAGCAGCGCAGTATCCGCGACGCTGCGAGCGAGCGGCCCGGCATGGTCGAGGCTCCATGACAGCGGGAACACGCCGTCGAGCGACACCAGACCGAATGACGGCTTCAGTCCGACGACCCCGCAATAGGAGGCGGGAATGCGGATCGAGCCACCCGTATCGGTGCCGATCGACAGCGGGATGATGCCGGCTGCGACCAGAGCAGCGGACCCACCGCTCGAGCCGCCGGAGGTGCGGCTGACATCGTGGGGATTGTTGGTCTGGCCGACATCCGGATGGGCGATGCCGTAGGCATATTCGAGCAGGTTGGCCTTGCAGAGGATAATCGCACCTGCTTCGCGCAGGCACTGCACCAGAGGCGCATCGTCATCAGCAATTGCCGGTGGTCGCACCTTGCTGCCGTAGCCGGTCGGAGCGCCCGTCACCTCGATCAGGTCCTTGATGGCAACGGGAATGCCATGGAGCGGCCCGCGATCCTTGCCGGCGCGCAGTTCCTCTGATGCGTGCTCGGCTTCGGCAAGCGCCGTCGCATCCAACCTTTGGGCCACAGCATTGAGAGCGGGTTCCAGCCTTTCCAGCCGTTGAAGGCTGACGCGCACGACATCGACAGGCGAGAGCGAACCGCTTCTGTAGGCTCGCCCAAGGTCGGCCACGCTCATGAATGCGATTTCGTCCGCCGTCATCACCGATCTCCCGTCAGAACAATGCTCCGCCGCTTTCAGGGCGGCGGAGCTTGATAGCAAGATTGAGGCTTAGTTCTTGACGGTATCTTCCAGGAAGAAGCGGCCGAGCGGATTCTGATAGAAGTTGTCGATGTTCTTCCGCGCCACGTTGATGTACGGGCTATAGTAGAGATCGATCCAGTTGACATCGTCCTTTGCCGTCTTCTGCAGGTCGATATACATCTGCTCGCGCTTTTTTGGATCGAGTTCCAGGCGGGCCTTGGCGACCAGCTCCTTCACCGCTTCATTCTTGTAGTTCGTCGAGTAGTTGTTGTTGGAATCGTGGCCGAGCACGAAGGTCGTCTTCTGGTCCGGGTCGAGAATGTCGTTGGTCCAGTAGTTGACGGAGATGTCGTAATCGCCGGCAACCGTCATGTCCCATTCCTGGCTGGGATCGACTTTCTGCAGGTTGGCGGTGATGCCGGCCTTGGCGAGCTGCTGCTGCAACAGCACGGCGGTCTGTTCATCCACCTCGTCGCCGGCGCGGATCAGGTAATTCAGCGTCAGGTTGGAGACGCCGGCATCGGCCAGCAGCTTCTTGGCCTGTTCTGGATCATAAGGACGCTTCAGGTTGTCGGCATAGTAGTAAAGCGCACCCTTCGGAATATAGGAATTGGCGATCGTGCCCTGGCCGAAGGTGACGGCATCGACGATCGCCTTCTTGTCGATTGCCAGATCAAGCGCCTGGCGCACTTCCTTCTTGCCGAGATCGCCATGCGCATGGTTGATCAGCAGATGGTCTTCACGCGTCGACGGGTCGATCAGCACGTTGAGGCCTGCATCTTTCTTCAGCTCCTCGACACGCGAGAAGGGAACGAAGATCGCAGCATCGAGCTGGCCCGCCTGCACGTTCAGCATACGGGTATTGTCGTCAGGTACCGAGATCCATTCGACGCCATCGAGCTTGACGCGATCGGCCTGCCAAAAGTTCGGGTTCTTCTTCAGAATGACGCGGTCGCCGCGCCGCCATTCGTCGACGATGAAGGCGCCGGATGCGATCGGCTTTTCGGCATAGGCATCGGCGCCCATGGATTCGATGCCGGCCTTCGAAATGACAGAGGCATTCGGCAGCGCCAGCGTCGACAGGAAAGGCGCCGAAGGGTTCTTGAGCTTGATCGTCAGCGTCCGAGGATCGGTTGCGACGGCGGTATCGATCACCTTGTAGGAATCGCTCCAGAGCGAGCCTGCATCATCGCGGATACGCAGCAGGCTAAAGGCAGCGTCTTCTGCCGTCAGCGGCGAACCGTCGGAGAATTTTGCGTCGCGGACCTTGAAGACATAGGTCAGCCCGTCGCCGGACACGGTCCAGCTTTCGGCAAGGCCGGGCTCCAGCTTGGTGCCGGTCTTGTCGACGCGGATCAGCACGTCGTAGACGTTGGAAAACACCCAGTTGTCGATGTTCTGCGCCGTCTTGATCGGATCGAATGTCGTCGAATCCTCGCGGCGGCCGATGGTCAGTACGCCGGCGGCTTCGGCATAACTTGCGCTGAGCGTCAGGCCTGCAAGAAGCGCGGCAAGCCCGATTGATTTCCATTTTGTGATCATGAGTTCGTTCCCTTCGTTGTTATGGCATGCGTTTGGCGGGCAGGGCCGGCATCGACTGCATGTCGTCAATGGAGCCCGCGCCGCCGAGAAGCGGCTTGTCCGGATCGATGTCGGGAATGGCGGCGATGAGTGCCGCCGTGTAGGGATGCTTCGGACGCGCGAAGACCTCTTCCGAGAGGCCTTCCTCGACGATCTCGCCGCGATACATGACGACCACGCGTTCGCAGAGATTGCGCACGATCGCCAGGTCATGGGCGATAAACATCATCGTTAGGTTCATCTTTACGGTCAGTTCGCGGAAGAGCGAGATGATCTGCGCCTGGATCGTAACGTCGAGGGCTGCGACGCATTCGTCGGCGATGATGAGCTTCGGGTCGACAGCGAGTGCTCGGGCAATGCCGGCACGCTGACACTGTCCGCCGCTCATGCTGCGCGGCTTGCGATTGGCGAATTCCCGCTCCAGCCCGACGAGATCCAGCAGTTCGCCGATCCGCGCCGGGATGGCAGACGCGGGCACCTTGCCTTGAACTTTCAGCACTTCGGCAAGCATCTGGCCGATGGTGAGGCGCGGATTGAGGGCGTTGTACGGATCCTGGAAGACCATGGCCGTCTCGCGCCGCAGCTTGGCGAGGCCGGCGGCCCGGTGTTGCGCCAGATCGACACCGGCGAACGACACATGCCCAGAGGAAATCGGCGTTAGCCCCAGCACGGCGCGTGCGAGCGTGCTCTTGCCGCTGCCGGATTCGCCGACAATGCCGACGGTCTCGCCGGGCATGATCTGCAGGCTGACGCCGGAAACGGCGCTCATCGTTTTCGCATTGCCCTTGAAAAGGTTGCCGCCGACCTTGAACCGCACATGTAGGTCGTCGATTTCGAGGAGTGGCTTCGTAGAGGCCGCCGAGGGCGTGACCTCCAGCGCAGGTGTCGGCGCCTCGTCCGGCATGGAAGGATGGCTGTTGATCAGGTTGATCGTATAGGGATCCTGCGGCCGGGACAGGATCGTCCGCTTCGGCCCCTGTTCGAGCAGCTTGCCGCCGCGCATGACGGCGATGCGGTCGCAGGTCTGCGCGACGATGCCGAGATCATGGGTGATGAGAATGATTGACAGCCCGCGCTTTTCTCGGATTTCCAGCAGCAGCTTCAGGATCTGCGCCTGGATCGTCACGTCGAGCGCGGTCGTCGGCTCATCGGCGATCAGGATCTTCGGGTCACAGGAGAGTGCTACGCCGATCATTGCGCGCTGGCGCATGCCGCCGGAAAACTCGTGCGGGTAGCTGTCATATTGGCGCACGGGATCGGGAAAGCCCACCTGTGTCAGGATCTCGATCGCCGCTGCCCGCGCCTCCCTCGCACCAAGCCCTTGGTGGTAGCGAATGCCCTCGGAAATCTGGTCGCCTATGCGCATGACCGGGTCGAGATGGCTCGTCGGGTTCTGGAAGATCATACCGATCTCGCCGCCGCGAACCTTGAGCATCTCGGCATCGCTTGCAGTGGTCAGATCGCGTCCTTCGAGCAGGACAGTGCCGCCCTCGATCCTGATCAGCGAAGAGGGCAATAACCGGACGAGCGAGCGGCAAAGCAGGCTCTTGCCCGAGCCACTCTCACCGACAAGGCCGAGGATTTCGCCCTTGGCGAGATCGAGCGAAACATGGTCGATCAGCGTTCGTGCGCCGCCATCGAGATGAACCTTGACCGTCAGGTCACGGACGGAAAGGACCGAGGCGCTCATTCGTGAACTCCGAGAAGTTCGCCGAGCGCATCACCCAGCATGCTGAAACCGAAGGCGAGGCAGACGATCGAAAGGCCCGGGAAAAGCGTGATCCACCAGGCCGTGGTGATGAAGCTCTGCCCTTCGGCTACCATGACACCCCATTCGGCAAGCGGCGGCTGTACGCCAAGACCGAGATAGCTGATGGCTGCGCCGCTGAGCAGCACCAGCGTCGCATCCGACATGGAAAAGACGATGGAGCCGGCAATGGCATTGGGCAGCAGATGCCGGAACATGATGCGGGAACGACTGAAACCGAGGCTGACGGCGGCGACCGCATAGTCGCTGCTTTTCAGCACCAGCATTTGCGCGCGGATGAGACGCGCATAGGAGACCCAGCCGACCAACGCGATGGCGATGTAGAAACTGCTGAGGCCCGGGCCGAGGATGGCGATGATCGACAACATCAGGACGAGGAACGGAAAGGCGAGGATGATATCGACGAGCCGCATGAAAACCGCATCGACAATACCGCCAAAGAAACCGGCGATGGTGCCGACCGTCGTGCCGATCAGGAACGGGAAGATGACGCCGATGACGGCGATCTGCAGATCGATGCGTGCGCCCCATATGACGCGCGAAAGGATATCGCGGCCGAAATTGTCCGTGCCGAAGAGATGGTAAAGCGACGGTCCCTGTAGCCGCACATCGGCATTCTGCAGGATCGGATCATAGGGCGCGATTACGGGCGCTGCGATTGCCAGAAGCAGAAAGAACAGCAGGATGCCGACGCCGATGACGAGCGTCAGCCGGCGGCTGAGGAAGCGGCGCCAGGCGACGGGAGAAGGAGCAAGGGCCGCAACGCTCATAGCTTCACCCTCGGGTCGACGGTGACGGTGACGATATCGGCAATGAAATTGACGAGCACGGTGGCGCAGGCAAATGTCATCGCCACGCCCTGCACGACCATATAATCGCGCGAGAAAATGGCGCGCACCAGCAATTGTCCCATGCCAGGCAGGGCAAACACGCTTTCCACGACGACGGTTCCGCCGATCAGCCAACCGATATTGACGGCGAGAAGATTGATTGTCGGCACCAGCGAATTCGGCAGGACGTGGCGCCAGAAGACGATACTCTCAGGCATGCCGCGGGCGCGTGCGGCCGTCGCTACATCCGATTTCAGGGATTCGATCATGGCGGCGCGCAGGCTTCGGGTCAGCACGGTCGAGAGCGACAATGCAACCGTCAACGCCGGCAAGATGAGATGGGAGAGCTTGTCACCCAGTGTCGTGCCGTAGCCGGAGACCGGCAGGACGCCGAGTTCGACGCTGAAAAGTATGATCAGCATCAGGCCGAGCCAGAAAGGCGGAAAGCCGATCCCGAATGTGGAGATGACCCGTACTGCATGATCAGGCGCCCGGCCAGCATTGCGAGCGGCAATCGCCGACATCGGTACGGCGATCAGGATCGACATGATGACGCTTGTCAGTACCAGCGCGATCGTCGGCTCGATGCGCGTGGCGATCAGCGGAAATACGTCGATCTTGTATAGGATCGATTTGCCCATTTCGCCATTCGCGAGGTTCTTGAGGAAGTAGAAATATTGCAGCCACATGGGCTGATCGAGGCCGTATTGGGCGCGGATATTGGCAAGGGCCGTCGGCGTGGCGCGTGTGCCGAGAATATTGCGGGCGGGATCGCCAGGGATCAATCGCACCAGGATGAAGGTAATGACGCTGATGCCGAAAATGACAGGCAGAAACTGGATCGGCCGGGTCAATATGAACTTATAACGATGCATGGCGGCGCTCGCCCCCTTGTCTTCGTCGGGTTCCGATCACCTTACCCTGCATCAGCTTGCCCCGTGCCGCGATAGGAAATCGACCAGCGCGGGATAATAATCATGCGGATTTTCGTAAAACGGCATGTGGCTGGCGTTGGCGAAGACCTTGAGTTCGGCATTCGGCAGGGCCAGCTTCATGCGCAGCGCGCAGGCCGGCGTCAGTTCGTCATGTTCGCCCGCGGTAATCAGCACCGGCGTCGTCACATCAGGCAGATCGGGGATGCGGTTCCAGTCCTTCAGGTTGCCGATATAGAGGAATTCGTTCGGCCCCTGCATGGTCTCATAGGGACCCATGTTCCAGTCGTCGAGCGAGTGGCGCACTGGTGCCGGCCATTCCGGCAGGCGGCAGACATGGCGATAATTGAGGATCGTCACCGCCGCCTGATATTCCGGATGATTGTAAGTGCCTTGCGCCTCGTGTTTCTGCATCATCGCCACCGTCTCAGGCCCGAGGGCGGCGCGCAGCCGTTCCAGTTCGGAAATCAGGTGCGGCATGTCGGCGACTGTGTCTTCCAGGATCAGCGTCTGCAGGTTTTCCGGATAGGTCAGTGCATAGTCGATCGCGAGCCAGCCGCCCCAGGAGTGGCCGAGCATATGCACTTTGCCGAGGCCGAGCGCCTTGCGCACTGTCTCGGTTTCCTCGACATAACGGCCGATGGTCCACAGGGATGCGTCGGTCGGCCGGTCCGAGGCGCCGGTGCCGAGCTGATCGAAGGCGACGACGCGGTAGCCCTTGTCGATGAGGCAGGAATGGGCCTCGCGCAGATAATCACAGGGAAGGCCGGGGCCGCCGTTCAGGCAGAAGATGGTCTCGCTGCCGCTGCCGAAGCTGTAAGCCACCACCTTGTAGCCATCGACCTCGATTTCATGTCGCGCTTCGGGCTCGATTTCACGCCACATTGACCGCTCCGGCAGAAGATTTCGCTTGCTCAATAATTGGGCATGGCTAAATTTTTACCTTAAACCATAGTCTTCGCCAGCTATAAGAAGTGATAGGGTATGAAACCCACCCGACCGGAGCCTGCCATGCTTGATGAAATCGGAACGATCAGACGGCAATTCGTAGCCCATGAGACCCTTGACGGCCGCATCGATCAGATTTTCGGGGCGATGAAAGAGATAGGCTTCGAGGCCCTGATCTACGATTACACGCCAGTGCCTTATGACCTCGACGGCGGGATCATGATCCCTTCGCTCTTGAAGTTGCGGAATATTTCGGAGGATATGCGGGAATACTGGTTCGATCGCGGCTATTTTCGCATCGATCCCGTGCAGCAGGTCGCGTTGCGCACCTCAGCGCCTTTTTTTTGGAACTACGACCGGGATGCCGACACGCTCATCAATCGTTTCATGAGCGACGACACCGCGCCGGTGACGCGCTATCTCAGCGAACGCGACATGTCGACCGGTGTCACCGTGCCCGTTCATATGCCCCGCGGGGACTATGCGACGGTGACCGGCATCCGCTTTGGCGCCAACAGTGATTTCGAGCATCAGGCGCTGCGCAACATCGCCGATTTCAATCTTCTCGCCCATGTCTTCCATGAGGCCGCCTATTCGCTTTTCGATGCCAAGGCGCTGAGCGTCGGCAAGATCCGGTTGACGGAGCGGGAGCGCGAATGCCTGCGCTATTCCGCGGAAGGTCTCTCGGCCAAGGAGATCTCGCGCATCATCGATCGGTCGGTGCCGACCGTGGTCATGCATCTCAATGCGGCGGCCAAGAAACTCGGCGCCCGCAACCGCACGCAGGCTGTAGTGCGCGCTACGCATTACCGCCTGCTGGAAGATCGCCCATCCTATAACTTCTGATAGCTGCCTTCGCCTTTTCGGCGACGCTATGCTTCTCCATCATTGCCCTCAGGATGGAGAGACTTGTGGCCGCAGTTCCGACGAAGGAAGCCTATCTGCCATTTCGCGAATACCGCACATGGTATCGCATCACTGGTTCGCTCGATTCCGGCAAATTGCCGCTTGTCGTGGCCCATGGCGGCCCCGGCTGCACGCATGATTATGTGGATTCCTTCAAGGACATCGCCGAGCTCGATGCCCGTGCCGTCATTCACTACGACCAGCTCGGCAACGGCAAATCGACACGCCTGCCGGAGAAGGGGCCGGATTTCTGGACACCGGCGCTTTTCCTGGAAGAGCTCGATGCGCTGCTGAAGCATCTCGGAATTCAGGATCGTTATGCCTTTCTCGGTCAGTCCTGGGGTGGCATGCTCGGCGCAGAACATGCCGTGCGCCAGCCGAAGGGCCTGAAGGCGCTCGTCATCGCTAATTCGCCCGCCAATATGCATACTTGGGTGGCGGAGGCAAACCGTCTGCGCGAGGAACTGCCGCAGGAGGTGCAGGATACGCTGCTGAGGCATGAGGAGGCTGGCACCATCGCCGATCCGGACTATGTCGCAGCCTCGCGTGTTTTCTACGACCGGCATGTCTGCCGCGTCGTACCCTGGCCGCCTGAGGTCGCGCGCACCTTCGCGACCATGGACGAAGACAATACCGTCTATCGCAATATGAACGGTCCGACCGAATTCCATGTCATCGGCACGATGAAGGATTGGACGATCGAAGATCGCCTGTCGCTCATCGAGATGCCAACTTTGTTGATTTCAGGCAAGTATGATGAAGCGACCCCGCTTGTCGTCAAACCCTATGTCGATCGGGTGAAGGGCAGCGAATGGGTGCTCTTCGAGAATTCCAGCCACATGCCGCATGTCGAGGAAAAGGAGCTTTGCCTCGACGTCGTCTCGGCCTTCCTTACCAGGCATGATTGAGATCGTCGTAATGGTCGCTGGTTACGGGGCCGCTATCCTTGCAGCCGGCTCGCGGCCGCGACGACGGAAGCCGGAATCGCTATCGATATTCGGCAGTCGAGATGTGTCTACGAGAGCATTGCGTGCGGGTCCCCGGCAGACCATGTGACCACAAGCCCCAGATCGCCAGACTCAATCCGACGATTGACTAGACGCAAGACGCTCCATGCAACTCATCTCGACGAGTTTTTTCAGGACTCTGACCCGCTCGACCAGCCAAGCGAGGTCCTCTGCGCTGATCTCGTAATTCGGTGAATATCGGGCTTCCACATAGGCCCGGGACAAGAGCTCAAATCGCCGGCGGGCAATCTTATTGTCGCGCGGCCAGGAAGATATCAGTCGCTTGTCTATGTCCTCTGCCTTGGAGCGAAGCACTTTGATGCGATGCGATTTCGGACTGTAGAGCGTCAACGTCAGAAGGAGACAGTGATAAAGACGCTCTGTCGCTTGGTGCAAATTGAAAGCAGCAAGGTTTAGACCGTCCAAATCTCGATAGAGGTCAACGCCTGCAAGAAGTCTAGCGACGTCAGGATACCAACGCTCGAAGTTTCGCTCTGCCTCTTCTTTCGCTTCTTCCTTGGTCAGCGGTCTGGGGTCGACGAGGGGATGTCCTTTCCCCTCGTAGAGGACCTTGCCGTCTCTGGCGATATCGACGAAAAAGGGTCGTCCGCGAGAGAGCTGGTCGTTGACGTCGTGCAGGGTGTGGACGATCGGAATGACCGGCGTTTCGATCCGGTGGGCAATCTGGTCTTGAAGGAATCGCTCGTCGAGCGACAGCCATAGGTCCTGCTCCTGCGCGAAGCTCTCGGAATTGACGACAATCAGAACATCGTAATCGGAGCGATAGCCGCTCGAGCGATCCTCCACCCAGTCGCCACGGGCATAGGAACCATAGAGGATCACCTTGAGGATCTTGCCGCCGGCGCGTCTTGCCGAAAGCTTGGTCGCGCGGAACTGCTCGACCTCGTCGAAGATAATCTCCAGCACGCGGGCAAGCTCGCGCCGCTTGACTGCTGGCAGGTGGTCGAGGGGATCGGTCAGGGTCAAAGCCGCATCAAAGCCTTCGGTGGGATTCGCTTCCATCGTAACGGCTCGCCTAAAGTTTCGCACCTAAACTCTTTACGAGCTCTTCAAGAGAAAGACAATCCAAGATAGAAGCCGGTGGCAAATGCCGGATGCTAATGACCATGCCTCTCAACGATTTTGTACCTATGCGAATGGAATCATCGAGCGGCTGCGTGATTCACAAGGGCTGCGTTGAGCAGGAACCTGCTGCATTATTCCTTACACGAAGCGTCTTGTTAAATCAGCCACGAGATGGACGGGGACTTCAACGCTCGAACGGCTCGCCGAGTGAGGCGACGCCGTTGAGTTTCAGCAGTCGGCGGTCTGCCGAGATGATGCCGAGCACGATGATCGTCACGAGATAGGGCAGGCAGGCCAAAAGCTGCGAAGGCACATCGAACCCGGTTGCCTGCGCGGCGAGCCCCATCAGCGATACGGCACCGAAGAGGCATGCTCCGAGGAAAATCCGGCCCGTCAGCCAGGTTCCGAAGACTACGAGCGCAATGGCGATCCAGCCGCGGCCGGCGATCATTCCGTCGGCCCAGAGTGGCGTATAGATCGTCGATGCATAGGCGCCGGCAAAGCCCGCCATCATGCCGCCGAATGCCACGGCGGCGAAACGCACGGCGATAACCGGATAACCGATGGCGTGGGCGGCTTTCGGATTTTCGCCGACGGCGCGAATGACGAGGCCCACCTTGCCATAGGCAAACGTCGCCCAGATCGCGAATGTCACCAGAAGCGAAAGCCATACGACGATATCCTGGGTGAAGAAGCCGCCGATGACGGGAATGTCGGAAAGGCCAGGGATGGTGATTTTCGGCAATGCCTTGACCGTCAGGCTTTCGTAGCTCTTGCCGAACAGCGCCGACAGGCCCTGGCCGAGAATGCCGGTCGCGAGCCCCGTCGCGACCTGGTTTGCGTTGAAACCAAGGATGATGCCGGCAAAGACAAGCGAGAGCAGGATGCCGCCGAGCCCGGCCGCGAGAAACGCCAGGATGTGGCCGCCACCGTGATAGACGATGATGAAGGCGATGACGGCGCCGAATGCCATCAAGCCCTCGACGCCGAGATTAAGCACGCCGGCGCGTTCGACCACCAATTCGCCGAGCGCCGCCAGCAGAAAGGGCGTCGCGGCCGCTAGCATGCCGGCCAGAATGAACTCGATGGCGTTCATGTCGGGCTCCTGATCGCGCTCGGTCGCCATACGAGGCGGTAACGCACAAAGGCGATGGCGATGAGGTAGATCAGAAGCAAGCTACCCTGGAAGACGCGCACGGCGGCAATCGGTAGGTTGGCGGAGACCATGGCGTTGTCTCCGCCGATATAGAGCGCCGCCATGACGACCGAGGACATGACGATGCCGATCGGATGCAGGCCGCCAAGATAGGCGACGATGATCGCTGCATAGCCGTAACCGGTCGAGATCGAGCGCTGCAACTGGCCGAGCGGGCCGGCGACTTCGGCTGCACCCGCAAGACCCGCGGCCGCGCCACCGATCAGCAGCGAAAGCCAGATCGCCCAGCCCTCTTTGAAGCCGGCATAGCTTGCCGCGCGAGACGCCAGTCCGCCGACCTGTAACTTATAGCCGCTGAAGCTCTTCTGCATGAAAATCCACGCGGCGATCGACAGCAGCACGGCAAGGATCAAAGAGACATTGACGCGCGTTCCCTCGATCAGGATCGGCACCATCGCGTCATACTGAAACATCACCGACTGCGGGAAATTGAAGCCGTTCGGATCTTTCCAGGGGCCAAGCAACAAATAGTTGAGAAGCTGTGCGGCAACGAAGCTCAGCATCAGTGAGACGAGGATTTCATTGGCATGGAGCCGGACGCGCCAGAAGGCGGTGAGGGATGCCCAAACCGCGCCGCCGATGGTGCCGAGCAGCAGCATTGCCGGCCAGATCCACTGTCCGGCGGCCTCAGGCCACCAAATCGGAATGGCGGAGGCAAAAATCGCTCCAAGTACGAATTGCCCTTCAGCACCGATATTGAAGACCTTGGCGCGAAAGCCGATCGCAAGTCCCTGCGCGATGAGCAGCAACGGTCCGGCCTTTAGCAGCACCTCGGAGAAGGACGCCCAGGAGAAGAACGGCTCGATCAGCATCGCATAGATGACTGCCGCCGGATCGCGCCCCATGACGACATAGAGGCCGAGATTGAGGATAATTGTAACGATCAGCGCGATCGGCGGAGCGAGCAGGGTGGCGGCAAGCGAGGCGCGCTCACGGCGCACCAGTATGGGCAAGGCAGCAAAAAGAGGTCTGCTCATGCGGTGACCTTCTCGCGCGGTAACCGTGCACCGATCATGTATCGGCCGATCTCCTCGGGTTTGGTGTCGCGCGTGACGAGCGGCGGGCTCAGCCTGCCGTGGTGCAAAACCTGTATGAAATCACTGAGTTCGAACAATTCCTCGAGCTCCTCGGAAATGACGAGGATCGCCATGCCTTCATTGCGCAGCGTGATCAGCCGCTTGCGGATTGCCGAAGCTGCGCCGATATCGACACCCCAGGTCGGCTGGGCAAGGAAGAGCAGTTTCGGTGCCAGCATGATTTCGCGTCCGACGATAAATTTCTGCAAATTACCGCCGGAGAGGGAGCCGGCTTCCGCCTCAGGACCGCGTGTGCGCACGTCGTAGTCCCGGATGCACTTATTGGTGAAGGCGGTCGCCTGCGCCTTGTCGAGCAGGCCGCGTTTGACGAGATGCAGGGGATGCGCAGTGAGCAGGCTGTTGAGGGTGAGCGACATTTCAGGAACTGCGCCGCGCCCGAGCCGATCTTCCGGAACGAAGGCTAAGCCCAATTTCCGGCGTGCGGCCGCGTCCAGCATGCCGACGTCCTTGCCCATCATGAAGATCTGGTCGCGTCGTTCTCGCGGCAGGGTGGTCTCGCCCGAAATCAGTGCGGCGAGTTCACTTTGGCCGTTTCCCGAAATCCCGGCAATGCCGAGGATCTCACCGGCGCGCACCGCTAGGCTGACATTGGAGAGCGGTACCGCGAAAGGATCATCCGCCAGGTAGTCGAGGCCGATGAGCTCCAGCCGCTTCTCGCCTTCGGTCAAGGGCAATGCCGGGGTGGATTCCGGCATGTCGCGCCCGATCATCATGCGGGCAAGGTCATGGGCGTCATGCTCGCGCGGATCAACGTGGCCGGTCACGCGTCCGCCGCGCAGGATCGTCGCGCGGTCGCAAAGCGACTGGATCTCTTCCAGCTTGTGGGAGATGAAGAGGATGGAAACGCCGCCGTCTCGCAGCCGGCGCAAGGTCTCGAACAGCTTCTCCACGGCCTGCGGCGGGAGGACCGATGTCGGCTCGTCGAGGATCAACAGTTTCGGATTGGTCATCAGGCAGCGGATGATTTCCACCCGCTGCCGCTCGCCGACGGAAAGCGAATGCACATGGACAAGCGGATCGACTTCGAGGCCGAACTCGTGCCCGAGCTTGCGGATGCGCTCCGCCAACTCGGCCTTCTTGCCGGCCACGATGAGCCTGATGTTCTCGACCACCGTCAGGCTTTCGAATAGCGAGAAATGCTGGAAGACCATGCCGATGCCGGTTCGCCTTGCCTCTGCGGGAGAGGCAAGGCTGAGAGGTTGCCCGTTCCAGGCTATGGTTCCGCTGTCCGGCTGCTCGACGCCGTAGATCAGTTTCATCAGGGTCGATTTACCAGCCCCGTTTTCTCCGAGAATGGCATGGATCGAGTGGGGAGCGACGTCGAGGTCGATCTGCTCGTTAGCATGGACCTGGCCGTAGCTCTTGGAAATGCCGCGCAGCGACAGGAGCGGGCTTGCCATGGCTTACTTCGGCAGCGGCGTCTTGACACCCTTGACGTGCCAGTCCATGGCGACGATCTGAGCGTCCGTCATAGTAGCTCCCGCAGCCGCTCCTTCGCTGCCGTCGGCCTTGATGATCGGACCGCTGAAGGGCGAGAAGCTGCCGTCGGCGATCTTGGCCTCGATCTCCTTGATTTTCGTCATCGTATCGGCCGGAACAGCCGGGTTCCAGTCGACCACTTCGACGACCTTGTCGGCGACACCGAGGAAGGTATTGGCGCCCTTGAAGGTGCCGGCGAGATGCGCGTCGACCGAAGCCTTGAAGAAAGGTGACCAATCGGTAGAAACGCAGCCGAGATAGGTCTTCTCGGCATATTTCTTCATTGAGGAGTTGAGGTTGAAGGCATAGACGCCGGCGTCCTCGCAGGCGGAGATCACCGAAGGCGTATCCTGTGCATTCGAGAAGATTACGTCGCAGCCCTGCGCAATCAACGCCTTTGCGGCTTCCTGCTCCTTGGCCGGATCGAACCAGGAATTGACCCAGACGACAGAGACTTCGATGTCAGGCTTGACGGACTGTGCGCCGAGCGTGAAGGCATTGATGGAGGTGATCAGTTCGGGAATGGCGAAGGCCGAAACCGAGCCGAGCTTGCCGGTCTTGGAAACAGCCGCTGCCGCCATGCCGAGCAGGTATGTTCCCTGGAAATATTTGGCGGCGAAGGGCGAGAAATTCGGTGCGACCTGGAAACCGGACGCATGCAGGACAGTGACCTTGGGATTACGGCGGGCAATCTGCAGTGCGCCATTCTGATAGCCGAAGGAGCCGGCGATCAGGAAATGGTTTCCGTCGGCGACCGTCTTGTTCATGATGCGATCGGCATCGGGGCCTTCGGCGATGTTTTCGATGATCGTGACCTTGACCTTGTCGCCGTAGGCGGCCTTGATCGGATCGATGCCGGCGGCAAGCGCATGACCCCAGCCGACATCGCCGATCGGCGAGGGTACGACAAGGGCGATGCCGAGCGGTTCGTCGGCAGCAAATGCAGTTCGGCCTGCAAAGGCCGTTGCGAGGCCGGCGGCGGCTGCGCTCTTCATGAGCGTTCTGCGGGTCAGATTGTTGGACATGTCAGTTCCCTCTTTTGGTTTTTTCAGAATTCTACGGTCGCGAGCGTCGCTTCGGCGTCCGCAAAAAGCTTGAATTCGTCGAGGCCGGTAAATTCGCCAGCCTGCCAGACGATGCGTCCATTGATCATGGTGAGGTCAGTCGGCATGCCGATCCCGACCTTGGCGATCAGGCTCAGCGGATCATGGCGCGTGCCGACATAATCCATCCGCCGTGTATCGATCGCGAAGAGATCGGCGGCCATGCCCGGCGCCAAACGGCCGATATCGCTGCGTCCGAGCAGGCTTGCGCCGCCCGTCGTTGCGTAGCTCAGGAAGTCGACCGGCGGCGGAACGGGATGAGCGCGCGTCGATGCCGTCAGGCATTGCAGCATGTAGGCGGAATGGATGCAGTGCATGAGGTTTGAATTGTCGTTCGAGGCAGCCCCATCGCAGCCAAGCCCGACGCGCAGACCAAAGGCTGACATCGCTGGAATGTCCGTTACCTCGGCACCGACGAGATAGACCGGTTCGGGGCAATGTGAGACGCCGGTGCCGCTTGCCGCCATTTTGCGCAGTTCGCCGTGAGTCAGTTCCCAGCAATGGGCGTAGAATGTGTCGGGGCCGGCAAAACCGAGTTCGGTGCAGTAATCGACGGTGCGCATGCCGTGCCGTGCCTCGATGACAGGGCTTTCGCCTTCGCCGACATGCGTGTGCAAAAACACCCCACGGTCACGGGCAAGTGCCACGGATTCAACGAAAGTCTCCCGATAGCAATTGACCGGCTGGCAGGGAGCGACGACCACCTGCCGCATGCTGAAGGCGCCGGCATCGTGGTAGCTGTCGATTAGCCGGGCGCAATCGGCAATGAATTCGTCGGTGGTTTCCAGCATGGCGTCGGGGATCGTCGAGCCCTCGGATTTCGGCAGCGTGTTGCCGCCGCGCCCCGCATGGAAACGCATGCCGAGAAGCTCGGCTGCTTCGAACTGGCGATCGATCAGACGCTTTCCCGCGTGTCGGGGGAAGCAGTATTGATGGTCGAAGGCCGTTGTGCAGCCATGCTTGATCATCTCGGCCATGGCCGTGACGGAGGAATGGTAGAAGCAATCCTCTGTCAGCCGCGAGAAGATCGGGTAGATGCAGTCCAGCCATTCGATGACCGACAGCTTCGTCCAGTCGAGATCGGCCCGGTTGCGCACTAAGCATTGGAAGAAATGGTGATGCGTGTTGACGAGGCCCGGATAGACGAACCAGCCGGTCGCGTCCTGCACGATCGTGCCGGCAGGCAGCGTTTCGGCAGGCAGGTTCGCGCCAATTGCCTGGATCGCCGGACCATTGGTCAGCACGTCCACATTCCGGCGCACGCTTGGTCCGTTGCCCTTGTTGACGACGACGGCTGCGCAGTTTTTCAGGAGGTAGCCGGCCATATCAGCTTTGCTCCTTCGCAGGATGGGGATCGGGCTTCAGCTCGTGCAGTCGGTGGATGCCGGGCATTTCGATGAAGCCACCGATGCTTCGGATGGCGCGCAGCCACAACCGGATCGTTGGGTAGGGATCGAGCGAGATGCCGCCATCAGGTGCCAGCGCCACGTAGGGGAAGCAGGCGATATCGGCGATCGTGGCATGGTTCGATGCCAGGAAGCGCATGCCACGAAGCTGCTGTTCGAAGAGACCGGCTTCCAGCTCGCGCAATGCTGCGATCCCCTGCACCTGCAGGGTCTCGATATTGCCCGGGCGCAGCAGCATCTCGTGCAGCCGCGCGCCGCCGAGGTTCGCCGTCAGCCGGTGCGAGAAGGAGAGCCACTGCTGTGCCCGTGCCGTCTCCTCAGGCGTGCCAGTGCCCAGCCATTCCGGCGCGCTTTTGGCGGCGAGGTAAGCGAGGATGGCGGAGGATTCCGTCAGGACGAGATCAACATCCTCGAGGATCGGAATGGAGCCTGCCGGATTGAGTGCCAGGAGTTCCGGTCCGCGATGTTCGGCGCCGGGATGGAAATCGACAGGCCTGATGTCCAGCTTGATGCCGAGGATCGCGGCCATCAGGCGGATCTTGTAGCAGCTCGGCGAGAGAATGTAGTCGTAGAGCTTCATTGCGCCACCAACTGTGCGCCGTAGGTATAGTTATGGCGCTTGAGCCAGCGCCGATAGGCGACCGATGTCAGATCGGCCCTTGTTGGGATTTCCATGCCGGGATCGAGCGGCAGAAGCGCTGGGATCTGGTTTTCGAGTATCGAGCGATCCTGCAGGAAGATCATCTGCTGAAAATGGATGAGGTCTGTCATGGGTGTCACGTCATCAAAGAGGGCCATCCATGGCCACACGTCGCAAAGGTCTTCCGCAAGCGGCTGGACGAAGAGGGTAATGACGTCCCATTCGCCGGGGCGGGGAGGGCAGGTCTTGTAGAGCACCGAGCAGGTCGGTGCCGGCACGCGGTACATATATTCGGTGGTGATCCCGCCGGCGGCCGACTTGGCTGCCTGCGGCTGGTAGAATTTCACCTGCGTCGCCCAGACTTCATCCTCGTCTTCCCGGATCTCAACCTTGTAATTTTCGACTTCCGTGTGCGGCTCGGCGCCGAGAATATCCGTATGAACAAACGGGAAATGGGCGATGTCGAGGAAATTCTCCACCGCCCGCAGCGGCGAGCAGCGCACCCGCACGACGCCGACATCGACGAAGCGGCGGCCGGGCTGGTCAGCCTCGGGAATCGCAAAAAGTTCCTTGGCGGGGTTGCCGATAGAGGACCAGACATGACCGTAGCGGACACGGACCGGGAGGTTGCGCCCATCGGACGATGTCACCCGCGCATTACCATCGGACATGCGCGCCACTTCGATGGGCTCGCCCATCAGAGCGGTTTTGGTCCGGGTCTCGGTGAGTTGGGAAATGAGGCCGACCGGATACCACTCGTCGATCATCGCGCCAGCCTTCATCATGTGATCTCCTTCCGCCGCGCTTCTGCCTGGCGGCGCACCGCTTCGGCGATTCGCGATGCCGCAACACGGTCTGCCGGGCTGCGATCCTTCTCGATCATGACGTGAATGAGCGTGCGATCGACCTGCTCAGCCGGCAGCAGCCGGACCCAGGGAAGATCGGCGATGCGGATAAGCCCGTCCGAATCGACTTTCGTGCCAGCGGCGTCTTCGAGTGCTCCAATATCCGACTCCACAGTCAGCGAGCGCAACGGAACGAGATCGTCAAAGCGTGGCGGCTGGGCCGCCGGCTCTCCGGCAGCCACCCAGATGACACCATCCGATTCCGCGACCTTGTGGACAGCAACACGGATCGTTGCCGGCGGCACGAGATCGGGATGGGCGGGGATGCGGATACATCCTCCCGCCGGAGAATAGCTCCAGCCATGATAGATACAGGAGAGCGCCTCGCCACGCACGAAGCCATGGGACAATCGCATCCCGCGATGGGGACAGCGATCCGACGATGCCGATGCGCGTCCGGACTGACTGCGCCAGAGAGCGATCGATCCTGTGGGTGTCCAGGCAGGCATCACGGTTGCCGGCGGCAGATCAGCAGAAAGGGCGACAGGCGTCCAGGAGCCGGCCGTATCAGATAGCATGACCTCTACTTCCTCAATTTCACCAATGCTTTAGCGCTTCTGGCCGCGCACTGTTGCCGAGCTTGTGATCTCAGTTGTCAGAGGCTTGCATAAAAAAATCGCATTGGCAACAATGATTAAATAAAGGGCAGCGGATGAATTTATCCGTGCTGCGGTGTGTCGCCGGGATCTACAATCCTGCGCTGAATCTCGTCCACCCAGACGTCGATCGGCCCAAGTGAACATCCCATTTCCAGCATATCGATCAGCTCTACAGGCCCCGCGACCTCAAGTTCGATTCGGTCGGCGCCTGTGTGAAAGAAATCCTGGGAAA
Source organism: Rhizobium sp. 01L419 (assembly GCF_056400025.1). NCBI lineage: Bacteria > Pseudomonadati > Pseudomonadota > Alphaproteobacteria > Hyphomicrobiales > Rhizobiaceae > Rhizobium > Rhizobium sp. 01L419. The sequence continues at coordinate 49,383 of NZ_JBFTSM010000023.1, forward strand.
GTCCAAGCTTATCAGCATGGCGGCGGATCCATGGGACGAACGAGGCGGCATTGACATCGCCGAGGATCGTCATTCGCTCGCGCAATTCGCCCTGCCGTTTCTGCATTGTTCAATTGTCCATCGTCTGATCTGTGACGACAGCATAGCGGCTCGGTGCATTTGTGAAAGAGGCATGACAGGCCAGACGGTCTTATGCCTTTCATGACGCCGTGAATAAATAGGATGGGAAACCGCCTTATCATCAGCGACGCCGGCTGCGCCGGTGATTATGGTGGCCGGCAATATCGTTCCGCAGGACAAAAGGACATGAATATGACGACTACTTCCTGGCAGGCAGACCCGCTCGTTTGGGGTTCTGGACCACGCGTTTTCGAGGCCTTTCTGGAGCCGACCTGCCCCTATTCCGTCAGGACGTTCAACAAGCTGGACGCGCTGCTGGTGCAGGCCGGTGTGGACAAGATCACCGTGAAGATCCGGCTACAGTCGCAGCCATGGCATCTCTACTCCGGCGTGATCGTGCGCTCTATTCTGGCCGCATCGACGCTGGAAGGCGGCAAGGAGACTGCGAAGAAGGTCATGGCGGCCGTTGCTGCACATCGCGAGGAATTCGAGTTCGAGCGTCACGCCGGCGGCCCGAACATGGATGTCACGCCGAACCAGATCATCGAGCGCCTCGAGCGCTATAGCGGTGTTGCACTGAAGGAGGCCTTCGCCATTCCCGATCTCGACCGGGAGATCAAGTGGCACTGCAAATATGCGCGCCAAAACGGCATTCATGTCTCGCCGACCTTCATGATCGACGGATTGGTGCGCCCAGACATGAGTAGCGGCGACGACGTCGAGGCCTGGGTTAAGCTGCTAGTCGGTTAGTCGCTCCCGCGGAGTCGCGAAACAGCACTACCCTTGAAAGGCTGGTCGTCAGCTTATCAGGCTGTGAGGTCGTCGACCTTGCGCGCGAGATCGCTGATATAGGCGTTGACTGAGAGGTCTTCGCCGGTCGCATCCACCAGTAACTGGCTGGCACTCTTCGACCGCCCGAACTGATGGACATTGTCGTTCAGCCAGGTCTTCAGCGGCAGATAGTCGCCCGCTTCCAGGCCACGTTCTATCGCCGTCTCCTTGCGGGCTGCGGCGAAGAACTGCGACGACATGATGTTGCCGATCGTATAGGTGGGGAAGGAGCCCACCATGCCCGACGACCAGTGGACATCCTGCAGGACGCCGAGTGTATCGTTCGGCACATCAAGGCCGAGATAGGCTTTGATCTTCTCGCGCCAGATCTCAGGCAGATCGGCAACGCGGATATCGCCCGCCATCAGCCCGGCCTCGATCTCCGAACGCAGCATGATATGCAGATCATAGGTAAGTTCGTCGGCCTCAACGCGAATGAAGCCTGGCCGCGCGGCATTGACCGCACGCCAGAAATCCACCGCAGTGACATCGGATAGCTGGTCGGGGAAGGTTTTCTGCAGGTCGGCGAAGTTGAGCTCCCAGAAGCGGCGGGAGCGGCCGACGCGGTTTTCCCAGAGGCGGGACTGGGATTCATGGGTGCCGAAGCTGGTGCCGCCGACGGCATAGAGATTGACGAAATCGGTTGTGAAGGTCGAGCGGCTGAAGGCTTCCGATATGCCCTGCTCATAGATGCCATGACCTGCCTCGTGCCAGACGGCGAAGAGGCCGCCGGGCAGCCAGGTCTCGCGGAAGCGGCCGGTGATGCGCACGTCAGAGCGGGTGAAGGAAATCTCGAAGGGGTGGACCGTGTCGTCGAGGCGCCCGCGATTGAAATCATAGCCGAAGCGGGTGGAAATCAGGCTTGAAAATGCGCGCTGCCTGTCAACGGGATAGGCACGGTCGAGAATTTCTGAGCGGACATTGGCCTCTTTCGCTTTGGCGAGCAACGGCAGCAGGCCGTCACGCAACTCGCCATAGAGGCCGCGCAGCCGCGACCAGCTCATACCCGGTTCGTAGGTTGCAACCAGCGCATCGTAGGGATGCTCCTCATAGCCGATGTCAGCGGTGATCTCGCGCTGCATCTCCATCGTCCGTTCGAGAAGGGGCGCGAAGGCAGCGAAATCATTGGCAGCGCGGGCCTTGCTCCAGGCAGCCTGCGCCAGCGTCTTCAGTTCCGCCGCGGAGCTGACGAGGGAGGGTGAGATACGCGAGAGTGTTCCGATCGCGTCGGCTGCCTGTTCGACCGCGAGGCAGCGAGGGTCGGCGGCATCGATGCCGGATAATTCCGAGCGCGCGTCTTCGATGGCGCGTTGCAGTTTGTCGCTTGTGGCAAGATCGCGGGCGAGCCCGACGAGTGTGGCTATCTGCTTGCCGCGCGCATCGAGGCCACCCGGCGGCATCATTGTGCGCGCATCCCAGGTGAGCAGGTTCACGGCGCAAAGGATGTCGTTGATCCTGGCGATCTCGGTTTCGAAAACGGCAAAGCTCATGGCTGTATGATCCTGTTGGGGGCTCTGATCCTCTCAGGGCGCGGACGCTCCGAAATCTTCAAGGTGACAGGCGGCAAGCTGGCCATGACCGCGCGGCGTCAGAGGCGGCCGTTCTACCCTGCAGCGATCGAACGCATGCGGGCAGCGGCTGGCGAAGGCGCATCCAGGCGGCACATGGAGCGGGCTCGGCAATTCGCCGCGGGCAGCGACCGTGCGGCTGCGGCGCGAAGGGTCGAGTTCCGGAACGGCATCGAGCAGGGCCTTGGAATAGGGATGGCGCGGAGCAGTGAAGAGGCCCTCCGACGTATTCACCTCCACCACCTGGCCGAGATACATGACGGCCACCCGATGCGAGATGTGGCGCACGAGCCGGAGGTCATGGGCGACGAAGATGACGGTGAGATGCAATTGCTCTTGCAATTGTAGGAGCAGATTGACGACCTGCGCCTGTACGGAGACATCGAGCGCGGAGACCAGTTCGTCGGCAACGATGACATCGGGCTCGACGGCAAGCGCTCTGGCAATACCGATGCGCTGGCGCTGGCCGCCGGAGAACTCGTGCGGATAGCGCGCCGCAGCATCCTGGGGGAGGCGCACCAGCTCCAAGAGTTCGGCGATCCGATGGGGGATCTCGGTCTTTGCCCGCATCTTGTGAACGGAGAGCGCTTCACCGAGGATCTGCGAAACGGTCATGCGCGGGTTGAGCGAGCCGTAGGGATCCTGGAAGATCATCTGGACACGCCGGTTGAAGGCGCGCCGTTCACCGCCGCGGAACCCGCCAATATCTTTGCCCTCGAAGCGGATCGCCCCACCATCCGGCTCATGGAGACGCACCAGACAGCGTGCAAGGGTCGACTTGCCGCAGCCGGATTCCCCGACGATGCCGAGCGTTTCGCCTTGATGAATTTGGAGCGAGACGTCGCGTAGCGCATGCACGGCGAGCGGCTGTTTTCCCTGCAGCCGGCGCGTCAGCGAATAGGGGCCGGCAAAGCGTTTCGAGACGCCGTTAATCGATAGGATGGGAAGGTTCGTGTTCAAATGATCGCCTCCGCCGCAGCCACGAGCTCATGGTGGAAACAGGCAACCATGCGCTCCCCGGAGGCGATGGCCCCCAGCGGCGGCCGTTCTCTCAGACAGTGCTCAGTTGCAAACTTGCAGCGCGGATGGAAGGCGCATCCATCCGGCAGATTGGTGAGGCTCGGCGGCGTGCCCTCGATCGACTGCAGCATGGTGCGGGATACGCCCGAGCGCGGCACCGAGCCGAGCAGGCCGCGCGTATATGGATGGCGGGGCTTGCTGAAGACGTCGACCACCGTTCCGGTCTCGACGATGCGGCCGGCATACATGACCGCCATGCGGTCGCAAGTCGCTGCAACGACGCCAAGGTCGTGGGTGACCAGCACGACGCTCATCGACAACCGGTCGCGCAGGTCGAGCAGCAGTTTCAGGATCTGGTCCTGGATGGTGACATCGAGCGCCGTCGTCGGCTCGTCGGCAAGCAGGAGCTTCGGCGAACAGGCAAGCGCGATTGCGATCATGGCACGCTGGCGCATGCCGCCGGAAAACTGGTGCGGATATTCCTGCAGCCGCCGCTCAGCGGCAGGGATGCCGACGATGTTCATCAGTTCAAGTGCCCGCGTCTTGCGTTCCCGGGCATTCAAGGTCGTATGGGCGGCCAGATTTTCCTCGATCTGCAAGCCGACCGGCAGCACGGGATTGAGCGCCGTCATCGGCTCCTGGAAGATCATGGCGATCTCGCCGCCGCGAACCTTGCGGAGTTCTTCCGCCGGCATGGCGACGAGATCGCGGCCGCGCCATTCGACACGGCCGCTTACGTGTCCTGGTTCGCGGATCAACCTCATGATGGAGCGCATCGTCACACTCTTGCCGGAGCCGGATTCGCCGACAAGGCCGACGACTTCGCCCGGTGCGACATCGAAATCGATGTCGGCTGCGGCTATCGCCTGTCCGCGCGGCGTATCGAAGGTCGTCGTTAGTCCGCGCACGATCAGCCCTGCATTTTCGCTTGGCATGTTCATCATCGTCTGACCCTCAACAGCTCTGCAACGCCGTCGCCCGCCAGGCTGAAACCGAGGCCGGTGATGATGATTGCAACACCCGGAAAGACCGAGATCCACCAGGCGGTGTTCATGTAATTCTTGCCGTCGGCGATCTGCACGCCCCATTCGGCGGCCGGCGGCTGGGCGCCGAGACCGAGGTAACCGAGGCTCGAGCCTAGCAGGATGGCGAGCGCCATATCGGTCATCCAGTAGACGATGGCAGGCGTAATCGCATTCGGCAGGAGGTGGCGGAAGATGATGCGCAGCGGCGCATAGCCCATCACCCTGCCGGCATCGGCATAATCGAGCCGCTTCTGCACTTTGATCTCGGCCGCCACCAGTCGCGCATAGAAGACCCAGCCGACGACGCCGACGGCGACATACATATTGCCGAGACCCGGGCCGAGCACGGAGACGATGGCAATCACGAGCACCAGGAAGGGGAAGGTGATCGTCGCATCGACGATGCGACCGAAGATGGCCTCCCAGATGCCGCCGGCATAACCGACGAAAGCGCCGATGGTCGTGCCGAAGATGAAGGGGCCGACCGTTGCAAAGACTGCGATCTGCATGTCGATCGTATAGGCATGGATGACGCGCGAGAGAACATCGCGGCCAAAGCTGTCGGTGCCGAAAGGATGTGCCCAGCTCGGCGCCTTTAGCAGCGCGTTATAGTCAAACGTTGTCGGATCATAGGGAGAAAACAGCGACGGCCAGACCGCGACGATGAGGCTGAGGCCGAGGATGATGCCGCCCCAAATCAGCGAACGCGGGGGCGTACGCCAGCGCGAAGCGGTACGCGCGGCTTTGGAGGCAAGACCGGTCATCGGGCAATCCTCGGGTCAAGCCAGGCCTGCACGATATCGGTCACCAGAAAGGTGAGCGAAACGACGATTGCAAGAGCGATGGTCAGCCCCTGGAGGACCGGATAGTCGCGGCCGTAGATGCTCTCGATTAGCATGCGCCCGGCGCCGGGAACGGCGAAAACCGTTTCGGTGATGACTGCGCCGCCGAAGAGCGTGCCCGTTTGCAAGCCAAACAGCGTAACGGTGGAAATCAACGCATTGCGCAGGATATGCCGGATGAGGATGACGCGCGAGCGCAAGCCTTTGGAGGTGGCGAAATCGACATATTCGGCGTTCATGACGCCGATGATGGAGGCGCGCAGATTGCGCATCAACACCGCGGCAAAGCTTAGCGCCAGGGTCAGCGCCGGCAGGAAGAGATGGTAGATGCGATCCCCAAATGTATCGCCATAGCCGCCGACCGGAAAGATTTTCAATTGGGCGGCAAAGACCGTCAGAAGCACGATGCCGACATAGAAGACCGGCATTGAAAGCCCGACCTGGAACGTGCCGCGGATGATGCTGTCCGGCAGCTGTTCACGTTTCAGCGCTGCAACGAAGGCAAGTGGCACCGCGAGAACGAGGGCGATCAATGCCGACATGACCGTCAGCATCAGCGTGACCGGCAGGCGCTGCAGGATCAGCGACATCACCGACACCTTGAGGCCGATGGAATTGCCGAGATCGCCGGTCAGGATCCGCTCGACGTAATAGAAGAACTGTATCGGGACTGGCTGGTCGAGCCCGAGCTGATGGTTGATGCGCTCGACGTCGGCATCGATGGCACGGTCGCCGATCATGGCGCTGGCAGGATCTCCGGGCAGCAGACGCACGAGGACGAAGGTAACGATGAGAATGAAGATCACCGTCGGGATCATCTGAAGCACACGGCGAACAATAAAGCTGAAAAGAGGCAATAGCCGCTCCCGGTCTTCCTCTAGAGCGCCGTGCGTCCATTCGGACGCACTAAGGACGCTCTAACTCTTTGAATCTACGCATCGGCCCGAAAATCGGGACCGATTTTCGGGCCGATGCTGTAGTCGAAAAAGGTCGCAGGCCTCGGCGCGAGGCCCGCGCAGTAGCCTGGGTCAGAGACTACTTGTCTTTCCAGGTCTTGGCGAAAAGGTTGTTACCGAGTGGGATCTGCAGGAAACCGTGGACCTTCTTGCTCAGCGCAACCGGATAGGGCGTCTCGTAGAGCGGCACGATCGGGCCTTCAGCGTTATAGATCTCCTGCATCTTCGCATATTGCTCGGCGCGCTTCTTCGCATCCATTTCCTTCTGGGAGTCTTCGAAGAGCTTGTCGGCCTCGTCACTCTTCCAACCGGTATGCAGGGCGTCGATCGTCTTGGAATAGACGAAGTAGGAGGTGATCTCGTTCGGATCGGCAATATCGTCCGTCCAGGCTGCATTGCGCATCGCGAAGGTGCCGTCGCGATATTGCTGGGTGCGGGTCGGATTATCGACCTGCTGCAGTTCCAGCTTGATGCCGATCTGCGCCCACATCTGCTGCAGGGCAGTCGAGATGCCGACCTCGTCCTGATTGCCGGCGAGTACGAGAATGCTGGTCGAGAAGCCACTTTCGAAGCCTGCTTCCTTCATCAGGCTCTTTGCCTTCTCAAGGTCATAGGGATAAAGCGGCTTGTCGCCGACATGCAGCGGTGTTGCCGTCGACATATAGGATGTCTGCGGCGTGCCGACGCCATGGGTGACAATCTGGATGATCGCCTCCTTGTTGACGGCATAGTTCATCGCCTGGCGAACCTTGACGTTGGACAGCGGATTGTCCTTGCCGCCAAGCTGCGGGCGCACATTCAGAGTGATGTATTCGACGCGCGTCGAGGGGAAGAGTTCCATGTCGAGATTGCCCGATGACTTCAGTTCGTCGACACGGGAATAAGGGATGAATTCTGCCCCGTCGATCCCGCCGGAAGTAAGCTTCAGGATGCGGGTCGCATCGTCGGGGATCAGTTCGAAGTCGATGCCGTCGAGATAGGGCAGCGGTTTGCCGTCTTCGCCCTTGCCCCAGTAATATTCGTTGCGCGCCAGCTTCATGCTGGAGCCACGGTCCCAGGATTTCAGCACGAACGGACCGGAACCAACAGGATGTTCACCAAAAGCTTTGGCTTTTTCCTCGTCGGTCGCGCCCGGCGACGCCTCAAAGGCCTTTTCCGGCATGATGCCGGTATTGAAGACCGTCAGTGCGGCAAGAATGGCCGGGTCCGGATGCTTGAGCTTGATGACGACGGTCTTGTCGCCCTCTGTCGTTACGTCATCGATGGACTCGATCATGAAGCCCCAGATGCCGTTATCCTTCTTCGATGCCCGCTTCAGCGACCAGGCGACGTCGCTAGGTGTGATCGGCGAACCATCGGAGAACTTGATGCCGTCGCGCAATGTCAGCGTCACGCTCGTGCCGTCGTCCGACAACTTGTAATCGCTGGCCAGCCCCGGCTGTACGCCCTTGCCATCGTCGGTGGGCAGGAGCAGAGTGTCGTAAAGGTTGGACAGGACCCAGATGTCGACATTGGCGTCGTTCAGTACCGGATCCAGGAAAAGGCTGTCCGCATAGCGGCCATAGACCAGCGTGCCGCCCCGCTCCAGGGCGAATGCTGAAACACTGGTGCCGAGTAAAACTGCAGCGGCTACGGCCGCACGAGCGATCGTTTTCATATCATTCCCCTTTTATGTGCATTAACTGTTCTTATTGGCTATAACGATTTCATGCAGGAAAAAGCCTGTCAAATGATTTTTGTACAACTGAGTTAGAACGCTTGGCTTGTTTAGGCGTGAATTTCGGGATAGCCGTTATAGTGTCGTATAACAGATAGCGCCGAACGGGTTTCATGGATTTTTTCGTCGACCGGGACCTGCCCGTGCCATTGCGCACGCAGCTTCAGGGCCTCATCGAATATGGTATCGCCTGCGGCGAACTGGCTCCGGGGGAAGCCCTTCCTTCGGTTCGGGAGCTCGCCGAGAAGGTAGGCGTAGCGCCGATGACGGTCAGCCAGGTCTATGCCGATCTGAAGGCGGCAGGCCTCATCGATACGCGTCCCGGCTCCGGCACTTTTGTCAGCGATAGTCATCAGGCGCGCCTCGCAGGCCGGGCTGAGGCCACCGAACTGCACCGCCAGATCGATCACCTGATCGATGAGAGCAGGCGGCTCGGCATTCGCTCGTCGGATCTCGTGTCGCTCGTCAATGCCCGCGCATTCTATCGCGACAGTATCGGTCCGCGGCTGCGCATCGTCATGATCGGCATCTTTCAGGAGGCGACGGCAAGTTATGCCCGTTTCATTGCTGCCCGCCTCGGCCGTGAGGTGACCGTCGAGCCGCTTACTGTCGCTTCGATCGAGCGCAATCCGGCAGCCAGGGCGCGCGCCAACTCCGCCGATCTTGCCATCACCTTCGCCAACCGCCATCGCGAGGTCGCAACCTTGGTGCCGAACACCAAGGTGGTGACGATCAGCTTTACGCCGTCCGAAGAGACACGCAGGGCGCTTGCATCGTTGGATTCACTTGCCTCGATTGCCGTGATCTCCCGCTTCCCGGATTTCCTGCCGATCATGAAGAGCGGCGTTCAGCGTTTTGCCCCGCATGTCAGCGAAATCACCGCCACGACGCTGGAAGCGCCGGCGCTGGAGGCGCTGTTCGCCAATGTCTCCGTGGTGGTCTACGCATCGGGCGCCGAAAGCGTAACGGAACTTCTGCCTGCCGGCATGCAGGCGATCGAATACCGTCATGCACCTGACACGGCCGATATCGAAAGAGTGATCGTGCCGATCATCAAGGCGGAAGGCGTCTCGCCTCAGGGCGAAGAAAATCTCAAACGAAGCGAAACCGACGCAAAGGTCTAGGAAAGGCAGACGAGATGAGAGTATCCGATTCAAACTGGCAGCAGATCGAAACCTATCTGAAAACCGATGACCGGGCGATCCTGCCGCTCGGCAGTACAGAGCAGCATGCCGGCCTGTCGCTCTCGGTCGACTCTATCCTGTCGGAAAAAGTGGCCGCCGATGCTGCTGCATCTCTCGGCATTCCGGTTTTCCCAGTCGTTGCCTATGGCATCACGCCCTATTTCCTCTCCTATCCGGGCACGATCAGCATCCGCCAGGAGACCTATATCAGCCTGATCCGCGACATTCTCGATGGCTTGAGGCGACAGGGCTTTCGCCGCATCCTCATCGTCAACGGCCATGGCGGCAACCAGCCTGCCGGCAGCATGGCGATCGAATGGATGGCCGATAATCCGGATACGGCGGTGAAGTTCCACAATTGGTGGAACGCGCCGAAGACTTTCGCCAAGGTGCAGGAGATCGACACCGTCGCTTCGCACGCCTCCTGGATGGAGAATTTCCCCTGGACGCGCCTTGAGGGCGTCAAGCAACCGACGCAGCAGAAACCGATGATCGATCTCGCCCGCATGCGGGTGATGTCGCCGGGTGCCGTCAAGGCCTATCTCGGCGACGGCAATTTCGGCGGTTACTACGAGCGGCCGGACGAAGAGATGCAGGCGATCTGGGATGTGGCGGTCGACGAGACCCGTGCGCTTCTCGAGGGAGGTTGGGCATGAGCGAACCGATCCTGATCTGGGGCGCCGGCGCGATCGGCGGCACGCTCGGCGCCGCCTTCATCCGGGCCGGCAACGAGGTGATCTTCGTTGACAACGTCAAGGACCATGTCGATGCCATCAACGAGAAAGGCCTGAAGATCGTCGGACCGATCTTCGAGGATGTCGTCAGGGCGAAGGCCTATCTGCCGGAAGATATCGAAGGCATCTATGACCGCACCTTCCTCTGCGTGAAGGCGCATCACACCGAAGATGCGGCGCATATGCTCGTCGAGCATCTCGCTTCCGACGGTTATGTCGTCTCCGCCCAGAATGGTCTCAACGAGCGCGTCATCTCACGCATCGTCGGCGAAAACCGGGTGATCGGCTGCTTCGTCAATTTCGGTGCCGACTATCTGGAGCCTGCTGTGGTGCAATATAGCGGCCACGGCGCCGTCGTCATTGGCGAACTCGACGGGCGCTTTACCGACCGTGCCGAAGATATTTACGAACTGATGAAGCAGTTCGAGCCGAAGGCCTTGATCACCAACAATATCTGGGGCTTCCTCTGGGGCAAGCTGATCTATGGCGCGCTGCTCTTCGGCACAGCGCTGACAAATGACAGCATTGCCGATGTTCTCGATAATCCGACCGCCCGGCCGGTGTTGCGCAAGCTGGCGCTGGAAGTGGCGACGGTCGCCGCGATCAACAATATCAAACCAGAGGCTTTCGACGGCTTCGATCCAGCCGCCTTCGGCCCGTTGGCGACGCCGGAACAGACAGACAAATCCTTTGACGACATGTCTGTCCACAATCGCAAATCGGTAAAATCGCATTCCGGCATCTGGCGCGACCTCGCGGTGCGCAAGCGCAAGACGGAAGTCGATGCCCAAGTGCTGCCGGTTGTGGAGATCGGCCAGGAATCGCGTGTTCCGACCCCGCTTGCAGCCCGCGTCATTACCATGATCCACGAGATTGAAGACGGGAAACGTCCGCTCACTATCGCCAATATCGAAGAGCTTGCGAGGGTCGCATGAATATCTCCTTCGAAGGCAAGGTGGTCGTCGTCACCGGTGCTGCCCATGGCTTCGGCCGGGCGATTGCCGAGGGTTTTGCAAGCCGCGGCGCACGGGTTCATGTCTGCGATGTCAATGCGGCGGGGCTTGAGGAAACGGTCAAGCTCTGCGGCGAAAAGACCACGACCCACGTGCTCGACGTTGGCAACCGCACGGATGTGCACGCGCTGGTACCGACCTTCGGCGAGGTCGATATCCTCGTCAACAATGCCGGCGGCGTGCGCGGCCAGGTCGGGCGACCGATCGAGGAGATTTCCGAGAGCGACTGGCAGACGATCTTCGACGTTAATCTCTCGGGCGCCTTCTTCATGGCGCAGGCGGTGGCTCCCGTCATGAAGAAACGCAAGTCCGGCCGCATCATCAACATTTCGAGCGGCGCAGGCCTCGGCATTTCGCTGACCGGCATTCAGGCCTATGCCAGCGCCAAGGCCGGTCAGATCGGGCTGACGCGCCAGCTCGCCCACGAGCTCGGCGCTTGGGGCATTACCGTCAACAATGTCGCTCCCGGCTTCGTGCGTTCCAACCCGACCACCGAGCGTCAATGGGACGCGATGGGGGAAGAGGGCCAGGCGCGGCTTCTGCAGAACATCGCGCTGAAGCGCCTCGGCCTGCCTGACGATATCGCCGCGATAGTGATGTTCTTCGCTTCCGATTATGCCGGCTGGATATCCGGCCAGGTCATCAGCGTGGACGGCGGCAAATGAGCGTCGAGACCTATCTGGAAGAGAATTATCCGGCGGCATTGGACGATCTCAAGTCTTTTTGCCGCATACCGAGCGTCAGCACTGATCCGGCCTTTGCCGAAGGTATCCGCCAAGCTGCCGCATTCGTGGCGGCTCGCCTGCGCAAGGCAGGCTTTGCTGCCGTCGAGATGCTGGATACCGGCGGCCACACGGCCGTCTACGGTGAGATTCTCTCCGATCCTGCTCTGCCGACCTATCTCGTTTACGGACATTACGACGTTCAGCCACCCGATCCGCTTGAGAAATGGAAGACGCCGCCTTTCGAGCCTGATGAGCGCGATGGGAGGCTCTATGCCCGCGGCGTGTCCGACGACAAGGGACCGTTGCTGATCCCGATCCTCGTTGCCGAGGCCTTCATGCGGGTCGAGGGACGTCTGCCCGTCAATCTGAAAGTGTTGATCGAGGGCGAAGAGGAATCCGGCAGCCCGCATTTTGCGCAAACGCTGGAAAAATACCGAGACAAGCTCAGCTGCGATCTCGTGCTTTCGGCGGATGGAGCGATGTGGCGCCCGGACAAGCCGTCAATCACGGTGGCAAGCCGCGGTCTCGCAGCACTCGATATTGCCATTACTGGTGCGGCCAAGGACCTGCATTCCGGACGTCACGGTGGGAGCGCACCAAACCCGATCGCCGCACTCGCCGCACTTCTGGCCTCCATGCACGGGCCGGATGGTTGCGTCAGCGTCGATTGCTTTCTCGATGGCGCCACGCCGCCCGATCCGAAGATCATCGCGGCAATCGAGACATCGCGATTCGATAGCGCTGCCTACTACCGGGAGATCGGCGTGGCCGGTGGCGATCCGATCGATGGCGGCCGCGAATTGCTGATCCGGCAATGGCTGGAGCCGACGCTGGAATTCAACGGTATCTGGGGCGGTTATCAGGGCAAGGGCACCAAGACGGTCATTCCGAATGTGGCAAGCGCGAAGATCACCTGCCGCCTTATTGCCGGGCAGAAGCCGGATGTTGTGATCGCCGCCATTACCCGCCACTTGCAGGACCGTCTGCCGAAGGGTTTCCAGCTTGAGGTTCACCGTCACGGGCCGGGCAGCGAGGCCGATTTCGTCGATCCCGACCTACCGGCGCTTAAAATTTCCGAGGAGGTTCTCGGTGAATTGCTCGGCGAAAGGCCTTTGCGGGTGGCGATGGGGGCAACGATCCCAATCGGCAGTGCCTTTCGCAAGCATCTCGGCTGTGCATCGATCTTCTTCTCCTTTTCCACGGCAGACGAGGATTACCACGCCCCGAACGAATTCCTCCGGCTCGGGAATTTCAAGCTGGGTATGCAGGCCTGGACGATGCTGCTGAGACGGCTTGCCGCCTCAGCCTGACGGAAACCACGACAAACTAGCGCTTTTCATGGGGGATTGTTCGATGACAGCCTTGCCTGCTCTGCGTACCGGAAAGCCCCGGTCGGAATTCGGTCATATCCGACCGACGAGGGAACTCGAAATCCCCTTCGCGGTCATCGAAGGAGCAGAGGAAGGGCCATGCCTGCTCGTCACGGCCGGCGTTCATGGCTCTGAGTTCTGCTCCATCGAGGCGGCCGTCCGGCTGATGAAGACGAGGCCGGAGGAGATCAAGGGCACCCTGATCGTCCTGCCGATCCTGAACGTAGAGGCCTTTCATCGGCGCAACATCTACATCATGCCGCAGGATGGCAAGAACCTGAACCGCATGTTTCCCGGCAACCCGGATGGAACGACCAGCGAGCAGCTGGCGCATTGGCTGGTGACGGAAGTGTTTCCGAAGGCGGATGCCTATATCGATTGCCATGGCGGCGACCTCGACGAAGGCCTCGCACCCTTCACCATCTTCCCGGCGGGCTGCGAAAAGTCGAAGGCGCTTGCGGCAGCCTTCGGCATCAAGACCGCCGTTGCGGCCGGTGGTTCCGGCTACTCGGTCGACGCCTCCTACAAGCTCGGCATTCCAAGCATCCTGCCTGAGGTCAGCGGCAATGGCCTGTGGGGCGAGCCGACCGTGACGCAGATGACAGACGGCATCCGTCGCGTCATGCAGCATATGGGCATGCTGCCGGGCGAGGCGCCGGTAACGCCGCTCGATGTCGTCACCATGTGGGTGCCCACCGCACCGGTGACCGGCCTCTGGTATCCGAAGAAGGATCTCGGCGAACCGGTGGCGACGGGCGAATTGCTGGGCGAGATCAGGACCGTCTTTGGCGAGACGTTGGCAAGCATTCGTTCCGAAAATGAGGGTTTCATCCTTTATCGCTTGACGAGCCTCTCGGTGAACGAAAAGGAAGCGTTGCTCGGCGTCGGAACGCCTGTTTGAGCAATCCTCAAGGAAATCCGAAATGCGCCCAGAGACACAGCCTGTAGCCGCTAACATCATCCGCGAACTTGCGCCTATGGGGAGGCTGCGCCTCGGCATCGTCTTGGCGCCCGTGGCGTCTGCCTTCTTTGCCGTGATGGAAGATGGCGCCTATCGGGGTGTGACCGTCGATATCGGCCGGGCACTGGCCGCAAGGCTCGGCATAGAGGCGGAGATCGTCGTCTTCCCGAATTCCGGCGCCTGCACCGAGGCGCTGGAAGTAGGCGCAATCGATGTAAGCTTCATGCCCGTCGATGACGAGAGGCGCAAACGCGTTGCCTTCGGAACTGCCTATTACATCATCGAAAGCACCTATCTCGTCACTGCCGCGTCAGGCATTACAAGCCTGCCCCAGGTCGACCGTGCCGGTGTTCGCGTCGTCGGCATCGCCAATACCACGACGATCCGAAGTGCTACCCGCTCGCTCACGGCCATCCGACCGGAGCCGGTGGAGACGGTGGCTGAAGGCGTCAATCGATTGCTGGACGGCCGGGCGGATGCTCTGGCGCTTTCACGCGATGCTTTCCGCTCGTTGCTCCCGCAAGTGCCGGGTTCGCGGGTGCTTGACGGCGGGTTTCAGCAGACAGGCATCGCCATCGCCACCGGCAAGGACAAACCGGAGGCGCTCGCTTTGCTGACCGACTTCATGGAACAGGCAAAGGCATCCGGCCTTGTGCGCAAGGCGCTGGATGCTGCCGGTTTTGCCGATGAACCGGTGGCTCCGCCAAAGGCTTGAACAGGTCTGACTCGGCGCTGCCGATCTGCAAGCTCGCGCTCAGCGGCGGTTCGTATGAGGCCGCGCTGCTTCGTCCACTGACATATCGTCCGGCGGTTCCCAGCCGAAGACGCTGCGGCCGCCAAAGGCTGAGGATTGCCGGAATTCGCCGGCGACGATTTCCTTGAGGTCGGGGCCGGTGACATAACGCTCCAAGCTGCGTGACTGGTCGTCGAGCCGGCGCAAGGCCTGCAATTCCTCTTCGCGGCCGAGCTTTCCCTTCAGGACTGCCGATTTCATCACATTGATGGTCTCGTCATAGACCTTGAGCGGTACGGGAAAGGGATGCCTGTCCTTGCCGCCATGAGCGATGGAAAAGCGGGCGGGATCGGAAAAGCGGCACGGGGCGCCGTGCACGACTTCGGCAACGAGCGCCAGCGCCTTGACGGTGCGGGCACCAACGCCGGGCACGAGCAGCAGATCTTCGAAATCGACCGGTCCGCGATCGGCAGCTGCAGCAAGATTGCCGTGGAGACGCCGCATATTGACGTCACTTTCGCGCACATCGTGATGTGCGGGCATGATGAGATGCGGCAGCATCGGCTGTTCGGCGGGTTTCGGCTCGGGTGCAGGATCGGCGGCCAGGGCAAGGGCTGCCGCCTCGCGGATAATACGGTCCGGCCCGAGCGTTGCGAGAAGATCGAGTTGGTCGTGGCGGGATTTTTCCGCGCGCCGATCGGCCAGATTGATGATCTCGCCCTGCGAGCGGCCTTCGATGGCCGCATGCGGAGAATTGACGAAACTTTCCAATCCTTCCGAGAACCAGTGATAGCGCCTGGCCTGACGCTTGTCGCCGTTCATGCCCTGCTGAACGATGACCCAGTGACCGTCATCGGCGACGATGAAGCCGTGGAGATAGAGATCGAAACCATCCTGCACGGCTGCACTGTCCACTTTGGCGACCAGGCGGCTTGTCTTGGCAAGGCCGGCGCCATCCAGCCCGGTGCGGTCGCCGATCGCCATCAACTCGTCCGGCGTCTTGCGCGATTGCGCGCCGCGGCCACCGCAGACATGCAGTCCGAGTTCCTTTGAAAGCGGCTTCAGCCCCCGCTTCAACGCCCCCAGAACACTGGTCGTAATCCCCGAAGAATGCCAGTCCATGCCCATGACGGCGCCGAAGGACTGAAACCAGAAGGGATGGGAAAGCCGCCGCAGAAACTCGTCACGCCCGTAATGGTGGACGATTGCCTCGGTTATCAGCGCGCCGAGCGTCGTCATGCGGTTGCCCAGCCATGGCGGCACGCGCCCTCCGTGAAGGGGGAGGTCGGCGCTGCCCGCTCTTTGCGACATGCGTCCTCTTTCTGCCTGCGACCTGCTGTGATGGATCGGATCACCCCGATAAAGCAGCTATCGGTCAAAATCGGGGCGATGGCAATAAATTCCTATCGCTGACGTTATTGCTGGAGATCGCGACCGACGGATTTGTGCTCCACTAAAGGCGAGCGGCTGGAGCTACAAAAAAATGCACAAAAATGCATTTTTTTGAGCCGTCACGGAACCAGAGCCCCGCATTTTCAATTTCATGTGGAGTGGAAATGGAGACCGCGTCATGAAGTTGCTTGCTGCACCAACCATATGTCTGGCAGTGGCCGGGACCGTTCTGGTTGGCGGTCTTGGATTTGCGTCCTATGGGTTCCGCAAAGCGGAGTCACATCATTTCGCCAACCTCGATGCACCGCTCTGGACGACGACACCAACCCGCGTTGATCCCAAAACGCAAGACTACAAGCGCCTTCCACCTCTTCAGGCTGCGGCCAACGCTTCGTCTTCCACGCCTGGCGGTTTGGTTGGCACATCGGCCATTGCACCACCCGAAGCGGCCGTGACGGGGGAGATTGAGCAGCCGAAGCAGGAGTGGATGGCTGACAGCCGTCATCTCAGCCTGTGCCAACAACGCTACCGGTCCTACAATGTGGCTGACAATACGTACCAGCCCTTTGACGGCGGACCCCGCAAGCCGTGCGTGACCGACGAAGGAGCGCTTTCCGTCGGGCTGCCGGCGACGGATACAAGCCCCGACCCGCGTATGTCATCGTGCGCTGCCCGCTATAATTCCTATCGCGTTTCGGACAATACTTACC
This sequence comes from Rhizobium sp. 01L419, assembly GCF_056400025.1. NCBI lineage: Bacteria > Pseudomonadati > Pseudomonadota > Alphaproteobacteria > Hyphomicrobiales > Rhizobiaceae > Rhizobium > Rhizobium sp. 01L419. Next base: position 66,284 of record NZ_JBFTSM010000023.1, read on the forward strand.
AGCCGTTCAGCGGGCCAAGACGTCAGTGCGTTTCTCCCGTTATTTGAGCGACGCCGCTAATTCTTCCCGGTAGAAGGTTCCTTCCTTCGGAGTGCGCGTTGCACCAGATCCGGGACCAAAGTCCTAGGGCACCTGGTACCTATGTCCGACCGTCTTGCAATTTCGGAACAAGCGGTCAATCTCATGCTTTCCGTTTTCGACAGGCCAGTCTGGACGAGGCACAAGGCACAGGACGATGGTGATCTCGAAACGTAATTTCCTGAAGGGCTGCGGTGCGAGTGTTCTTGCCGTTGCGACGTTTGCGCCGCTGAAGGTCGAGGTGACGGGTTCATTTCCCTCGCTCGCCATCCAGGCAGCATTCGCAAAGAACGAAAACAGCAATGGCGGGGGGAATGGAAACGGCAACGGCGGTAATAGCGGCGGGAATGGAAACGGTAATAGCGGGGGAAATGGCAACGGTGGGGGAAACAATGGCGGGGGAAACGGAAACGGCAATGGCGGGGGGGGTGGTAACGGTAATTCGGGCGGCAACAGCAATAGCAGTGGGAACAGCCGGTCCAGTTCGAACGGCGCCGGTCGTGCGAACAATGCGCCCTCGACATCCGGAGTACGCGCGAGCGAAGCTACGGACGGCTCGATCGACGTCCGGCATACGAACGGAATAACCGAAACCCTTCGGGCGGGACGTTACATCATGAAGGACGGCAAAGGCCGCACGATCATCAACAGGCGGGCGACATCTGCTGACGGCGCCCGGCTCGCGCGCCTTCTGCGCTAGCGTTTTTCACGCCACCGCAAGGCAGCTTCCGTCCTGTTCGTGACGCCGAGCTTTGTCAGAATCTGGGTCATATGATGCTTTACCGTTTTCTCCTGTAGATCCAGACGCAGGCCGATGTGCTTGTTTGAAAGGCCTTGCGCAACGAGATCCATCACCTCGCGTTCCCGAGGGGTAAGTGCATCCCTGTCCGATGCCTGGCCGCTCAAGGAATATTCCATGACTTTGGCCGACATCGCCGGGGAGACGTAGCGGGCCCCCTTGAAAACGGTGCGGATCGCTTCGGCCAGACCGCGTGAACCAACCCCCTTGAGAATGTAGCCCTTTGCTCCGCGCTGCAGCGCTTCGACGAGTGTATCAACTTCCTCTGAGGCCGTGAGCATGAGGATTTTGGTATCCGGGCTTATGGAAAGAATCTCGTCGATCACCGAGAGCCCGTCCCCGGGCATCGACACATCGAGAAGCAGCACGTCCGGCCGGGTATCGGCGGCGATCATTGCGGCATCAGATGTGTTGGCGCCTTCTCCAACGACGACAAAATCGCTGACCTCGGAGAGGCTGCGGGTCACCCCCTCGCGAAACAGCGGATGGTCGTCTACGACGCCGACCTTGATGGACGTCATTCTATTCCTCCACTTCCATCGGCGCGAACGTCATGATGACAGCCGTTCCGCCTTCGCCGGTTTTTATGTCGAATTCGCCGCCAAGGCTATCGATACGCTCTTTGAGCCCCACAAGGCCGAGGCTCGCCGGTCTCACCTGTGTCGGATCAAAACCCTCGCCTCGGTCACTGACTTCGATGCGGACGCCGCCGTCCTGTGATGTTGCCCTGACAGCCTGCTGAACGCCACCGCCGTGGCGATAGGCATTGTTGAGTGCCTCCTGAATGAAGCGATAGATGCAAATCTTCAGAGCGGGGGCAAGTTCCGGATCGTCCTCGTCAATTGTTGTATCGACGGTGGTGCCGGTCTTCTGCTGATGGGCTTCGACAACGCGTTTGACGATCTCCGTAATGGAAGCCTTCTCGATTTGCGGCAGGACCAGTCCCTTGCAGATATCGCGGATCTCCTTCATCGCCTCGGCAAGGCTCGAACGGATCCAGGCGAGTTCCTTCTCGCGCGCCTCCGGCTGGGTGGCGGCATCGACCAGCAGGTTGCTGTCGAGACGCAACGATGCATAGGCGACGTGCTGGGCGGGGCCGTCATGCAGATCGGCGCCAATGCTGCGCAGATAGGTTTCGTTCAAGGCCGCGGCGCGCTGGGAGGACAATTGAAGCCTGCGTTGCAGCCCGCGATTTTCGCTGAGGAGCGCAGAGAGTTCGTCCACTCTGGCCTTTAGCGCTTCGCGCTGGACCTCGATCGTTCGGCTGCCACGAAAGACGAGAATGGAGAGGACGAGGAAGAAGATTGCGGTCAGGCCGGCCACGGCCAGCCAGCTCCAGAGCCGTGCGCGTGTGAGGCTGTCTTCCAGGCCTTCGGCCGTTTCATAGAATTCAAGCACTGCCACAGCCTCTCCCGACCAAGGCTGCAGAACAGGATTGTAAATTTCCATGAGCTCCCTGCCGAGCCTGCGCTCCTCGGCGCTTTCGGGGTCGCTTGCGACTTCGTAACGTGCAACAAGCGAGCCCGCAAATGCTTGGGCGAGCTTGCCATTGACCGGAAACGTCTTCCCCACCAATTCCTTTTCATTGGAGTAGAGGATCGTGCCGTCACGGCGCCATAGCTTGAACGACACGAGACGGCGTCCGAGTGCGCCCTGCCCGAGCGTTTCGTCGAGCGCCTGGGCGCTTGCTTCATCGAGCAGCGATTGCTGCTGCATGTCCGGAAGCAATGGTGCGACGACGCTATCGACGTAGAGCGCCGTTGCAGCCCCGGAATTGTGAATGACGGCATCCTCGATGAGATGGGTGACGATAAGCCCGATGACGAACATTGCACCGAGGGATACAAGCCCTCCCATGATGAGGAATTGGGAGGCGAGGGAGCGGGCGTTCCAGCGTAAGAGCCAGTTCATTTCCAACCTGAGTTGCGACGATTCATTCAAACTATCGCATTGGCCGGACTTTTCCAGTTCACCTGGCCTCGATGAGGTCTGCGCCCGCGACGCTGGCGGTCAACTGGCCCGTGTCGCCCGACATGGCCGTACCGAAAACATAGAGTATGGCGGCAAGAAAGATGACGAGCGCCAGCAGGGATGCGTTCCATGCGCTGGAAATTTCCGGGATGTCGTTCCTGTCGTCCATGATTGAACTCCTCTTTCGATGGAGAGCCGAACGAGTGGGGAGAGAGTGCGTTCCGGCTGCGGGACTTCAGTCCGACCGTCATCAGACCAAAGTCCGAAGCAAATCCGACTGAGGTCCGAGCCTCGAAACACCGGGAATGCGGGTCGTTGGTCTGGCGGCGGTCGACCGGGCTTCCGACGGTCAACGGAGCCGCTGGTGGTGCCGCGACCGGCGCGGTTGTTGGCAGCCCGGTCGGCGCCGCGGTTGAATGCGAATGCCCGCGATGACGGCTATCGCATGCCACTGTTAAATGGCTTTCGAATGAGCAGTATTCAGGCCGGCCGGCAGCCGTGCCATAAAGGCGAGCGAAGGGCATCGCTCACGTCAATCTGGAGCGGACGGATGCTGCCGGCTTTCAACGCGATAAGGCTTGCCAGGGCGAAATCCTTCCAAAGAAGTTGGCGATGGCCGAGAGCGAGGCAGCCCGCATGCGCAACAGTCTTTGCCGGCGAAGGGCATCGACGCGCGTTCCCGGTGCCTTTGCAAGCGCTGCCCGGGCATCTCTCACCGGATCCACCAGACTGGCCGCAACTTCGGGCAAGTCATCCACTTCGGCCTCGAGGCGTGTGAGATAGGCATTGAGCCCATCTGCGGCGGCCTGCCGCAGCCGCCGGGTCGGGGCATTCCGCAGGCTACGCGTCGCCCAACGCAGATGCTCCTGGGCATGTCGGTGTAGCGCCTGCGGATGCTTATAGGCTCTGTGGTCGCCAAGCATATCGGCGACGAATGCCACTTCTCCGAGTTCGCCGCAGCGCCACCAGAGCTCCATGTCCTGGAGGTACTGCCAGGCGGGATCCCAGCGACCGGCCTTGAAGAAGACGTCGGTACGGATGGTTGCGCCCGGCATCGCGACCATATTGTTGAGCAGCAGCAATTCCCGGAACGCCTCACCGCTGTTGCTGTAACTCCATCCGAAGCGGCGGCCGGGAATGGGATCACCCTCATAGGTGATCTGACGGAAACGGCCGTGGATCAGGGCAGGGTGGCGCATTGCCGCGCGCCCGATGGCGTGTAGCGCGCCCGGCGCGAGACGGTCGTCGGCATGCAGCGTGACGAGGTAATCGGCGTTCGCACCGGCGGTATAGGCGCGATTCCAGTTGTCCGTGCGCGGCACGGTGTCCGGGTGCAGGGCCGGCTTCAGCAGTGGAGACGAGTAGGATGCGATCATTTCCCGACTGCCGTCCGTGGAGCCGTTGTCGCAGATATGCACCTCGAAGTCAGGATAATCCTGTGCGAGAGCGCTATCGAGCGCCTCGGCAAGTGTCTCAACATTGTTGAAGCAGGGTATGATAATGGCGAGAGAGGGTAATTTGTTCAATATCCCGGCTGTCATGGTGAACTCCCGTTTACTCGGTCTCTGATCCCGCGAACGCGTGTCGAGGAAGCAGAAGGGACCCGTCTCTTCCCCCCGTCGTCGACGCCTAGCCGGCAAGGGCCGTATCTGCGATCTTGACATCGAACACGTCACGCACCGGCAAAGTCCGGACATCCAAACCGTGCGCGACAACGCCATTCAGCATAGGGCAGACAAAAAGCAGACCGTTATGCGAGAGGCTCGCCCGGTTCTGCAGACTGTGGGCCAGAGCCAGATGAAAGACGGCGACGTTGCGGAAGGCATAGACGCCTGCCGATGCATTATCGGAAATGACGACCTTCTCCCGCGCTTCCAGCACCCGGCCATCATCTCCAATGCTAAGATAGCTGTATTGCGGATGGCGGGAGCCAAATGTCAGTGCAAGACCGCCGAGATTGGGGTCCGTTGCAAAAATTGCAGCAATGTCCGCATCGCTGTCGAACATGATGTCGCAGAGATCGACGACGACGGGCGCATCCGGAAAAGCGACGAGTGCCGCACCGGCCGCAGCACTCCAGGCCGCCCCGCCGCTCATTTCGGACAGCCAGACGATCCGCGCTGCCGGATAGCGTGTCAATAATGTTTCCCTGGCGTAGCGACGCGATACGGGCTTGTCCCTTAGTACGAAAACAGGCACCGCGCCGCCGTTCCACCAAGCGCGCGCTTCCAGCGTGGCGCCGAGCAGTGTCGTCTCTTCCACCGGCATTTCCGCCTTCACCGAGCCGTCAGCCCGTTCAAAATCATTCCCGGCCATGGGAATGATGATGTTCAGCGGCGCTGTCGCGTCCGGTCTGGTGGCGACATCATGCATAGGCAGGCTCGCGGCCTTGCAGATATTCGGCCAGGTCCTCGGGTGTGCCAAGCCCATGCATGCTCCTGACGTCGATCTCGTAAACGCCGATGCGAGCGCCGTTGCGGATGGCGTAATTATAGGCGGGGCAGACATAGAACTCGTTGTTGGTGCGGTCGTTGTGCACCATCATGTCGAGCGCCCCCTTCATGAAATCGCCGGCGCGGCGGAAGAAGTAGATGCCGACCGTCGCCAGTTCGGAGATTGGCTGCTTTTCGGCAACCCTGAGCACGAAGCCTGCCGCATCGGTTTCGGCGAAGGACCATTTCGGATCGCGCTTCGGATCGCGGAAAACGAGGATCGACCCGTCGAGATCGCGCGACATGCAGTCGTCGATGAAATCGACGATGCGCATGTCGACCACCTGGTCTGAATTGGCGATGAGAAGGGGTGCCTCCTCGTCAAGGTGCTGGCGCGCCAGAAGAACGGTGCAGGCAGTGCCCTCGGTGACATGGTCGACCGAAACGACCTCGACACCCCGCGAGCGAAGCTCGGCCACCCCATCCGCCTGGCTGTCCAGATGTTCTCGCAGCAGCAAGACCGTCGGCTGTCCGCCCGGCGGCAGGGTATTTTCCAGCACGTGCTGGATCATCGGCCGGCCAAGCACATCGATGAAGGGCTTCGGGCGGGTGAAGCCGACCTTGGCAAAACGGCTGCCCCGGCCGGCGGCCGGCACCACCAGTTGCACGGGCCGTGTGGCCTGTGCGGAGGACAGGCGGCGTACGCCGTTCACCTCGAAATTCTCGATCATTTTCGGGTTGTAGAAGCTGTGGTAGCGATCCGCGGGAATGCTTGCGGAAACGACGCGGCCGCCATCCAGGATCACTTCGTTCAACGAGGAACTGACATAGTAGCGGTCTTCTACCGTGACACCGTGCCGCAAGGCGGCAGTCGCGGCCTTGAAGAAGATCTGGGCCTCGCGGAAATAGTAGAATCCGGCGATTGCCTTGTTGCTGATCACATCCTTCTCGGACGTGCGGTTGACGAGACCGTCGTCGCCGAGCGTCGCATAGGACCAGCGTGGGTGGATCGTCTCGAAAGTGATGACGCCGGCATCTGCCTCGGCCGCCTCGAATTCCGCAATCACGGATGCAAGGCGGGTGTCGATGATCTGGTCGCTGTTGGCGATAACCAGCGGCTCAGTGGGACCGATCCTGTCGATGGCCATCAGGCAAGTGCAGAGCGCGCCAGCCGTCGGGCCTTTCAGCATCACCACCTCGGAGCGGCCGTTCGTGCTCAGGTCGAAGATCCGCTCATAGGAATATTTGACGGCATCCTGCTGATCGACGACGAAGAGGAAATGCGTGTCGCCGCCGAGCGACTTCAAGTTCTCGATGGCCCACAGGATCATCGGCTTTCCGGCGACTTCGATGAGGGGGCGCGGATAAGCATAGTCTTCCGGGCTGAAATGCGGGCTTGGGCCCGTGGTGGGGAACAGGACGATCATGCCATCACCTCCGATACACGCTTGATCTCCGATACGATCCGGCCGTGGATGACGTCGGCCGGCGTGCCGATCTGCATGACGTAAGCTCCGCTGTCGCGTGCGGCTTTCAGGCCGTATTCATTGTCCTCAAGGATGAGGCACTCATCCGGCCTCAGGCCGAAGCGCTCCATCGTCGTCACATACATTTCCGGATCCGGCTTGGCGCGGGCGACGTCCTCGTTGGAGACGATGAGGTCGATATATTCCATCAATCCGGCGCGCCGCATCATGGATTCGATGGTGACACGGATCGAATTCGAGCAGACGGCGATCTTGTAGCCGTCATGCTTGAGGCGGCTCAACGCGTACTGATGAGCAAACACCGGCTTGCAGCGGGTGTAGATCAATTCCATCGTATAGTCCTGTTTCAGCTCGTGGATCAGCTCGTTCAGCCCTTTCGGCAGGCCATTGGAACGAGAGAGGATCTCCAGCTTGCGACGGGTCGGCAGGCCGTCGAATGTGGTCAGATGCGCTTGCCGGTCGATCGGCATGCCAAAAAGATCGAGCGCCCGGTTCAGGGCCTCGTAGTGCCATTCCTTGGCGTCGATCAGCACGCCATCCATGTCGAACAACACAGCACGGATCATGTCACTTCCTCCTCAACCATCCAGGCAAAGCTCTGCTCGGCTGCATCGGGCAGATCGGTGCAGATCATCAGCCGCTCAAGTGGAAGACCGCTCTTTGCAGCCTGCCGCAATTCGCCAGACCAGGCGGCCCAGGTCGCTTCATGCGCTCGCTTGTGCAGTTCAGGCGAAACCATCGCGACATATTTGCCGTGTCTGAGATCGGCGATCGCGCGTTCGATCGACGCCGGCTTCTCGGTGAAGGAATCCACCCAGACACCCTGGCAGCGTTCGTAGAAGGACGGGTAGAGCTCGACCTCGCTGAAGCGGGTGAAGACGGGGATATCGCTGTCGAGGTAAGGCCTGAGATCGGGAACCGAGGCGTCGAAAACGAAGGAGCGTTTCGTCACCCCATACTGTTCGAGCATCGGCACAAGGATCGGGCAGAGACCGTCAGCCTTAATGTTGATGGCCAGCCGTCCGGGGGCGCCATTTGCCGTATAGCACTCAAGAACGCGCTCGAAAGGCAGCGCCCCGGTTGTAGGAGGATCGTGTGAAATAACCAGTTCGCCATTCAGATCGCGAACATCGAGTTCGACGCCGTGTCCGGCTGCAAATGCCTTGTTGAATGCCCCTAAACTGTTCCGCTCATGGGGCGCATGCCACCAGCCGCGATGTGCGAGTATCATCATGATGATGCCCCTCCGACCAATCCTCATATGCATGATTGTAATTTCGTCTTAACTATGCAGAAGGGAGTATAAACCGTCAATATAGAATATACACCAAAGTTGTTACTTTGGTAACACATGCAAGGCGCGTAGTAGTGCAGAATTTACCTCGGTTTTAACTAAAAAGAATGTGTGACCATGGGCACATCTAGTGTTGCATCAACTGCAATCGCCGGCACAGAAGAAGATCAGAAGCCACGCAGCGCGTCGACATCACGGGATGCACTGTGGGTGTCGGGCGCGCGCCTGGTGAGCCAATTCTGCGGCATCGGCACGCTGCTGGTCGCCGCTCGGGTCCTCTCGCCGGTCGAGGTCGGCATCTTTGCCATGGTCTCCTCGATTGTTTTGTTGCAATCAAAGATTGCCGAAGCCGGATGGAGTGAATATCTGATCGCTGCACCGCATGATAGGGAGCTGCCTGGCACTGTTCTCTATTGCGCGCTGGTGAGCGGCCTCGCCTTCACCGTTCTCGGCTTGCTCGGGCTTGCAGTTTCCCTTGTCTGGTTGGCACCAACCGGATCAATTTTCCTCACCCTTCTTCTGCTGATGGCTACCATCGTTCCCGGCACCTTCATCATCTGCCAGAGTGGCGTGCTCGTGAGGGGGCGACGCCTCCGGGAACTTGCCTGTTACCAGTCGACTTCGGAATTTTCGGGCCTTGTCGTGACTGCCGGAGGGTTGCTGCTCGGCTGGGGTATCGTCGCGCTCGCGGCAGGACGGTGTTGCGTCGTGCTTGTTGCACTCCTTATGTCCACGAGCTTTGCGCGATGGCTTCCCCGGTTCGAATTCAAGCTTGCCACAGCCCGCGAGGCGCTCGCCTACTCCACGCGGCTGCTGGCATCGCGCCTGATGCAATTTGCGCAAAGTTATGGCGCGGAGTTCCTGATCGTGTTCTTCATCGGCGCTGCTGAAGTCGGCGTCTACAGGATGGCAAGCCGCATCGTCGGCGCCGTCACGGAACTGGTTTCCGAACCCGTGCGGATGCTGGCGTGGAGCTACTTCTCGCGCCAACAGGGTGAAGCAGGTGGCGGTGTGGAGGGCCTCAGCCGCCTCACGGGACTGATCATGGCCGCGACGGCTTTTGCGGCACTTCCGGTCTTCATGGGCCTTGCCGTGATCTCGGAACAGCTCATCAGCACGCTGCTCGGCGCGCAGTGGCTCGCAGCGGCGCCGGTCCTCATCCTGCTGGCGGCTGCGCGCGGCATTGCCGTTATCCAGATGCTCAACGAGCCAGTACTCAGCATCATCGGTCGGGTCGCACTGCTGCCGCGCCTGAACATGCTGTTTACGGCAACCAGTCTCGCCTGCCTCGCGGTCGCGGGCTGGATCGGGCCGGAATTGCTCAATATCGCCGTCGCGCAAGTGGTGGCTGCGGCATTGACGACTGCCTTGTCCCTGTACTTCCTGCGGCGCGGCACGGGATTCCACTGGTCATCCTTGTTGCGTAGGATTTTCCCCGCCGGTCTGGGCGCCTGCGTCATGGTCGGTGCCGTCGGTCTGGCTCTCCATATGGCAGACGGCAGTCTGCATCTTCCCTTCGTGGATCTGTTGATGGGAGTTGCTGTCGGGGGCCTTGCCTATGCCGTCATTGCCTGGTCCAGCGGTCGCGCCTTGATGATGGAACTCAACCATGTGACGAGCGCGCGATAGAGGCACCGATGCGGCTGCCTGTTAAAGGCGAGCCTTCGTTGATCGTCTCAAGGCTCGAAAGCCGCTCCACCATGCAACTATATCTTTGCGAGGATCGACTTAATTCTCAAATGAGCGGGTGAGATCACCCCACTCGGGCAACCATTGTTCTGTCCGGGAAACCACCTGCCAATATTCTCGAAGGCTTCGTCGGCCGTGGTGGAGGGAGAGGGCGTTCGGATCGATCCAGAGCAACGCGGGATGTATCGGCGGGCTTCGAACTTATGACGGCTGAGTGCGTTCTCATCTTGCGATAATTGACCCGCCGAATGAGGAAGCTGCCTATGACGGACATACGCACGCACGGATTCAAGACGAAGGCCGAGCTTGACGAGCATCTTGCCGATATCGAAAGGCCCCCAGAGGCCGACGAGGCCAATTTGCCTTCGGTTGATATGGTGGAGGACGAGGAGGCCGTGGAACTTGCTAGATTGCAGGGGGAGCTGACATTGCTACGCAGAGGCCTCGCTCTCATCCGTGAGCAGGCGAATAGCGAGATCTCGCCACACGCCCAATGGAGAGATGCGAGTGCCCATGAGCAGCTTGGAAACTATCCCTGGTTGAAGCTCGCCGGCGCTATCCTCATCACTTTCCTGGCTGCAAGACGGTTGCGGTCGCTGCCTCTTTCGGGAATGGCGACGATGCCTTTCGCCCTTTCGCGCTTCGGCCGAGCGTGATCATGCTTTCTGAGTCTAAAAATCACAGTCAGTAGCCACCATGGGGCTGCAAGGCAGCCGGTGGTCGGTTTCGGAAATTTCGGGAAATGCCTCGCTTTGATGAACTCGAGGGAGGGCGGCTCTTTAATCCAGCGAACTGCAATCCGACCTCTGTATCCCTTAGTCTTCCGCTAACCCAAAGTTGTCATGGAGTGCCAAACCCTCGACGGCGGACAGCTATCAAATCCGATCCTGTACGAATTGCTCAGCGCCCTCGACCGGCTGCAGCCAAGGTTCTCGGCGCTTGATCCAGAGCTCATAAGTGGGCTTGAGGCCGGTCGGCGCGTCCTGAAGGGTTCCGAGTTTGATCTCGGCCTCGTCTGCGTCGTAGGCAAAGACCCTCGAACCACAGGTGGGGCAGAAGCGGCGGCCCCGATGATCTGCGGTTTCCCCGGTGGTTTTGAATGTGGCCGTCTGCCAGATCGCGTAATAAGTAAAGGCTGCACCGCTCTCCTGTCGGCAGTCCGTGCAATGGCAAAGGCCGATGCGCTTGGGTGGGCCCTCCACCTGATAGCGCACCTTGCCGCAATTGCAGCTACCGTGCCGTATGGTCATTTAAGGCCCTCCTTAATGTTTCACCCTGAAGGGCGGTTGATCGTCGTCGAAATTGCCGTTGCTCAAACTGTCGTAGCGATTGAGGCTCGGCTCGCCGCCTCGGGTGCCGAAGGGCGTCAGTTGCACCATCATTTCCTTGGCGCGGTTGATCGCATCTTCTTCGCTCAGCGCGGCCGCCTCGGGAAGGCGCACCGTCAGTCGTTCGCCGGCATCGCCAACGAAATCGACATGCCAAGCCTCTTGCTGATGGGTTACCTTTGCCTCGTTTAGATGCATTGAAACCTCCCTTCGGGCTTTCCGCTGGTTTAGCTTCTCTCGCGGCGTGGAGATTCACTGTATCAACCGATATGCTGGCGATTGGTTCCGGAGCCTTCCCTCCTGCGGTTGTGCACCGAAGGGTGCCGCCGGCTGGTTCACCCAAGGCTGCACTCTGCTGGAATCTGCCGAAGAACATATGCGTTCGTCAGGAGCAGTGGTCGACACGGCCTTGGCTTGGGTCGCACGTCGAGATGCTTGACGCATCTATTTGCAGTCCTCTGCGTTCACTTCGAGGACCACATCTTTGTTCGAACCCTTGAAAGGAACGCATATGAGTTTTCCAGCACCGACAAGCAATGATCCCACGCGTCGTTTTCAGGAGGCGACCGATGCTGCCCGCGTTGCCCTGGAGGAGCTTATCGCTGATGCCAACGCCGCGGGTTGGGGCACGGATGAAATGGCCGTCGCGCTGGTTGAGGCGGCACGGTCTCTCAAAGATGCAAACGCCAGAGATCCAGATCCTGCCAACGATCCGCCAATCAGCGATATCGATGCGAAGCAAGGACAGATTGGGCGTGGCGAGTTATTTGATTGAGCGACGACGCGGCGGTGGCTTGCAACAGGACGAGCGACTTCATCTGGCACGAGGTTGTCTCGTCAGATCCTGATCTGCAGTAGACCACCTCGGGCCACCTGTCTGCCGTGGCACCAGAACGGATGGATCATGTCACTGATGGTCAGGACATCGGCGCATGGAACAAGGGGGCACGATCCTTCGTTGGCAGCGAGCCCGATGAAGGCCAGTCTTGTCAGGGATCTCGTGCCTGCGAGCAGATCTTCGTCATCGACGCTGATGTCCACCAATAACACTTCCGGCGCCCGCACGGAGCAATCGACTGCTTCCCGAGCGATTGTCGTCACCGACGTGCTTGCTCCGATATAGAATGCCATGATTGTATTGTTATCGAAGTCGGCGATGGCGGGAACGAGCAGATTTGCGGGCAGGGCCGTCAGCGTATCGCGTGTACTGTCAAACCGATGCCCTGACGCGTCCTCGCCTGCGAGACTGCGATTTCCCGAAAACTGGTAGAAGACCTCGCGTCGAGTCAGATATTCGACCGTCCAGCGACCGGAATGGTCTGTTGCATTTGGGGTCGCGAGCGCCTCGATCTCCGAGACGACTTCATGGAAGGTGGTGCGAGCGTCGGCCATGACAATTCTCCTTGAGGGGACAAAGGCGGCCGGGCGGTGAATGTTCCTGCCGGAAGAGAATAACTTCCGATGCTGGCGTGGCAACCGATGGCCGCAACATGACGCGGTGCTTTCGGCATGGTACCGTTGAAAGGTGCAAATAGTGCCATCATATTGACGCAGTGGGCGTTAACCTTTGAGGACGAAAGGAGATGAGCATGGCCGGACACGATAGCTACTATATCGAGATCACCACGCGTCTTCGATCGGTACGATCCTTCTGCGACTTCCTGTCGAGCGGCGGTACTGTCGGCGTTGCTCCGGCAGACGGCTCACGCTACGGCGATGTCACCACCGATCTGCTTGCAAGAACGCGCAAGGAAGCAGAGGCTCTCGATCGCATGCGTCGTCAACTTTTTCCGGAACGTGCGGACGAAGAGGTTTCGCCGGCACTCTATAATTGCGGACTCACGGGCTCCCGCCGGTCTCATAAGGCAGGTCGAGCTCAATCATGACGGGCGCATGATCGCTCCTGTGGTCCCAGCCTCGTGGATTGTGTCGGACGCCGTCAGAGAAGATGCCCAGCGACATCGGGACTGCGAAGAACATGATCGACCCGCGTCCCCGCGTCCTGTGCGAATGAGTTTCTTGAGTATTTACAGAAGATTGAGACGTCACTGAGACCATCAGACGGGTGAGGCGGACCGGAGAGGTTGGGTGCTCGTCTGCCATTTCGTTAGCCGTGGCGAGAAACCGGAAAAATCGCCATGTTCACCATCCCTATCACGTCCGGTTGACACGGTCCGCGCTCGGCGAAGGGAATGTGCGCGACTGCAGAAAGTTCCCGTTGCGCTGTCGTCGAGGCGGATCAGGCTACCTTGCAATGCCGGTATGCCTTTCTTATTTACCTCACATCACCGCTATCGATTGGGTAACGACCTACAGGACGACGAGGTCTCCTTTTGAAAAGGAGATGCGCGGTCTGGCCGAGATTTTCGCAAACATCGACCATTGGCTGGTTCAGCACACATTGCAGCCGCGCTGATGCAGCGCGCTGGTAAAGCATGATCTTGTGATCCGTCCATCGAGGGCTACCTTCGATTGCGCAATTGTCGCAGAACGAATGCCGAGGATTTGCCAGGCGAGCTGGCCCAAGACATCATCCGCAAGGAGAAACATGCAAGTCATTGTCAGAGACAACAATGTTGATCAGGCGCTCCGCGCCCTAGAAGGGCTATTTCGCGAAATGAAAGAGCGTGGGGCCTATGAGAAGCCCTCTGAACGGCGTGTCCGCGAAAAAGCCCAGGCAATTGCCCGGCAGCGCAAGGCTTCACGCAAGAAGATGCAACGCGAAGGGCTTCTGCCGACCGCAAGACGCCGCGCGTCCGCACGCCGATAATTGCAGCGCCGTCGTCATATGCCGGCGGCGCTTTGTTCTGGCTCTCTGTTCTGGAAAGGCACATCATGGAAGAGTTGCGTAGTTTGACGGTTTCCGATGATCGGCTTGACGATTGCCGTGAGGCTATCGGACCGGATCTGCAGGACCTGATCGATGCCATCGTCGCCTCCGGCTTCACCATCGAGGAAACGTTGATTGCGATCAGCGAACTGGTGGCGGAAGATTTCGCCTCCGGGATGAAGCTCCCGAGCGTTCACTGAGGCGGAAGATCGGCCAGCGGTTGCGTGCGCGCCGGAATCAGGCTCTCTCAGAGGCGTTCCAGGTTCCGACTACTCAAGCGCGCGATGCGCGATCGTGAGGCGGTGCATCACGGATGGCGTCCACTTCTTCTTCTCCATCGAGCGCGTTTTGCATTTCCTCAAGAACCCGAATGAGCTGCGACGTCGAGGACGCTCTATCGTCAGAAGGGACTGTGTCCGAAGCAATATTGGCGGGCGTTTTCCTGCCCGTTCGCGACAGCACCGGTAGCAGGCTTACGACGAGTGCGGCGAAGAACTTCTTTCGCCGTTCGGCAATTTCCGCCAGCACGAAACAAAGGATGAAGCAGACGACGAGCAGGGCCGCTGCCATCGGAATATGCTCCTCCACAGGATGCAGGAAGGACGCAAACATGAGGATGAGCGGCTGGTGGACAAGATAGAGCGTAAAGCTGCCGCCGGCCAGCCATTTGATCGCCGGGCCTGTTTTCTCGAACAGTACCGGAGCCTGGTTAAGCAGTGATGCGGCGCCGATGAGGTGCAGGACGACGGCAACGCCGATGAGATTGAAGTAGACGAAATTGATCGCTTCTTGAGACAGTGACCAAGTCTCGTACATGTTGGTCGCAGCGCGATCAGCGAAAAATTTCAGGCTGATGAAGAGCGCGACCGATGTGCCGATCATTGCGATGGAGACGGGGCGCCGAAATGGTGGACGTTCGATGACGCACTTCATCGTCAACCAGCCCATGAGCCACAGCGGCATATACATCAGGATTTTTGGGCCAGCGATAGCGGCCCAAAGGCACAGCAACGGTATTTTCGCGCGCCGCGGCGAAAACGCGAACAGCCCGAAGAACAGGTAGTACTGAACTTCGAAGCCGAGAGACCAGTAAGGTTCGCCGCTGCCAAAAACGGCATGTGCAAACCACAACTGATTGGTGAAGGTCACGTAGGCGAGTGCGGCTTCGACCGACACGGGAGCGAAAAATCCGGTGTTGATGAAATCATAGTAGAAGGCGTTCGTATGCATCCCGATGCTGTCTGCCACGAAGATCACCGCGATCGCCAGCAGAGCGACGGGCATTATTCGGGCGAGGCGGGCGACGAGGTATACGCGCCATTCCTTTTCGCTCACCTGCCCAACGTAACTGATGACAAATCCGGAGAGAACGAAGAAAACCGCCACTGCTTCCCGTCCCCAACCCAGAGGTCCGATCTTGATGGAGGGGAGCAGGAAAACATGCGCATGGGAGAGAAATACGACAACGGCTGCGCCCAGCCGCAGCAAATCAAGATAGATGGAAAGATTGCCGTCAATCTTCCTGGCTTCGATCGCGCCCATGACTGATTTCCCGTCGGATGACAAAGCGTATGTTCAGCTTGGAGTCGCTTTGTCAGGAACTGATTTCTGCGCTGATGCGCGAAGACGCTATTCGATCAAGCAAACCTGTAAAATTGTTTACTGAATAAGCTCAAATATTGAATAAGGGGCCGATATTGGAAGGAATATCTCGCATTGCGAGAGTGTGTCAACTCGCTACAACCGCATCGCCCAGGTGGTCGCGTATTCGGACAGCCGCCGCAGATGGTCATCGGCGGAATAGCCGGAGATCTTCTTTCGTGGCTTGAGATCGTGGTCGCCATCTTCCAGCCAGAGGAGATCGATATGATCTGAGAGCGTATAGGATTCGACTTCTTCCTTTGATCCGAAGGGATCACGCGTTCCCTGGCAGATCAAAGTGGGCGTGCGCAGGTTTTCCAGATGCGCGGTGCGAAGCTGATCCGGCCTTCCCGGTGGGTGAAACGGATATCCGAGGCAAAGCAGGCCCCGGACTTTCTTCGCCGTAAAACTCTCATCGGCGATCATGCTTGCGACACGGCCTCCCATCGACTTACCACCGATGATCAGTTTGCCGGCGTCCAGTTCGCCGATCGCGGTGCGATACTCGCCGAGGAGATGGTCGGCGCGCGGCGGAGGTTTGACCGCTCCGGTCAGGCGACGCTGCGCCATATAGGCGAACTCGAAGCGTGCTATCCTGAAACCGCCGTCTGCGAGCGCTTTCGTTAGAACCGTCATCGACGCGGAATCCATCGCTCCGCCGGCGCCATGCGCAAGGAGGATAGTGAAGGCGGCCGTTTCCGGTCCTGTGATCAGAAAGCTGGTCATTTGTGAGGTTTGGTCGCCAATACCACCATTGACTTCGCAAGAGCGGGTATTCGTCCGGTCCGGACGATCCTTATTTGCTGGAACCCCGTATCGATGAGAAGTGTGTTGATGGTCTTTTCTGACCAAAACTTTATGTGCCCATGCTCTCGAAGAGCCATAAAATGCTCATCCATCATTCCGGTTACCGCAAGGGCGAGGTTCTTCCAATAGCCGTGAAACGGTGTTGATAACACGAATAGACCTCCCGGCCGAAGGAGTTCAAAGGCGGTTCTGGCGAATTTATGAGGGCGATAGAGATGCTCTACTACCTCAATCGAAAGAACAGCATCCCATTCGCCGTATTTATCAACAAGCCGATCATAGGCGGATGCGTTTTCCACATGAAGCATCGGATACTTCGTTCTGGCCTGGCCAATGCCGTTTATCGATGGATCGATACCGTAAACCTTGAAGCCATCTACTGATAGACGTTTCAGTACGTCACCGGTTCCACATCCGATTTCGAAGATCGTGTGAATAGAGGAATTGCGTTTTAGCTCACGAAGGACGGCAGGATAGATATAGTCCTGCGAAAGGTTTGGATTTTCGTGGATGTAATCATCAGCATTGTCATCTGCGCTACGCAAGGAAATTACCTGCATATTCCGATTACATGATGAAGTAGTTATATAAAAAATAAAGGACGGGTAACAGAGCTAAGGACTAACAAAAATGAAGTAGCGTCAAATTTATCCGCCGAGCTTAATACCGCTAAAGTGAAGAGGTCCGCGCCATAAGCTTTGAGGTTTTTTGCCAGCGGAATCAAATGTCACTGGTTCGTCGGAGCTGTAGATTTCGCGGAAGGGAGCGGTCCGATGGGTGCCGCGGATTGAAGGCGTCGAGGCAAGCATGAGATGACGCGCTGCAGGGGAAACGGCAGCTTCAGAACTGCACCCTGTCTTTCAGAAGGCAACGATGGAACGGAGGGCAGGAAATTGCTCCAGCGCAAAATGACGCAATTTAAGTCCGACGATCAGCGGCGGGCCACACAAAACCAGTGAAGCCCGCCTTTCCAGTAACGAAGGTAGTGCGGCTTCAGCTTTTTTCGGGTTTCTTGCCGATAGCAAAGTAGCCGAAGCCGTGTTTGGTCACGTCGCTCAGTGAGTAGATGTTCCTCAAGTCGACGATGACAGGAGTTTTCATGACGGTTTTAAGGCGCTTGAGATCAAGTGCGCGGAACTCTTCCCATTCGGTGACTATTACGATTGCGTCTGCATCGACGGCGATCTCGTAAGGGTCCTTGCCGTAATTAACCGGGCCAAGCACGCCCTTCGCGGCTTCCATGCCCTCCGGATCGTAGGCGTGAACTGCCGCCCCACCGTCCAGCAGAGCCTGGGTAATGGTGATCGACGGCGCGTCGCGCATGTCGTCGGTATTCGGCTTGAAGGTAAGCCCGAGCACCGCGATTTTCTTGCCGCGGACATCTCCGTCACAGGCGGCGATGACTTTGCGGCCCATAGCGCGCTTACGGTTATCGTTGATCGCGACGGTGGTCTCGATCAGGCGCATTGGACTATCGAAGTCCTGAGCGGTCTTTACGAGAGCGAGTGTATCCTTCGGGAAGCATGAGCCGCCGTAGCCCGGTCCGGCGTGCAGGAATTTGTCGCCGATGCGCTTGTCCATCCCGATGCCCTTGGCGACCTTCTGGACGTCCGCTCCGATCTTTTCGGAGAGATCAGCGATCTCGTTGATGAAGGTGATCTTCATCGCAAGGAAGGCGTTGGCGGCGTACTTGATGAGCTCCGACGTTCGACGCTCGCAGAAGTAGAGAGGTGCTTCATTGAGATAGAGAGGGCGGTACACTTCGCGCATAACCTCGATGGCGCGGACATCCTCCGTGCCGATAACGATACGGTCGGGACGCTTGAAATCCGTGATAGCAGCGCCTTCCCGAAGGAATTCAGGATTAGAAACGACCGCAACATCCTTTTCCGGAAACTCGTCACGGAAGATGCGTTCAATTTCATCGCCGGTTCCGACCGGGACGGTGGACTTTGTCACGATGACCGTGAAGCCCTTGACGGCGGCAGCGATTTCGCGAGCCGCAGCATAGACATAGGTCAGGTCGGCATGGCCATCGCCGCGGCGCGACGGCGTGCCGACGCCGATGAAGACGACGTCGGCCTCGCCGACCGAAGGGGCGAGGTCTTTTGAGAAATCAAGGCGTCCAGCTTCGCGATTCTGCTGAATAATGGCCTCAAGCCCAGGCTCAAAAATCGGCACCTCGCCGGCTTCCAGCGCCGCAATCTTTGCCTCGGACTTATCGACGCAAGTCACATGGTGACCAAAGTCGGCGAAGCAGGCACCTGAAACGAGACCGACATAGCCAGAACCAATCATAACGATACGCATGAAGCTATCTCCAAGTTAAAATAACGCCACTTGGGCTATATGCTGCAACGCAACAAATCAAGCCTAAATGGCGTTTTAAGGAAACGTTAAGAGCGGCCGAACTCGTCGACAATGCGAATGATGTCGTCTTCGCCGAGGTAGGAGCCGGTCTGAACTTCGATGAGTTCCAGAAGAATCTTGCCAGGATTTGCCAGACGGTGGACCTCTCCGAGCGGAATATAGACCGATTCGTTTTCGCGCAGCATCTGCACGTTCTCGCCGATCGTGACCTCCGCGGTCCCCTTGACGACGATCCAGTGCTCGGAGCGGTGATGGTGCTTCTGCAGCGACAGCTTCTTGCCGGGTGTGACGAAGATACGCTTCACCTGGAAACGGTCGCCGTTGAAGATCGAGGTGTAGCCGCCCCAGGGGCGATAGGAGGTGGGATGCGTCTCTGTCAGCTTCGACGTCTTCTTCTGGCCGGCAAGCAGCTTGACGAGGTTGCCGACTTGCTGGCTTTCCTTCAGCGGTCCGACATAGACTGCGTCCTCGCTGGCAATGACGGCGACATCGTCCATGCCCTGGACGGCAAGATGCACACCATGGGTCATGACGAGCGAGTTGCGGGTGTTGACGACAGTTGTGTTGGCCGCGGCAATGTTGCCGTTTTCATCCTGAATGCCGGTTTTCCATATGGCATCCCAGCTACCCAGATCCGACCACTTGAAGGCGGACGGCACGACCACCGCTTTGGACGTCTTCTCCATAATTGCGTAATCGATGGAAATGTCGGGGCTTTTTGCGAAGTGCTCCGCATCGAGGCGGGTGAAGTCCAGATCACGCGTCGCCTTGGAAACAGCCTTGCTGGCCGCTTTCAGAACGTCCGGTGCATAGTCCTGCATTTCGGACAACAATTCGGTGACTGGGAACATGAAGATACCGGAATTCCAATAGAAACCACCGGCGGCCAACATTTCCTCGGCCTTTTCGCGAATTGGCTTTTCAACGAAGCGCTTGACCTCGTGTGCGCCGCTCGAAAGTTGCTTGCCGATCTCTATATAACCATAGCCGGTCGCAGGCTCGGTCGGCGTGATGCCGAAGGTAACGAGCTTGCCCTTGGCTGCCGCATCACGCGCTGTGCGGATAGCATCGAAATAGGCTTCATCGGCCAGGATTTCATGATCGGAAGCCAGCATCTGAATGATGGCTTCCTTGCCGAAATGCTCGGAGGCCAGACCTGCTGCTGCTGCCACTGCAGCAGCGGTGTTGCGGGCAACAGGCTCCAGCAAGACTGCGGCGAGCGGAATATCGAGTTCGCGGGCCTGTTCTGCAACGAGGAAGCGAAAGTCCTCATTCGTCACAACGATGGGGGCTTCGTAAAGCGCCGGATCGGAAACGCGGACCAGGGTTTCCTGAAACAGCGTCTTGTCCCCGACGAACTGTATAAACTGCTTCGGCGCGGTTGCGCGCGAGAGCGGCCAAAGGCGGGTGCCCTTGCCGCCGGCCATGATCACGGGGACGATTTTCTGTGTCATAGGGTGTTCTTCCTCGAAATGAACGGCCAGGTTTGTCAGATGCTTACCGGGCTTCTGCCCAGCGCTTAATTCGGGTCAATCCCGCATTCAAGAGTTCCAAGGCGGCTGCCTCGCCTTCGGCTTCCACGTAACAACGCATCTCGGGCGCATTGCCGGAAGGACGGAGATGAATAATACGGCCGTCGCGCAACGTTACCCGCAATCCATCAATATCGCTTTTCGAAGCGACGTCCCCGATGGGTTGCAGGAACTCCGTGAGATTAGCATCGGATGCGCGCAGAAAAGTCATCAATGCGGCGCTGGTTTCGACAGGGAAATTCTCAAGACGATCGGCCGCTGCAAAGGGCAGTTTGTAGGACGCAGCAACGACCGAAAGCGGCTCCTTGCGGATCGCGGCAAGCGAGAGTGTCGCCAGCATCGGCAGGAAACAGTCGCGTGTCGGCAATGCACGCACGTTGCGACCGTTGATGTCGAAAGGCGTTGCCGTCAGCATTCCGCCATTCGCCTCGAAGCCCATAACCAGATCCATGCCGGCGGCAACCGCCTCTTCCATGCCGGCAATGACGAAAGGGGAACCAACACGGGTGCGGATGACGCTGAAAGGCCCGGCTGTCTCGATGCCGGAATTGGAGGTGACCGGCGTGACGACAGTCCCGGCGCCTAGGAAGTTGGCCGCAATCAGCCCGAGAAGATCGCCGCGCAACGGCATTCCGGTCTCGTCGGCAACCAACGGACGGTCGCCATCGCCATCGGTGGAAACAATCGCGTCAAGGCCATGCGCTGAGACCCAGCTTTTCAGAAGGGCGATCGTCTCTTCGGAAACGGCTTCGGTGTCGACGGGAATGAAGGTTTCCGACCGACCAAGGGCGACGACCTCTGCACCGTAATAAGCAAGGATATCGACCATCAGGTCTCGGGCGACGGTGCTGTGCTGATAGACACCGATCTTCATCCCTGCGAGCGCAGCTTCAGGCAAGAGGGCCGTATTGCGCTCGAAGAAGAATTGCAGGCACGGCGCAGAGTGATCCTCTGAGACGGCGCGTGCACTGACGACAGTCTCGCCGGAGGCTTCGATGTCGGCGGCAAAATGGGTAATGGCGGCTTCGTCTGCTTTGTCGATTTCGCCGTCGGGGCGATAGAATTTGATGCCGTTGCGGTCCGCCGGAATATGCGAACCCGTTATCATCAAGCACGCGGCCTTTCTCTCAAGGCCATAAAGGGCGAGGGCCGGCGTCGGAACGGCGCCGCAGTCGAGAATTTTGAACCCGAGGCTTGCCAGTGCGCCAGCGCAATTGCCCGCGATCTCCGGGCTGGAGTCGCGGTAGTCACGCCCCATCAGGATGACATCGCCCTGTTCTGCTTTCTTGCTCTGCAGCAAATATTTGCCGAAAGCCGCGGCATATAGCGCCGATGGGCGTCCTTTGAGATCCGCCGACAGACCGCGAAGGCCGCTTGTCCCAAACTTCATGCGAAAACACCCTTGCGCTCTGAACAACCGTTTCTACTGT
This sequence comes from Rhizobium sp. 01L419, assembly GCF_056400025.1. Classification (NCBI taxonomy): domain Bacteria; kingdom Pseudomonadati; phylum Pseudomonadota; class Alphaproteobacteria; order Hyphomicrobiales; family Rhizobiaceae; genus Rhizobium; species Rhizobium sp. 01L419. The sequence continues at coordinate 87,972 of NZ_JBFTSM010000023.1, forward strand.
GCTGATTTGCTTGGGTAAACAGCAAAATTAGGACATAGTTAAACCGGCTGGCGGCATAAGCGAAGTATTGCCATCATTTAAGCATCGTTACCAGAGTTTTTGCTAATATGAATAAATTTCCGATTTATGACAGTTGTTCGTCGTTGCGAGATGGAAATATTCGTCGCAACGTTGCGTATTGCAGGTATAGACATTTTTGTTAGAACGGCTGTCCCACATCAACTGCGTTGATCCCGGAGGTTTGCGTCGTGAACGAGACGTCAGTCACTCTAGAAGAGAGCTGGAAGGCTGCGCTCGAAGGCGAGTTTGCAAGTCCTTACATGCAGCAGCTCAAGACCTTCCTGCTGGAGCAAAAGGAACTCGGCCGGCGGATTTTTCCCAAGGGCAGCGAATATTTCCGCGCCCTCGACCTGACGCCGCTTGAAAAGCTCAAGGTCGTGATCCTCGGACAGGATCCCTATCACGGCGCAGGGCAGGCGCATGGGCTATGTTTCAGTGTGCGGCCGAGCGTGCGCATTCCACCCTCGCTTGTCAACATCTACAAGGAATTGGAGACGGATCTCGGCATTCCGCCGGCACGGCACGGCTTTCTGGAACATTGGGCTCAGCAGGGCGTACTGCTGCTCAATAGCGTGCTGACCGTGGAGGAGGCGCAGGCCGCCTCGCATCAGGGCAAGGGCTGGGAGCGGTTTACCGATGCCGTTATCCGCAAGGTGAACGATGAGTGCGAAGCTGCCGTTTTCATGCTCTGGGGCTCCTATGCTCAAAAGAAGGCGGCTTTTGTCGACGCAAGGCGCCATCTGGTGCTGAAGGCCCCGCATCCGTCTCCGCTCTCGGCCCATAGCGGTTTCTTCGGATCCCGGCATTTCTCCAAGGCGAATGCATTCCTGCAGTCGCACGGTCGCGAGCCGATCGACTGGCAGCTTCCCGCCAATCCTTGAACGCTTTTGCATTGTTGTTCACAAATTGGAGACAATGCGTGTCGGCTTGCCGGGCTATGAGAAACGGCGGGAAGCGCTCATCTATGACCCATCCAAAGCCCGCCGAATGCGGGCAGAAAGGGGTCTCAAATGCTCGATCAAATCAAGGGTCTGCACCACGTCACATCGATGGCGGAGGACGCCCGCACCAACAACCAGTTCTTCACCAATGCGCTTGGACTGCGCCGCGTCAAGAAGACTGTTAATTTCGACGCTCCCGACGTCTATCACCTCTACTACGGTGACGAGACCGGTTCGCCGGGTACGATCATGACCTACTTCCCGTTCCCGAAGATGGCGCAAGGCCGCCCGGGTACCGGTGAAGTCGGCACCACGGTCTACTCGGTCCCGCAGGGCTCGCTCGGCTTCTGGAGCGATCGGCTGACCAAGCTCAACGTCGGCGGCCTGAAAGCCGAGGAAATCTTCGGTGAAAAGCGCCTGAATTTTGCCGGTCCCGACGGAGACGGCTTCGCGCTCGTCGAGGTCAAGGACGATGCTCGCGCTCCCTGGACACATGGCGGTATCAGCGAGGATCATGCTATCAGAGGCTTCCATTCGGTCGCCATGCGGCTAAAGGATGATGGCGCCACCGCCGAACTTCTGAAGTTCATGGGCTATGAGGTTCAGGAAGAACACGACGGTGTCAAACGGTTCGTCATCCCCGCCGGCAACGGGGCGCATCTCGTCGATCTCGAAACCATGCCCAGCATCGCTCGTGCGCTGCCAGGCGCCGGCTCCGTTCACCATGTCGCCTTCGCGGTTGAAAACCGCGAAAAGCAGCTTGAGGTGCGCAAGGCGCTGATGGACACCGGCTATCAGGTCACGCCGGTCATCGACCGCGACTACTTCTGGGCGATTTATTTCCGTACGCCTGGCGGCGTGTTGTTCGAAATCGCAACCAACGAGCCAGGTTTCGACCGCGACGAAGATACTGCTCATCTCGGCGAGGCATTGAAGCTGCCGCAGCAGCACGCTCATTTGCGCGCCCTTATCGAGCAGCATTTGCAGCCGCTCGACGCCTAAGCGGAGATAGAACAATGACTGACACAGGTTATGTGCACCGGCTGCATGCCGGTGCACCCGGAAAGCCCATCCTCTTCGTGCTTCACGGAACAGGCGGCGACGAGAACCAGTTCTTCGACTTCGGCAGGCGATTGCTGCCGGAAGCAACGATCATTTCGCCACGCGGCGATGTCTCCGAGTACGGGGCAGCCCGTTTTTTCAAGCGCACGGGGGAAGGTGTCTATGATATGGTCGACCTTGAACGGGCGACCGAAAAAATGGCGGGTTACGTCCAGGATCTGGCGGCGATACACGGCGCCTCCGAAATTCTTGGGCTCGGCTTCTCGAACGGCGCCAACATTCTGGCGAACATGCTCATCGAAAAGGGCCTGTTCGATGCAGCGGCACTGCTCCATCCGCTCATCCCTTTTCGGCCGCGCGCCAATCCTGATCTCAGCAGGCGCAGGGTGTTGATCACGGCAGGCCAGCGCGATCCGATCTCGCCGGTCGCGCTAACCGAAGCGCTTTCTGGCTATTTCGAGGCTCAGAAGGCCGATGTGCTGCTAGAATGGCATTCGGGTGGTCACGATATCCGACCGAACGAGATAGAGGCCATCAGCACATTCTTCGCGGAATATGCATGACCAAAAAATATGCGGCGAATTTCGCCGCATATTGCGTTTAGATTCTGCCTGGGAAGCGATCTTAGGCTTCGTGGTAATAGGCTGAGTAGCGGCTATAATAGTATTCGCCTGATCCATAGGAATGGTAGAGCTTCAATTTGGCTGTATCAACTTTGTTGAGTATGACGCCGAGGCATTTCTGTATCAATTCAGGGTGACTGCTAAACGTCGATCGGACGACCCGTCGGGATGTGTGACCCCATTCAATGACAGCGAGCGACGCGTCAAGCATCGGCCCGACGGCCTTGGCATCCACCACAGGGCCAAGCGGTGGCAGATCGATCACGATGTAATCGAAAAAGCCGCTCATCTCTTCAAGGAGGTTTGCCATCAGTGGCGACGACAACAAGTCAGATGAATGAGGAATGCGGCGTTTGACAACCGCTGCGACGAAGGCGAGCTTCGTCTTGCTGTCGACAAGGACCGAATCCTTGACCGGTCTTTTATCGAGAAGTGTTTCGATAATCCCGTTTTCTGCATGCCTGCCTATTGCCCGGGTTGCGCCCGGGTTGCGCAGGTCGCCATCTATCAGAAGCGTCCTAGATCCTTGCATAGCCAGCAGTTGCGCAAAATTGATCGAAACAGTCGATTTTCCCTCTCCCGGCAAGCTCGAAATGATGCCGATGATTTTGCACCGTTTCCCAGGGTTGGCCATATCGACAGCGAGCTTGGCGCTTCTGAGCGTTTCGGCAAAGGCCGAAAGCGGGTGATTGACCACATACCGCGTCGCCAAACTTACATCGCTAAGATCGCGTGGAGAGCCGGAAGTGGCAGGCGGGGGGGCGAGTTCTGCGTCGGACATGAGCGGTACATGGCCAATATACTCCATCCCCAGCTCATCTCTAACCTGCTCACCCGTTCGGAAGAACCTGTCACGGAATTCTCGAAAGGCTCCGATGCCTCCCCCAAACATTGCTCCGGCGAAAATCGCCAGCGCGATTATCAAAGGCTTCTTCGGAGTGCTTGGGCGCGTGGGAATCTGGGCTTTTGTGATTATGCGAGATTCCGTAATCGGGAATGACTGTTGCTGGGTCGCTTCCTGGAAACGTGTCAAGAACGTCTGGTACAGATTCTTGTATGTATCCGCATTGCGCTCCAGCTCCCGCAACTGCACCTGTGTTTCGTTCGCCGCGCTGGAAATGCCCGTCGCATCCGACACGCTTTCTGCCAACGACTTCTCGCGCGTTTGGGCCACTTCTAGTTCGCTCTGATAGCTCTCGGCAATACGGTTCAGTTCTTCGAACATCAGTCGTTTGTATTCGGCCATCTCGCCGCGTAATCTCACCGCCTGTATATGGTCCGGCCCAAGGCGCGCCTCCAGTTCCGATTCGAACTTGGAAGCTTCAAGATATTTTTTTCGTAGGTCGTTCGAGATGGAGCTATCCAAGACATCGGTGACGATTGCGTCCGTCTTGCCGGAGTCAATGATTGCCTTCACGCGATCATATCTTGCCTGTGCCTTCGCGGTATCCGACTGAGCCGTTATGAGGGCGCTGTTGAGCTCGGTTAGTTGTTGATCGCTGAGCAGCAATGAGCTGCCGTTTGTCGATACAGCTACAAGCCCATGCTCGGACCGAAATTTCTGAACGGCTAGATCCGAATCTAGCGCTTTTTGTCTGAGCTCATCAATTCGTTTCTGCAGCCAATCGCTGGCTCGTCTGGTCGCATCGTACTTCGAATTTAGCTTATCCAGAAGATAAGCGTTCGCAATCGCATCAGCGATACTGGCTGCGAGTTCTGGTGAAGTCGATGTGTAACTGATCGACAGGGCATAGGATTTTCCCGTCCGTTCAACATCCATGTTGTTTGCCACGTTGGTGGCAGCTTTTACGCGCCGTACGTCTTGATCAACGACGTCGTTGGTGCTGTCCGTAAACCATCGCCGAAAATCAACCGCCGATCTGATCATGCGTGTAAGCGACGGCGGGGCCGACATGAAAACCGGATTATCGAGCAAGTTGAGCTTGTCAACGACCGCTAGTCCGACCGTGTCAGATTTAAAAAGCTCGACTTCACTCAGAATGGCGCCATCGTCATCAACTTGAACGCCCATATTCGCCAATTGATTCAGAATCTCGCTGTTACCGCGATCGATCAGCACGCTCGTTGTCGCGGTAAACTGCGGGACGGCAGTGAGAAGATAGGCGATACCAAGCAGCAGGAAGACGAATATCGAAACCGCGACAACCAGCCATTGTCGCCTCGCGATCGAGAACAGTTTCTCAAAATCGATAAACTCTTCCTGAGTATCGCCGACCGACTCGTATTCGCTGTTCGGAATCGCTTTTTCGGGCGAGAGCAATCTTACCTCCATCTGAGCAACCATGGCACTATTTCAAACCGTATCGCCCCTTTGAGGAAAAAATTCGTCGTGCAGCGCAACAGCTACACGACACAATTTGGATTTTCAATACACTAGCGGAAACTGCCGATCCCGGAGAATTTATTAGATTGGGCTCGTCTAGCAGCATCGAGTCTAGCGTGCTCTGGTTAAATTTCCCAGAAATTCAAACGGTTGCCCTCAGAGGCCGCCGCCTGCGAGGTTGCGAAATATTGCATTGGCAACGGCGATTTGCCTGTGTGCAGTGCAAAAAAAGCCAGCGCTGCCATTGTTTCGCGTTTCTGACACGTTAACCTGTTGAACTATGAAAACGGGCAGCCGCAGCCGCCAAGCTAATGAGAAAACGCATAGCTCGTCGAGTTTGGTCGTAGATAAAACCGATGATTGGGTAACAGGGGTGGCGGGTCCGATGCGCAGCATATTGTTAGGTGTCGCAATTATATTCGGTGTTAATGACGTGATGGCGTCCGCGGTGGAACTGAAGATCGTAAGCTTCGGAACGTCCTTGACGGACATCGGCGGTTGGCAACCCGCCCTGCAGAGGCAGCTATCGTCCTGTCTCGAGCGGGAGGTCAAAGTGACAAAAGTCGCGATGAGCGGTGCCACCTCATATTGGGCGAAAGCGCATCTCGACAGTGTTGCGGCGCAGAAACCAGACATCGTTTTGATCGAGTTTTACGCGAATGATGCGACGCTCCATCGTTTTGTCTCTGTGGCCGCCAGCCGAAAGAACATGGCCTACATTCTCGATGAATTGCGCAAGAGACTTCCCCACGCCCGGATCATCGCTATGGCCATGAACCCATTTTCCGGGATTCGCGGGGCCATCCGGCCGTTCGTTGATGATTATATCGAGGCACACAAGCAGGAGGCGCAAAATAGACACCTGGAGTTTGTAGATTTTCGTGGTCTCTGGATGCAGCTTGCGCCTGCGGAACGCGAGCGGGCGATACCCGATGGTGCACATCCAAAGCCAGAGGCGGCAACGCCGATCATTGTTCCCGAGCTCGTTAATCGCATTTCGGGCTCAGCGTGCAAACAATAGCCGTCATCGTCCGGACTATCGTCTGTCGAGGACGTGAACTCCTTCATTCACCGGCAATTTGAAGCAGAATTGCAGTCATCGGAGATTTTGCAGATGCATAGACGCGAGCTTCTGAAAGCTGCTGCTGGCGCAGCTATCGGCGTGATGAGCTATGGATATCTAAATGAGGCATCCGCGCAAATCGAAGATTCACTGAGAAGTCTGGCGGATAGAAAGGGTTTTCGATTCGGCAGTGCCATCGACTACCAGAATCTACAGGACGAATGGCTCAAGAATCTCTACCGAACACATTGCAACTCGCTGACTGCCCGCAATGCAATGAAATGGGTAGGGACCGAACGCTCACCTGGAAAATTTGCCTTCGGTCAAGCCGACGCCATTGTCGCCTTTGCGGAAGCTGAAGGCATGAAGAGCTATGGTCACACGCTGGTGTGGAAAAACGTTCCCGGTTGGGTTTCGCGAATTAAGGATGCAGCGGAGGCGCGCAAGGTTATGTTGCGTCATGTTCGCACTGTCGTTGATCATTTCAAGGGTCGGGTCGACGCCTGGGACGTCGTCAATGAACCGATGGAATATGATGCTGCGGAGATGCGATCCTGGACAATTCAAAATTTGCTCGGAGACGACTACGTTACAGAGAGTTTCTTGGCAGCCCACGAGAGTGACCCAGATGCGGTCCTTGTTCTGAATGAAGCTCATCTGGAAAAGGCGGGTGCGAATTTTGAAGAACGACGTAATTTGCTGCTGAAACTGATAGAGGCGCAGCTTGCAAAGGGTGCGCCGATCCACGCGGTTGGACTCCAGGGGCACTTTCGCCCGGGCATTGACAAGCTCGATGAAGCAGCTGTTGCACGGTTCTGTGGAGAGCTGAAGGATATGGACCTCTCCGTATTTATCACGGAACTCGATGCTTCATGCCGCTTCACCTATGCAGACAAGAAGTTCAACGAAGCCGATTATGGCAAAATCTTCGAGTCTTTCGTCGCCACTGTAGCGGAAAGCGGTAACTTGAAGGGTGTGACGGTCTGGGGCCTGGCCGAGAGGTACGGCGAGCTGGAGCCGAAGCCCGTAGGTGCGTGTCGCAAGTACATTAACCTTTATGACGACAATAACGAGCCTAGAAGTACAGTAGAGGGTCTCACGGCTGCCCTGAACAGTCTATAAACCCGTCCAGCAGCAACATCCGGAAGTCTATCGTGAAAAATGTCGCCATCTACATCGAAACTTTTTTGCCTCCAAGCCAGTCGTTCATTATCAATCAAGCGCAATCCTTCCGGAATTACAATGCTACAATTCTCGCAGGAGCAAGGGTTAGCTCTGCCCATACCCAGCAGGCGAAGATAGAGGTGCAAGATATCAGAAGTTCGCCTCGCATGCGTGCGGGTGAACTACTCTTGAAGATTCCTCGGATCGGTATCCCCGCACTCTTTCCAGTCACAAAAAAAGCCGACCTCATCCACGCCCATTTCGGTAAGAATGGGTACGTGATCGGGCCGCTGGCGCGGGCTGCCGGATTGCCGCTCATCACCACCTTTCACGGCTTTGACGCGACGTATACAGGTGACCCCAAAGGTCCGGGTGGCTTCAACCAGGTGCGCTTCTTCTCGCGCGGCCGCAAACAGATGGCTGGTTGGAACGGATGGAATATCGCGGTATCTGACTTCATTCGCGAGCGGCTGTTGGAAATCGGCTTTCCGGAACAACGGATATTGCGCCATTACATCGGCTTGGACCTGACGATGTTCAAAGGCTCGCCCACGAAACGCCGCAAGGGATTGGTTGTCTCGGTCGCACGTTTCATTGAATACAAGGGTCATCGGCACATGATCGAGGCGCTCTCTCATGCTGCAGCGCAAGGTAATCCTATCGAATTCGTCATGGTTGGAGACGGCCCATTAAGGGGGGAAATCGAGGCTTTGGCGCGCAAAAGCTTGCCAAAGGTGACGATTTATGAAAACCTTTCGCAGTTGCACATAAGAAATCTGCTTGCCGAAGCCGAACTCTATTTACATGGGAGTGTGACTTTGGAAAATGGTCATGCAGAGGCTTTTGGTCTCGCAAATTTGGAAGCTCAGGCCGTTGGGACGCCGGTTGTCGCCTTTCGTTCAGGCGGAGTTGGCGAGGCTGTCGAAGATGGTGCCACGGGTTTCCTGGTTGCCGAACGAGACACTATCGGAATGTCAAACGCGATAGGACGCCTTTTGAACAATGCGGATATGTGGGACGCTTTTAGCGCCCGAGCTTCGGCGATGGTTTCGGAAAAATTTGACATTCTTCATCAGACCCGACTGCTCGAAGACTATTATGACGCGGTTCTTGATGAGTTTGCGGCAGCGAGGCGTGCGTAATGGGTAAGAATGGAAAGCAGCCTAAATGGGGCCTCTATTCATTTCGTCGATGGCGCAACGCGATCGTTAAATTGAAGTGGCTCTACTACACAAAATTCTGGGGAATGGACATCCATCCAACCGCCAGCTTTTCCTTGAGCGTACGATTCGACAAGACGAATCCCAAGGGTATGCATATCGGAGAAGAAACCTACGTTGCATTTGAAGCCGCAATACTGACCCATGATCTTACACGTGGCCTTTTTCTTGACACACGGATCGGCAAGAGGTGCTTTATAGGTGCGAGAAGCATTATTTTGCCAGGAGTTGAGATAGGTGACGAATGTGTCATCGGCTCCGGCGCTGTTGTGACGAAGAGTGTACCTCCTCGGTCACTTGTGGTCGGCAATCCCGCCAAGATTATTAGAAGCGATATCAAGATTATTTCACGTTACGGACGTATGGCTGTCGACGAACCTGCTGAATGATTTCGTCCAAACCTTCTGGCAATTGACGTCGGAGACGAAGCAGGGTGAGCGCAAAACATGAACTATTCACAGAGAATTAATATGGATGAAGCGAGAAGGGAGATTGAACCTCTCCCCGTCGTTTATTTCTCACTGTCTTTTCCTGAGCTCAGCCAGACATTCGTATTTAACGAAATCCGCAGCATTGCTGAACTTGGCGGGGATATTCGGGTTCTTGCCTGCAAGTCACCTTCGGATAATCGCTCGAATCTACCGAAAGCCTATGGCTACGAAGATCGGGTCGATACCATTTTCGCCGGGGCTGCGAGGTCCAGTCGGACACGTCGATTGTTGGCGGCAGCGAAAGCTGCGTCAAAGCTGCTGATGAGGAACCCTACATTGCTTCCGAATGTTCTGTCGGCCGCGCGGAGTGGCGATTCGGTGGTGCCGTTCTCCGTGAAGCTTGCCATTGCGGTCAGACTACAGGCGCAGCCCGACAGTATAATTCATTGTCATTTCGGACCTGCCGGCAAAGTCATTGCTGAGTTGAAAAAACACGGATTGGTCAAGTCGCCTATGACGACCGTCTTTCACGGTTACGACATTACGCAGTATATAGTTGAATCAACGGATGCTTATAAGACGTTGTTCTCTGAGGCGGACCTGTTGATTCCGATCAGCGATTTCTGGCATCGCCGCCTTACAGAGCTTGGGGCTCCCTCCGATAAGGTGCGCACCATCCGCCTTGGCGTCGATTGCAATGCTTTCGAATATAAGCGCCGCGCTGCGGCCCCCGGCGAAACGACGCGATTCATTACGATCGGTCGAATGACGGAGAAAAAAGGCCATCGTTACACGATTGAGGCTTTCAAGGCTTTGGCCGACCGTCGGCCTGACCTCAATATTTGCCTCGACGTCATCGGAGACGGGCCGGATCATCAAGAGATTCGAGCGATCACAGCCGGATGGCAATCCGATGCCAAGATCACCTTGCATGGAGCGCTTGCGCATCAGGATGTCAGGGCAATGTTAGATCGATCGCATATCTTCGTATTGCCCAGTGTGATCGCTGCCAATGGCGACATGGAAGGTATTCCTGTTTCTATCATGGAAGCAATGGCGATGGGACTGCCTGTGATCAGCACGCGCCATAGCGGCATCCCGGAGCTCGTAGAGGACGGCTTGTCAGGCATCCTCGTTGACGAGCGCGATGTTGTCGCACTGTCGGCCGCAATGGAAAGGCTCGGATCTGAGCCAGAGCTTCCGTTGGCGATGGGCAAGGCAGGCCGTGCCATCATTGAGCGCGAATATAATGAGCAAACACAAGCTCGCGTTCTGATGAACGCGCTTTCCAAAATCTCATCAAAAGAATAGGTCGATTGATGCATGTGGTTATTGAAAATACCGTATGTCTGAACGCAGGCGATGCTGCGATCCTGATCGCGATTATGCGGATAATACGCGAGACTTTCGGGGATGACGTTCAGTTTTCGGTGTTTGATAGCGATCCCGAGATCGCGCGGCGATACTATTCAGGGATCGATTTCTATCCCCTGACGACATCTCTCTTGGCAACGAAACCGGTGCTGACGTTCCTCGGCCAGCAGTGGAGCATAAGGCTTCGTCGCAATATCGACCGGATCAAGCGTCGCGAGTTTCGACGTATGCTTGCGGCCATGTCCGGCGGACGTAAGGCGGGGGGAGGTCTTTTGCTGGATCCGCAAATCGCTCGCAATATCGAGATCTATTCTAAAGCCGATATAGTGATCTCGACGGGCGGCACTTACCTTGTCGAACGCTATGGTCTCGATGAGCGTATCGAAGAGTTTGAAAAGGATCTGGCTCTCAAAAAACCGCTTGTGCTGTTTACGCAGTCGCTGGGTCCGTTTAAGCAGCCTAAGAATAAAGCGGCTGTCAAAAAGGTCCTGGACCAGGCGCGCCTTGTCCTTCTTCGCGACGCCCGGTCACAGCAGTATCTGCGCGACATCGATATCGCGCACGACAGGCTGCAGGTCGTGGCTGACAGCGTTTTCGCGCTCGCGGATATCGAGCGCCTCTCCACGCCATTGCGCGCGAGGGTCGGTGAAAGGTTGCGAGTGGCGGTCTCTGTTCGCGATTGGGCGCATTTTGAAGGGCGAAGCCCCGCAGAAGGTATGGAGCGTTATCTTGACGCGGTCGCCGGGGCAGTGGCTACGCTGGTGCGTGATGACAATGCCGAAATCGTATTTCTTTCGACGTGCCAAGGCATTCCCGAGTATCGATACGATGATTCCGCCGTCGGCCAGCGCATTTTTGAACGATTGGATGAGGAAACGCGCAAATCCGTCAGTGTGGACCGCGCTTTCCATGAGCCTGAAGATTTGCTCGCCCAACTGAAAGGATTCGATTTCGTTATCTCAACCCGAATGCACATGGCGATCTTGTCGCTTTGCGCCGGGGTACCCGTTCTGCCGATCGCTTACGAATTCAAGACCACCGAGCTTTATAACGCGCTGTCGCAAGGGGAGTGGGTAACAGACATATCTCATATCGAACGGGAATCGTTCGTGGCGCTTGCGCGTCGCTTCAGTAATAGTTTGGCAGATTTCTATTCAAAGGTCGCACCGTTCGTCGTCGAGCAATCCCGTTCTGCCCGGTCGGCCGGCGGTCTGATTGCTGCCAGTATCGGTGCATCACAAAAAGTCACTGAAGAAAAAAGGTCCGCAATGTGATGGGCGATCCGTTGGAAGCAAAATCTGGCGCTGTCGGAAAAAAGACTGTCAAAGCATCAATCTGGCTCCTGACGGGTGTCTTCTATAGCCGCATTGCCAATCTGGCGATGATTGTCGTCCTTGCACGCATATTGGTACCAGCCGATTTTGGTCTCGTCGCACTTGGCACAACGCTGCTGACAATTCTTTTGGCCGTCACCGATTTGTCGCTTGCAAATGCTCTCATTCACCATAAGGAACCGGCAAAGGCAGATTTCGACACTGCCTTTACGTTGAGCGCTATTCGTGGAGCAATCCTGGCGCTGATCATGGTTGTTAGCGGCTTTGTGATGGCAGACATATACCATGATCCGCGGCTGATTGGTGTGTGTGTGGGTCTGTCTATAAGACCTTTATTGAACGGCTTCCGCAGTCCCAACTTCGTTCGTTATGCCATAGACCTAGATTTTAAGACGATATCGATATCAGAGGCGCTGGAATACACAGCGCAGCTCGTCGTCTCGGTCGCCGTTGCATTTGTCACTGAAAGCTATTGGGCCATCGTCGCCGGAGCTGTCGCTGCGTCAGTATCAGGAATAATAACGTCTTATTATTATTCTCCGTACAAGCCTGGTCTTTCTGTTGCGTCCTGGCGCAAGATAATCGGCTTCTCGATATGGCTGACATTTAACCAGTTTGTCTCAATAGTTGGCAACCGGTTCGACAATTTCCTTGCGGGCGGCGTCCTCGGAGTAGCAACCTTTGGTGCCTATTCTGTGGGAAACAATATCTCTCAGATGATCACCCAATCCGCGACGCAGCCGTTGGAGCGGGTGTTGTTTCCAAGTTTTGCTAAGATGACCAATGACAAAGCGCGTCTTGCTGAGGCCTATCAAAAGAGTCAGGCGTCGCTATTTGCGATTGGGATGCCTCTTGGCGTGGGCCTCGCACTTGTCGCTGATCCATTCGTTTATCTTATGCTCGGTCCCAACTGGAACGTGGCGGTCGAAGTGATCCGGTTTATCGCACCTGTTCTTGGCATTCAGATTGTCTTTGGACCGGCGAATGCGCTTGCATATGCGGTCGGTGCTACGCGAGGACTATTTAATCGCGGCATGATCCTGTTGCTGCTGCGCGTACCGGTCGTGATATTGGGCCTTTATTTCTATGGGCTTACGGGCCTTCTTGTCGCTCGGACTATTTCTGGCGGCCTGTTTCTATCCGTGGCTAATTTTTACCTCATTCGCTCACTGAGCGGATTGAGTACCTGGCAGCAGTTGACTGTGACGTGGCGTTCATGGGCGAGCGGTGTGGCAATGGTCGTGATTGTCCTGCTGGCTGACAATTTCATGGACCCGATCAGCAGCACCACACAAGCATCGATTGCTCTTGTGCTCATGTCTGTTCTCGGATCGGTTGTGTATTGTGCGATGCATGCCGGCCTTTGGATACTTGCCGGAAAATCCCCAATAGGAATTGAAACTGAAGTTGCGAAAATTTTGAAGCGAGTGCTTCAGGCTGTTCAAAGTCGTCGCGGGAAATTTGCTTGACCGCTTTAACGGAACGAGGCGATGCATGACGAGTGAAATTGTTATTTCCGTGCTTTTCGCATGCCACAATGGCGAGAAGAGGTTGCGACGCACCCTTGATTCTTTTGCGGCTCAGGATCTTCCGTTCGATCGGTGGGAGCTTATCGCTGTCGATAACAATAGCAACGACAAGACGTTTGCGATCTTCCAGGATTATCGTTTCCGGTTGCCGATTGTTCCAATGCAGCATTCTGCACCAGGCAAGTCTCGTGCGTTAAATGCCGGCCTCGAGCGAGTTCGCGGACGACTTCTTGTACTGACAGATGATGATGTGCGCGCTGAAAGCAATTGGCTGAGTTCGTTCTGTCAGTGCGCTGACCTTAATCCGGACTATTCAATCTTTGGCGGGAGGATCATCCCCGAATGGGAAAGTTATCCCAAGGACGATCCGTTGATGAATTGGATCCCCATGGGGTCGACCTTCGCGATCATTGACGAGCTTCAAAGCAAACCATGTGAAGCAAATATGGTTTGGGGACCTAATACCTTGATCCGGCGAGAATCCATCCCATCCGGTACCCGCTTTCGGGAAGATATCGGGCCCTTGGCTGGCGGTGTCTATCCGATGGGGCAGGACCAGGAATTCATAATGCGTTTATCGAAACAAAATTTGAAAGCATACTATTGCGCCGAAGCAATTGTGCACCATTGGATTCCTGCATCCAACGTCAAAGAGGAGTGGGTGCAGCGCCGCGGTGAACGACTGGGTTATGGAGTTCCGGCACTTTTCCCCGATGAGATCCCTGTAGGCCCCAAGATCAAGGGGATTCCTTTATCTACATGGCTCGAGAGCATTCACTGGTCTCTACGGGCGGCATTGCTTTACTACCTGCCGCGCTCCAAGTGGCGGTTTTGGGCGATTTGGAAATATTATTACATGCGCGGATATAGAGCCGGTATTCGACGGTTCGCGCCAACGACGATTTCTCAGCCATGAGTGGGGTATCTATGGAAGAGGTGCGCCGTAAGCTGTCCGTGCTCATTAACAATTACAATTACGCCCCATTCCTGCGGGCGTGCATCGACAGCGTTCTCGCGCAGGATCATTCCGAGTTCGAATTCGAAGTCGTAGTGGTTGATGATGGTTCGACGGACAATTCGCGTGAGATAATTGCGTCGTATGGCTCGCAGATTGTGTCCGTGTTGAAGGAAAATGGCGGCCAAGCCTCAAGCTTCAATGCCGGTTTTGCCGCTGCGACGGGTGAGATCATCTTCCTGCTCGATTCGGATGACGAATTCCTCCCGGGAAAGCTTCATCAGATTGCTCGGCTTTATGATCGTGACTCTTTGGACTGGTGCTTCGATCGGGTGACGACAATCGAGGGGGAGCGGCCGCCAGAAAATCTGGAGGTCCAGTTGTACGATCAACGTGATGCGATCCGTCGCGGATACTATCCATCAATCCCAGTACCGACGTCCGGTTTGAGCTTTCGACGGGATCTCCTTGAGCAGATCTTGCCAATGAAGACCGCTAAGGATGTCGTATTGAGTGATAACTATCTGAAATTTGCGGCAGTCTATCTTGGCAGGGGTTCCATAGTCTTGACGCCGCTCACCTTTCAGAGAATTCACCAGGCCAATCGATACACCGGCACGTTCAGGGCAAGCACCTTGCGTCCCAAGATCATGATTGCCACTGGCCTGGAGTTGGCCCGTCGCTACGCCGGACTTCAAACCCTTGGTAAAGGTTTGATTGCTGGAGGTATTGCCGAGGCCGGCACACCCTTCACGCAGCTCCGAAGAGAGGTTCAGCGCGCCTTGGCAGATAGTCCTTTTGGACGGGCTGCAGTATCGCAGATTGCAATGGCTGCGGCTCGGAAACGTCTGATCAGAAAATTGAAAGGCTACCGCAATGATAACCGGACATGAGATGGACGCCGTGCAGTCGGCTGACAAAAAGATCTGGCGCATAACCGTTGCTGTGCTGACCTATCGGCGGCCGGAAGGTATCATAAAGCTCCTGAATTCGCTGATAAGCCAGGAGCGGAATCCAGCCCGACCCTACTATATGACGGTTTTGGTCGTTGATAACGATGCGACCGAAAGCAGCCGTGGTCTTGTGGAAGGTTTCGATACGAAAGGGGCCTTCGATCTCGTTTATGCAGTGGAGCCGCGCCAAGGTATCCCTGTCGCGCGCAATCACGCTCTGGATAAGGCGCCGCAACCCGCACCGGATACCGGCGAGTTGTTGGATCCCGACTATTTTTGTTTTCTCGACGATGACGAATGGGCAACCGAGGGCTGGATGGACGCGATGCTTGACACCTGCATCAGGTCGCAAGCTGATTGCGTTTACGGCTACGTCGTACCCGTCTATCCGGAAAATCCACCGGAATACTGGGTCAAGGCGCGCGTATTTGAGAGCGCCCGGAACCAGGAAGGAGGACGGATCGACTATGCAGCGTCCAATAATGTCATGTTCGACTACAAATTGGTGAGATCGTGGAACCTTCGCTTTGAAGAAAAGATGCTGAATACCGGTGGCACAGACTACCTTTTCTTCAACCAGGCGGTAAAACTCGGGATGAAAATCGTTTGGACCGAGCGCGCCATGGTCTATGATATCATTCCGCTGAAGCGGATGACGTGGAAGTGGGTGCTCCAGCGACAGTACCGGCTTGGCAATACCTTTGCGGTGAGCGAGGTATTGCACGGAAATCGCAAGCAGCGCCTTTACCGGCTGATGTACGGCATCACGCGGACAGGGTTAGGCGTAGCCATGTTGCCGACCCTAGCGGTATCGCCCTATCTCGGAATGCGGGCGCTCACGCATTTGCTGCGGGGTGCTGGCGTCGTTACCGGTCTGTTTGGTCATTTCTATCAAGAATATCAGCCACCAAATGAGGCACAATCTTCGGCCGCTAATTAGGCGACAATATAATGAGCATAGATAGCCCGTACCATAATAACCCGCAGATGATCGCCCGGCGAGGTGCCGTCGTTTCGCGGTTTGCGATCAGAAAGGATCTTTTTGTTTACATCCTTCTGTCTGCAATGTTCTACATCGCTTTATGGCGAGGTACGGGCATGTGGTATGGCCTGCCTGCGAACTTCAACGACGGTAGTACGGGAAATATTCTGCCGCAGCAGATCATTCTTTACAGCTTGATCCCACTGACAGCTATTTATTCTCTTATCGAGCCACATCGGTTTATCGCATATCTCCGGCGTACCCCGCCTTTGTTGACGATAATCATCGTCCTGTGTCTCGCATCAGCAGCTCAATCTGTTCAACTGTCCGCCTCTCTGAAGGGGATAGTGGCTGTCGTCATCCTTACTCTGCCGCCCCTGCTGTTTCGTTTAAGATATGGCAGCGTTGAAACACTCAGAGTGGCCAAAAATTTTTGCATTGCCGCGATTTTCGCCAACGTCCTTTACACCTTCGCGTTTCCTCAGTTCGCCGTGATGTCGGGAAACGATTATGACGGCATGGTCAAAGGACTTTTTTATCATAAGAATGAGTTGGGGCAGTTCTGCGCTGTCGCATTCATTATCATATTGGACATGAAATCGCCGCTGAGGAGATTGAGTTACGACATGCTAGTTCGTAACACAGCTCTTCTGCTGACGATACTCCTCGTCATGTTGGCGCGATCCTCGACGGCGATTGTAATGATTGGCGTCGGTACATCGATGCTGATTGGTTTGAGAGTGATAAGCGCGGTCGGAAACATCACTGTAAAATCTCTCTTCGTCCTTCTCTTTTGTATCTTGCTCGGCTTAATGGGATCTCTGGCCTATCTCGGCGTTGCCGAAGCTGTCGCAAGTGCTTTTGGCAAGGACCTGACATTCTCCGGCCGTTCGAATATCTGGGATCAGCTTTTACCGCTTGTCTACGAGCGTCCTTTTCTGGGGTATGGATTTTCCACGTTTCGGCAGCCGGATATTGTGAAGGAATATGTTCACGTTACCTTTGAGGCGAAGTCTACCCACAACTCGTACCTAGAACTTGCTCTGAGTATTGGGATTCCGGCGACGGTATTGTGGACAGTCTATGTATTGTCGCGCGTGTATCTAAAGACTGTCATGACGCAAAGCACAGTTCAGATGAGGGCGGCGCAATCGAAGGAGGCTGTGATCCTGCTTCTTATTGCTATTGGAGGGCTTACAGAAGCCGCAATGATGCTTTCCCCTTCACTCGTGTGGCCGATGATGGTTGCCGCTCTGCCGTTAACTTGCGCTCCGATCATCCTGAAAACGAAAAGGCGACAACGATGAGCGCGAGCACATGCGAGCCGAAACAAAATCGCAAAATTCTGGCAGTGTCATCAGGAGGAGGCCATTGGGATGAGCTGATTGCTCTGCGCGGGGCATTCGATGAGGCAAACGTCGTATTCGCGACGACGATTCCCGAGCTCTTGCAAAAATATTCCATCACTGACGGATATTGCCTTCCAGATTGCAACAGGAATGATGTGTGGATGTCCGTCCGCTGCTTCTTTTCGGCGTTTAGTCTTGTTTTTCGATCTAGGGCAGATGTCGTCATTTCGACGGGCGCGGCTCCTGGACTGTTCTGCTTGCTGGCCGCACGGATCATGGGCAAGAAAACAATCTGGATAGATAGCATCGCAAACGCCGAAGAACTGTCGATGTCCGGAAAGTTGGCCGGTTTTGTAGCAACGACGTGGCTTACACAATGGCAACATCTGGCTCGCCCATCTGGACCTTATTTTGCAGGAGCGGTACTTTGATCTTGATTACGGTCGGCACGCAATTGCCGTTCAATCGCCTCGTTAAGGCGCTTGATGAAATGGCTCCGAGCATTTCTACTCCCATGTTCGCTCAGATCGGAAAAGGTGAATATAAGCCCCACAATTTCGAGTGGGTGGAGACGATCGCCCCACTGGAGATGGACGGCGTATTTGCTAGGACATCATTGATCGTATCCCATGCGGGAACCGGGACCGTTCTTGCAGCCAAGAGGTTCAAGAAGCCGATCATTTTGTTTCCCCGGCGCGCCGCATTTGGTGAACACAGGAATGACCACCAATTGGCAACTGCTGGCCAGCTTAACGGGAGACCGGGAATACGTGTCGCCTATACAGAAACCGAATTGGCTGAGCTTATTGCTTGCCCTCGGGCTGAAACAACCGAATCAGGCCCGACCATCGCGCCGGCGGCGAAGCTTGTAGACTATCTTCGGTCGGTTATTGGGTAGTGTCAGGTGAGCGAGATCGGTCAAATGACGGCAGAAGGAATACGAAATGCCATTGGTTGTTTATGAGATTTGTCGTACGCCGTACACGCCGCTGCCTTGAAATGAGCCCACGCTAAGTTTGTCATCGACATTGCTGTACAGGAGGCTGGATGCTTTCGCCGAATTCACCTGCCGTGTTGGCGGTATCTCAAATCGATGATCAGTCCGAAAGGATTGATTTCGAGAAGCTTTTTGCGATAGCGCGTCGCCAGTGGCGTGTCGTTGGGATCTGTGTTGCGTTTTTCGCCGTATTGGCGGTTGTCTACCTTTTGACCACTGCCCCATATTTTACCGCGTCGACCAGCGTTCTGATCGATCGGGGCAACTCGGAACTGATAAATCAATTATCTTCGCTGGGCGCGCCGATAGATGACGAAACCGCGTTACTGAGCGAAATTCAGCTTTTTCAATCTGATACAATCGCGCTCGCGGTCGTTGACAACCTCAAGCTTGCCGATGATCCAGACTTCATGGCTTCGGATTTTTCATTCACGCAGCTCTTAAAGTCAATTTTGAACTTCAACTCTTGGTTTGCCAGCGCGGACCTAGTAACGGCGGCAGAAGATAGGCGACAAGCTGCGGCCGGTCGCCTGAATGACAATATGGATGTAGAGCGCGTTGGAAAGTCATATGCGCTATCGATCGGATATACGTCGCGCTCGCCGGACCAAGCAGCGGATATAGCGAATGCACTTGCTGATGCATATTTGGTAGACAAGCTGAATTCAAAATTTGAAGCGACGAGTCGGGCAAGCGGTTGGCTGCAAGAGCGTATTGATGAGCTTAAGCAAAAGGCTCTTGAGTCCGATTTGGCAGTGCAAAAATTCCGGACCGACCACGGTCTTGTTGCCACGGATGGAAATTTGCTGACAGACCAGCAACTTTCTGAGCTCAGCAGCAATCTCATTAAAGCCCAGGCAGACACTGCGCGCGCTCAGGCGAAGTTTGACCGTATCCGTAAAATTATCGATGCGGGTCAGATGGATGCAATTGTGACCGACGTACTCGACAATTCTCCGTCAAACGACATTCGCAAGAAGTATCTTGAAGATTCGAAGCTTGCAGCAGAGATTTCAGCTCGTCTTGGGCCAGAACATGAGCAAGTGGTGCGGCTTAGAGCGGAAATGGAAGAATATAAACGCCAGATGTTCGACGAACTTAATCGTATCGCCGAAAGCTATAAAAGTGATCTGGAGGTCTCGCAGACCAGGCAGAAATCCCTGGAGGACAGTGTCGCAAAAGCAACTCAGGTAAGCGCCGCCGCTGGAGAAACTCAGGTTGAGTTGCGCGAACTCGAGCGCAAGGCGGACTCGTATCGAAACCTGTACCAGAGTTTTCTGACACGTTTCCAAGAGGCGGTACAACAACAGTCATTTCCTATAACCGACGCGAGGGTGATCACCCGCGCGCAAAGTCCAGACAAACCAAGCGCACCTAAAAAACCGCTGGTTCTAGCGGTCGCGATTTTCCTCGGGCTGGCTGCAGGAAGCGCGATTGGGGCCTTTCGCGAATTCCGTGATCGTTTCTTCCGCACAGGCGACCAAGTACGAGAGATCCTGGGGCTTGAGTATCTGGGGCACGTTCCGAAGGTGGTTGCCGAAGAATTCAAGGTTTCTTCGGAGCAGTTACCTCGACACGTTCGGAAGATCAGTGGGCTCCATGAGTATGTCGTTCAACATTCTCTATCCGCTTTTGCGGAAACGCTTCGCAATGCAAAGGTCGCCGCAGATATCGAGAACCCCATGCGGCAGACCAAGATCATCGGTGTGGTCTCTTGCCTGCCATCCGAAGGAAAATCAACTCTCGCCATCAATTTCGCACAACTCCTTGCAAATCAAGGAGCTCGGACACTTCTCATTGATGGCGACCTCAGAAATCCCGGAGCGACGAGAGCTCTTGGACAACATGCAGCCAATGGGCTTTTGGAGGCGCTGCTTCAAGACAGATCCATGGATGAGCTGATCTTGACCGACCCGACCACAGCCCTTTCATTTCTGCCGGCGGTGGTCAAATATCGGGTGCCGCACTCCTCAGATGTGCTGGCCTCGGCGACGATGGCCAATCTCCTGAGTGAGGCCGCAAAGCGGTTCGATTACATCATCCTGGATCTGCCCCCGCTTGGGCCTGTTGTCGATGCGCGTGCGGTTAGCCATCTACTCGACACGGTGTTGCTGGTGGTGGAATGGGGTAAGACCTCGCGCCGGATTGTACAATCGATAATGGCTGAGCAGCCCGAGATAAGAAAACGATGCGCAGGTGTAATTCTTAACAAGGTTGATCTGGACAAAATTAAACTTTACAGATCTCACGGGTCAAGTGAGTATTACTTCAGCCGTTATTCGAATTATTATCAAGAAAACTAAAGGTCTATTGACTTGATGGTCAGTCATAATGACTCCATCGATCGTGAGCATAGTGTTGGCTGTTGTTTGGGAGTTTGATGTGGACTTGGGAGTCGCGGTTGATCAAACGAAGTGAGATACGTGCTTTAACTGGATTTCGCGGAATTGCCGCTCTTGTGGTTGCCTGCTATCATTTTGCTCGTGGCTTTGGAGAGAATTCATTCTTCGTTGTAAGCTCGGGTTATATTGCAGTAGATGCGTTCTTTGTTCTTAGCGGCTATGTGCTGGCATATAACTATGCGGAGACTTTCTCCGACCGCTTTGACGGAAACGATTATCGCGATTTCTTAATCAAGCGCATATGCCGGATATACCCGGCGTATCTTGCGATTTTGGTCCTCGCCACGGTCAAAGTAAGCGCGAATTTGGGTGGTGGCGGATCACCCATGGTTCTCAGCGCGTGGGACGCTTTCTGCAATATTCTTATGCTGACTGGTTGGGGATTGCATGCCACCCCGATCATCGGCGTTTCCTGGTCAGTAAGCGCTGAACTCTTTTGCTATCTGTTGTTTCCGCTATTCGCGTTGCTAACGAAGGGCAATGTCCCATTCTTATGTACGGTTGCTGCGGCATTTTTTGGCGGCATTGTCTCCCTCGCACAACTAGGTTTGGGTGTTCAGGGGCCGATGGATATCGTCTCTCCAGATCAGTCCTATTCGTTGCTACGAGCAGCATTCGGATTTGGCCTAGGTGTTATTGGATATTCCATCGCAGCCAAGACGGCACTAGGAAATCGGACATTAGTTACCCGCCTTTTGCCTGTTTGTATTTGTATTTTGGCTGTCAGCTGGTACTTCGACGAAACGGATTTGATCAAATATGCCTTGCTCGTTTGCCTCGTGTGGTTGATCGCGCAAGGATCCCGAATTGGCGAAGGGGTGTTCGGCAATCGAATTGTCTATTTCGTTGGAGAAATATCATATTCATTATACTTGATTCATCCGCTACTCGTTTCATTCTCGGTGAAGCTGGCCAAGCGTCTTTCTGTGCTGCTCGGTTCGGAAATTGCTTTCGTTTTCGCACTTTCCGCGTATCTGTTGCTCGCTATTGCTCTGTCTTATGTGTCTTACCGCGCATTTGAGCTCAAGGGAAAGAAACTCATGCTCAAGCTTCTGCTTCCTCGTCGACGACCGGCCACTTGATAGCAGCAGATACAGCTCTCGCCGGAGTCGGCGTGCGACTTTGGCGATTTTGGCATTCGCACTGCACCATAGTCGAACTCTAAGATTTTCGACCTGACGGGATTGCTTCCGGATGCGACGAATCCACATTTTAGTTCGTGGCTATAAAGCCAGTTCGTAAGACCGTACCGGTGTTCCACTCCCACATTGTCCTCGCCGCCCTGATCTGTGATCGCCTATCCATGGACGAGCAACGGGAGTTTCTCCATGGAGAGTACATTGGAGTTTCTCACGTCCAGGAATCCTGGACGTGAGGTTCACCGGCACTGGCCGGACGAGGTGAAGGCGCGGATCGTTTCGGAGAGCCTTCGGCCCGGCGCGATGGTCAATGAGGTCACAGAGCGACACGGCCTGAAGCCAAACCACCTCTCGACTTGGAGAACGATGGCACGGCAGGGGAAGCTGGTTCTGCCTGCCCCCGAGGACGCGGTGGAGTTCGCAGCGGTGATCGTTGATCCACCCGCTTCGGAGCTGCCGATCAAAAAAGTCATTCGTCGCCGACCAACGTAACGTCGTTCTCGTCGGCGGCACGACCCGCCTTACGGAAGCAACACGGTGTGCGGTCCAGGTTTTTCCTTGACCCGTGGGCATACCCATTCGATTGAGCGACGCGGCGATGTGTTCATCGGACCAACGTCCTGCCATGCTCCGCATCACTGCTGGAGCATTGTCCGTTGTGGCGCACCCGTGTTCTCCCGTCTGGGGCTTGCGAACCTTGAGCTCCGAATGCTGGCTGCCGATTCCGATGAAGCCGCCCCTTCATTCCGAGATGATTGCGCCCCCGGATTCCGGGATGATCTCGCCCCCTTGAGGCTGGGGTCCTGCTGGCTGTGATTGTTGTCAGTTCATTCGTGTAGCGAGTCAAGATTTCCGACGCTGATTCTCATGCCAGGCTGACACCGGGAGCTGGCTGGTGATGATGGTGGAGCGACGCCCGTAGCGGTCCTCGAGGATTTCCAGGAGATCATGCCGCGCCTGGTCATTGAGCGGCTCAAGACCCCAGTCGTCGAGGATCAGGAGTTGGACATGGCCAAGGGTGCGCTGGAGCCTGGCGTAGCGGCCGTCGCCATGAGCCAAGGCGAGATTGGCGAAGAGGCGTGGGACACGCTGATAGAGAACAGAGCGATCATCGCGGCAGGCTTTATGCCCGAGTGCGCAGGCCAACCAGCTTTTGCCGACGCCGGACGGTCCGCAGATTGCAAGATTGTCGTGAGCATCGATCCAGTCGCCGCCGATCAGCTTCATGAACAGCGCCCGATCAAGGCCACGCTCGCTGCGGTAATCGACATCCTCTGGCACAGCGTGATGACGAAGCTTAGCAAAGCGCAGTCGAGCGGCAAGCTTTCGATCGTGGCGGGAACTCCATTCTCGCTCGAGCAGAAGTCCGAGCCATTCGGCATGGGAGAGTTGCTCGCTCTCACCGTTGGTGAGCAACTCGTTGAAGGCTTTGGCCATGCCGGTCAGGCCCATGTCGGTCAGTTTATCAAGTGTGGGATGCGCAAGCATATGACTTCTCCTCAGTGGTAATAGCGGGGACCGCGGATGTTGGAGTGGGTGATCGGCTCGGATGATGCTGAGCTTGATGACGCCGAAGATCGATCGAGATGATTGTCGAGAATGGAGCGCACCGAGCCGTAGGTTCGAGCGCCGATTTCCAAAGCCCGGCCGCAGGCTGCATTGACCCTCCCGCGTTCAAAGGTTTTGACGAGGCGGATGATGCCCAGGCAGGCCCGGTAGCCTTGTTCGGGATGCGGCCGGTCAGCCAGAATGCGCTCGCAAAGCAATGCGACGTCCGATCCGATTGCCGATGCTTCACGATTGATGCGCTCGATCGTCCAGTCGGCAAAACGACGATGAGAGGATGGCATGTGCTCCGGTGTCGTCGTGTGCTTGCCATTGCCGCTCGAGCGTCTGTGGGCGGCGATCCGTTCACCTTTGTGGAAGATCTCGATCGTGTTGGCCGTGATCCGCGTCTCGACCTGCTCACGGGCAAAGCGATAGGGTACGGAGTAAAAGTGCTTGTCGATGTCGACATGATAATCGAGACCGGCGCGGCGGATCTTCCATTCAGCAAAGACATACCGCTCGACTGGAAGCGGTCGCAGAGCTGGGTATCAAGCTCATCGAACAACTGCCGTCTTGTGCGCCCGACGCGGCGTAGAACACGCCGCTCGTTCAAATCGGCGAGCAGTTCGACGATTGCCGCGTTGACGTCGCCAAGACTGTAGAAGATGCGATGGCGCAGCCGCCCCAGCAACCAGCGTTCGACAATGCGAACCGCGGCTTCGACTTTCGCCTTATCGCGCGGACGACGCGGCCGTGTCGGCAAAACGGCACTACCGTAATGAGCCGCCATGCCGGTGTAGGTGCGGTTGACCTGCGGATCAAAATGGCATGCCTTGATGACGGCAACCTTGGCATTGTCCGGGACGAGCAATGCCGGAGCCCCGCCCAAAGCCTCAAGCGCCAGCAGATGGCATTCGATCCAGTCTGGAAGCGTTTCGCTCCAGCGGGCATGCGCAAACGAAAGGCTCGATGCCCCGAGCACCGCAACGAACAGATGGGCCTGCCGCGTTTTCCCCGACAGCCGATCGATGACCACCGTGACCGTGTCGCCAGCATAGTCAACAAAGAGCTTTTCGCCAGCCGCATGGTCCTGGCGCATCGTCACCGGCAACTTCAGGGCCCAGCTACGATAAAGATCGCAGTAGCGGCTATAGCGATATCCGTCAGGATGAAGGCCGATATATTCGTCCCAGAGGATCTGCAGCGTCACATGCTTGCGTTTCAGCTCGTGATGAACCTGCGCCCAATCCGGCTCGGCGCTGCGACGGTGTCCCGTCTTCGTGCCTGCGGCCTTGTATAGAGCCGCCTCAAGTGTCGCGTCGCTGATATCCTCCCCAAGTGGCCAGGACAAGCCTGCGATCTCGACACGGCGTAGCGTCTCGCGCACCGTCGAGGGAGCCGCACCGACCCGCAACGCAATCGACTTGTGACCAAGCCCATCTTCAAATCTGTATCTCAAAATCTCGCGGACACGCCGCATCTTTAGTCTCTCCGCCGGCATCGCGTTCCTTCCTCTCAGCGCAACTGAAAGGTCGAACGTCTCACCAGCAGGACACCTCCACAAACGCCGCCATAAGGGGGCGGCATCATCTTGGAACAAGGGGGCGGTTAATTCTCGGAATTGGGGGGCGGCATCATTTCGGAATCAGGGGGCGACATGCCTCGGAATTTGCAGAAGCTTCGCCGCGAGGAGGTGCTCAGCTTTTTCGCCAAGTTGCCGCCTTGTGTTGTCGGAATGGAGGCATGCGCCTCGTCGCATCACTGGGCACGCGAGATTCGCGCTCTTGGCCATGACGCCCGAATGATCCCCGCTTCGTATGTGAAGCCCTATGTCGCGCGTCAAAAGAACGACGCAGCGGACGCCGCGGCGATCTGCGAAGCAGTGACGCGACCGGCAGTTCGCACCGCTCCGATCAAGTCGCTGGCGCAACAAGCGTCGCGCGTGCTGCATCGCACACACGAACTACTTTCGCGGCAGCGTGTTTCGCTGATCAATGCAATACGCGGTCACATGGCTGAGTTCGGTGTGATCGCGCCCACTGGTCATCAACATGTTGGTTCGCTGATCGAGCGGATATCCGAGCCAAAGACGCCGATCCCAGATGCGGTTCGAGCGCCGCTAGGTATCCTGGTCGATGAGTACGTCGCCTTGAACACGCGGATTAACGCTCTCGAAGCTCAGATGCGGAAGAATTGCCGCGAAGAGCCTGAATCCGCCAGGTTGCTCAGCATCCCAGGCGTCGGCCCAATCACTGTCAGCGCCATATTGGCTGGAGTGCCGGACATCCGCGGTTTTCGATCGGGTCGCGACTTCGCCGCATGGCTTGGACTTGTGCCACGTCAGAACTCGAGCGGTGGCAAAGAGCGGTTGGGCCGTATTACCAAGATGGGTGATCGCACTATCCGACGTCTCCTGGTCATCAGCGCGATGTCTACGATACGCTGGTCAAGGAGTAAGCAGAACTTCGCTCAAAGTTGGCTGGGGCGCATTATCGCTCGCAAGCCGATCAAACTCGCGGCCGTTGCCTTGGCAAACAAAATGGCAAGGATCATTTGGGCGGTGATGACGCGCGAGGAGACCTACCGACCGGCATAAGTATCGATCGCCAGGATCAGCCGGGTCCTGGCGGTTGTGGTGCAACGGCGCTCAATGGAAAGATGACGCGACAGTTGTTAGACGAGATCGGCACACCCAGTAGACGTGTAGGCGCTTCGAGCGCGTGAGCTTGTTATGGACCCGATCCGCGGATCTCATCTGGGCCGGCGGCCGAGTATGCCGCCTTTATGTAGGCCGGACACATGCAAGCCGCCGACTTTCGCGCATTTCTCAAATAAGCCTCTTGCATCACGGGAGCCATCCACACATGCAGGTTTCCATCAGCGAGGCGATGGTCGCCCAGTTCTCGGCTCCAGCATCATGCCCCGCAAAAAGAGCATTCTTCCTATCTAACGCAATGCCCCGTTCATTCTGCCCATGTCGGCGATGAAGTTGAGGTTCTTTATCGTTGGCATCCGTATTTCGGCCAAAAGGTTTCCATCTGTCGCGTCGAAGAACGAGCAACAGGTCGGCTTCTGAAGGTTTTAAGGCCGACAGGCGTCGTCATCGCGATCTCAGAGTGGATCATTGACCCTGTGGTGTGCCGTGGCATGACCATGGGAACGCCACGTGTCGATCTTGCGACGCTAATCGAATTGAACAGGCTGGTCTCTGGCGGCACCAAAGCGGCACTCTTCCGAAGTGGACGTAGAATCACTCAGGAGGACCATGATGAGATCCCGCAATACGCTGATGCCGGCGTCGGGCCGGCAGCTCGACCTGATATTCAAAACCCGGTCGCTCGACAGTCTGAGCGACAAGGATCGCAAGAAGGCGATTTCAACGCTGGCTTGCCTGCTGATGGAGGCCGCAGGTCTCGTCGTCGAGGAGCTCAACGATGACCAACAGTGATTTGATTCCGACGGCGCTCCTCACTCGCAAGGCCGTTGTTACGGGCACGGCAAGCCGGTTGGCACCTGGGAGGTGATGATCCTTGACTATCACGAAGGTTACATCAGTTGGGACGAATACGAGCGCAACCAACAGCAATTGGCGCTCAATAATTATGGCCGCTCGGGCGGGACTAAATCGGGCCGTGGCGGCAGAGCGTTATTGTCGGGTCTTCTAACCTGCGGACGGTGTGGGCGGCGGCTGAGTGTTGCCTATACGGGCAATCCACATAGTCCTGTCTATCACTGCGACAAGCAGAATCTAATGATGGGCTTGCGCCGATGTATGACGTTCGGTGGCCCGAAGGTCGATGCGGCGGTTGCGCGCGAGTTGTTGCGCGCGGTAGAACCATTAGCGATCGAGGCGACTTTTGAAGCAGAGCGGATGCACCGGGAGCGACAGGAAGAACAGCGCCACATTCACGATCTGGAACTGCGGCAGGCCCGCTACGAGGCAAGCCTCGCCGAGCGCCGCTATGCGGCATGCGATCCAGACAACCGCCTGATTGCTGCACAGCTTGAGAAGAATTGGGAAACGGCGCTACGCCGCGTCCGTGATCTGGAAGTGCGCAGGCCTGCCGAAAGTCCTTCAACCATCGAAGTTGACCCCGGCACTTTCGCAAACCTCGCCGACAATCTGCAGGCGGCCTGGGAGTCGCTGGATGTCACCATGCGCGTTGGAGTGCCCCCCATTTCGCCGGACAGATCAGCTATTGAGACAATGCTTTGATGAACTCCCTTGGGGAGGCCATTTTCAGCGCTGAGTGTGGGTGGATTTCATTATAGTCTTCGATCCATCCGTCGATCTTCCGGAGGGCTGTTGCGGC
>NZ_JBFTSM010000024.1:0-86923 GCF_056400025.1 Rhizobium sp. 01L419
CTGCCGAGGTTTTTATCGCACATTTGCAAGAAGCAAGGTGATCCCCTACCCTGCAAAACGGGCATGATGCACTTGGGTTAGGTTCTCCAGGGCTATTTAGTAATGCGACAGTTGGGCCAGTTAGAGATGCGACAGTCTCGCCTCTCGACGTTCTGGTCAATGCCAACGTCGGGAGCAAGGATGACGACCTTCAGCCTGGTCGAGACCATGAGCGGTCGGAGTCGTCATGTCCTGTTTGATCACCATGTCGCAGAAAGAATTGCATCGCCTCGAAGTCATTCAGAAGATCCGTGATCGGCGCCTGGGCGTCGTCCAGGCTGCCGAACTGCTTGGGCTCAGCCGAAGTCAGGTCCACAGGCTGCTGCAGGCCTATGATCAGGATGGTCCGGCCGGCCTTGTTTCAAAGAAGCGATCGCGCCCGAGCAATCGGCGCCACAGCGAGGAGTTTCGCAATGCGGCGCTGGACCTCATCCGCGATCGTTACGTGGATTTCGGCCCGACGCTGGCGCGCGAGAAGCTGATCGAACTGCATCATATTTCGGTCGCTAAGGAGACGCTGCGTCAATGGATGACGGAGACTGGTATCTGGGTCTCGCGTCGCGAACGCAAGAAGCGGGTTTTCCAGCCACGCGGCCGGCGCGACTGCTTTGGCGAACTGGTGCAGATCGATGGTTCGCATCACTGGTGGTTGTCTAATCGCTTTCCATCCGTCAAGCGGATTTGAGCATTCAGCGACCTTGCCGGCTTGCGGGACAGGCAACCCGGCTGAACTGATTGGATGGAATCTGCCCTCACCGGCCGGGTCCTTGAGAGCTATCCAGTGCTGGGAGCAGGGTTGTCTCCGCGGTCGACAAATGTCGCCGCACTATGGTTTTCGCAGGTGGATCTTCCTAATGTTCGAGGCGCAGTCTCAACGAGCTGCAACCACCAGAAGCGGAATGATCCAACCCACGTCCGCAGCAGGGACGCTCAGCACCAAAGTTAGATGGCGCGCTGAGGGATGAAGGCGTCGCCTATATGGTCGCGCCAGCCGATGCGTTGAACACTTCTCCCGTCCTGAGCATGCTGTGCATGATGACCGCGAGTTTCCGGGCGACGGCCACAGCGGCCCGCTTGAAGCCAAGTCGCTCGCGCAGCTTAAGTCCCCAACTCTTGAGTCTGCTCTCGGTCCCGGCACTGGTTCTCGTCAAAAGCACCGTCGCCGCTTCATAAAGCAGCCCCCGTAAACGATTGTCACCCCTTCGCGAGATATGGCCGTCATAGTCGACCTCGCCTGACTGATAACGCCGCGTTGTCAGCCCAAGCCAGGCGCCAACCGAGCGCGACGTTCGAAAGTTTTCTGGATTTTCAATTGCCGTAACGTAGGACACCGCTGTGACCGCGCCGACTCCCGGAATTGTCATCAAGAGTTTCGCGGCTTGGCTCGCACGTGCCGCTATCAGCAACTGGCGACTAAGATCGGCTGCGCGCTTGCGGATATCGTGCCACGCCTCCAAAAGAGGCAAGATAATCTTCGCAAGCTCGCTGTTCCCATCCAAAAGCTTCCGCACATCGCCATCAAACACTCGACCCTTCGCTTTCGGGATGATCAGACCGAAGGTCTTCATCAAGCCGCGGATTTGATTGCCAAGTTGCGTTGAGATGTACAAGAGCTGTTCCCGGGCAGCCACCAATGTGCGGGCCCTCATAGCGTCAAACGACTTGACGCGAACCGCTTTGTAAAAGCCTGCTTCAGCGAGTTGCGCTAAACCATCCGCATCGTTGGCATCGGTCTTGTTGAGCGTTTCGTTCAATACCTTCTGCGCGTGCCGCGCTTCAATGCAGATCGCCGGCAACCCCTCGCCCGTCAGCGCGTGATAGAACCACGTCGACAGCGGTCCCGTTTCGAATACGACGCGCTGCGCGCGAGGAGCTTTTTTGCGGATTATCTGCACGAGAAGTTTGGGATCTGAAGGACATTTCCCCCGCCAGATCCGTTTCCCATCTTCCCGGATCGAAATTGCGGTGTCTTTCAATGAAACATCAAGGCCAATATATTGGTTCACGGTTGCCTCCATCCGATGTTTGGGCCCGGTTCCAATCGAGAGCCCGTTTTTCCATCCTATCGGGGGCAACCACCCTCACAAGCCAAAAGCCAGAGACGGTCGCGCCGCGATTACTCCATGTTCGAGAATCGCGGCCCCAAATGCGCCCTGCTCGTCTATATCGATGACGCAACCGGCAAGCTCTTGCATCTTCGCTTTGCCGGATCGGAGAACACGTTCGACTATCTGCATGCGACGAAGGCCTATCTGCAACAATGGGGTAAACCGCTAGCCTTCTACAGCGACAAGCATGGCGTCTTTCGCTCCACGCATGCGTCGGAGAAAGACCGCACGAGCGGCCTGACGCAGTTCGGCCGGGCGCTTTATGAGCTGAACATCGACATCATCTGCACCAACACCCCGCAGGCCAAGGGCCGGGTGGAACGTGCCAATCAGACGCTGCAGGATCGCCTTGTGAAGGAATTACGGCTTCGCGACATCGACACGATCGAGGCTGCCAACGCCTATGCGCCTGAGTTCATGGCCGACTTCAATCGTCGCTTTGGCAAGCAACCGCGCAATCCGAAGGATATGCACCGAGCGCTGGCCGACCATGAGAACCTCGATGGCGCCATGTGCCGCAAGGAGGTCCGTACCCTGTCGCAATCCCTGACACTGCGTTACGACAAGGTGCTGTTCATTCTCGATCCGACCGAGATCTCCAGGCCATTGGCTGGCCGGAAGGTGATCGTCTGCGACTACCCGGACGGTCGGCTCGAGATCATGCACGAGAGCTTTGCCCTGCCCTACAGGACCTTCGACACATTGCGATCAGTGCATCGCGCTGAGGTCGTCGACAACAAGCGGCTGGACGACATGCTGTCTGTTGTCGCCGAGTTGCAGGCTGGCAGACAACAGCAGCGCAGCAAGAGCGGCCCCCGACGCACCGGACAAAAAGATCATATGTTCGGCATTCGCGACGGCAGCACAGCCAACGGCTATCAGAAGCGGGATCGTAAGCCTGGGCCAAGGACGGATTTCATGAACGATCCGGAGGTGATTGCGGGACGTGAGAAGGCGCTGGCGAAGATGGAGGCGGCGGAGTGATGGGACGATTCCGTCATAGAACTGAGTAGCCTAAAGAAATACCTGTTCAACGCGGCCACCATCGCCAGCGTCCCAAGCATTCGCCATGGCGAGCACATCATCCAGCGGCTCGTCAGGATGTGATGTGGTGCAAAGAAACCGGCTTGGATTGCTGCCGTCACCAACAACGATCCAATCGACCTGATCCTCAAGCTTGGCTGCTCCAGGCCCGACGATCGCAAGCAGCGATACGCCTTCGGTGAGGCATAGTTCTACAAAATCTATTAGATCGGCCTCGTTCGAGATCGGGCTACGAAGGACGATTTTGCGAGCAAGGGTCATAGGTAAACTCTAAAAGCAGAGGCAAGCGATTATCAACCGGCGATGAAGCAATTGCTACTGAGAAAGCTAAAGCCGAAGGGGAGCGACATCATCCGCCCCCGCTCCTCCGTTGCAACCCGGCCCAGCCGGTCGGAGCGGGGGCTGACCGGCAATGCCAGTGTCGCATCTCTAAATGGCTGGCGGCGTCGCAGCCCTAATCAGCTTTGACATCATCTGTAAGGGGCAAGGATGAAGTGCGACTTGCGAATGATACCAATGGGTTATCGCTCGCACTATCATGAGTTGACCCTCGCTGATTGGGGTCACCTCCACGAACTGGTCGACTGCAACGATGCACTGTCATAGCGGTGGCCGGCCGTCTTTAGGTGTCATCATTTCAGTCCTTTGACGCCTTTTCGTCTGAAACAGGCAGCCCGGCAGCCACCAGTCCGGCAAGAAAACGCTCCTGGTCTTCGGGCCGCGCCAGCCGCTTGGCGACCTCTTGCCTGACGTTCGGAATCAATGTGGGTGACCTGAGCGCGATCCAGTCGAGTTGCTCTTTTGCCTCCGCCGTTTTTCCCAACGTGCCGAGGATGGAGAGCAATACGAGGCGATGCATCGGATTGTAATTCAGGTCTGACATCCGGGACCACAGTTCCGCGGCTTGCGTGTCACCCCGCATGAAGGCACAAAGCGCCATTCCGACTTCGTAATATCCGTGTGGTCCGGCATTTCTGCTGATGGCCTTTGAAATCAGTTCGCAGCCCATGTCCCATTTTCCCGACATCGACAGGCGCAAGCCGTATTCACCCGCCACCTCGGTGTCGTTGGGATTGCTGGCATAGGCGGCCTCGCCGGCACGCAGGGCTCCGATCAGGTCATTGCTGAAAAAATCGGCGAGCATCAGTGCTTGAAGAGCGCGCGCATTCTTCGGATCGAGCCGTACGGCGCGTTCGGCAAGTTCTTTCGCAGCGCTGAGCGTCGCGGCAGTCGGCTTCGTATTCAGCTGGTACGGAAAGCGGAACTCGTCGAGATGGGTCAGCGAAAGGAAAGCGGTGATATTGGAAACATCGGGTGTCTTTTCGACTGCCCGCTGCAGACAGGATTTTGCCGCCTCATGCGCCTGCGCAGTCATTTCGCTGCGATAGCTGTAGTAGGACAGAGTGCAGGAGAAAGCGTCGGCATTTCCGGCAATGCCCGCGGTGTCGGTCTCGAACATGACGCCGAACGGTCGCGCAACCGCCGCCGCAATATGATCGGCAAGGCTGGACTGCGTTTTCAGGATGCCCTGCACTTTCATGTCGGCATCGTAATTATTTGCCCAGATGACCACTCCATCCGCCCGTCGCACGAGCCTTGCCGTTGAGCGCAGGATGCTGCCTTCCAGCCGGACGCTTCCCTGGAGAGCGTAGAGCGGCTCCGACGAAGCCTGGCCTTCTTTACTGCGCGGCAGGACCGCAACGACCACTATGTCGTTGAAAGGGACGAGCTTTTCGATGATATCGTCGGTAATGCCTCGAGAGATACCGGACGCAAGTCCCCCTTCGGGAGCATTTTCAAAGCGTTCGACGATGATGGTGGGGCGACTGTCAGCCCCCCTCACCGTCTCGGCTCCCGTATCGAACAACCTTCCATGCTGAAGCAATGCCGCCCCCGCGGCGAGGATGATCACCACGCCCCCCGCAAGGAGCCAGGATCGGGGTCGTGACAAGTGCCTGCTGGCCCTGTCTCGTCTGATCGCATCTCGGCTGATCGTATCCCTGATGACATCGACCTGCTGTGCAGCGCCTCCCTCCGACATCGGCTGATTGGACTGCCCAGGTTTCGACATACCTGTGGGCTCAGCGCCCTGCCTCACGTCGAAAACCGGCGCATAGCCGCCGAGGGGAATCGTGATGATGATCCGGTCAGTGCCGCCGGCGGTCAGGTAATAGTGTTCCAGCTCCCTCCTCAGCCGCCCGGCTTCGATACGGACACATGGATCCTGCTGAGCATCGAAATTCGCATCCCTGCCGAAAACGGCTTGCGCGATGGTAAAGGCCTTCAGATACTCGCGACGGTCGGCAAGTGTTTCAGTCACCACAAATTCGAGGAATCTTCTCGCCCGCTCGGGAAGACGAAACTCCGGGCTCGAAAGAATGCGCTCAAGTTGCTGCTGCACCTCCTCCTGCGAAGGCGCGCTGCTGCTGGCCCTGTAAACGCCTGCGTTTGTCATCGGCTTTCCCCAGAATCCGATTGCTAACAACCTGCAGCATACTGTCGTGGACGATAGTCCCGAGTTGCCGCAACGGCAACGCTATTTATAAGAAAGGACTAATTAACAAAAAGCCTAATAAATGGATCATCCGGTGGCCGGGACACATCTTCGCGGGCATTTGCCGGCGTAGGATACCGTATCCTACCGGATCGGACGTGTATTTTACTGCCTTCCCCTGCCCGCGCGCTTTATCATCGTCCGTGCATTCTGGAGGAGGCGGCGATGACATCACCTGAGACGTCCACATCCCATTCAATGTCAAGCGCAGAGGAGCTGCGCAAACGTGCTCTGGAACTCCAGCTTCTGGAAATGGAGCGCAACGAAAAGATCAAGGCGCGCGAAGCAAAGAAACATGCGGAGTTCGTTGAGGATTTTTTCCGCAAGCAAATTGGTGAAACGGAGCGTGCCGTCATCAAACGTCTGGTGATGAAAGCCGCCGCAGACGGCAAATACGAGGCGCTGATCTACAGTTTTCCATCGACCTTCTGCACGGATAGCGGCCGGGCCATCAATAACAACCTTCCCGGATGGCAGAAAACGCTGCAGGGAAAGGGAAAGGAACTTCTCGAACTCTTCGAGGAGGTTGCCAAGCCTCAAGGCTACGGACTCAAGGCGATGATCATCAACTTCCCCGACGGTATGCCTGGAGACGTAGGTTTCTTCCTCACCTGGGAACCGCCAGTCGACTGACGGACAACAGCAGGCATGAGCGAAGGACGATCGATGTGAAAGCGACCGAGATCGAACGGAAGTTCCTGGTCCGCGACGACAGTTGGCGCGCCTGCGCCGACGAGCCTCATGTGTTGCAGCAAGCTTATCTCTATCTCTCCCGTCGCAATCGAAATTCTATCCGCGTGCGCGTGATCGATGGATGTTCAGCGCGCTTGACGATCAAGTTTCGCACGCTGAGCCTTGCCAAGGAGGAATACGAGTACGAAATTCCCATTGGTGAGGCTCGTGACCTCATCCTGCGCGCAGCCGGTCATGTCATTGAGAAAACGCGCTATCGCGTCCTCCATGATGGGCGAAACTGGGACGTGGATGTCTTTACCGGCGCCTATAAGTAAGGGGCTGACCCTCGCCGAGATCGAACTGGCGAGCGAGGAAGATCGGCCGAAGCTGCCGGAATGGCTCGGTCGGGAGGTCACAGGCAGAAAGCGCTACTCCAACCGCGTCATGGCAGCCGCTTTGCGCGTTCCGCCGGCGGCGCGGGAGATCGCCGGCGAAGATCCTAGTCGCTTACGACGCTCCAGTTGGCATCAGGATTGAATTCCTTGATCGCCGCGGCGCGTTCTTCCGTTTTAGGCCCCAGGTCGCGCTGGTAGATAACGTTCGACCCATTAACCATAAATGTCTGAACGCCGGTGACCCGATATTTGACGGGCCAGGCAATCAACGCAAAACCGCCGGTCATATAGCCGTTGACGAGATAGCTCTGCTTGCCGCCCAGCACATTGTCCCCCTGGGACGTAAGGATGCGATAGCGATAGCCGAAGTACCCCTCCCCGCGTTTGGCGGCACCGAAGGCGGCCGTTTCGACCAACGTGCTTGCCGGGCTTTCTTCGGGATAAACGTTCGGATCCCAGTACAGGCCATCAAGCTTGCCCGCGCTGCTGATCAATTTCTTTGCGAACTCATAGATGCCGTCACCGTCACGGTCCTCGGATGCGTATTGATACTGTGCCGAGACATATTCATGCATGGTATCGATGGTGGCGAGTTCATTTTCGCCGATGCGGCGATTGACGATCTCTTCGAGGCCGCGCTCAGTGTCGAAGGACCATTTGCCGTCCTTGCCCGCGGTCAGCGGAAACGGCAGTGGCCAGAGCCGATCGCCGATCGCAACGATCTTCATGCCGTCGAAATCCCGTAAAATCGCCTGTCGCTCGGCACCTTCGCGGATCAGTCCGTAGGCGATCGTCGCCTCGTTGCTCGCCCGCAACTTGTCCGGTTTCAAGCCGAGCAGAGCGGCAAGGTCGTCGATATTGTTCGAGCCCAGCACCGATTTGAGCTTGTCCAGCGCAAGCTCAGGACTGTCGAATTTCGGTGACGGCGTTGCCGCCCGGTATTCGGCCAGATCTGTCGGCACTTGCGAAAACGCAGGTGCCGCCGGCATTGCGCAAAGCAGTGTCGCAAGCATGAGCGGAATTACGGTCGATTGACGTTTCATGATGTAACTCCCTGAACTGGAAAGAGGTCTCACCGGCGTCCACCGCCGCCACCTCGGCCGCCGCCGCCGCCTCGGCCGCCGCCACCCTGCGGGCGCGGCCGATGCTGTGCGGGGCGAGCTGACTGGCGATGGGCGCCCATGCTCTGCGATCCGCGTTTCGAGGCAACCGCCTCACGGCGGCCGGACTGGACATTGCCGAGCGCGCTCGGCTGCCGTCCCCGATTGTCGGGTCTGGCGGCCATCTGCGGTTTATTAGGCCTATTGATGGATTTCTGCGCGGGTTTGGACGGGCGATTGGCGGCCTTCTGAGGACGCGCTTCGGGTCGGGATGCGGCCGGCCGATTGGCCGCCGCTGGCCTATTGGCTGCCGCTGGCCTATTTGCTGCCGTTGGCCTATTTGCCTGCGGTCTGTCCTTCAGGCCCTGCGCCGTGCTTTTTCGGATATCGTCCGCACGCGCCGCGTTGGCGCGATTGCTGGGTCTCTGGCTCGCCTGGATATCGTTGGCCCGGTTGCGCAGCTGGTTGCGGTTGTCGGCCTGCAGGCCGGATTTGATCGCCGAGCGGTCCATCTTCGAAAGCTGGTCCTTGCCAATGCTCAACTTGCTGCGATCGACCTTGCTCCAGTCGACGTCGTTCCACTTCAGCTTCCCATTGAAATTACGATCATTGAGGCAATTATTGCAGTCGATATCGATATCGCCGTTCCAGCGACCTCCCCAGACACCCCAGTCATCCCAATTGACGACCGCAGCCCAGGCAAGGCCGGTCACCGCGCCGGCAAAGAAGGCCGCACCGGGATAATAATAGCTGTCGTAGTAGTCGGGATAATAGGAGATCGGCGCCGACGCATAGCCCGGCTCATAGAGCATTTCCGGTGGATATTGCGGGATATAGATCTTTTCCGGATCTGTCGGCCGGATGATGATATTGTCGTTTTCGGTGACGACCGTCACCTTGTCATCCGTCTTGATGATGTTCTTTTCCACCGCTTCGTCGCGAAGCTGCTGGATGGCAATCAGGACGTCCTTCTGCTGGTTGGCGAGCGCATCGGCGAGCGCCTGGGTCCAGTCGAGATCCTCACTCATCATCTTGACGATATCTGGATAGTTCAGCAGGGACACGACGCTGCCGTCCCAATCGCTCTTGGGTTTGAGGTCGGAATTCTTCTTTTTCGCCTCCAGGAAGCGCTGCGCCTCGATGATCTGAAGTGGAAAAAGCGAGGCGGCCGAAATTGCCGCGACCAGCTCGTCCGGATAGAGCGCGATGCGCGCCACGAGAACTTCAAGCTCGTCATCCGTCAGACGCGTGGTTTCAGCCTCTTCGGCACTTGGCTGGGCCGGGGCTGCTGCCGGCGCGGGAGCTTGCGCCTGCGCGGGGAACGAAGGCGGCAATGCGATGATTGCCAGAGCTGACAATCCGCCAAGCAGTTTGCCACAAAGCAGTTTGCGGGAAATTGCTTTCATCGCGCATGGACCTCCCTTTAATTGGTTGAATGACAGATTCGCTTACGGAAACTTCGGGCCGGTTTGCGGCGACCGCCGGAGCACGACTATTTTCGATTGGGTGATCGCCTCCCCCATCTCTTTCACCAGGGCCTCGACGAGGCCCGCATATTCCTGCCGCCGCGCCTCCCTAACCGTCTCGGGCAACCGCTCGACATGCGCCAGAGCCTGTGCTGCTGCAGTGAGATCTTCGCACATGCTGTGAAAGGCCTCGTTTACATAGAAAAGCCGCTGCACCACCCGCTTCTGGTCGGGGAAATAAGTCTCAGCCGTCTCAAGGACGGACAAATATGTCGATCCACTTTCTCCCGGCACCATCTCCGCCCCCGCCGCCGAACTGCGCTAAGCAGATGCGTGAACTATATAACAGGCGGATCGGCGGCAGACGTAAAATACGTGATCTTACATTAGCCGACTTCCAAAAATCGTGGCGAATTCGGGACGCAGAGGCCGGATTGACATCCCCCTTGCCGTTCCCGCCTCTTTTGATTTCTGCAAGGACGATCCGCCTGGGCGCAGCCGCTGCCGACGCCCCGATAGAGGTTACGCGATGCTACGGGCCTCAGCGCCAAAACGGGCCTAATATCCCGCGTCGATAGCGATCGAACGGCTCGGCAAGACCAGCCGGAAGGGAGCGGCTGTGTTTCTTGACTATTTTGCCTTGGGCGTGCTGGTCTTCGTCGTGGTCACGCTGTTTTATGCGGTGATCGCGATCCACGACATTCCTCATCTGATCGCCAAGGCGCGCAATCATCCTCATCAGGATGCCATTCACGTTGCTGGATGGGTCAGCCTCTTCACGTTGCACGCCATCTGGCCGTTCCTGTTCATCTGGGCAACGCTCTACCGCGAGGATCGTGGCTGGGGCATCCGTAGTGACGGAAAATTATCGGCGGAGACGGAAGCGGATGCAGAAATCGCCCGTCTCCATTCGCGGATTGCCGAGCTTGAGGCACGCAAGCCGGAGAAGGAGGACGCCTGATGGACCTACTCCTGATACTCACTTATGCCGCGATTTGCTGGGTGATCTTCAAGATATTCAGAATTCCGGTCAATCAATGGACGCTCGCAACAGCAGTGCTTGGCGGGATATTCCTCATCTCCACCCTCCTGCTTCTGATGAGTTACAATCATCCCTATTCCAGCGATGGGCGAATCTATTTCACCTCGGCTCCCGTTATCCCCACGGTAGGAGGTCAGGTCGTCGAAGTGCCTGTCGCAGCCAATACGCCATTGAAGAAGGGTGACGTTCTCTTTCGCATAGATCCGCGGCCCTATCAGTTCACGGTCGATCAGAAGCAAGCAGCACTTGCCGAAGCCGAACAGTCCGTCCTGCAATTGAAAGCGGCGCTTGATGCCGCCAATTCCGCTGTCACGGGGGCTGAGGCCTCGAGAGACCGGTCACTGCAGGCCTTTCAAAAATTCCAGCAGTCCAACGAGAATTCAAAGTCGAGCGGCAAAAGCGCCGTCTATTCCGAGCTTGAGGTCGAGAACCGCCGCGGCATTTATCTGACCGCAGAGGCAGCAGTGGATACGGCACGTGCGCAGGCATTGCAGGCAAGACTCGCTTATGAATCCGAGATCAACGGCACGAACCCGACAGTCGCAAGGCTACAGGCCGAGCTGAATAACGCCAAATACGAACTCGACCAGACAACCGTTCGCGCTCCCACAGATGGCTATGTGACCCAGGTCTTCCTTCGTCCCGGAATGATGGCCAATCCTCTGCCGCTCAGGCCTGTCATGGTCTTCATCGACAGCCAGGATCGCATGCTGGCGGCAGCTTTCATCCAGAACTCGTTGCAGCGCGTACGTGTCGGCGACGAGGCGGAGGTGGCCTTCAAGGCCGTCCCCGGCAAGATCTTCAAGGCACGGGTTCAGGAAGTCATCGACGTGATGGCGCAGGGCCAGTTACAGCCCGGCGGCGCGTTGATCGACCCGCAATCGCCCGAGCGGCTCTCTCCCGGACAGACACTGGCACGCATCGAGTTGCTCGAAGCTACCGACCAATACCAGCTGCCCGGCGGCGTAGTCGCGGAGGTCGCCGTCTATACGCATTATTGGCACCACGTCGCCGTCCTGCGCAAGGTGCTTCTGCGGATGAGCAGCTGGATGAATTACGTGTTCCTGGAGCACTGAGCGCGGCGCCGGGAGAGATGCAGGGAACGATGACGAAGCAATAGGAGTGCGCGGTGATTGGCAGTCTTCCGATGTTGCGAGGCTTGACCGGTTTCAAGAGGGATTGGCTCCGCAGCGATATCCCGGCCGGGCTGTCGATCGCCGCCGTCGGCCTGCCGAGCGCCATTGCCTATCCTGCGATCGCCGGCCTGCCGCCGGAGACCGGTATCTATGCCAGCATCGTCGCGCCCATCGCCTATGCGATTTTTGGGCCGTCCCGGCTGCTGATCGTCGGACCTGACGCGGCGTCAATGTCGGTGCTGGCGGCTGCAATGGGCACGATCATCGCCGCCGATCCCACGGGCAGCGGCGACCGGGTAGCGATCGCGGCGGCCCTCGCCCTTGGCGTCGGCGTCTGCTATCTCGCCGCCAAATTACTGAGACTTGGCGTTCTCGCGAGCTTTCTTTCCCGGCCCATTCTGGTCGGGTTCTTTGCCGGCGTTTCGCTTTCTATCCTTGTCGGACAGATCGGCCGTTTCACGGGAGTGAAGATTAAATCCGATGGGTTGATCCAGCCGCTCGCCGAAATGCTTGCCAAAAGCGGACTGATCCATTGGCCCTCGCTCATCCTCGGGTTCGCCATGTTCGCGCTGCTGTGGATCGTCCGCTTTTTCCCGTTCAGAATTCCAGGTCCTATCCTGGTCGTCATCATCTCGGTCCTTCTTTCTGCTATTTTTGACTTTCGGGGCCAAGGCATCGCCGTCGTCGGGGACATACCGCGCGGACTTCCGAGTTTCTCCCTGCCCCCTATCCATGAAATGCCTCTCGACAAACTCGTCACCGGTTCGGTTGCGATCTTTCTTGTCAGCTTCGGTTCCGGCATTGTCGCGGCGCGCAGCTTCGCGTCGCGAACCGGTGACGAGGTCGACGCCAATCAGGAGTTGATCGGCCTTGGCGCAGCCAATATAGCGCCCGGATTTTTCGGTTCGTTTCCGGTCAGCGTATCGGATTCTCGAACCGCGATAAATCTTTCGACGGGCGGCGTTTCGCAGGTCTCAGGACTGGTTTCCGCGGCCGCCCTGATCGCCGTGCTGGTTTTCCTCCATGGTGCGTTGCGCATCCTTCCCATTCCCGCGCTGGCCGCGATCCTTGCAATGGCTGCCATCAGCCTGATCGATATTCCCGAGCTCAGGAAGATCTGGCGCATCAGCCGTATGGAGTTTGTCTTTGCGCTCATCGCCATGTGGGGAGCGATCAGCTTCGGCGTCCTCAATGGCGTCATTGTCGCTATTGTCGCAACCTTCGTCTACCTCCTGCGTCAAACCATGTTTCCGCGCGATGGCCTGCTTGGTCGTATCGAAGGCCGGCATGGCTTCTTCGATCTCCAGCGCTACCCCGAGGCTCGTCCTGTCCCCGGTGCCGCAGTCTTCGCCGTCCAGGGCAGCGTCCTGTTCTACAACGCCGACTACGTGCGCATCCGGCTGACATCGGTCGCCAAGGAGCTTCCCGCAAATACCAAATGCCTGGTGCTCGATGCCAGCGCCATCACGCAAATCGATAGCACAGGCGCGACCGCGCTCGAGGCCGTGGCCGAGATTCTCGTGAAGCGGAATATCATCTTTGCTTTCGCCGATCTCAGTGATGAAAGCCGCGCCATTCTCGAACGGGCCGGGGTCATCAAGACCGTCGGAGCCGACAATATTTTCAATGGCAGAGAAGAAGCCCTGCGGACGCTGATTGGCGATATCGACCAGATCGGCAACGCCGCGACGGCGCATAATGCCCCTTAAATGACAGGAGGAGGGAAAGCCATGGACGAGAATTACGAGCCGAAGCTAGCGGATGGTGAAGCACCCCGCAGCGGCAAGGATAAAAAGAAGAAAAAGTCATGGGATTACGAAAAGGAGATCGGCCGCCTGCAGGTGGAACTGGCCCATCTGCAGGCCTGGGTCAAGAAATCCGGCGCGCGGGTGGTCATCGTCTTCGAGGGGCGTGATGCCGCCGGCAAGGGTGGGATGATCAAGCGCATCACGGAAAGGGTCAGTCCCCGCGTCTTTCGCGTAATCGCCCTGCCCGCCCCGACCGACCGCGAGAAATCGCAGATCTACATGCAGCGCTACATTGCCTATCTGCCGGCCGCCGGCGAAGTCGTGATCTTCGATCGCAGCTGGTATAATCGTGCAGGCGTCGATCGGGTCATGGGCTTCTGCAGCGAGAAGAAGGCACAGCGCTTCCTTGAACTCGCCCCGCGTTTCGAGGCCGCAATCGTCGAAAGCGGCGTCATTCTGCTCAAATATTTCCTCACGGTCAGCGAAGAAGAGCAAGAGCGCCGCTTCAAGCGCCGGATCGACGACCCGTTGCGGCAATGGAAGCTCAGCCCCATGGATGTCGAATCCTATCAGCGCTGGTGGGACTATACGCGCGCCTATGACGAAATGCTGCGGATGACCGACAGCAATCACGCGCCCTGGTGGATCGTGCCTTCCGACGACAAGAAGCGTGCGCGGATCAACTGCATCTCGCACATCCTGCAATCGATCCCCTATGAGCGCCTGAAGTTCGACGCGCCGGATCTCGGAAAGCGGCAGAAGCGCCCATCGGCCTATGTCGAGGATCATGCGATCCGGCATGTGGTGCCTGATACGACATCGTGACGATGGGTCCGGCCAGGCGCGCCGGGATGGATACAGCCATGGAGCAGGTAAGCGATACGACCCCGCAAGGGAGCAGTGCGGGGCAGATTTCAGTAGAAGCGCGGGTCAGCGATCTCGTCCGGTTGGGCATTATCGGGCTTTTTGCCTATTGGACCCTGGAACTGATCGCTCCCTTTGCGCTGATCGTCATCTGGTCGGCCATTCTTGCGGTGGCACTGTTTCCGATGTTCGACGCGCTCTCGCGGCTGATCGGCAACCGGCCGGTGATTTCGGCTTTCGTCATCGTCGTCAGTTGCCTCGTGCTGATTATCGCGCCGCTCGCCCTCGTCGCGGTCAATTTTGCTGATGCCGTTCAGGCGTTGATTGGCAAGCTGCGAACGGAAGACTTTATCTTGCCTGCAGCGCCGGCAGCCATCAAGGAATGGCCGGTCATCGGCGAGCGTATCCATGACACCTGGAACCAGATTGCCGGCGACCTGGCGTCCACGATCATCAAATTTCAAGCGCCCATCCGCGAAGTGATGGGCGCTGTCGTCGCAAAGCTCGCCTCGGTCGGCGGCGGCGTCTTGAGCTTTGTCGCCTCGATCCTGCTTTCCGGCCTGTTTCTCACACGGGCGACGCGACTTGCGGCAACAGTACAGCTTCTGGCAAACCGGATCGGCGGTGAAAAGGGTGTGGGTTTTGCACGGCTTGCCGGGAGTACGGTGCGAAATGTCTCGCGGGGTGTCATCGGCGTCGCCTTCCTGCAGACGCTGCTTTGCGGTTTGTGCTTTGCCTTCTTCGACATTCCCGCACGCGGTGCACTAACCTTCGCGGTCTTCATGCTCTGCTTGATGCAGCTCGGCCCGGGGCTGGTGCTCCTGCCGATGATCATCTGGGCGTGGTTCTCCTGGCCATTTGCCGTCGCTCTTGTCTTTACCTGTCTCGCGATCCCGATCACGGTGGTCGACAATGTCCTGAAGCCCGTATTGATGGCGCGCGGTCTCTCGACCCCGATGCCCGTCATCCTGATCGGGGTCATCGGTGGTACGCTCTCGCATGGACTTCTCGGCCTATTCCTGGGGCCGGTGGTCCTCAGTGTATTCTATGAATTGTTGCGAGCTTGGGCCTGGCCTGCGGCGACAGCGAGCGGATATGAACATGGGCCTGCCGCCAGCTTGGACGGAAAGGTTCAGCGGTCGGCACAGTAGACGGCAACCTCCTGCTCTATTTCAAGGCAGAGCTGCTCATATTCGGTGATCAGCTTGTCTTCTCTCGGGCACCCGTTTCGAAAACGGTCCAGCGCATCGACGGCCAGATCATAGGCCTCGAAGATTTCGCCAAGCGTCTCGCCGGTCATGCCCACGAGACGATGACGGATATCGGGAAGTCGGAGCATCAATTTCCGTCGTGCACGTTCTCGGCTCATCAAGTAGCTCCGTATATCTGCGCACCCCGCAAATCGCACGAACTCAGGGGAACGCCGCTCGTTCCCGATTGGTTGCCCGAAATTATTCGTAAGAACGGCTCCGTTGGATCACATCGCGTCAGACCGAGTTGCGAGGTCCAGAGAGCGGGAGCGTAGCCGAACTCGGAATTAAGGCTTCCAATCGTCGGCATTCAAAGCTTTTACAGTGACGGCAGCGACAATGCCGGTCAGCACAATCCCGGCAAAGCCGATTATCAATGACAATATCCGCGCGGAAATATGTTTGGGGGTAAAGTCGCCGTAGCCGATGGTCAGGCCCGTGACGAACGTGAAATAGAGAGCTTCGTCGAGGCGCCAATCTTCGATGCGCCAGATTGCAAGCCCGCATCCGATCATCACCAGGACCACCCCGGACACGATTGGCCAGATCATGCGAAGCTGCCTTACCAAGGCGACGAAGAAGAGACGCCGCATTTGCCGATGGGTCAATTCATGGCCAGGTTTCATTGGCATGTTTTGCACCCGCAGATCCGCCTCATAGTGTCTGATCGGGCAAAACATATAGCGTCATCGCGAAAATCATGTAGACCATCAGCACCAACACGCCGACGAACCAGGCCGAGCGTCCGCTATTGGTGACGAACATCGCCGTGATGGTCGCCAGGAAAACCATCACCACGACGCCGGGCGCAAACTGCAGATCCATCGGTGTCGGACCAATCAGATAGCTCAACAAGATCAGCACGGGTGCGACGAACAGAGCGATCTGCGAGGCGCTTCCGAGCGCAATGCCCACACTCAAATCGAGACGGTTCTTGCGCGCACCGGAAAAGGCCGAAGCCATTTCGGCTGCACCTCCGACCAGTGCAACGACGATGAAACCGACAAAGGCAGGCGTCATACCGAACACCTTGGCTGCCTCCTGCACGGACTCGACGAAGATCTCGCTGACCAGGGCGACCAGGATTGTGACACCGGCAAGCGTCGCCAGCGCCATCCCGATTGGCCACGGTGGTTCCTCCGACTGTGCGTGCTCGGCTGCAGCAAAAAATTCGCGATGTGTTTTAAGCGTGAACAGCAACCCCAGCCCGTATCCGATGATGAGCAAGATCGCGAGCCCGAAGCTGAGTTTGTGGATGATGGCAGTCGCCGAGGCCGAATCCATCGAAGCAACAGCTGACGGCATCAGCAGGCCGATCGTGGCGAGGAAGAGCAGGCCCGCCTGAAGGCGCGCATTGGCTCGGTTGAACTCCTGACTATGATGTTTGAGGCCGCCGAGCAAAAACGACGCGCCCAGCATGAACAACGTGTTCGTGACGATCGCACCGGCAATGGATGATTTTACCAAAGTATATTGTCCGGCACGCAGGGCAGTCAGTGCGATGACCAGTTCGGTCAGATTTCCCAGCGTGGCATTGAGCAACCCGCCGGCGGCGTCACCCGTTTTTGCTGCCACGGACTCTGTCGCATGGCTGAGGAGACCGGCGAGCGGTATGACGGCTAGCACCGACAGGATGAAGAGCAGAGTATGAGCCTCAGGTGCGACCTGGGCAGCAACGAAGACTACCGGCACCGCGACGAGCAGCCACAACATCGGGTT
This sequence comes from Rhizobium sp. 01L419, assembly GCF_056400025.1. NCBI lineage: Bacteria > Pseudomonadati > Pseudomonadota > Alphaproteobacteria > Hyphomicrobiales > Rhizobiaceae > Rhizobium > Rhizobium sp. 01L419. Next base: position 17,141 of record NZ_JBFTSM010000024.1, read on the forward strand.
GTCACGAATTTCTTTCCAAAGGAGGCTCACCCCGTCACTCCGTCCGGTTGCCAGAATCCATGTTCGTCAGATCGGTATGCAGGCGGGGTGCGGGTCGGAAGGACCTGCTCCGGAGCACGCCGCTTTCTTCGACGGTCGATGATCGGCCGCAATGCGCAGTGCTATTCCGGCAGCGCCGTCTGCCGGAAGAATGTCACGGTCGGTTCGTCCGGCGGTCCGAACCAGGTGGTGAAGAATGTCCGGAAATCCTGCGCGGCATAGGCCTGGCTCAGCGCGCGATCGACAGCAAGACGGAAGTCCTCATCTCCGCGCGCCAGCTCAAGGCCGAGCGGCTCATAAGTGAAATGCCGCTGCAGGACAATGAGATTACCGGAATTGTCGCTGCGGGCGGCAGCATCCATAAGGATCGGCATGTCGCCGAAGAGGACTGCCGAACTGCCGTCCAGGACACGCTCGATCCCCTGCTGATAGTTGTTGACGGGCGTTGCGGTCGCTGCGAGCTGGAAAGTCTTGATCCTGTCGGAGAGCCAGCCCTCGCTCGTCGTACCGGCGATTGATGAGAATGTCTTGTGTTCCAGGATCGTTCGGGCCGGTGAACCACGCCAGACGGGGCGGTTTGATGGTTCGCCATATTGCAGCACTTCCCGCAGCGCCAGCGGAGCGCTGGCGCTGAGGAGCGCGCCGGTGCCGCTCGGGAAGATCGGAATAGAGAACGACACTTGTTGTCGGCGCGTCAGCGTTACCGGCTCTGCCCCGCAGACAAGATCCGCAGCGCCGGCCTGTATGGCCTGCGCTTTCTCGTCACCGGAAAGAGGGACCCATTCCACGTCGAGCTTCGGCAGATTCAGCTGCGCCCGCAGGCTATCGGCGATCTTGTTGCAGATTGCAACCGCGTAGCCGTTCGGCTTGCCCTGCTCGGCGAAGGAAAAGGGCCTCGCATCCGGATCGTAGCCAAGCTTCAGCGCACTGCTTGTCCTGACGCGGTCGAGTGTTTGAGCCACCGCGGGCGTGCTGAGAGCCGACGTTGCCGTCGCGGCGAGGACAGAGACGGCGATAACCGCCCAGTGATCATTTTTTCCTGACATGTCTGGTCCTCCCTCTGTTACTCAGCCGGAACCCGGTTCACGCCGCTGGCGAAACGCGGGGCGATCAGGCCGTAAATGATGAAACCAATACCTGTGACGATCATGCCGCCGAGCACCGCATCCTTGCCGGAGGCGTAGATGGCGAAGACGCTGTAGGCCATGCCGATAAGAGCGATCGTGGCATTCAGCCGGTATTTCGCTGGGGGCACGCGGGCTGCCTTCATCATGACGAACAGGGCAGACAGCGCGATGATATAAGGCAGTACGTTCGTGACCACCGCGAGATTGACCAGTGCAGAGAACTGTTCGCTCAGCGTCGGCGATATGGTCATCAAGGCAAGGCAGGTCTGTACGATGCCCAGAATGATCATGCCCCTGACAGGCGCACCCATCTCGTTCACCCCCGAAAATAGAGATGGGAACATCCGCTCGTCGGCAGCGGTTTTCGCCGTCTGGGCGATTGTAAACTGCCAGCCGAGTAGCGAGCCAAGGCAGGCCAGCACAGCGAGCGCCATGATTATCGAACCGATTGTCGGATTGAACATCGTGGCATAGGCGAGTGCGAACGGCCCAGTAGAGGTGGCGAGATCCGCGTTCGGCACGATGCCCTGAATAACCGTCGTCGACAGGATGTAGATGACGGCCGCTCCCAGCGTGCCGAACATGCAGGCGAGCGGCACGTCTCGCTTGGGGTTTTCAACCGCATCGGAGTTCTGTGCCGCGGACTCCATGCCGAGGAAAGCCCAGAGCGTGAGCGAGATGCTCGATCCCATGCCCTGCGCGAGCGATAGTCCTTTCGGGTTCCAGGCAGCTGCGAACGTGCTGGAGCTGAACCAGAGCCAGCCGATAATCGACAGCAGCCCGACGGGAAGGATGACGCCCCAGACGGTGATCGAGCCGATACGGCCAGTGATGCGCGGACCGCCGAAATTGGCGGCCGTGGTCAGCCACAGGAGCACGATCAGCGCCAGGCAGGTCATGATCGGTGTCGAGGTCAGCACCGGAAAGAAGCCGGCAAGATAGCCGACGGCCGAAATCCCGATCGCCACGTTGCCGACGGCGAGCGAGAGGAAATACAGGAAGAACACCATGAAGTAGCCGTCTTTCCCATAGGCATCTTCCGCGTAAGCGGACATGCCACCGGGGCGCTGATTGAACAGCCCCGCCTGGGCAAAGCCATAGGCGATTGCCATCGAGCCGACAGCGGTGACCAGCCAGGACAATAGCGAGATCGCGCCGACCTGGGCCATATTGGCAGGCAGCATGATGATGCCCGAGCCCATCATGTTGACGGCGACGATGAAGGTGAGTTGCACAAGGTTCATCTTCTTCTTGGCCGTGGTCTCGGCCGCGAGATGCATCGTGTTATCGGTCATGATGAAATCCTCCCTACCCCCTACTCGCGCACGACATATGTGTGGAATTTGATCCGCCCATCGATCCGCTCCTGGAACACGCCCTGGACCTCGTAATTGAAGCCGGGGAAGCGATTGAAGGATTCTTCGAAGGCGAGGAAATAGTCCCGCATCGGCCGCGCCCGGTCGTCCCAGCGTTCTCCCGGCACGATCACGCCGATACCGGGCGGGTAGATCAGCGCCAGCGTCGCCGAGATGCGTCCGGCAGCTTCCGCCAGCGGCGCGTAATCGACATTGTTGGCGACCAGCGCTTCATAGGCCTGCTTGGGTGCGATTGCCGGTTCCGGGAAACTCTCGGAGCGGAAGCAGAGGCGCTGCAATTCCTTGACGCCCGCCTCCCGATAGAAGGAATGCATCTCCCGGCAGACCTGGCGAACGGTGTAATCGGCATAACGCTCGCGATTGGCCGCGAAGACGGTCGGCAGCACCTCCTGCAGCGGCGCATCGCGGTCCCAGAGGTTCTTGAACTTGACGAGCTTGGCGACCAGCGTGTTCAGCTTGCTCTCGTCCTCGGCCGGGGTCAGCAGGAAGAGCAGGCTGTTCAGATCGCATTTCTCCGCCACGACCCGCTGCTCGCGCAGGTAGTTGGCAACGACCGTCGCCGGGATGCCAAATTCGCGATACTCGCCGGTTTTCCGGTCGATGCCGGGTGTCAGTATCGCAAGCTTGTTTGGATCGACCATGGTGTAGCCGGGCGCATAACCCGAATAGCCATGCCACTTCGCCTGCGGATCGAACCGCCAGCATTGCTGCTCACGCTTCAGCACATCGGTCGGAATATCTTCCCATCTGGTATCGGCGAGATCGCCGGTGTGCTTGGAGCCCGAAACCGACACCCTGTCTGGCACGAAGGGATCGAAGAACCATTGCTCTTCGTGGCTTGCCGCTTTGGTCTCGTAATGATCGACGAACCCGCGCAGCTTCTTGCGCACCTCGATCCCGAGTTCGATGCAGCGGTCCCACAGCATCTCTCCTGCCTTGCCTTCATGCACCTTGGCATTGACATCAAGCGAGGCAAACAGGGGATAAAAGGGTGATGTCGAAACATGCATCAGCAGCGATTCATTGAAGCGCTTGTGTTCGACGAACCGGCGCTGTCCGCTGATATGTTCGTCCCGTTTGTGGATCTGAGATGCCTGCGAGAAGCCGGCGCCCTGCTTATGGACCGATTGGGTGGAAAACAGACCCGGCATGTCCGCCGACAAGTCCTTCAGCCGCATCGGGCTATGGCCCTCGAAAAGCGGATGGAAGGCGTTGTAGCCGATCCAGGCTTCGTCCCAGAGCACGTAGTCGCAGAGATGGCCGATCTTCTCCATCACCTGCCGGACATTGTAGATCGTGCCGTCATAGGTCGCGAGCTGAATGCAGGCCAGACGGAAAGGCCGCTCGGCCTTGGCACGGCTCTTGTCGGTGACCAGCGGGTGTTCCTCTATCTTTTGCCGCAGCCAGGCTTCGTCCCAAGCCGCCCAATCGACGGCCCCGATCATTCCGAAGGGATTGCGGGCGGTCGGCAGATAGATCGGGATGGCGCCTGCCTGCACGAGGGCTCCTTGATGCAGGGATTTGTGATTGTTGCGATCGAAGAGCACAAGGTCGCCGTTGCGCAGCACCGCATTGGCAACCACCTTGTTGGAAGTGCTCGTTCCGTTGAGGATGAAATAGGTCCTATCAGCGCCGAAAATGCGTGCCGCCTGTTTCTGGGCTTCGACTGCGGGACCTTCATGGATCAGGAGATCGCCGAGATCGACATCGGCATTGCAGAGGTCGTTGCGGAAGATGCTCTCGCCGAAATATTTGAAGAAGAGCTGCCCGGCCGGCGATTTCCGATAGAACTGGCCGCCCTGATGCCCCGGGCAATCGAAGGCGATGTTTGCCTCGCCGTCATAGGCCATCATGCCGCCGAAGAAAGGTGGCAGCAGCGATTTGCCGTAGTTGACCGCGCTGGAAACGATCTGCTTGGCATAGAAGGTCGGCGTCTGCTGGCCGAGATAGACGAAACCATCCACCTCACCGGCCATCTCGACGACATCCATATCGGCGATCGTCAGCGTATCGGCCATCGCCCAGATCGGCGTTCGGAAGCCTATGTCTCTCACAGCGCGAAGGAAGCTGCGTGCCGCCGGCAACTGCCCGCCTTCGACCGAGCCGATATAGGCGCCGACGTCAGCATCTTCCGACACATCAGCGGAATAGTCGTCGCGTAGCTCCACCTCAAAACCCTGGGCGGTGATCTGCGCCACCAACTTCTGCGCCTGAGAATTGTCGCGGTCGATGACGGCCACGATCTTCAGCATCTTATGGAACGGTATGGCGACCGTCGGCGACTTCACATCACGCGGGATCATTCTTGTGCCTCCGCTACAATGCAATCAACCAGATAGCGGCGTCCGTTATCACCGGGTGTGAAGCGCAGGCCGTGAATATCGGTTTCGAAACCGGGGAACTTGCGATCGAAATCACGGGCGTAAAGAAGGTAATCCTGAATGGACTTCGTTGACTGTGTGATCCGCTCGCCCGGCATGATCAGCGGAATGCCGGGCGGATAGGGAACGATCATGACAGCGAGGGTGCGATCCATGAGATCGTCGATCTCGACGCTCTCGATTCGACCCTTGACCAGCCGGTCGTAGGCATCGGCAGGACGCATCGCCATTTCCGGCAGCACCGTATACATCGCGCGTTGCGCCTTCGGCACGTCGTCCTTGCGATAGATCGCGTGGATCTGTTCACAGAGATCTTTCAGCCCCATGCCGGCATAGGCTTCCGGATGCGCTGCTGCGAGCGCCGGCAGCGCCCGGGTCAGCGGCGCATTGGCGTCATAGAGATCCTTGAAATTGAGAAGTTCGGTGACAAGCGTGCTCCACTTGCCGCGGGTGATGCCCATCGAGAAAAGCACAAGGAAGGAATAGAGGCCGGTCTTTTCGATCTCGATGCGCCGGGAGGACAGGAACTTCGTGATGACGGCGGCCGGTATCCCGTGCTCATCCATGACACCGCTTGCAGACAGGCCCGGCGACAGGATGGTGACTTTGATCGGGTCAACCATGACGTGGTTTTCGGCAAGCCCTGTAAACCCATGCCAGGCATCGTCCGGTTTCAAGACCCAGTCGGCATGCGTATCGCTCGGCGTCTGCTCGGCAACCGTCGGCTCCCAGACGTCGAACCACCAGTTGCCTTCGGTCTGTTTCCTGACTGCGTTCATTGCCCGGCGGAAGCTGATCGCCTCGTCGATTGTCTCCTGCACCAGCGCGCGGCCGGCCGGCTGTTCCATCATCGCGGCAGCGACATCGCAGGAGGCGATGATGCCATATTGCGGCGAAGTCGACGTGTGCATCATGAAGGCTTCGTTGAAGCGGGTTACGTCGAGACGTTTGTTCTCGGCATGCTGGATATGGATCATCGATGCCTGAGAAAGGGCTGCCAGCAGCTTGTGCGTCGAGTGCGTCGCAAAGGTGATGGCGTTCTGCGATCGCGCAGGCTGGTTCGACGAGATCCCGTGGAAGCCATCATAGAATTCGTGAAAATTGGCATAGGCATACCAAGCCTCGTCGAAATGCAGCACTTCGACTGCATCGCCAAGTGACGCCTTGATGGCATCGACATTGTAGCAGAGACCGTCATAGGTCGAATTGGTGATGACCATCAGCCGGACCTTGCCGCTCGTTTGCCCGGCAAAGGGGCTTGCGGCGATCTTGCCGGCGATCGATTCCGGGGTGAACTGATCCTTAGAGATTGGGCCGATAATGCCGAGCCCGTTGCGCGACGGGGTCAGATAAATCGGTGTCGCCCCCGTCATGATGAGCGAGTGCAGGATTGACTTGTGGCAGTTACGATCGCAGAGAACGAGATCGCCACGCCCGACCATGCCGTGCCAGACGATCTTGTTGGCTGTCGACGTGCCGCCGACGACGAAGAGGGTCTCGTCTGTGCCGAAGATGCGCGCCGCATTGCGCTCGCCCTCCGCGATCGGCCCGACGTGATCGAGAAGTGAGCCGACGCTGCCGACCGATACGGAGATATCAGAGCGAAGCGTGTTTTCGCCAAAGAACGTATAGAAGAGCTGGCCGACCGGGCTTTTGCGGAAAGCAACACCGCCGCCGTGACCGGGCGTATGCCAGGAATAGGCGCCCTCCAGCGTGTAATCCATCAGCGCCTTGAACATCGGCGGCGGCAGCCGGTCGAGATAGTTGCGGGCGGCCTGCGCGATGGCGCGGGCCATGAATTCCGCGGAATCCTCAAACAGCCGGAAGAAGGCATTGGCGTGGCGTAGCACTGCCGCCGGAACATCTTCGGCGGTCGTATCATCACCGAAGAGAAAGATCGGCAGCCGGTCGTTTCTTTGTCGCTTTGCAGCCAGCACCTCTCCGAGCACTTGCCAGCGCGTGGCCTTGTCCTCGGTACCGTCGACAGAGACCAGCCAGCAGGATTCGGTATTGAAGACATGCACCAGACGACGGGCGTCTTCGTAGGAAACGCCCGAGACGATCCGGAAGCCTTCCTTCTCGATGGCTGCTGCTAGATCGCGCATGCCGCGTCCGGCGGCGCTTTTTCCGTCAAAATCTTCGTCAATAACAGCGATGGGAAATGCCGTCTGGAATTCCATGAGTTCCTCCAGAAACCTGATGTCAAAGGCTCCGGCCGCCATGCAGCCGTGTGCATCTCAGGTAGAAGGATCGTACATGAGGGGTGGTGCGGCGTCGTTGATTGCAATCAACGTGACGCAAAGCATTTAGGCAGTGGAGACGGCCCGGATGCTTCCAGCTGACGTTACTCCGCCCATTCTGTGTCGGTGGTGAAGGCAATCGTCAGCCAGCGATTGGCACTCTCGTCGCCGATCGCATTCCCTATCTCGTCGCGCAACGCATCCCACTCCTCCAAAGTCTTTGGGGGAAGTCCTTCGGGTACGATGAAGTAGAGCTCAATCTGCTTGGCGCGGCCGACCTGGGCAACATAGGCGCGGTGAGAGAGGAAGCCGAGGCGGTGGACAGTTTCCGATGCAATGCGATCGACATGGTTTTGCAGATCGACAGGGGCAATCAACAGGACTTCGCTCAGCGCCTTCCATACGGTGGTGATCGGAAGCGGGATCATGACGAGGCAGACGAGTGCTAGGACCGCGGGGTCCATATAGCTTGCGAACCATGCAACCGGCGTCGCCTGCACGGCCATGCCGATGAGAAAAGCGATGAGCAATGCAAGTGCGATTCCGCCCGACATGATCCAGGCCTTGATGTCGAGCGAGATGAAATCGGATTCGATGCGGCGGTTCAGCCTGATGCCCATAATAGCCATGACCATACAGACGAGCACCGTCGCGGCGGAATAGGCTACTGCCATGCCGAAACGGAGTTCGTGGCCGCCGTTCAAAATGCTGATGATCGCGCTGATCAGCGCATAGACGCCGACCGTCATCAGCAGGCAGCCATTGAGCATGAGTACGATCGGCTCCAGATGCCAGAAGCCCATCGTGAACCGGTTTCGAATTCTGCCGGATTGGGCATCGCTCTGCGTCGATTTCAGGATCAGGCTCGAAACCCACAGCGCAAGTCCGGTCATCGCCGCATCGGCCAGCGAATAGACACCATCGAAGGCAATGGAAAATGAGCCGGAAAGAATACCGAAAACCACGCCGAGGGTCGCGACCACCACGGTCGCTGCAATCGAGATTCTGAGAAACCCCTGCTCGCTTAACATCGTCACCCCACCTCCGGCACCCGTCATTCTAACGGCTTTACGACAATCCGGAAGGCTAGACGAGGCCTGGCGACTACGCATTGATCCGGATTGCGGCTGTCGGTTTTTGYAACGACAATCACGGCTCGAAGGCAGTCCGTAGAGCCATCGGCTCCCGGAAGCCGGCTCACGGGAGGGACCTTATGACAACCTCGTCGAATGGCAAAAGTCTCGGACTTGCCGCCTGCACCGCCATCGTGGTCGGAAACATGGTGGGATCCGGCTTCTATCTTTCACCAGCCGCAGTGGCCCCCTATGGCAACCTCGCAATCATCGTCTGGATCATCATGGGCGCCGGCGCAATCTGTCTCGGCCTCACCTTCGCGCGCCTGGCGAGCCTCGTGCCGGTCACCGGCGGGCCCTATGCCTATACGAGGCTGGCCTATGGAGATTTCGCCGGTTTTCTGATCGCCTGGGGCTACTGGATTTCCATCTGGACGTCGCTGCCCGTCATCGCCATTGCCTTTACCGGTGTGATGGTCGACCTCTTTCCGGCCCTCAGCAACCGCTTTACCGCGACCGTTCTGACGCTCGGTGTGATCTGGGCGATCGTGCTGGTCAATCTTCGTGGCGTTCACGCGGCCGGTCTCTTCGCGCAGGTCACGACCTATGCCAAGTTGCTTCCCTTCGGCGCCGTCGCAATTATCGGCCTTCTCTACATCGACACTTCGCATTTTTCCGAGTTCAACCCGAGTGGCCAGCCGCTGCTGCAGTCGATCGCAACGCTGGCACCGCTGACTATGTTCGCCTATCTGGGCTTGGAATCAGCGACCGTGCCCGCCGGCGACGTCGAGAACGCCGAGCGGACCATTCCCCGCTCCACCGTCCTTGGGATCTCAATCGCCGCCACCCTCTATGTACTCGGCACCATTGTCGTCATGGGGCTCATGCCGCGTGAGCAACTGGTTCACTCAATCGCGCCCTTCTCGCAAGCCGCCGGAATCATGTGGGGCCGCCCCGGAGAGCTGGCGATCTCGATCGCCGTACTGCTCTCCTCGATCGGTGCCCTGAACGGCTGGACCCTGTTGATGGGCCAGGTGCCGATGGCCGCTGCGCGCGACGGATTGTTTCCGCCGCTTTTCGCGCGGCTCTCCTCGCGCGGCGTACCTGCATGGGGGATGGTCGTTTCGGCATTGTTTGCAACGCTGCTGGTACTCGTCCAGGCTCTCGGCTCTGAAGGCTTTGCGGCGGTTTACCGGCTGATGGTCGGGCTGAGCACGATGGCGGCCGTTGTTCCCTATGCCTTCTGCGCGCTTGCCGGAAGCCTGGTTGCCGGCGCGACCCAGGGACGGATGCCACGGGTGAGTGCGATCGAGCTTATCGCCTTCGTCTTTGCGATCTTCACCCTGTATGGCTCCGGCGCCGAGCCGGTGCTTTATGGGCTCGTTTTGCTGATGCTCGGAATTCCCGTCTATGTCTGGCAAAGGCGAAACGCGGTCGAAGTCACAAACAAACAGACGGCAGCGGGTGCAGCAACGCACCCGGCCGTCTCAGGATGAGTTTACCTTGGAAGTTCAGTGCCAGCTCAGCCCATCAAAACTTTCGTTGATGATCGTACCGCGCTCGCCGCGTACCATTCCGGCAATATCGGCAAGGGAGCCGATGGCGGCCGTCTTGCCGTTTGCCCGCGCGAAGTGGCAGGCGGCTTCAACCTTCGGCCCCATCGAGCCGGCAGGAAAAGAAAACTGCCTGAAATCATCAGGACGAGCGCGGTGGATCGCCTTCTGGGACGGCTTGCCCCAGTCGATGCAGACGGCCTCGGCGTCCGTTGCCATGATCAAAAGATCTGCATAGAGCTCGCGCGCCAGAAGCTCCGAGCAAAGGTCCTTGTCGATGACGGCTTCGACGCCGATCAGTTTTCGGTCGGCACCCTTTTCGTACATGGTGGGAATACCGCCTCCACCTGCGCAGATGACGATCGTGCGCTCTTCCAAGAGCCAGCGGACTGGACGAATCTCAAAGATGCGCTTCGGTGCCGGCGAAGCGACGACGCGCCGCCATTTTTCGCCATCCTGCTTGAAGACCCAACCCTTTTCAGTGCGGATCCGGTCCGCCTCGGCCTGTTCGTAGACAGGACCGACGAACTTGGTCGGGTTTTGGAAACCAGGATCATCGGCATCGACTTCCACCATGGTCAGAAGTGTCGCCAGCGGCTGCTCGAAGGGCAGGAGATTGCCGAGTTCCTGCTCCAGCATATAGCCGATCATGCCTTCGGTTTCGGCGCCGAGAACATCGAGCGGATAGGCTTCCTCCGGCTTGTAAGCGGCTCCCTGGAGCGCGAGCAGCCCAACCTGCGGCCCATTGCCGTGCGTGATGACGATCTCATGTTCGGCCGCCAATGGCGCAATGGCCTGAGCAGCGACGCGCGCGTTCCGCCTTTGGGTATCGGCAGTCATGGGCTCCCCGCGCCGAAGAAGCGCATTGCCGCCAAGCGCAATGACCACACGCATGTCAATCTCCCAAAGTAGCGACGAGCAGGGCCTTGATCGTGTGCAGGCGATTTTCCGCTTGCTCGAAAGCGACATTGGCCTCGGATTCGAAGACGTCATCGGTGACTTCGAGGCCGTTTTCCATGCCGTAATCTTCGGCGATCTGTTTGCCGAGCACGGTTTCAGTGTCGTGGAACGCCGGCAGGCAATGCATAAATTTGGTCTGCGGATTGCCGGTCGCTTTCATCAGCTCCTGATTGACCTGATAGGGCGTGAGCAGCTTGATGCGTTCGCGCCAGACATCTTTTGGCTCGCCCATCGAAACCCAGACATCCGTGTGGATGAAATCAACATCCTTGACCGCTTCCTTCGGATCTTCGGTGACCAGCAGGCGCGCGCCCGAAGCCTGCTGCAGATCCCTGGCGATGTTCATATATTCATCCGACGGCCACAGTGATCGCGGTCCGCAGATGCGCACATCCATGCCCAGCAGGCAGCCGACGATCAGCAGCGAGTGCCCCATATTCGAGCGCGTGTCGCCGACATAGGCATATTTGATCTGGGCGATCGGCTTATCGCTATGCTCACGCATGGTCATGACGTCGGCAATCATCTGCGTCGGATGATATTCGTCCGTCAGGCCGTTATAAACGGGCACTCCGGCGTAACGGGCCAGCGTCTCCACGCCTTTTTGCGCGGAGCCGCGATACTCGATTGCATCATACATGCGACCGAGCACCCGCGCCGTATCCTTGAACGATTCCTTGTGTCCGATCTGCGAGCCGGAAGGATCGAGATAGGTCACGTTGGCGCCCTGGTCCGAGCAGGCAACTTCGAAGGCGCATCTCGTTCTCGTCGAGGTTTTCTCGAAGATCAGGCAGATTTCCTTGCCTTTCAGGTGCTCCTGCTCGGTACGGGCGTATTTGGCCCGCTTCAGGTCGCGCGCGAGATCGAGAAGGTAGCGGAATTCCCGTGGCGTATAATCCTGCACGGTCAGAAGCGAGCGATTGCGCAGATTGAAGCTCATGGTCTTGCTCCGTCGGTCTGGTTCGTGAGTGAAACGTCAGTAAGCCGGGTCGCGCCAGATGGGGCATGTCATGCAATGCCCGCCGCCACGGCCTCGGCCAAGTTCGGAACCGCGAATGGTGATCACCTCGACGCCTGCCTTGCGCAGCAGCGTATTGGTATAGGTGTTGCGGTCGTAAGCGACGACGACGCCTGGTTCGAGTGCGACGACATTGTTGCCGTCGTCCCATTGCTCGCGTTCGGCCTGATATAAATTGCCGCCGGTCTCGACGGTGCGCAGCGGCGGCAGGTCGAGCGCCTCGCTGACGACATCGAGCATCGGCTGATTTTCGGGATGGATCTCGAATGTTCCGTCGTCATCCACCGGATACATGCTGTAGCAGCGGATCTGGTCGACGACTTCGGCAAACAGAGTGACAAGGTCACGATCGCAAAAGCTGAAAACCGTATCGAGATGCATGGCTGCACGGCTCTTCGGCATCAGGCAGCCGATCACCCGCTTTGCGGCCTTGTTCTTAAACAGGGCCTGCGCCACCTGGCCAACGGCCTGATAGGTGGTGCGCTCGCCCATGCCGATCAGAACGGTGCTGTTGCCGATCGGCATGACGTCGCCGCCCTCCATCGAGGCATTGGCGAACTGAGTATCGGAATCGCCCCACCAGATCTTGAAGTCACCACCGTGAAAGATCGGATGAAACTTGTAGATGGCGCGCTGGATCAATGTCTCTGCGCGTCTTGCCGGCCAGAACATCGGATTGCAGGTCACGCCGCCATAAATCCAGCAGGATGGATCGCGCTGGAATAGGGTGTTGGGGATCGGCGGGATGACGAAATCTGTTTCCGGCAGCGCGCTCAGCATCAGCGACTTAGCCTTGACATCGGGCAGGTCGGAGATCGCGATGCCGCCGATCATAAAGGCGGCAAGCTGGTTTGCCGGCATTTCGTCAAGCCATGGACGCATGGCCTCGGCGATTTGCGAGCCGAGCACGTTCGGCGTGATACGCCGATCCAAAATGAAATCGCGCGCCTGCTTGTTGGCGAGCGTCTGGCCGAGCAGATCGTGGAGCTCAAGAACCTCGACCCCTCTTTCCTGCATCTTGAGGACAAAATCATAGTGATCCTTCTGTGCCTCATGCACCCACAGGACGTCGTCGAAAAGCAGATCATGGCAGTTTGCAGGCGTCAGGCGCTGATGAGCCAGGGATGGTCGGCAGACCATGACGGTTCTCAGCTTTCCCACTTCCGAATGAACACCGAAACCACGCATGCGCTCCTCCTTCCAGCCATCGGGGTAGCGGCCGCGCCGCCGCTCTAAACACATTCAGCCTGGTTGGCAGCCTATTTGGGCGGACCCGCTCATGTCATTGATTGCAGACAAGGTGCAGTGCAGCATTTGTAATTTCCGAACCGTCCGGCCTATTAAGAATGCAGTTCCTTTCACTGAAGATCGGACGCGTCGCATCGCTGCATCTGCCATGCACGCCAATGGGTCGGGTGAACGTCCAGCGTCTCGCCGGTAAGCGCATTGGCCCATCCGCCAGGCAGACGCTGGCAGGGGAATACCAAGGCGTGGACACCTTCGTCGTCGATGACGGCGAGTTCTATATCCTCTTCGAACGGAGCTTCCATGACCAACCGCCACATCACCGATCCCTCCCCCGACGATGCACGAGTGTCGACCGGACAAGAGGCCATGGTTTCGGCATGCCAGTCACTCGGCCGGCGTGGTTTTTCCTGCCAGCGCGCGGATTCCGCGAAGACCTCCGCTATGTCCTGCCTTTCGATGGATTCTCGATAGCGCAGGCTTTTTCTTGGGAGCCTTACGTGCCCGCTCATTCGATGTAGAACGTCAGATTGCCGTTTCGGGCGCGTGTCACCCATTCGATCTGGTTGGGTGTCAATTTCTTGGCCTTCAGTTGCTGAACGAGCCACTGGTTGGCACGGATTGCCGTCCGGATTTCCTTGACATGTTCAGCACTGCCCGGCCTCGGCATTGCACCGACTTCAACTGCAGTTCGAAAACTGACGATTGAAAACCGCTTGTCGTGATAGGTTCTGATGTGCTCCGGCAGGTTTTCGGCCCAGTTCATGCGCCGGAATTCCTTGCGGTTCTGTTGGGCGTCGACAGGCGTCACAACCGACGCTGCGGTCGCAATTGCGATAGCAAGGGCAAACTTCCTCATCTTCCTGATCCCTCAAATGGCGATGTACCCATGGCTCCGAAGAGTAGCGGAACAATGAGCGCAGAGCATTGAGCCGGATCAATAGAGATGACGCCGAGCCGAAACGGTGGCGCACCGGACCTTCGGCCGGGCAATCCTGCGGGGAGAGACCAATAGAGTCTACGCGATACTACACCGAACATCCGTCCAAAGGTGGTAAACTTGCGTCATTGTTGGGAAAGGAGAGGCTGTCTGGGACTGAATAACTTCTCAAAGGGCGGAGTAGACACCATGTCCATCAAGGTGGAGGCATCGCAAGTTACTGAACACGGTCCCGCTGTCTCAAACCTTGCGGGACGAACTTCGTTCACGGAATCGCGAATGGCACGCGCTTTGTGCGAGGGAGAAAACGGGCCACGGTTGGAGTGGATCCGGCGACTTTATGAACGGATGCCGGATGCAGTGTTCTTCATCACTGACCGCCACGGAATTTCGGCCTGCAACAGGGCTGCGGTGACGCTGTTCGGCTACGAAGAAAGCGAGTTGCTCGGCCGCCAGATCGACTTCGTCTGGTCTTCGACGCCAGATGTTCAACTCAGTGGCCGCTGGGCAAGCCAGGGAGCAGTACGTGCCGGTCTGGCAATCACGAAGAACGGCGTTCAGTTCCCAACTGTCCTGACCATCATCAGGGAACAGGGCGAAAAAGGGGCCTTCGCTGTGGCGATCTTCGAGGACTTCCGGGCCGAGCGCGAGACATTGCAGCAGGTTCAGGAGCTTCAGAGGGAGCTGGCCCGTCTCGCAAGGGTGGTTACGCTTGGGGAAATGACATCGACGCTGGCTCATGAACTTTCCCAGCCGCTATCTTCGATCGCCGCCTACTCACAAGGTTGCGGGAGGCTTATGATGAAAGATCGCCGCCGTCACGGCGAGGAGCTTCGCGAAGCTCTGTCGGAAATTACGCAGCAAGCCTTATGGGCAGGAACGGTCGTCCAGAATATCAGAGATTTCGCGAGACGCGGTGCCTGCGAGAAAAAATTGGAGGTAATGCACGCGTTAATTTATGAGGCGGCGACGCTCGCACTCGCCGGGTCACCGCGGAATAACGTCCATATCGAGTATCAGCTTGAGGCCGAACGCGACATCGTCCTCGCCGACCGTGTCCAGATCGTGCAGGTGCTGACGAACCTTCTTCGCAATGCCCTGGACGCGACTGACAGTATCGAGCAACCCTATATCGTCATCCGCAGCAGAGGCGACGACTCATCTCATCTTGTCGTCGAAGTGTCTGACAACGGTTGCGGGATTGCCGCCGAGATGGAAGAGACGCTGTTTCGTCCCTTCGTGACCAGCAAGCCGCGAGGCCTCGGTATGGGCCTGGCATTGGCCAGGCGCATTATCGAAGCGCATGGCGGCTGTATTATCGCGCGCAACAGAATGGGGAGCGGCTCGACCCTCTCGTTTTCGCTTCCGCTAGTGGAGACAAAAGCCCATGGCGAACGACCTTACGATCCATCTCGTCGATGACGAGGAGTCGCTCAGACGATCCTTGACGTTCTTGCTGGTGTCGGCAGGTTTTGCGGTCCGCGCGCATAGCTGCGCAAAGGCCTTTCTGGAACGCCTGCCCCTTTCGGGGAGAAGTTGCCTTGTGACGGACCTCTGCATGCCACATGTCGACGGCATCGAATTGCTTCACCGCCTGCGCCGTTTCGGCATGGACGTTCCGGCGATCGTCATCACCGGCCAGGGCGATATTGCTGCGGCCGTTCAGGCGATGAAAGCGGGGGCATTCGATTTCCTGGAAAAGCCTGTTCGGGAAGAGGCGCTGATCGCAGCCATCAGCGGAGCAATGGCACAAGGGCGGCACGGCAGCGCGGTGGCCGATTGCGAAAGCGTTGCTGCGCGACTTCGCCAGCTCACGGACCGCGAACACCAGGTCCTCTCCGGCGTGCTCGATGGCTTACAGAACAAGATGATCGCTTATCACCTGGGTATCAGTTCGCGCACGGTGGAGGTCCACCGCGCCAATGTGATGGCGAAGATGGGCGCGCGCAATTTGGCAGAACTCATGCGTCTGGCCATGACCATCGAGGCGGCAGCGCAATCGATTGAAACCACGAGGAAAGCGCAGGCCGGGGACCGGTCAACGTATATGCGTCAATTCTAAAGCAAGTCTTGCAACCTCAGGCTCGTGCGCTAATATGCGTTAGACGAAACTTAAATAATTGCGTCATCTTTGTCGTAGGGGCGATCATGAGAAGCGCAAGTGTGAATGCTTTCAGCAGTCTTGGGCCGACGGCTGACGAGATTTGCCAGCAGGTCGAACGAATTCTCACAAGCGAGGAATTCCACGCGCCGAAGCGTGGGCGAAATTTCCTGGAATTCGTTGTCAATGAGACGCTAGCCGGTCGATCGGATTTCCTGAAAGCATTTACGATAGCAAATGTGGTTTTTGGCCGGGAAGCCTCGTTCGACCCGCAGAATGATCCGGTTGTCCGGATTGAGGCCGGTCGAATACGAAAGGCACTCGAGCGTTATTATCTCGTCGCGGGTCAGAGGGACGACGTCGTCATCACTGTGCCCAAAGGCGGATATGTCCCGCATTTCGAATATGCGCGGGGTGCGCCGGCCCTGACGGCGCCCGTCGAGATCCCCGACAATGTACTGAATGCGGAGTGCGTAAATCAAAATCACTCGTTTCAGGAAACACGTCGTCCGGGGTTAGTCACCCTTCCTGGTCTCGGAACTGCGCTGGCCGTCGTCCTCGCCCTTCTTCTCCTCGCTCTGGCGTCCGCATTGTCTTTGCGTGATGCTCCGACCGCAGCATTGCCGCTGGCCCCAGCTGAGCCAAGGGTGCTTGTCGAATTTTTTGCCGAAAGCAGCCCCGTTGACGCCGGCTCGGATATTGCGCTTGGTCTCAGGGACGACATTATCGGACAACTTGCCCAGTTCGATGACATCGTCGTGGTCGCCGATCCACTGCGTGGTGAGCACGCCGCCGAGGCCGACTACGCGCTCCAGGGCAATGTCCAGTTCGATGGAAGCAGGCTGCGTGCTGTTGCCAGGCTGGTGCGCCAACTGGATGGAGCCGTCATCTGGGCCAACAATTTCGATGCGGATCTTCAAGATCAGAACAAGCTTGCGATTCAAGGCAATGTCGCCCGGCAAGTCGCCAATGCGATCGCCCAGCCCTATGGTGCCATCTTTCAAACCGACGCGGATATGATAGCGCGACCGGCGCAGACGGGAGACCGGAGTGCCTATGCCTGTAGGCTCGCCTATTCCAGCTATCGTCAGACCATGACTGCGCAAAGTCACAGTTCAGCACGCGAATGCCTGCAACAGGCGACCCAGCGTTTCCCCGATAACGCGGTGTCCTGGGCGCTGCTGTCCATGGTCTATCTCGACGAACTCAGATTCCGCCACACGCTCGGTACATCATCGTCGAGCCAGCCTCTCGCATTGGCGAGCGCTGCTGTGGAGCGGGCAACATCGCTCGCGCCGGGCAACCCCCGCGTGCTGCAAGCGCAGATGCTGGTGAGCTTTTTCAGCGGAGATATCGACAAGGCCCTGAAGGCAGGCACAGCAGCCTATGCTGCAGACCCTGACGATGTGGAAGTTGCAGGCGAATACGGTCTTCGGCTGGCGATGTCGGGGAAATGGCAATCGGGCTGCGAGTTGCTGTCGATCGCCCTCAACAAGGGTGTTGGCACCCGAGGTTATTACGAGGTCGGCATGGCTTTGTGCGCGTTCATGAAAGGAGATATCGAAGAAGCCGAGCAGTGGTCGCGAAGGTCCGACCTCGACAATAATCCCATGCATCGCCTTGTGCTGCTATCCATTCTCGGAGCAGCCGGAAAGACGGATGAAGCCATGCAGGAACAGGACTGGCTCAATATCCACGCGCCGGCTTTGATGACGAATATCCGCCGGGAGGTCTCGTTCCGCCTGCAACGGCTGGAGGACCAGGAGCGGTTCCTGAACGGGCTGCGCGCCTCGGGACTGGTCGTTGACGCCGTATCTGCAAGGTAAGGCAGCTATGGATCGGCGCCTGCGCCGTTCAGTTTGCGGCTGTTCGAAATCTCCATAGCGATCTGTGCAGCGATCTCGTCCTCAACATCAAGAATGGTCTGACCGCGCAAGTCTCGATCATATTGATTTGCCCAGATAACCGTGCCGTCGACGTCATTTAACATGCGGACATGCAGATGAAGGATCATGCCCTCGACGGTCGCACTTCCCTGCAGGTTGAAAAGCGAGCCGGGGATTTCCGTTCCCGACCGGCCAGGGGCAAACACGATAAGGTTCTCTACCCTCATCAGCTTTGCAATCAGCTGATCAGCCAATCCCTTTACGAAATCGGCTCCATGCGCCGTGCCGCCGAGGGCGACGAAGGGTTCGACAACAATCCTGGTCTTGCTCTTCAACGTTGATGTGGCAGGGGCCGGTAACGTTCTTGGTGGGGAAAGATAGGCTTCGAGCGGACGGACAAGGGCGAGTATTGCCATTGCCCCAAACACCGCAGGGACGCCGATCGGCAACAGGAAATCTTGATAGCTCACCCGCCGCTCCTGACCGAGAGGCCGCCGCTTATTCTCGCGGTTCTGCGGGGCGGAAACCTCGCCTGCATTCGAACTGGCTTCCCCATTGGAAAACTGCGGCGCATAGCCTCCTTTGGGGAGGGTAATCCGGATCCGGTCACCATGTCCGCTGACGAGGTAGTATCGTTCGAGCGCGCGACGGATCCGCCCCGCTTCGATGCGGACAACCGGATCATTCTGTGCGTCGAAGGATGAATCGCGTCCAAAAACAGCCTGTGCAATCGTATAGGCCTTTAGCTGTTCGCTGCGCCCTTCAAGCGTCTCTTCAACAATATATTGCAGGAAGCGGCGCCCTCGCTCAGGGGCAAGGAACTCCGGACTGGCGAGTATCAGGTCAAGTTGCGCACGCACGCTTGCCGGGTCTTGAAGTGCGCGGTTGTCCCCTCCCTCTTCCGATGCCATCGATACCTCCCACGATATTTTCGTATCGCTCTCATCAAGGGGAACAGCTTTATACACCTGTCGGTGGTCGCGGGCTTCCGTAACAATACGTAAGGAGTATCTCGAATACCCGGGCGGGCAGCGATTGCTTATGCTGCGATGCGGATGGGGACGGCACACATGCTTCAAAACCAGACGATCGTAAAGCACACGACAGTTACAGGCCACCGCTATGGTAGTGCTGCCAGAACGGCGAAGGATCAATCGATCCGTCTCAAGGCCGACGAGACGATCTATAGCGAAGGCGAACACGCTCTTACGATCTACCAGGTCGAATCGGGCGCGGTGCGGATATACCGCCTCACGGCAAGCGGGCAGCGATATATTCTGTCTTTTTGCGGCAAGGGGGAATGGTTCGGACTCGAAACAGGCACTGTGCGAACCGATTTTGCAGAGACCGTCTGCGAAACCTGCATAAAGCCCTTTCGTGCCAATCAAAACGCAGTCATTCCCGTAGACCTTCTCCACATTGCCCTGACGAACCTCGCAAAGGCACAGCACAAACAGCTCGTCATTACCGAGCAAAGCGCATTGAAGCGCGTCGCCGCCTTTGTCTACGAAATGGCCGATCGTCATCCGGCAGATTGCGAATTCGATATGATGATGTCGCGCAGCGATATCGCCGACTACCTCGGACTGACGGTCGAAACCGTTGCCCGCTGCTTCACGAAACTTCGCAAAAAACGCATCCTCTGCCTGAACGGCAAACTGCAACGCATTGTTCGCCTTATTGACCGCGATGCACTCATCGCAATGGCGATCTAGCGGCAGCGATTTCGGACCAGTTGATCTTGCAAAAGGAGGGATTGAGCAATGAAGTACACATCCGGCCGAAGATCAAACGGATTGGCCAAAACGCTCTTTGCAGGCCTGGTCTCGCTGGTCGGGCTTCCACTCACCACGATCGAGGCGCAGGAAGATCCGTTCGATCAATTTCCATTGCTCATCCAGTGCAAGCACAAAGAAACCTATCACGCCTTCTATATATCGCGTATCTCCCCGGACGGTGTCGCGACCTATGTGGCATCTGAACGGATGGCAGGGACGATCACCCTGGACGGCCACGCGAAGGCAACCGGCGGCGCGGAGGGCGGCAGCTGCGTCGGCAAGACCTTGGCAGAGCTTCGCGCATCTCATCAAGCCTATGACCTGAAACGTTAGAGCATGTCGCGGGCGGCGATTTTGCAATAACGACATACGTCAAACAAGGACTTAAAGCGTAACAAGCCGATCTGCGAGATCGCGATACGTTTTCGCGCCTTCCGCGTGAACTGGCCTACAGCTCGATCATTTCACTTGCTCACCGGCGTGACCGGCACGATAACGACTGAGATGCGGAATGCCTTCGGTTTCGCGGCGCGTCCGCCGTCACCAGGAACCACATCGTTTCGCATCATCTTTCTTTGTCTCAGGCGCAGAGAAAGGTGGGAGTTGTGATTTCATCGTCGTGGGCTTCGAATGAACGAGCATGTGAAAGCCGTTGAACTCAAAAAGGCCTTTCGCCTGATCAACCATGGCCCAACGGTCCTGGTGTCGGCGCGCCATGACGGTATCGACAATGTCATGGCTGCCGCATGGTGCTGTGGTCTCGACATCGATCCGCCGAAGCTCACCGTCGTCGTCGACAAGATTGCTCAAACACGCACGCTGATCGAGGCGAGCGGACGCTTCGTCATCCAGGTGCCAACGGTCGCCCAGCTCTCGCTGACACGCGAAGTCGGGAACCGCACCTTGTATGAAGAGCCGGACAAGCTGCGGACGTCGGGCGTGTCGATTTTCGATATGCCGGGACAGGACCTGCCCTTCGTGGAAGGCTGCTCGGCGTGGCTCGCCTGTAAGCTGATCAATGAGCCTCATAACCAGGATGCCTACGACCTGTTTATCGGTGAGGTGACCGCGGCCTGGGCCGACGATCGTGTGTTCCGCAATGGGCGTTGGCACTTTGAAACGGCCGGCCCTGAGTGGCGCAGTCTGCACCACGTCGCCGGCGGCCATTTCTACGCGATCGGAGAAGCGCTTTCGGCTGAAGTCCAACCCACCGAAAGTGCATCGTCCTCACTCTGATGGGAAGATCAATTTACCCCTTGGTCGCTCCTGCCGTCAGCCCGCCCGGAAGAAGAGGAACAGGAGGGCGATCGGGACCGTCATCACCATGGAGGCGGCCATGACCGCTCCCAATCGGTGTTGAACTCGGTTGAGAACGCCGCAAGCCCGATCGGCAGTGAGCGTCGATCTCGTGCCTGAGCGGGCGAGACAGTATCTCCCGGAAGACGACCAGGCCTTCTTCGATTGATCGGCTGCGGCCGCCCTCTTATCCAACTTCAGCGTGAGCAATACCTCCGGGCTCAGCCAATTCTCATTGACATCGCCATTTTTTGGTCCCTATAGTTGATGCGTTATGAACTATATCCTGTTCATATAAGAACAGATTCTCAGCGAGCTGGAGGAGCGGAGCGCTGGTGATCTGAGGAGGAGGCTCATGGGAATCCGATGGAGCCGCGTCATCCCGCATCTGGCCGTTGCGCCTGCGGCGCTGTTGACGCTTGTCTTTTTCATTGGGGCGATAGGCTGGACCGTCTATCTCTCGTTCACGGCGTCCAGACGCTTCCCCGACTATGAATTGGTCGGCTGGAAGCAATATTGGCGGCTGTTTCACGATCCCTCCTGGACCCTGGCGTTGCAGAACCTCGTCATCTTTGCCGTTGGCAGCCTGTTGTCGATCGTGATGGGTTTCATTCTCGCTGCGCTGATCGACAAGGAAGTGCATGGCGAAGGCATCTTCCGCACGGTTTTTCTCTACCCGCTTGCCGTCTCGCTGATCGTTACTGGCCTCGTCTGGCGCTGGCTCTTCAATCCGGGCCTTGGCGTTGAAAACGTTCTTCATTCGATGGGTTGGGAGAGCGCCTCCTTCGACTGGCTCGCGAGCCAGGACACGGTGATGTTCGGCGTCATCCTGGCGGCTGTCTGGCAATCGACCGGCTTCTTCATGGCGTTGATGCTCGCCGGCCTGAAGTCGATCAATACCGAGATCTGGCAGGCCGCCCGCCTCGATGGCGTGCCCTTTTGGCGGCTCTATATCGAGGTCATCATTCCCATGATGAAGCTCACCTTCCTGACCTGCATCATCCTGCTCTGCATCGGCGTGGTGAAGGCCTATGACATCATCGTTGCCATGACCAATGGCGGACCCGGTGGCGCATCGGTCATGCCTGCCTATTTCGTCATCGACGCCTATTGGCAGAAGCAGAATCTCGGCTTCGCCTCGGCAGGTGCCACCGTCATGCTGCTCACGACCCTCGTGCTCTTCCTGCCGCTCGTCATTCTCACCGCCATCCGGCAAAGGAGGGAGGCATGACGGCGATCGCAGCGACATCACAATCGCGCCGCGAGACGAGAGTGCGCCGGCGTCCGCTGATCCGGCCGAACCGGGTGGTGATCTTCGTCTTCCTGCTGATGGCGGCCGCCTTCTTCGCGGTCCCGCTCTACGTCATCATCGTGACATCCTTCAAGACGATGGATCAGATCCGCGAAGGGCAGATATTCTCCCTGCCCTCGCCCTGGACGACTGATGCGTGGTCCTACGCCTGGATGCAGGCTTGTTCAGGTATGAACTGCAACGGCGTGCGCATCGGCTTCATCAATTCGCTCTATATTCTTGCTCCCAGTCTGGTCCTGACGATCTCGCTGTCGATCGTCACCGGCTACGGGCTGGCCCTCTGGAACATCAAATGGGCGAACGGCTTCCTGTTCGTGCTTTTCATCTGCGCCTTCGTGCCGTTCCAGATCATCATGTATCCGTTGATCAAGATCGCCGGCGCGCTGCATATCTACGGTACGACATTCGGCATCGCCGTCATTCACAGCGTCCTGTCGCTGCCCTTCCTCACATTGATTTTCCGAAATTATTTCAAGGGAATGCCGCCGCAGATCATCGCTGCGGCGATGATCGATTCCGGTTCTTTCTGGCGGATCTTCTTCGAGATCGTCCTGCCGATGTCCGGCAATATCATGATCGTCGTGCTGATCCTGATGATCACGGGAATCTGGAACGACTTCCTGGTCGGACTCACCTTCGGCGCCCAAGACACGCAGCCGATGACGGTTGTGCTCAATAACATCACGGTGACGACGACGGGCGCCAAGAATTACGCGGTCGACATGGCCTCGGCGCTGCTGACCGCCCTGCCGCCGCTCGTCATCTACTTCGTTCTCGGCAGGTTCTTCGTGCAGGGCATCACTGCCGGCGCCATCAAGGGATAGAGGCATGCCTTCCATCGCATTCAACAATATCGTCAAGAAGTTCGGTGCACTGACAGTTATCGAGAACCTGAACCTCAGCATCGGCGACGGAGAATTTCTGGTCCTGCTCGGGCCGTCCGGCTGCGGCAAGACTACGCTGCTCAATCTTCTGGCCGGCCTACTGGAGATCGACGACGGGGAAATCCTGATCGACGAGCGGGATGTCAGCTATCTCGATCCCAAGGATCGGGGCCTTGCCATGGTCTTCCAGTCCTACGCGCTCTATCCCACCAAAACTGTGCGCGGGAACATGAATTTTGGGCTGACGTCGCGCGGCATCTCGCGGGCGGAAGCAGACAAACGGATCGCCTGGGCAGCGAAGCTGCTGCAGATCGAACACCTGCTCGATCGCAAGCCATCGCAACTCTCCGGCGGCCAGCGCCAGCGCGTGGCGATCGGCCGGGCGCTGGTCAAGCAATACGGGGTCTGCCTGTTCGACGAGCCACTTTCGAACCTCGATGCCAAGCTACGCAACGAGATGCGCATGGAGATAAAAAAGCTCCACAACCAGCTCAGGAACACCGTTGTCTATGTCACCCACGACCAGGTGGAGGCCATGACGATGGCCACCAAAATCGCCGTAATGAACAAGGGCGTCATCCAGCAATTCGGCACGCCGGACGAAATCTACAACGAACCGGCCAATCTCTTCGTCGCCGACTTCGTCGGCTCACCGGCCATGAACCTGCTCGACTGCGTCGTTAGACAGGAAGGCAGCGATCTCGTCGCCGTGGATGAGAAGGACAGCATCCGCATCAATCTCGGCGAATATAAATGGAAGGTTGGCGCCGACGACGGCAAGCCAGTCAAGATCGGCTTCCGTGCCGAGGAATTGCTGATCGAGGAGCGCGCGGATGCAGGCAACACCGTCCGCTTCGACTGCCCGGTCGAATATTTCGAAAAATCTGGGCCTGACGCCTTCGCGTTCCTGACCATGTCGGGAAAGAGCATCGCCGTGCGCATCGATGGTCGTGATGCAAACCGCTATCGAGGCAAACCGGCTCTGCCCGTTTATCTGCCGCTGACCAAGTTGAACGTCTTCGATGCGCCGACCGGCCGGCGGCTGTGACCAGATTCAAAAGGGAGGAATGTTGCATGACAAAATGGAAATCGCTGAAGGGGCTATCGCTCCTGCTTGCCGCGACGACACTTGCCGCAAACGCCTGGGCAGATGAAGTCGTCGTCTATCACACTTGGTCAAAGCCCTCGGAAATCGCGGCTCTCGGCGTTCTCAGGGATGCCTGGGCAAAGGACGGCCACCAATGGAAAGACCTGTCCATCGCCCATGACTCCGGCGCCAATGTCAGCCTCATGAACATGATCACCGGCGGCAATCCGCCTGCGGTCTTCATGAATTCCGATCCCGGCATCTATCGGGATCTGAACAAGCAGGGCCTCGGCGTGCCGCTCACCAAGCTGTTCGACAGCATCGGCGCCACGAAGAATTTCCCGCCCTCGGTTCTGAAAAACATCACCGTCGACGGTGAGATCATGAAGGCGCCGGCGACAGTGCATATCGACGGCATGGTCTATTACAACAAGCATGTGGCGGAAGCCGCCGGTGTCGATCCGAAGTCTTGGAAATCGCTTGACGACCTCTTCGCGGATTTCGACAAGGTCAAGGCGGCCGGTTACATCCCGATTGCACAGGGCGGCGACCAATTCCAGAAGGCCTATCTGCTGCAGGCCTTGATCGCTTCCGAGGAGGGTCCCGCGATCTACGATCGTTTCTATGGTGAAAAACCGGACCGCACAGTGATCGATACGCCTGAGATGCGGGCGGCGCTCAAACGCTTCCGCCAGATCGCCGACCACACGGATACGGGCTCCCCCAACCGCCAGTGGAACGACACGACCAATCTCGTGATCACCGGCAAGGCCCTGCTTCAGATTCATGGCGACTGGATGAAAGGCGAGTTCGTCGCCGCGCAGAAGAAGCTGGGCACGGATTTCGACTGCATCAATATTCCCGGCACCAAGGCTGTCGTCGTCACTGTTGATTCCTGGGGTTTCCTCAACACGAACAACGCTGACACCGCAAAAGCCCAGGAAGACTTCGCCAAGCTCGATGTCGATCCGAAGCTCAATGCCGAGTTCGTCTTGAAGAAGGGTGCAAGCCCTGTTCGTACCGATGCCGATACGACAAACCTTGATGCCTGCAACAAGCTCGTCCTGGAAACGCTGAAGGACCCGACGAAGCAGGTTTCCAACCCCTTCAATACGGCCGACGCCGACTGGTATCGCACCATCTGGCAGGAAGCCGACAAATACTGGAGTGATCCGAAGCGGACTGATGACGAATTTGTGCAGGCGATGCAAGACGCCTACGACCAGATCTTCTGAAACAGCGCAAAAACAACCCGGCAGATCGCTGCCGGGTTGTTTTAGTTATCAACTTGTCGCTAAACAGTCTAATCAGACTGATTCTTTGCGCAACCGTTTGATGGCCTGTAGCTGAATGCAATCGGGCGCCATCTCCATAACTTCGATCTGCGTGCCATCAGGGTCCTCGATCCATCCCCCGCGATTGCCGTCGATGCCGATTTTGGTCGGCCGCGGCTTGCTCGGCTGGATGCCGACTTTCGCAAGCTCCTCAAATGTCTTGTCGATATCTTCGACAGTGAGGCAGATATGGAAGATGCCGATGACGTCTGGGCCGGCTTCCGGCCGCTTTACGCCCTTTGGGAAAAGCTCCAGATACTGATCGTCGTTGATGCGCAGATAGACGATCCACGCCTCTCCCTTATCGTTGAGCAGTCGCGTCATCTCGCGAAAGCCGAGCTTCTGGTAAAAGGCCAAGGACGTGTCGAGGTCGTTGACGCGCAATGCGATATGGCCGAGATGCTTGAAAAGATCCATGGCTCAGCCTCGTCCGTTGATACGGCGAATGGCAGCCGTCTGCATGGCGTCTGCGCCGAGCTGCATCAGCTCGATGCGGTTGCCTTCCGGATCTGCGATCCATGCCTGATAATTGTTGTCGACGCCGAGCTTCTTTTCAGCCGTCAGGACCACGCCGCGGCTGGTGATATCGGCGATCGCCTCGTCGATGTTTTCGACTTCGAGGCAGAGATGATTATAGCCGACATTGGCAAAAGGCGGCGCACTGTCGCCGACGCCCTCGGGAAACAGTTCGATGAACTGCGTATCGGTGATTTTGAGGTAGACGATCCACAGGCGGCCGTCGCGCTCCAGCCGGAACATTTCGTCGAAGCCCAGCTTGTTGACATAGAAGTCGAGCGAGCTGTCGATGTTGTTCACACTGACGGCCACATGTCCGATCGATTTCACGCTCTTCATTGCATCCTCCTCCGTATTTCCGTTTCACTGCGCGTGCTGAAGCAGCCGCGCGCCGAACCTCCGATCCGGCACATTCCAGGAAGGCCGCGTCGGGAATATTACGACGTGACGTTTCCTATTTGAACTGATATAAGTTCATCCAAGAATTTATCGGCATTCTCATGCCGGAGTCAATCGGAAGGAGCCGCGATTGCGTGAACTCCATGCATTGCTTATGGAAGGCGAAGCATTGCCTGATGGGGTTCGCAGGATTTTCAATGACGGACATTAGTGAAGACGCAGCGCAGAAGTATCGTATCCCCGTCATCGAGCAGATGGTGGAGGTCTTTGCCCTCCTGGAACGCACGCCGGAGGGAGCGACGATCCGCGATGTGGTCAAAGCTGTGCGGCTGTCACGCACCACCGTCTACCGTATGCTGAACACGCTCAGCGCCTACGATTTCGTGCATCGTTCGCCGGCCGGAAGCTACACGCTCGGCAGGCGCCTTCTGACACTTGCGGCCCATGTCGCCCCGACCGTTGCCAGTTACGATCTGCTGGCGATCGCGCAGCCGCATCTGAACAAGATCTCCGAGCTTCTGGGTGAAGGCAGCAAGCTGACGGTGCCATCAGGCGACAATATTTTGGTCGTTGCTTCGGCGCAGGGGCATGGCCAATATGCGCTGTCGGCGACGGCTGGCCAGCGGCTGCCGTTTCATGCCGGTGCTGCCGGTAAAATCCTGCTTGCCTTTTCGTTGCAGGAGGACATCGAGCGGCGCCTGACCAAGCTCGAACGCTTTACCAACCAGACGATCACCGATCCCACGAAGATGCTTGAGGAGCTTGCGCTGATCCGCAAGCAGAATTGGGCACGGGACATGGGAGAGCAGATGTCAGGTGTTCATGCGATCGCAGCCCCGGTGAGGGATCACCAAGACACGGTCATTGCAGCCGTCAGTGTTCCCTTCGTCACGGGCGTGGACGAAAAACGCGTGACTGATATCCGGCAAGCGGTGATCGCCGCTGCACAATCGATCACCAACGACATCCGATCGGCGACCCCCGCAATGCCGTCAGTCGATCTGATCGACGAGAAGCCGGTGCCAAGGCGCGCGCCCGCGAAGACGGCGGCCAAACCGAAGCAGAGATAGAGGTCTGGCGAACCTCCACGCTCAAAGCAGGCCGCGTTCAAAGATCACCTCGACGGCTAGCCGCAATCTCCGAAAGCTTGGCTTCTTCCCGGAGACGAATGGTGCATTCGCGCGTCGCTCGCCTGACCGTCCGGGAGGAAGACTTACGTGAATTTGCCTTCCTTCAAATGCCGGGGAATCGGGTCCGGACGGCCGCAGCTGCTGCGGATGGTAACCGCTCGTTTCGATTGGGCTGACCGTTCAAAAGCAGTCATGACTTCAAGGGCATGGAAGGCGAGTTCCGAGGAGACGCGATGCGGCCTGCCGGAGCGCAGCGAATCCACCATTTCGGCAGCACCCAATCCCCTAAGACCCAGATGGCCTGGAACACCTTCGACATAGGGATGGTCGACGGCCACCTCTTCCCAGGCTTCGTCGCCCTCGGTGAAGATCTCGACCTTGCCGGTGAAGTTGTTCGGGTCCGGCGTCACCATCGAGCCCTTGGAACCATAGATCTCGATCTGGTTGTGCTTGTGCCTGATGACGTCAAAGCTCGTGGCGATCGTTACGGTCGCGCCGCTATGGAATTCCATGACGCCGGTCAGATGCGTCGGCGTCAGCACCTTGATCGTCTCGCCGAAACGTGGCTGCGTCTTCACAGTCCGCTCTATGCGGGTGACCTTGGCAGCGCCGAAGACCTCGCGGACCGGCCCGAGAAGGGCAATCAGATTGGTGACGTAATAGGGGCCGACATCGAGCATCGGCCCGCCGCCGCGACCGTAGAAGAAGGCCGGATTGGGATGCCAATGCTCATGACCTGGCAGAAGCAGCATGGCGGTTGCGGAAATCGCCGTACCGATGCGGCCTTCGTCGTAAAGGCGGCGCGTCAACTGATGACCGCCGCCAAGGAACGTATCGGGCGCGCAGCCGAGCCGCAGATCACCAGCGCGGGCAAGCGCCATCAGTTCCTCGGCTTCCTCCATGGAAACCCCGAGCGGCTTTTCCGAATAGACATGTTTGCCGGCAAGCAGCGCCCTCTTGCTGATCGAATAATGGGCGGTCGGCGTGGTCAAGTTGATGATGAGGCCGATCTCGGGATCGGCGAACATTGCGTCAAGCGACACCGATTGAACGCCGAACTGCTCGGCGAGCTTGCGCGCCGGTTCCTCATAGAGGTCGTAGATCGACTTCACACGAATGAAGTCGAACATATGCAGCGTCGCGACATAGGTGGCGCTGATGTTTCCGGCACCGACAATGCCGACTTTCATGGGGCTGCTCCCGCTCATTCTGGCTCCTCAGGCGATGATGATGTCGAGTTCGGCGGCACAGTCGCGCAGATAGCGAATGCCGCGTCTCATTTCGGAATCGAATTCCGGCGTCGCTTCACGAAAATGCGTCCAGTGCGACGCGCCGGGCGCATCCTCAAGCTCCAGCGTGATTGGGCCGGAATAGCTTATGGTGCGCAGGGCTGCAAAAATCGCCTTCCAGTCGATCTTGCCGCGACCGGGGCGCCAGTGGGCATTGGTGTGCCCTTCATTGTCGGAGAAGTGCGTGTTGTAGATCCGGTCGCCGAGTTGCAGCACCACGTAATGCGGCATGTCGCCTGCGGGGAAGAGATGGCTGGGGTCGAAATTGAGGCCGAGATTGGGAGCGCCGGTACGCTCGATCAATCGCAGCATGCCCTGCCCCGAACTGACCCAGCGATAAGGATGTGGCTCGATGGCGACACGCAGCCCGGCATCCGCGGCAATGGCGCAGGCGGCCGCAAAGCCTTCGACGACGACCTCATATTCCTGTGCCCAATCCCATTCGGGCTTCACGGCAGCCGACCATTCCTGGGCCGTCGGTCGCTGCAGGATCGGCCTGATATCCGATTGGAAAGGGTAAGGCGTCATGCTTGTCATGATCGGTGTGCCGATCTTTGCTGCCAGCTCGACGCCGCGCTTATAGGCATCGAGGTCCACACGGGAGACAGGCGCGCCGTCATCACGTGAAAATGGCAGATTGTAGAAGAAGTTGGTCAGCGTCAGCCCTTCACCGTCGGCGATCGACTTGAGTTCACGGATCGTCTCGTCGGTGTAATAGCCGAGCATGTCGACCGACCATGCAGTCAGCTCGAACCCTTTGCAACCGGTGGCCGCCAGCCGCCGCAAAGGCGCTGCATAAGGCGGATTCCAGTTGAACGTCCAAATTGGCGAGCCGAAAAAAAGTGCTTGAGCACCCACGCCGTCCTCCCTCTTTTTCACCCTTTGGGCGCTCCAACCCGCTCCAAAAGTCGATTTGTAACGTTACGAATGCATCGCAAACCCTATGTTGTCAATGTTATCAGCTAAGGAATTTTAGCCGCATGGGGCAAGGAAATGTGAATTCGTAACGTTACGAACGACTTGAACTGCACAGGATTTCTTTGGGGATTTTTAGCGAAGGCTGAATTCGCTACGGCGCTCAAGAAAGCTGGCGCGAACGACCTCGTTCAGGCCCGACGCCGCCTCCCCCCGCATCGATCTGTAGAGAAGATCGCCAAGGCGCTGTCCGATGATGAAATTTGGAAAATAATAGGTGCTGAGAGGGGGAGTATAGAAGTCATGAAGGCGGCTACCGGAATAGGTCAGGATTGAAAAATCCTCTCCAACCTTTCGGCCGAGATCGGCAAGGCCGGAGACAAAACCGAGGGCTGCCTCGTCGCTTGCGACGAACGCACTGGTGACCCGGGGATATTTAGCAAGCGCATCCACGGCGATCTTCTTGCCGCTGTCAGGCGTGGTTGCGGTGAAGAACATCCGCTCGTCGGGAACGGTCAAGTTCCTGCGGTTGAACTCCGCTGTCCAGCCTTTGATGAATTGCAGGCTGTAGGTGAATTGGCTCGATGGGGCAACGAGCAGTGGCGCCTTGTGCCCGGCATCGAGCAAACGCGCCGCCGCAGCTGCGCCGATCTCCTCGTGATCGATATCGATGCTCGGATGTTTGCTGAGCAGTTCGGTCCGGCCGAAGGTGACGAAGGGCATTCCGACTTCCAGCAGGTATTTCACCCGGTCGTCCTGCGGCCGCGTATGCGTGAGGATGACGCCGTCGACCGTTCCTTCCTCGACGAGATCCCTCACCGTTGCGAGCGGGTCGTCAGCCTGAAACTGCGGGACGACCGTCGTGCGGTAGCCATATTGTTTCATCGCGCCGCAAAAACCCTCGATCAGCGAAGCGACGACGATATTCATCTCGCCATCCCGATAAAACGGCATGATGACGCCGACGGCATGGGTCTTGCCCGTTCTCAGATTGATGCCGCCGAGATTCGGACGGTAGCCGAGCTCGGATGCAGCTTTCTTGACGAGGTCGATCGTCTCGCGATTGACCTCGGGGCCATCCTTCAATGCGCGACTGACGGTCGTGACGGAGAGGCCGAGCGATTTCGCCACGGTGCGCAGGGTCACCCGCTGTGCAGCCCTGCGGGATGCCGCCAGTTTCGCTTGATCCGCCACGCAGGTTTCCTCCACTTCGACAGCCAACACCGTTACAGCAATACCGCGATGTCTAACCTATCGCGCGAGTTGCGTCCAAAGGGAGCTGTCAGATCCGAAGCTCGCTACGTTGGATACTCAACGATGTCGGTCGTTGAGAGCAGCAGCTTCAGCTAGCCACGCGACCCCCGTTCCCGTAAAAGCTGATAACCATTTAGTTATTTCGCAACCCCGCCTGAGGTACTCGTCATGAAATTCTACAAGCTTCCGCAGACTGATCTCGAAGTGTCAAGCATCATCCTCGGCATGATGCGGATCGCCAATATGAGCAATGGCGAAATCCAGAAATTGATCGGCGGCGCACGCGATGCCGGCGTGACCTTTATCGATCACGCGGACATTTATGGCGGCGCACCGCATCGCTGCGAGGCCCGTTTCGGCGAAGCGATCTCCCTGACGCCTGCCGAGCGCGAGAAGCTTCTCATCCAGAGCAAAGTCGGCATCCGCAAGGGATTTTTCGATTTCTCCGCCGAACATATTCTGGCCTCGGTGGATCAGTCGCTTGCGGCGCTGAAGACCGACTATCTCGACGTGCTTCTGCTGCATCGCCCTGATACGCTTGTCGAACCCGAGGACGTGGCCGCAGCCTTCGACACGCTCAAATCTTCCGGCAAGGTCCGGCATTTCGGCGTTTCCAACCACACGCCGGGTCAGGTCGAATTGCTCAAGACCGCGGTCAAGCAACCGCTCATCGTCAACCAGGTACAGCTCAGCATCACCCATGCGCCGCTGATTGCATCAGGCGTTGCCGCCAATATGGCGGGACTCGATCAGTCGGTCGATCGCGATAACGGTCTCCTCGACTATTCCCGGATCAACGGCATGATGCTGCAGGCCTGGTCGCCGTTCCAGAAGGGTTTCTTCGACGGCGTATTCCTTGGCGACCGCGAAAATTTCGCCGATTTGAACGACGCCATCGACGAACTCGCGAAGGCCTATGGCGTAACGCCGACAGGCATTGCCGTCGCCTGGATCACCCGTCACCCGGCAAAGATCCAGGTTGTCCTCGGCACCACGAAGCCGGAGCGTGTCGCCGAAGCAGCAGCCGGCTCTTCTGTCTCGCTGACCCGCGAGGAATGGTATCGGCTGTTCAGGGCTGCAGGACACACGCTGCCTTGATCTGCTGTGAGGAATAGCCGTCCGATAATCGGGCGGCTACCCTTGCGGGGCGGAGGTGCAGCTGTGATGCCGGATGGCATCCCCAGCAATTCGGCACGCCTGAGGATATCTACGATCGCCCGGCCAACATATTCGTAGCAAGCTTCATGGGGTCGCCCGCTTTGGTAACGGATGGCGCCCGAAGCCCAACAAACGTTGCTGGCATCACGCCAAGTTGCTTTTAATTAGACAGAGAAGCCTCAGACAAGCCGCCGCTCGAGACTGGTGATTTCCGATTGGCCCAAGCCCATCTGCGCGAGATAGGCGCCAACGCCGCCGTAACGTGTGGCGAGGTGCCCGAGTGTGCGGGCCATGCTGTGCGGTGCCGACGCGAGGATCACCTCCGCAAGGCTCGAAGGAATACCGCGTGCGATCGCCCGTGCATGGAAGTCGGCAAGCAAGGGAGCGAATATCGATCCGGTCAGCGCGTAATCTTCGATGATAACAGCGTCATCGACCCCGGCCTGTGCGAGCATCAGAGCCGCAATGATGCCGGTGCGATCCTTGCCGGCCGAACAATGGAAGAGGACGATCCCATCAGGTGCGTGTGCGATCGTCGTCAGCACTTTGGCGATCGCTGGCTGACAATTGTCGAGTGCCTGGCAGTATCGGTCGCCCATATCGAAATCGGACAATTGCGCTGCCATCATTTCAACCGGCGCCAAAGCCGAAAATAGCGGGACGTTGTCGTAACGAACCCGCGCATCCTCCGTGAAAGGATTGGCCTCCTGAGCGAGTTCCTGCGGATTGCGCAAGTCGATCACTGTCGTCACCCCATAAGCGATCAGCGCCTCGATATCGGCCGCGCTCAGCGCATGCAGTGCGTCGCCGCGCAGAACCGAGCGCCAACGCGTCAGTCTACCGTTGCCCGCCGGATAGCCGCCAAGGTCGCGCACGTTGCGAGCGCCGGTAAGCGCGATAAGTCTCTCATAATTTTGCATGATCAGCGGATTCCAGATTTCATGAAGGATTCGATGACGTGACGCTGGAGAACGAGATAGATCAGAAGGATCGGCAGGCTGGCGAGCGCTGCCGCCGCCATCAGCGGTCCCCAGAGGTTGCCCTCCTGGGTCATGAACATCTGCAAGCCGATCTGCACGACCGAATTCTCGGGCTTGCGCGACAGCAGCAGCGGCCAGAAATATTCGTTCCAGGCGGAAATAAAGGCGATGATCGACAAAGACGCGATGGGCGCGCCCATGTTGGGTATGACGATCTGCCAGAGGATGCGCAGGCTTCGCGCCCCATCCATGCGCGCAGCCTCCAGCACTTCGGTCGGGAAGGCCCGCATGGCATGATAGAGCAGCAGGATCGCGAATGCGTGGGCGGCATTCGGCACGACCAGACCCGCCAAGGTGTCGAGCAGCCCGAGCCTGGAGGCGAGCACATAGTTCGGGATCATCGTGACCTGGAAAGGCACGAGCCAGGACAAGGCAACCAGACCGTGAACGACGGCTGACAGCCGCATGCGCCAACGTACCAATGCATAGGCGGCAAACATGCCGGTGGTTACCTGCAGCAAGGCGGTTGCGGCAGCTACGATCGTCGTGTTGAAGAGCATCTGCAGCATCGGCACGCGTGTCAAAACAAAGAGGTAATTGTCGAACGTCGGATCGGACGGCCAGAGCGCCGTCGAAAAGATTTCGTTCTCCGGTCGCAACGATGTGACGATCATCCAGTAGATTGGAAAGATCGAAATGAACGAGAGCACGATCATGACGGCGTGCACGCCGAACTTGCGCCCGAATCCGCGGGACGGCGCTGATCGGCCCGGCCGGTGGTCGTCGAGGGCATCAGTTGTCATAGAAGGCAAACCTCTTCGTCAGCCACATGCAGAGAGCGGCAAGCACCGCGAAGCCGGCGAAAGCGATCATGCCGGCGGCCGAACTCCAGCCGGCCGAAAGCGTCTGGAAACCGTATTCCCAGAGCAGGTAAAAGATGTTGGTCGTCGACTTTAGCGGGCCGCCATTGGTCAGCACGTTGATATAGGCAAAGCTCCATTGTGCGCCGAAAAGTACCGTCATCATCGACAGCAGCAGGATCGTCGGCGAGAGCAACGGCAGCCTGATATCGCAGATGATACGCCAGCGGCTGGCACCGTCGATGCGCGCGGCTTCGATATAGGACGGGTTGATACCCGCATTGGCGGCCGAAAAGAGCAGTGTCGAAAAGCCGATCAGCTTCCAGCCGGTGATCCATGTCAGCGTCGGCAGGGCATAGAGGGGATCGGTCAGAAAGCCGATGCGGCCGAGCCCCAGGCCCTCGAGGGAAAGCGTAATAAGCCCTTGATCCTCATTCAGCAGCCAGCGCCACAGGATGGCCGCGACGACAGGAGCGATGATCATCGGCACGAAGATCAGCGACCGGTAGATCGTCCGGGCGCGGCCGCCGAGATCCTGCGTCCAGATTGCCACGAAAAGGGGAATGATCACCGACATCGGAAACAGGCCGATCGTGTAATAGAGCGTGTTCCAGAGAGCGTTGCGCATTTCCGGCAGCGCCAGCAGCCGCTGGTAGTTGGTCAGCCCGACAAAGCGTTGCGGCGACGTCGGCAGCATGTTCCACTGATAGAAAGACAGGCGGAACGTCTCGGCAAGCGGGATGTAGGTCCAGACCATCAGCAGGATGAGCGCGGGCGTAAGATACAGCCAGGGTGAAATGGTAAAGCGTTCGCGGGTGATTTCCGATTGCACCGAAGCCGTTTTCGTTAAGGCGGCGCCGGCCACCTCTGCCTGGATATCTGTCATTGACGAAAGCTCCGATCGACTGTCGGTGAAGGGCGGCCCTCGCCGCCGCCCCTCACCTTCCTCGTGAAGACTGCGGCTGACTTACGGCATCAGGTCCTGACCCTGCTCCTGCGCACCCTTCAGCGCTTCGATAGGGTCGCCGCTTCCGAAGACGGCTTCGCGAACGCCGTCCATCATCATCTTCTCGACCTGGCGATAATTCGGTCCGGGAAAGGCAACATTGGCCGTCAGACGGTCGAGCTGTTTGATGTTGGCCCGAAACATCGGGTTTTCCTTGAGCCAAGGGCCAAGATAGTTCGGGTCGTCGACGATATCGAGGCGCAGCGGCAGGTAGCCGATCTTGCTGGTGATGATCGTGTAGGCTTCCTTGCTCGTCAGATATTTGAGGAGCTCATAGGAGGCGCGCTGCTTGTCGGGGTCCTTGCTGAAGACGAAGAGGGCGCTGCCGGAATTGGTCGGTGCCGTCGGCTTGTCGCCAAAGGAGGGCATCGGTGCAAGCCGCAGCTCGAACTTGCCCTGAGCCGACTTCTTGACGCTGGAAAGCAACGCGCTCGTATAGAGGAACATGCCCATATTGCCCGCGGCAAACGTATCGGATGCACTCGCCGGATCGATCTTGGCATGGGCGCCGCTGTCGACCATGTTGCGCAGCATCTTCACGGCGTCCGCCGCGTCTTTGTCGGCAAAGGTCAGCGTGTTGCCGTCGCGCACCCTGCCGCCATTCGACATGACGATCGACTGATAGACGAAGGTGCCGTCGGTCGGACCATAGGCGCCGGGGAAGAAGCCGTTCTTGCCGGTCTTCTCCTTGATGGCCTTGCCGGCAATGTTGATATCGTCCCAGGTCCTCGGCGGCTTGTCCGGATCGAGGCCCGCCTGCTTGAAGAGGTCGGCATTGTAAAACAGTATCGGCGTCGAGAAGGTATAGGCAAGGCCATAGGTCTTGCCGTCGACCTTGCCGAGCTCAAGTCCCTGCGGGATCATGCCGGTGAGCTGATCCTTCAATTCGTTCGCATCGACCATGTCTTCGAGGGCATTGGCGCCGAGGTCGCTGGAGATATAGATCAGGTCACGGAATACCAATTGCGCCACGTCCGGCTGCTTGCCTGCAACGATATCGGCCTGCACGCGCGACATGATCTCATTGGACGGGACGGCAACGGTCTCGACCTTGATGTTGGGGAATTTCTTTTCGAAACCGGCGAGCAGTTCCTTGGTTGCGTCGGTTCCGGCGCTCGCCGAGGCGAGATTGTAATTGTAGAAGCTGATCGTCACCGGCTTGTCGACAGATGCGGGCATCTCGGCAAATGCGCCTGATGGTAAGAGCGAGACGGCGGCGAGCGCTGCCGTGAACTTCAACGTGGTCCTGCGCAACATGGATGTCTCCTGACGTTTATTCGGCGGCGACGGGCACGGCCCGCGCCAACAGCATTTCGAGCGGATAGGTGTTGAGCTCGGCGCGGTCGGACGGCAGCGGCACGAAGGCCATGGTGAGACCGGACGGACGGATGGTGCCGATGCCGAAAGAGGCGCCGCGAACCATGCGCAAAATGTCGGTGCGCAGAATGTCGGTCGCGGCATGCTGGCCGGTTCCGACGACGACGGGAATGCCGTGCCAGACGGATACGCGGTCATGATGGATGTGGCCGCTGAGGATGCCGATGATATTGCGACCATCAAGCAGCATTCTGAAGCGTTCCGACTGCGGAAAATGAATGGTCCGCCAATGGGTTGCATCAGGATTTTCACCCAAAGCCGGCGGATGATGAACGACGATCAGCTTCGGCAGATCGGGATGCGTATCCAGTGTCGATGCCAGCCAGTCGAACTGCTCCGGATCGATGGTGCCGCCGATCAGTCCCGGCGTCGAGGAGTCGATCGTGACGATGTGGATGCCATCGACGACGGCGTCGTGATCGTAGGGTGCATCCGGATCATCCGTTGCAACCGCCATGCCCTCGTAGAATCCGGGGCGCGTATCGTGATTGCCAAGCGCATAGATCACCGGCACGTCGATGCGTGCATCCATGATCTCCTTCAGCCGGCGGAAGCTCTCAGTGTCACCACGGTTTGTGAGGTCGCCGCTGACGATCACGAATTGCGGCCTGGGCGTGACTGTGGCGACCAGATCGAGCACTTGGTTGAGCGTGTCGGTCGTATCGCTGTACAGATGATCGTCATCGGTAGTGCCGATGTGCAGGTCGGTCAGATGGATGAAAGTGGTATCTCGGCGCATTGGAAGGCTCCCTGACAGTTCTCTCATGGGAACCGATAGAGGGGGCGTGTTTCGCAGGCGTGACGGATTTCGAATGCTGTTCGAAACACGTTCGGACTTAGTCTGAGGAAGTCAGGAAAGCCGACGGAACATAGGTGCAATCACCTCCACCATGCGCGCGATGACGAGATCCGGATTGTCGAGATCCATCTGATGATTGGTGAGAAGCTCGGTGCGCTGCCGGCTGCGGGTGACCTGCGAACGGATGCCGAGCGCGCAATTCAGACGCCAGCCGATATCCACCTCGTCGAGCCAGGGCGCAATCCGCTTCAATTGCGGAATGAAGGCCCGGTGATGCTCGACGTCCTCGATAATGCGACGGTAGTGAGGCGCGCCGTCACGATGGCTGTGTGCCATAGAGGTGAAGTGCGACAGCACGGGATAGCTCGACGTTGGATCGGTCGCCCAGCGGATCGACGGACCGACGAGGGCTGCAATCACCTCCTCGATATCGGGAGGATTGGGTGCTCGCCGATCGAGGGCTTTCTGCAGCAGGCTCAGGCGCTCGGCGTTCAGCCGGCGATAGACGCGCTCCGCAACTGCGGTGATCAGTTCTTCCTGGGATCCGAAATGATAGGCGATCGCCGAAGGCGTCGCCTGCGCCTGGATCGCAATCCGGCGCGCCGTCAGCTCTTCCAGGGCATGCGCCTCGCAAAGCAGCAGCTCGCAGGCATCCATGAGGCGTTTTGCAGTGACGTTTGTTCGGCTGGACATGAGGCGCACACCTTCGCCCAATGACTAGGCCGCAAGTATGTAGCCTGGATGACGCAACGCGATGAAAGTTGGGCAACCTCCATTGCCGGCCCGATGCCGTTGCGAAAGCTGTTAGAAACAGCACGCTCTTCGGCTGACGGCGTTCAACCCATCTTTGTCGCAAACGACCGACAGAGGCGATTCCGGACAGTGCTCGCTACCCCTCAGTATGAGGCTAGCAGATTCTGCCCGAAATCCGGTTCGACGCCCAGAATAGGTGCGGCGCGGCTGATGATGTCGTGGACCATGGGGGCTGCCGTATTCGTCGCGAAGGTGAGCCCGTGCTGGCCGGTCAGCGGTTCGTCGATGAAAGACAGAACGACATATTTCGGCGCATCGATCGGAAAGGCCGCGAGATAGGCGTTGAAGCTCAGCGTGTGCGAATAATGGCCGTTCACGACCTTGTTCGCCGTGCCCGTCTTGCCGCCGACATGGAAACCAGGCACGTCGGCGGTACGTCCGGAGCCTTGTTCGCCATTGAGTTTGAAGAGCGCGCGGATCGTATCGCTGGTACTTTTCTTGACGATCTGCTGCTCGGTTTTCGCCGCCTCTTCCGCTGAGCGTGGCAGGAAGGTCGGCTCTATGAGCTCGCCACCATCGACGAGAGCGGCACCGGCAACGGCCGTCTGCAGCGGCGTGGTCGCGACGCCATGGCCGAAGGAGATGGTGATCGAGTTGATCTTCTTCCACACTTTGGGCTGTGTCGGCGTTTTTACCTCCGGCAGCTCGGTCTGCATTTTGGTCAGGAGGCCAAAACGGGTCAGATAGTCCTTCTGACGATCCATGCCGACGAGGTCCATCATTCTTGCCGTGCCGATATTGGAAGAATAGCGAAAGATTTCCGGAATGGTCAGCCAGCGGCGCGGCACGTCATGGTCGTCATGGATGATGAAGCCGCCGTAGTGCAGCGGGCCGGTAGCGTCGAAACTGTCGGAGAGTTTGACCGTGCCGCTGTCGAGTGCCAATGCCATCGAGAAGGTCTTGAAGGTCGAGCCCATTTCGAAGGTGCCGTTTGACATGCGGTTCAGCCAGCCTTCGCTACCGGTCGCCTGAGGGTCGTTCGGGTCGAAATCGGGGGCGGAAGCCATGGCGAGCACCTCGCCCGTATGGATGTCGAGGATGACGGCGCCGGCAGCCTTGCCCTTGTAGGTGGTGATAGCATCGGTGACGACGTCATGAACGACATTCTGCGCCCGAATGTCGATCGACAGCTTCACCGGCTCCAGATTCTCGCGCACTGCGAGCCCGGTGGATTCCAGATCCGAAAGGCCCTGCATGTCGAGATACTTCTCCATGCCGGCCATGCCCTTGTTGTCGATATCGACATAGCCGAGGATGTGAGCAGCGGTACGCCCGCCAGGATAGAAGCGCTTCACCTCGGGGCGGAAGCCAATGGCGGGAAGGCCGAGGGCCAGAACGTCGCTTTGCTGTTTCGGCGTCAGCTGGCGACGCAGCCATGTGAACTGCGAACGCTTGTCCGACAGCTTCTGATAGAGCGTTTTCCGGTCGAGTTCCGGGAAAAGCTGCGTGAGTTTCTCGACCGCTTCATCGACATCGACCATATGGCTTGGCTCGGCAAACATCGAAACCGTGCGGATATCGGTCGCCAGCAGCTCGCCGTTTCGGTCGAGAATATCGGGCCGGGAGGCCATGATCGGATTCGGCGGAATGCTCGATGTCGTCGTGTCGACGGCAAGGCCATAATAGATCAGCTTGCCGAACATTCCGGCGTAGACGATGCCTAGGACGCCTGCGAGGGTGACGATGCGGCTTCTGGCTTGCCGTGCCGTTCCGGTGGTCTTGCGAGCGGCCCGCGTGAAAGGGGCAGCTTCGAAGGTGAGCTTCACCAGTCGACCGCTTCTTACGCTGATACTATGAATGATCGACATTGCCACACACCGAGAACAGAACTCACCAGCGCATAACCCACCCATCG
Organism: Rhizobium sp. 01L419; assembly: GCF_056400025.1. NCBI lineage: Bacteria > Pseudomonadati > Pseudomonadota > Alphaproteobacteria > Hyphomicrobiales > Rhizobiaceae > Rhizobium > Rhizobium sp. 01L419. Next base: position 57,122 of record NZ_JBFTSM010000024.1, read on the forward strand.
GCATCGGCTATCAAGGGGATATGTGCGGATTTAAAGCCTAAGAAGCGGAACACATTCTCACGGCTCTGGTAGAGCTTTAAACCTCTCCCCATCTGGCGCCTGGATGGTTAACAAGGTCTTATCCGACTACGTGTGTTTTTGTCGCAGTTGCCCGATGCCCACCAGACCAATGGAGGCTTGCACAATTAAAACGATTTTAAAATATTCGCTCCAAAAGCTAATCGATTTTAATTTTATGATTAAATTTTTCTTGTTGCAGCGCAAAAGGATTCGCGCCTTTAATCGCTGCGAACGGTCAAATTGCTCTGTCGAGGAACGCACATGACAATGACATTTCCGCTAACTGAAAAGCGCAATGCCGATGAACTGTTGAAGCATCTGATCCAGCACAATCTCTCCTATCCGGGAAATTGTGCCGTTTCGCTCAAGGCTCATGTCGCCCTCGTCACATCCTCTCATACGTTCGCGCTGGGAACCGCCCGTACGGCATGGTAGCGACCAAAAGCTGGGCTGCGAATTCCACGATTGCATCCGATCTTAATCCTCCCGGAAGGCGCGCAAGATCTGGTCGGAGAGCGGTTTGACGAGATAGGAAAGCGCGGTGCGGTCATCCGTTTTGATCATGACCTCGGCCGGCATGCCTGGGACGAGTGCAAGGCTCTTCAGCTTTTCTTTTTCGGCTTGCGGGACGGCGACACGCACCAGGTAGTAGGACTGGCCGGACCGTTCGTCGGTGGCCAGATCAGCCGCAATTCGGCTGACGAAACCGGTGAGCTCGGGTGTCGTGCGAAGATTGAATGCGGTCATTCTCAACAAGGCCGCGTGCCCGATCTGGATCTGGTCCACGTCCTTCGGCGCAATCTGAACTTCAAGGGCCAGATCATCGCCTTCCGGCACGATCAGCATGATCGGATCGGCAGGAGAGATTACGCCGCCGACGGTATGGACCGCCAATTGGTGCACGACGCCGGATTGCGGAGCGACAATATCGATGCGCTTCAATTCATCCTCGGCTGCGACTTTGCGCTCGACATATTCGCCGATCTGCGCCTGGACCTCCCGCAATTCACGGCCGACTTCGGTTCTCAGATCTTGATCGATCTGCAGGATCTGCAGCCGCGTTTCGGTGATCCGGCCGGCCGACTGGGCCTGGAAGGCAATCTTCTCACCGCGTTCTCCGCCAAAGGTCGCAGCCTGGGTCTTGAGGCCGTTCAGCCGCTGGTCGGAAACGATGCCCTGTTCGCGCAACCTGTTCAGGGCGGATATTTCGGCGTTGAGAACCTCTATTCCCTCGCCATAGGCAACTTCCTGGGCCTTCAGTCCGGCGATTTCATGCTCGAACTGCGCGATGCGCTGATTGAGTTGGGCTTTCTGCCCTTCCCTCGCGTCCCGCCGGGACTGGAATAATCGAGATTCGCTATGGATGGCAGCAGCCACCTCAGGATCCTTTTCGTCAGCAAGCAGCCAGTCTGGAAAAGCGATGTCATCAAGATCGTCACGTTCGGCCTCCAGCCGCGCCAACCGCGCGGCCAATTCGTTCAGCCGCTTCGTGACGATCGCCAGGTTGGCGCGGGCCTGGGTAGCGTCGAGGCGCATGAGAACGTCACCAGCCCTGACCTCATCACCCTCTCCCACAAGGATTTCTCCGACGACCCCGCCCTTCGGGTGCTGGACCTTCTTGACGTAGGAATCGACGACAAAATGCCCCGGTGCCACCACCGCTCCGGAGAGATCCGTCACCGAAGCCCATGCCCCCGCACCTCCGACCATCGCCAGCGAAGCGATAACGCCCACCATCAGGTGGCGGCGGATTGAACGGCTGACTTCCCGGTCATCAATGTCTGACATCGGCATCCTCCTGACTATCCGATATGGCGCCATTTGCTGGATCGGATGTCGTCTGCGCCGCGTTTGCGATCACTCGCAGCGGTGGCGTACTGACGCCGGTTGCCGGAAAGCTCCGGCCTGCGGGCAGGCCCGATCCGCTTTTCAAAACCCTGGAAAGCACCTCGTCTCGGAGGCCGAAAGCCTTTTGCCTGCCACCCTCGATCATCAGCACATGATCGACGATCCCAAGCGCACTGGGTCTATGGGCAACGACGACGACGATACCCTTGCGATCGCGAACCGCGGCGATGGCTCTGACGACAGCGGCTTCGCCCTCGGCATCCAGATTGGCGTTGGGCTCATCGAGGACGACCACAAACGGATCGCGATAAAGGGCGCGCGCAAGGCCGATACGCTGGCGCTGACCTGCCGAGAGTGCGGCTCCGGCTTCGCCGATCTGCGTCTCGTAGCCGAGTTCGAATTTCAAGATCAGCTCATGGGCACCGGCCGTGCGCGCCGCGGCGATGATCGCTTCCGCATCGGGAGCTTCCTCGAACCTCGAAATATTTTCGGCAACGGTTCCGTCGAACAGTTCGACGCCCTGTGGGAGATAGCCGATATGCTCACCGAGTGCGGCGCTGTCCCATTGGTCGAGGCTCGCGCCATCGATCCGGACCTTGCCGGCCGAGGGCTGCCAGGCGCCGACGAGGATACGCGACAAGGTCGACTTGCCCGATCCGGACGGACCGATCACGCCGAGAGCGCTTCCTGCGGCCAATGAGAAACCGAGCCCGGCCAGCGTCGGTTTTCTTTCGCCCGGAGGCACGACGGTCACGGCCTCGATGCGCAACTCACGTTCGGGCCGCGGCAGAGCTGTGACAGGTTTGGCCTCGGGAATCTTGTCGAGCAGGTCCTGAAGCCTTGCCCAGCTCTGGCGTGCCATCAGGAACGGCTTCCAGTTGCCGATTGCAAGCTCGACCGGCGCGAGCGCCCTGCCCATCATGATCGAGCTTGCGATCATGATGCCGCCCGTGGCTTGTTGCGTGATCACGAGATAGGCGCCGACAGCAAGGATGGCGGACTGCAGCATCATGCGCAGCGATTTCGACACGCCTCCCAAGCCACCGCCGATGTCGCCGGCACGGCGGTTGGCCGCAAGATAGGCGGCGTTGACCTTCAGCCATCGTTTGGCGAGCCTCGTTTCCAGTCCCATCGCCCGGACGACTTCCGCGTTGCGACGGGTACCTTCCAGAAGGCCGTTGCGGATCATGTTCTGGGCAATGGTCTCGCGGATAGGACCTTGCGACAGCATGTTGGTGATCAGCGTCAGTGAGACAAGGATGATCGCGCCAATGAGCGCCGTCACGCCGATCCAGATATGGAATAGGAAGCATATGCCGAGATAAAGCGGCATCCAGGGAAGGTCGAAGAAGGCCGTCGGTCCGGTGCCGGATAGGAAGCCGCGGACATTGTCGAGATCCCGCAACGGCTGCAGGCCGTCACCTTGGGCTCGACTGACCAATGGAAGGCGTATCACGGCCTCATGAACGCGGGCGCTGAGCTTCCCGTCGAACCGCTCTCCGATCCGCAGCAAGACGCGGGCGCGAACGATATCGAGGACCGACTGGAACGCGTAGAGGCCGGCGGCAAGCACTGCCAGACCAATCAGCGTCGGAACGCTGCCGCTTGCGAGCACGCGATCATAGACCTGCAGCATGAACAGCGGCGATGTCAGGGCGAGCAGGTTGACGACCCCGCTGATGAGGGCAATGGCGACGACATTGCTCTTCAGGGGAAGGATCGTCGCCGCAGCAAAAGGCTGCGGCGACGTCCGAACCAAAAATTGGTTCTTCATCGGCCGATCACGCGACGAAGATCAGATCGGAGCTGTCAAGCGTGCCGCCGCCTGCGAAAGCGACGTCGATGCTGCTACCGGCGTAGGAGATCGTCGAACCGGAAATGCTGCCGCCAGCCGAGACGAAGTCGCTGTAGTCGTTCCAGCCATAGCCGTCGAGGACGATCAGGTCGTTGCCGTCAACAAAGTCGTTGATCGCATCATCGCCCCATCCGCCGGCATTCAGATCGGCTCGATAGTAGAAAGTGTCGAAGTCGCTCGCACCGGCACCCGTCAGCACATCGTCGCCTGCAAAGCTGTAGAGGGTCTCGCCGAGGCCGCCGCTATTGCCAGTCTGCGTCGTGCCCTGCTCACCAAGGTAGTCGTAGAGATGCGTCAGGTCGGCGAAGTTGGAGAGGTAGTAGATCGCATAGGTAAATGCCGTGGAGGTGGTCGCGTCCGACAGGTCCAACGTCAGCACGGTGCTGAGATCATAGCCCGTTGCCGTGCTGCCGGTCAGATGCGAGCCGAATTCCAGCGTGTCGAGCGAGCCGACGAAGCCGCCCGGTGGGATGTAGCTGAAATCACCGTTGAGAACCGCGCCCGACTGGGCGGTACCAGCGTTGCCGGCGACCCACTGGTCATAAGGCGCTGAGCCCGGGCTGAACGAGCCATGGCTGCGATATGAGAAGGAGTTGAGCCACGTGGTTTCGAGATAGTTGACCCAATCGGGCGCACCGGCGGGGACCTGAATTCCTACACTCATTGTCTTTCTCCATTGATGGTTGGTTGTCCGTCGATCGACGAACCTCGGATCCGCGGCCGGCCGGCCGGGAAATGCTTAGAACTTGAAGTTGAGAGATGCCGTCGCCGTGCGTCCCGGTCCGGGCAGGCTGATGGTTCCGAGCGCCGGGACGTAAGCGACATCGGTGACGTTGTTGACTGCAAAGCGAAGCTTGACGGTGTCGTTAAAGGCGTAGGAGCCGTATATGTCGTATAGCGAGTAGTCCTCGGTGACGTAGTTGCTCGCCAGCACGCCGATATTGGGTGAAGTGCCGCCGACATGGGTGGCGCGACCGCCAATCGTCAGCTTGTCATCGAACAGCCGCATGCCCGCATCGATGGTAAACTTGTTGCGCGGCGGCACGAAAATGATCGAGGGCTCGATCTCGTAGCTCGTGCCGTCATAGCTGTAGGTCGTGCCGAAATCCGTCTTCAGATAGGTGTAGGAAAGGCCGGCATACCATTTACCTGCATCATAGCTCGCTTCCAGCTCGATGCCCTTCATGCGCGTCGTGCCGTCAACGTTGACATAGGAGGCGTAGTCGCGTCCGGTCTCGGCGCGATGAACTGTCCCGAGCGCGATATAGTTTTCGATCTCGCGATAAAAGCCGACGGCCTTCAGGCGCAGGCTGTCATCAGCAGACAAGAGCCCGTCGGTCGTGGCATTCACGCCAAGCTCGAAAGTGTTGCCTTCTTCGGCCACGAGATCGGGATTGGGAGCGTTTTCCACGAGATTGACGCCAGGGTGACCGCCCGTCAGGAAGGTTTCCATGATCGTCGGAGGACGGAAGCTGCGCGAATATTTGGCGAAGGGCTGCAGCCAGTCGACAGGTTTGACGGCGAGCATGGCGGAGGGCAGCAGCGCGCCGTCCGAATTGTCCACATCGATGACGTTTTCCGGATAGACCGTCACGCGATCGATGGTCCCCGTCCAGATCCGGCAGGTCACGCCATCAGGGAAATACAACCGGCATCTTCGGTTGTCGATGGTCTTGACTTCCAGACCGTAGAGCGATGCGTCGCCCGAAAGATTGTAATAGTCGTAGCGCAGGCCGGCCTGCGCCATCAGCCAGTCGTCATGTTCGAACGTGGCATTGGTAAAGGCGCTGTAGACATCGCGATCGCCGGACGGGGTCGTGCCGGTATAGGTGGCCGTCATGTCGACGCCATTGAGGAAGTAGTCCTCAAGCGTCTCCGTCTTGCCGCGGTCGAAGAAGGCCTCGACACCGTAGTTCAACGAAAGCGAACCGGCTGAGGTCTCGAAGCGGCTGGTGTTGTCGATACTGAAGCCCAGCGTGCCGAGAGCGTAATTGACCGGGAAACCGTCGTCGTTGATGGCGGAACCGAAACGCTTCTCGCGGTTTCGCGTGTGATTGTACCAGAGGCGCGCATTGAGATCGATGAGTTCGCTGTCGGGATCCCAATGAAGGCTGCTGGTGAGCGTATCGTTCAGGACCTGCTGCGTATCTTCATCAAGGTCGCCATCATTGTTGTAGGAGCCCTGGCTGAAGTCGGAATCGTTGCGAAGCCAGGTCATCGACATGTCGAGATCGTCGGTGAGCTCCGCCTCGGCCTTCAGCAGGTAAGAGTAGGAGTCCTGCCCTGTGAAGATCGCCGCTCCGTCATGCACGGAGCTGTCATAAAGCTTGATGTCGCCACTCTCGCCGATGTCATAGGCGCCAATCTTCTTGTGGCTGATGCCACCGAGCACCGAAAAGCTGTCCGACAGTCTGACCGCCGCCATGCTCGCGCCATCAAATTGGAACTCGTTGGTGCCAACGGTCGCGTTCGACTCGCCGCCCCACTGGCGGCCGTCTTCTATGAGGTCATCGGCCTCAATGGTTCGAAAGTTGACCGAGCCGCCGAGTGCGCCGGCTCCGCCAACGCCCGATGTGCCGCTCTTTTCCACGTCGATTTCACGGATAAAGGCAGTTTCGACATAGGTTCGCTGCGTCGATCCATGGCCGTTGCGCTGAAAATTCTGCCTCGCCCCATCGATCATGGTGACGACGCGGTTCTGATCCTGGAGGCCGCGAATATTGACCGTGACGCCGGGGTTCTGCCCCTCGGAGCGGTTGGCATAGACGCCGGCGGCGTTGTCGAGCAAGTCGCGTGCGTTACGGGCGGGAGAGCTTTGAATGGCCTCCCTAGAGATGACGCTGACGCTTGCCGGCTCCTCGTAGACCCAGTCAGGCGTGCCGCGATAACCCGCACCGGAACTTGGACGTCGGCCGCCCTTGATGACGATCGGAGCAAGTTGGGTAACACCATCCTCCTGCGGAATGGCATTCACGATATCGGCGCTGCCAATCGTCGCTGCGCCACCATCTCCGGAAATATGAGCCGATACTCCCGTCCCCGACAGCATTCGATCAAGCGCGTCGGCAGGTGTCAATCGACCGGCCACGGCGCTGGTATTCACTGATCCTGTCGGCGTCGACGACAGCGTGATCTGCATGCCGGACTGACGCCCGAATGCACGGATCGCGTTCGCCAGGGGCTGGGACGGGATATCGAAGGGGAGTGTCGTGGCCGCTTGCGCTTGCGCGTTGTCGGCCGGCGCCGACTGCGCGTGAGCATTGGTTACTACAGACAAAATTGCAAAAGCGGTTGTCGCCAACAACCGTGCTCGCCACGCGTACCCACCCGCTTGGCACGCGCCGTTGAGCCTTAGAACCCCTACCCTCACTCGCATGCTCACTCTCGTCTCTCCAGTCGTTTGCGCCGATGTCGTGCCCGGCGCTTTCAACGAAATGACGATTGGCTCTCAGAGTTTTTTCAGGGTTTTCGGCTGGAGTGAGCTAAATCTTGATAAACAGTCAAATTTTTTCTAGAGTCGGCTGACGATGCGCGCGAGCGAGGAGATTGAGCGGACCTTGCCGCCATAAGGTTCGACCAGCGCGCGCAGCGCCTGATCGGGTTGTCTGAGATTGTAGAAGCCCGTGACGCGTTGGCGGGCAAGCGTAGTGTCGGGAACCGATATCCAGGCGGGGTGATAGCGCTGGATCTGCTCGATCACCGAGGCAAGCGTTGCGTCCACGACGTAGAGTTCACCATTGCGCCAGTTGGCGATCTCGTCGACCGGGATCGTGTCCTTCATCATGACGGCGCTGTTCGGATCGACGGTCAGCAGATCTCCGGGCACCAGCCGTTCGGGCGGGGTCGCAGACGAACCCGCGATGGAGGCTTGAACGGAACCGTGCGCAAGGGCAATGCTGGTCAGCCCGTCGGCGAGCTCCACGTCGAAGGCCGTGCCGAGCACCTCGACGCGGACGCCATTTGCTTCCACCGTAAAGGGCCTGTCCTTGTCCGGCGCCACCTCGAAATACGCCTCGCCGGCAAGAAGCTTGATGCCTCGCCGTCCGTCGCCGTCGTTCAAAGCAATCGAGGTCGCGGCAGCCATCGTTACCGTGCTGCCGTCCTGAAGGGTGATCGTGCGGGTTTCCGCCGTTGACGTCGAATAGTCGGCGCTCAAGCGAAGCATTAGGCCGGGCGCAACGACAAGCCCAAGACAGAGTGCGGCCATAGCCGCCGCTGCCACGGCAACCCGCCGCCACGGTGCGCGATGCCGAGCCGCTGCCGGCTGTCGTATGACGGGTCTGGCCGCCGATCTCGACGCATATTCCCACTGCGATTGCATGGTCGGGACAACCTGCCCCATTGCGGCCCATGTCTTCTGCGTGCGCTCCCAGGCCAGGCGGTGTTCGCGACCGCTGGTCAGCCAGTGATCGAAGCGCGCTTTGATCTCACTGTCTTCTGGCCCTTCGTGCAGGAGAAGGAGCCAATCAGCGGCCGCCTCCAGCGCCTCGTCCGAGACTTCAGGCCTTTTATCTGGTTCGACGGCCATCAGTTCCCAGTCTTTCCTGTAGCCAAACCACGTCGCATCCCCGCTGTTTTACCGCTTCACGAACATTGACGTTTATCTCGCCCGTTTTTTTCACTCGGATTCGAGATTTTTAGCGGATCATCCCATTTTTTTGGCGAATTCGACAATTGCCGCCTTGATCAGCCTGTGGACGCCGGCCACCGAAATGTCGAGGTGGCTGGCGATGTCCTCCATGCGGTATCCGCCGAAGCGATGCATTTCGACAGCGATGCGTGCCTGGTCCGGCATTGCCGAAAGGATTGCGTCAACCTGCCTGACCTGATCGCAGAAGAGCGCGTTTTCCTCAGGCGTTCCCGTGTCCAGGGGAAGTCCCCACCACGGCGTATCTTCCGGGCGAGCGCGCAAGTCTCGCTTCTGGCGCCTGCGCACGTCGAGCGCGAGGTTCCGCACCATGCGGAAGAGATAGGCTTTCAATTTCTGAGGTGTGGCCGCATCTTCCGGCACGAATTTTATGAAGACCTCCTGGACGAGGTCTTCAGCTTCTTCTCGCGAACCGACGATGGGCGTAGCGTATCGAATGAGGTCGGAGCGATGTGCCGCATAGACCGCGTACCGCCGGTCGTCCTCCCTGATGCCCATAGCAATATCCATAAAGAAACGCGGAGACGAACAATCGGCGGCCAGCCAAACGCCGGATTGCAAATTCCGCATATTTCGCAACATGAGAGGTAAACCAAAAAAACTTGACAATTTCCAGCATGTTTTTTCCAGGATTGAATTTGCAGGAGTTTTTAAGTCGAGCGCCGCTTCGACCAGCGACCCAATGCGTGGAACCAGGATCCAGCTTCGCAAAGGCGGCACAGTTCGCGGCCGTCTCCTGTTTATCTCAGGCAATTGGGTATAGCGCCGGTCTCGCCGAGTAACGATCAGAGCAACGCAGCCACCGCATCAACAACTCGACATCGAACTCTAGGGGATGAACAGAGTTTTGTGTTGTGGCAAATGAAAAATCTGATTTACTGGCGCCGCGCTGCTTGGCTTTGAGGGGGATTTGGCCGATGGTGTTAACCCGCAGGAATATTCTGCTTGGTGGATTGGCGTTACTTGGCACCGGCGCGGTACAGAAGCCGGCTTTTGCCCAGGCGGCTTCCTATTTTGCCGGCACCGCCGTCGATAATGGTGTGACATTCAGAGCAACCAACTTCGCCAAGATCGACAAGCAATGGCACCGGCAGGTTGTCAAATATTTCAGTAGCGAGCCGATCGGCACCGTTGTCGTCGATACCAGGCACCATTTTCTCTATCTGATCATGGAGAACAAGACGGCCATCCGCTACGGCGTCGGCGTCGGCCGCGAGGGTTTCAAATGGTTCGGCCGCGCCACGATCGACAGCAAATCTCTCTGGCCGCGCTGGACACCGCCACCGGAGATGCGCAAGCGCCATCCTGAACTGCCCGAATTCGTGGCCGGGGGCTCACCGAAGAATCCGCTCGGCCCCCGGGCCATGTACCTGCATCGTGACGGCGTCGATACCGGCTATCGCTTCCATGGCACGCTGGAGCCCTGGAGCATCGGCAAGGATGCCTCCAGCGGCTGCATCCGCATGTTCAACGAAGACGCCATCGATCTTTACCAGCGTTGCCCGATCGGCACCGCGGTGCAGGTTCTGCCGCATATTGCCGATCAGGCGCCCGCCGCCGAGGTCAGCCAGGCCACCCCGGTCGAATGAGGAAATCACCCTGATGTCTGTTTTGACCGCATATGCAAGGCACCTTGCCGCCACGGCCATGCTTCTGGCACTCACGGCCTGCACCACCACCGATATCGCTTCCGTAGAGGAACCTGCGGCAGCACCGCTGACCGGCCAGACCAACGATCCCGCGCCCGGTTTCGAGAACGTCAAGGCTGGCAGTGAAGAGGATTTCATCCTCAGTGTCGGCCGACGGATCTACTTCACGCAAGATTCCGCTAAGCTCGACACCGTCGCCATGACAACGCTGGACAACCAGGCTGCCTGGCTGAACAGGAACCCGACCTGGCTGGTCAAGCTGCAGGGATTTGCCGACGATTCCGGTTCGGAGTCGAAACTGAAGACCCTGTCGCAGCAGCGCGCCGATGCCGTCATGGCCTATCTCGTCTCGAAGGGAGTCGACACCGGACGCATGTGGGCCAAGGGTTACGGTGCGGACCGCGAAGTCCGCGACTGCACGCAACGTTCCTGCAAGGTGCAGAATAGGCGCGTCGTCGCCAATCTGCGCACGGAGCGCGATGCGACCTGATTGCAATTTACTACGTCGATCTCTGAAATCCGCCCTCGCCCTCCTGTGATCGTTCGCGAGGCGGAAACTTATGTTCCTGCTCGACTTGGGCGGAAGTACTCTACTCCACTTCATCAATAGTGATGAAGCGAAGCATCCGACCCTCCATCTTCCTCAAGGCTCCGTCTGATTGCACACTGGCGTTGCGGCGCTGGACCTTGCGTCCGGTGTCCGCGCAACGCCTAAAGCATTGAACCTGTATCCGTTTAAGGATGCTTTGCAGGCTGGACATGTAGATGAAGCTATCGTACCGCGTTCCTCGCATCTTCTTTAGTGCGACGTTTGCCATCAGTGCGCTCGTATTTCTTGCCGGACCCGCGTTGCCGGCGCTCGCCGATGACACGCCCTTTACCCCGCAGACCAAAATCCGCCTATCGATTGTCCAGTGGATGCCATCCAAAGGCCAATATGAACGATGGGATGCGCTTGGCGGCGAATACACCGTCTCGGATGACGGCCAGGTCTTTTTGCCCTTCCTTGGACCTCTTCCCGTTGGCAATCTCGATAACGCCAGTCTCACAAACGAGATTGCCAAGCGCCTGCAGGCAAAAATCGGATTGGTTCAGGCACCTGCAGTGACCATCGAAATTCTCGAATACCCGCCAATCTACGTCGTGGGAGACGTAACCACGCCCGGGGAGTACAAATTTCGCCCCGGACTGACCGTCCTGCAATCGCTCGCGCTGAGCGGCGGCCCGCTCCGCGCCAAAGGTTCGCAGCAAACGGAGTCTATCAAGCTCGCAGGCGAATTGCGCGAGATCGATCACTCCATCCTGCGCGCCACCGCGAAATTATCGCGACTCCAGGCCGAAATGGATGGCGCGAAGGAGATTACCTTCGATCAGACGACCGGCGCCGACCAGCAATTTACCGCCGGGATATACAACGAAGAAAGGATTATCTTTCAGGCTCGTGCAAGTGCGCTTCAGAGGCAGTCAAAGGCGTTCACGGAATTACGTGATCTTTTGACCACGGAAATTTCGACGCTGGAAGAGAAGCTGACGGGCGCAGACGATAATATCAAATCTGTCGAGGACCAACTGACCAGCGTTAAGTCCCTGGTCGAGAAAGGCCTCACGCTCTCTTCAAGGCAGATGGACCTGGAGCGGTTGCTGACGACCTACCGTTCCGACAAGCTCGACCTGGTCACCGCCATCATGCGGGGCCGGCAGGCGATCAGCGAGACAACGCGAAATCTCGAGGGACTTTCCGACACGCGCCGGAGCGAAGTGGCGACCGAAGCGCAGTCTGAACGGGCAAGTCTCGATCAGTTCAAGATGAAGCGCGAGATGACGCAGAAGCTGCTCCTCGAAGACCTTGCGAGCAATGACGGCGTCAAGAGCTCCGGCGAGGAACTCCCGCTTACCTTTAGCGTGAGCCGTCGGAACGAAGGACAAATCAATCAGTTCCAGGCTTCGGAAACGACAGCATTGGCGCCGGGCGATGTGGTGAGAGTCGTTCAGCCTCGTATTTTGGATAGTTCATCTGAGATCGACCCCGACCAATCTCCCAAGAGCCAGACGCTCGCAGACCGGGCCAGCCAGTGACCGGCGAAAAGCATGTGTGCGATCAAGCTTGCTGCGAGGTAGCCTCGTGCTCCCGGCCCATAAGGCAAACGGCTAGGGGGATCTGATGACTTTGCGCATGACCCCGCCAAGTGGCCATACTTATGCCCAGATCCTCAAATCGACGATACTGATGGGCGGCTCCTCGCTGGTGAACGTCGCGCTCAGCATCGTCCGCAATAAGGCCCTGGCTGTCCTGCTCGGGCCGGAAGGTGTGGGACTTATCGGCCTCTACGGGTCGATCATCGATATGGCACAAGCGACCGCTGGTCTGGGAGTGAGCGGCAGTGGCGTACGCCAGGTCGCAGAGGCTGCCGGTACCGGCGATGCAGAGAGGATCGCACGATCGGCGACAGTCCTCAGGCGCATATCGATGGTGCTCGGGCTGCTTGGTGCGCTCTTGCTTGCCGCGCTGGCGTTTCCGGTCTCGAATTTCACCTTTGGCGACTACCGGCATGCCGGCGCGATAGCGCTGCTCTCCCTGGCCGTATTTTTTCGCATGGTCTCCGCCGGGCAAACTGCGTTGATCCAGGGCATGCGGAACATTAGAAATCTTGCCCTTATCAACGTGCTCTCGGGGCTCTTCGGCACGGTAATCAGCATCCCGCTGATCTATCTGTTCGGCGCACCGGCGATCGCACCGTCTCTCGTCGTGATTGCAGCTGCTTCAATCCTTCCCACTTGGTGGTACAGCAGGCAGATCAGCACGCATCCTGCGCCAATGTCAGCGCGCCAGTTCGGTCGGGAAGCAACGGCTTTGCTCAGGCTCGGCTTTGCGTTCATGGCAAGCGGGCTTCTGACCTTCGGCGCCGCCTATGCTATCAGGATCATCGTGCTGAATGAGGGGGGCGTTGCTGCGTCTGGGTTGTATCAGGCGGCCTGGGCGCTTGGAGGTCTCTATGCGGGCTTCATCCTGCAGGCGATGGGCACGGACTTCTATCCGCGCCTGACTGCAACCGCAGAAAACAATGCCGAGTGCAACCGGCTGGTCAATGAGCAGGCGGAAATCAGCCTGCTGCTGGCAGGGCCCGGTCTGCTCGCCACCCTGACCCTGGCACCGCTCGTGATGAGCTTGTTCTATTCCGCGGAGTTTCATGGGGCGGTGGAGCTTCTGCGCTGGATCTGCCTGGGAATGCTGCTCAGGATTGTCGCCTGGCCGATGGGTTTCATCGTTCTGGCTAAGGGTGCGCAGACGATCTTCTTCTGGACAGAGGTCGCGGCGACGCTGGTGCATGTGGGGCTGGCGTGGCTCTTCGTGTCAAAGTTCGGCACGCCAGGGGCCGGCATGGCGTTTTTCGGCCTCTACGTCTGGCATAGTATCCTGATTTACGTGATTGTGCGGCGGTTTACCGGCTTCCGCTGGTCGGCCGCCAACCGCCGGCACGCGCTGCTCTTTCTGCCCGCCTCGGGATTGGTATTCTCTGCCTTTTTGATCTTGCCTCGATGGCCGGCGATGGTGATCGGCTCTCTCGCCGTGGCGCTCACAGGGCTCTACTCGCTGCGCATGTTGGTGGAACTGCTTCCGCCGGAGTCACTGCCCGCAATCGTCAGAGGATGGATCACGAAATCCGCGTAACAAATAAGCGCGCATCAGACGATGCGCGCTGGGCCTTGCATAATCTAAGCTCTGCAGCATGCAGATACTGCATCAGGCAAGAGCGACGTCGCGATCGTGCTGTAAGATAGGGCGTCCATTGATGGCTTCAGCAAGAGATCCGCGAAGTGCCTCAACAACCCTTGCGATGTCTGACTCCGTCATCTGGACATAGAGCGGCAGGATGATCGTTTGCTGCTGCGCTGATACGCTTCGCATCAGGCTTGTGGCAGCGCGATGGGAGCTCTGGTCGGAATAGGCTCCCTCCAGATGAATGTTCATTACACCGCGCCGGGTCGAGATTCCATGATCGAGCAGTGCCTGCATAACTGTCCGCTGGTCGACAGCATCAGGCAGTCGCACGCAAAAGCTCTGCCAGTTGCTGCGCGCCCAATGCGGCTCGACCGGCGAAAGCCCAGGAATCGTGGATAGGCCCTCGCAGTACTGCTCGGCAAGCCGTCTGCGCTGCGCAATCAGCCCCGGCAGCCGCCGTAACTGTTCCCGTCCGACGGCGGCCTGAAGGTCGGTCATACGGTAGTTGTAGCCCAGTTCGTCATAGTCTTCGAAGATCACCTGTTTCGAGCCATGACGAACGGCATCAGTGACGCTCATGCCATGCTGTCGCCACAGCCGGAATTTTCGATCATATTCGGGATTGGCGGTGGTCAACATGCCACCATCCCCTGTCGTGACGACCTTGCGAGGATGGAAGGAGAAGCAGGCAATGTCGCCATGCGGTGTGCCGATCTTTTCCCAACGCCCGTCCCACAGAATTTCGCTTCCCGTCGCGCAGGCTGCATCTTCGATAACCGGGAGCTGATGGCGCTTGCCGATCTCCACGATCGAGCGAAGATCGCAAGGCATGCCAAGCTGATGCACGCAGAGGATTGCCTTGGTGCGGGGCGTGATTGCCGCTTCGATCAGGCTGGCGTCGATATTGTAACCATCCGCCTCGATATCGACGAAAACCGGCACTCCACCGCAGTATCGCACGGCGTTCGCGGTGGCGATGAACGAATGGCTGACCGTGATGACTTCATCGCCAGCACTGACACCGACCGCCATTAAGGCGAGATGAAGCGCGGTCGTGCAGTTGGAAACGGCGCAGGCATGCGCGGCGCCGACAAAGGCCGCGAATTCGGTCTCGAAAGCGGCGACTTCCGGCCCTTGCGTCACCCATCCTGACAGAATAACGCGGCGCGCAGCCTCGGCCTCCTCTTCGCCAAGAACGGGCTTGGCGACTGGAATTGTAGATGGTGACGGGCTCATGCGGCTTGGCCTCCTGCTGCAGCGGTCTTCGACTGCCACCATGCAACAAGGTCGCGAAGCCCCTGCTCCATCGATATTTCCGCCTTGAAGCCCAGGAGCTTCTCGGCTTTGCTGATATCGGCAAGACGACGGGTCACACCGTTGACCGTGCGGGCCTCTTTGTGCTGCGGTTCGAGCGAGACACCCATGATGCTGCTCAGCATCTGCGCGAGCTGCAAAAGGCTTATTTCCTCGCCGCTCGCGACATTGAAAACTTCGTCCGTGACATCGCTCTTCGCAGCCAGCAGGTTTGCCCGCGCGATGTCGCGTGCATCGACGAAATCCATCGTCTGGCTGCCGTCTCCGTAGATGAGAGGTGGCATTCCGGCCGCCAGACGCTCCATCCAGCGGATCAGCACTTCGGTATAGGCGCCGTAGACATCCATTCGCGGCCCATAGACGTTGAAATAGCGCAATGCCACATAGCGCAGGCCATACATCTCCGCGAAGCTGCGAAGCAATCCTTCGTTGAACGTCTTGGCCGCGCCGTAGATCGTCCTGTTATTGTAGGGATGATGCGCTTCGGTGGTCGGAAAGCTCTCGGCCAATCCCAGCACAGAGGCCGAGGAAGCAGCAACGACCTTCGACACACCTGCCTTGACGGCGGCTTCGAGAACATTGAACGTGCCCTCGGCCAGAACATCGAAGGCGAGCCGCGGATCTTCCGCGCATTGCGTAATGCGGATGGCCGCCTGATGAAAGACGATGTCGACGCCCTCGAAGGTTTTCGCGAGCAGTGCTCTGTCGCGGATATCTCCCTCGATGATGTTAACGGATCCACTGGCTATTGCCGTGCTGAGATTGTCCCGGCGTCCGCGCACGAAATTGTCGAGGATAATGATCTCACGCGGTTTTTCCGATGCGACGAGATCGGCAATATGCGAACCGATCAGACCGGCACCGCCGGTAATGAGTACCCGTTTGTTTCTCATGATCTTCCCTCACGCGACATGTTCGTCATCGGATCATTCTCCGAACGCCAACGTATGAATTTTGCAGGTACACCCGCAGCAACTGAAAACGGTTCGACGTCGGAAACGACAACTGCCCCCGCTCCAACGATAGCCCCCTTCCCGATGGTCACGCCGGGAAGAATGGTCGCATTCGTTCCGATATCGGCCTCTGCACAGATGCGGACAGGCTTGATTTCAAGATCCGTGCGAATGATCGGCACATCCACCGGCAGTGCCGTGTGGGTCGAGCCAAGCACCTTGGCGCCAGGCCCCCACCCGACAGAATCCTCGATCACCAGATCGCGCGCGTCGAAATAGGCCATCGGGCCGATCCAGACATTGTCGCCGATCACGCAAGTGCCATCGTAGCGCCCCTGGATATAGGCCTGGGCACCGATGAACACCCCATTGCCGATTTCGAACGTTTCCGGGTGTTTGAAACCGGCACCGCCTGCGACCTGCAATCCCGTGCCGCAACTGCGCGCAATCGCTTGCCAGATGGCTTTCCGCATCATGGTGTCGACGACACCATCACCCGTCGCGAAACGACCGTAGAGTTCGATCAGGCCAGCGCGCCCGTATGATTGCCTGAGCTCTTCGGCCAACCCGGCCTGGTAGGCAGGATCTACCGGCCTTCCATGACGGCCGTGGACCGCCTGCACGACCCGGGCCTCGCGATTAGCTGACATAAGCGTACTCCAGCGCGGCGGCGACCTGATCGACGTGCCACGCCGGCATCTCGGGATAGATCGGCAGCGAGAGGACCTCCCGTGCGGCGGCTTCCGAGATTGGGAAGTCGCCAGCCTGGTAACCAAGGTCGGCATGCGCCTTTTGCAGATGAACTGGGATCGGATAGTGCAGCCCAGACTGAATGCTCTCCGCGCTCAGTACGCGCTGAAGCGCATCGCGATCGCGACTTCTAATGGCATAGACGTGGTAGACGTGGCGCCGGTCGGTGATTTCGACAGGTGTCCTCAAATTTGCCGAACCGCCAAGCAGCGACGAGTAGCGGCGGCCATGGGCACGCCGTGCTTCTGTCCAGGCTTCGAGATGCCGAAGCTTTATGCGCAGGATCGCACCCTGAATGGCATCCATACGGTAGTTGAAGCCCTTCAGCAGATGGTGATAGCGTTGTTCCTGACCCCAGTCGCGCAGCATGCGCATCGCCTTGGCCTGATCGTCGCTGTTCGTGACTACGATACCTCCCTCGCCGCAGGCGCCGAGGTTTTTTCCCGGATAGAAGCTGAAGCAGCCTGACGTGCCGATGCTGCCAGCGCGCGCGCCTTTGTATTGGGCACCGTGCGCCTGGCAAGCGTCCTCGATGATCGGTATGCGGTAGTGGTCAGCAACCGCCTTGATCGCGTCCATATCGGCCATCTGACCGTAGAGATGGACGGGAATAATGGCCTTGGTTCGGGGCGTGATCTTTGCCTCGAGCTGAGCCGGATCCATCGTGAGCGTCACGGGCTCGACATCGACGAAGACGGGTCGTGCGCCTGCGTAGCAGATCGCAGATGCGGTCGCCACGAAGGTAAATGGCACGGTGATGACTTCATCGCCGGAGCCGACGCCTGCAGCGAGAAGCGACAGATGCAGGGCACTCGTCCCGGTGTTGACGGCTATCGCATGTCTGACGTTGCAATAATCCGCGAATTCCTGCTCGAAGCGGGCGACTTCCTCGCCCAGAATGTATTGCCCCGAGGCCAGGACGCCGAGCACGGCGGCGTCGATTTCGTTCTTGAGCGATTGATATTGTGCTTTGAGGTCCAGAAAGGGGATCATGCAATGCGCCTCGCCTCTTCGAGCTCGATGATACGACCGCGCTGGGCGAGCGACCGGCTCGCTGCTTCAAGGGTGCGAACGACACGCAACCCGGCCTGGCCGTCCGTAATGGGGCGCGAATTCTGCTCGATGCACTCTACGAACTGATCCAGTTCGCGTTTCAATGCTTCGGTCATATCGAGCTTGGGCGCCCACATGTCGCCGCTGCGGTAGCCGACCATCATCTGATGCACCTTCTCGCCGTAGGCCTGAGAATTGGGGTTCAGCGTGATGCCCTTGTCGTAAACCTTGATCTTTTCGCTGGGCTCCAGATCGTCGTAGACGACCATCTTGTTGCTGCCGCCGATCAGTGTGCGGCGCACCTTTACCGGCGCCAGCCAATTGACGTGGATGTGGGCTATAAGCTTGCTTTCGAAGAAAAGCGTCAGATAGGCGATATTCTCCGGTTCGCCGAGCACATGGCTCATGCCCGTCGCTGAAACGGCCACCGGCCTTTCCTGCACAACATGGTCCAGGATGGAGAGATCATGCACCGCGAGGTCCCAGATGACGCTCACATCGTGCTGGAAGAGGCCCAGGTTGACCCGAACCGAGTCGTAGTAATACATGTCGCCCAGGCCGCTTTCGACCAGTTCGCGCATCTTGCGGACGGCGCCGGTGTGGACGAAGGTATGATCCACGGCCAGCACGAGGCCTCGGCGCGCGGCCTCGTCGACCATGCGCGAGGCCTCCTCCGTCGTCGATGCCATCGGTTTTTCGACGAAGACATGTTTTCCGGCCATCATAGCCTGCATTGCGAGCTTGAAATGGGTTGAGACCGGCGTTGCAATGGCGATTGCGTCCACTTTCGGATCGCGCAGGACTTCCTCGAAATTATCGGTGATCTCTATCGCGGGGTAGCGGCTTTTAACTGCCGCCAACCGCTCCACATTGAGATCACAGACCGAAATGAGCTGCGCGCCGGCCGCTTCCGAAATGTTGCGAACCAGGTTTGGCCCCCAATAGCCATATCCAACAACAGCAATACCGATCATCGCATTCCTCCCAACGTTTGCATGTTGACTGACCGGTCATGAACGCGACCGGTGATCCTGGCCGGTACGCCGGCAACGATAGCGCCGTCAGGCACGTCCTTGGTTACGACCGCACCGGCGCCAACCTGCGCGGCCTCTCCGATGGTCACGCCAGGCAGAATGGTGGCGTTGCTGCCGATCGACGCGTGGCGCTTGACCAGAGTGGGGATGACAACCCAGTCGGCTTCGGTCTGCAGACTGCCATCGGAATTGACGGCGCGCGGATAGGTATCATTGGTGAACATGACCCCGTGGCCGATAAAAACGCCTTCTTCCAGCGTCACGCCTTCACAAAGGAAGGAATGGCTGGAGATCTTGCAGTCTTTCCCGACGAGGACGTTTTTCTGGATTTCAACGAAGGTGCCGATGCGCGCGCCGGCGCCGATCGTGCAGCCGTAGAGATTCACAAGATCTCGATGATGGATGACGCAGCTATCATCCAGCTTGACGTTCGATGCAATCATTACGCATGCACCCCTACTCTTCAACAAACCCCGATTTCCAGATGAAACCGAACAATCACATGATTGCGCCCAAGATTTCATCGCGACGGGACAACTATTTCTTCCCATTCAAAGAGAATTGTTTTTGTTATCTGAGTAAAGAAACAAAACGTCGAAGCTTATTCACCTAAAGACGTATCTACTTAGGACGACGTACGCCGAAGTTCATAGCCCGCGATCAATTTTGGTGGTGGAGCAAATCCGGATTTGACTCCGTCATACGCCGGCGGCCGACATTATTTTCATGCGTTTAGCGGCTCGATCCGTAGCCGGGGTGCAACGTAATCAACCATTCGGGGAACGGCTTAGTATCGTATAAGTTTAGATCAAGAATTACGTCCTCTTTACACCTTCCGATGGAACTAATGTGGGCATTTAGCCTATATTAGCTAGTTTAACATCACGAGAACTGTGGTATTGAATTCCTACTTTAGTGCTTCCAAACCCTCATATCTGAAGGGCTTGAGTGTTCGATTTTGTTGAGGCGTAGGGAAACTCGGCTGGGGAGGATGAGGCAGTGAATTCAGCGCTAATACCAAATTTAGATCTTAGACAGGAAAAGGTAGCTCTTCCACTTAAGGTAGAGAATAGTTCAGCGGCATCGACCTTGCTGTCGGGGCCAAAGCACTCTCTCATGATCCTGGATAACCGTGAACTTGATCGGCAATGCCTGGCGCAATGCATGGCGGCCCACAAGACGGATTTACTTATCCTGGCATTTGGAACGGTTGAAGAGTGGAAGCAAAAACGCGACGAGTATCCGCCGCTTTCGGCAATCCTCTTGAACATTGGCGGCAAAAAAATCGACGATCCGGCCGTCTCGGAGCAAATCAGTAGCCTTTCGTCGGAATTCGGGACGATACCAGTCATCGTACTGGCTGATAGCGACGATTTCACCCAAATCGTGCGGGCGCTCGAATTTGGAGCCAAGGGCTACATACCCGCCTCGGTCAGCGTCAGCGTCTGTATGGAACTGATCGCGCTGTCAGTGGCGGGAGGCGTTTTTGTGCCTGCGAGCACCCTATTCGCCATGCGTCATTTGCTGGAGTCCAGCAACTCGATCGCTCGCCCGTTGGCCGGCATATTCACGGATCGTCAGGCCGAAGTTGTAGAGGCTCTCCGGCGCGGAAAGGCGAACAAGATCATCGCCTATGAGCTCAATCTGCGGGAAAGCACCGTCAAGGTTCATGTTCGCAACATCATGAAAAAGGTAAAAGCAACCAACAGAACAGAGGTCGTGTTCAAGATAAACGATCTCTTCAAGGAAAGTATTACCGCCCCCGAAAAAAGCAGAGACCGAGCAGATGCTATCGGACGATCAACTGTTGCGTCACATCACTAACGCGGTCTTGACCTGAGCCATGCTCGGCGGCGCAAAGCAAAATGCGCCGCCGAGGCACGATCTGGCACCAGGGCGCCAAAGCTCGGATGTGATCGCTCAGCCTGCGAAGGTCGCCATGTGCATCTCCACTTCCGGCTCTGCCCTACACGCAATAGCCCACCGCTGATTCTTCCTCGCCAATTTCCCTGGCTCGGCCTAGACTGGGCAGCCGCCTGTAGTCCTTGGGGTTGGCGGGCTGCTGAGCTCGTCTTCCAGAATAACTCAATGAAAACATGTCGTTTAAGCAATTGCCAGCGATCACGAAGGATGCCTGGAAAGCGCCGTTCGGATCCTGCGCAACGGGATCCGCTGCGAACGGGAGATCAGACCCTTTGCAAGATGCCAAAAATATCGAAACTCCGGCAGTGGTGGCACGTTTGGCCTCAAGTGATTCAAGCGCAATGCGATCATCATCTGATCGACGCCTGAGTACAACCGCTGGCGCCAGCCAATATCAAGTCCGTGATGTCTAGACGCTGTACGATCGCCGGTCTCGCTTTCTTCGAAGGGACCGTGACGAAAAACGTTCGCAAGATCTGGCTGCTGACAACGATCGAGAATCTCGGCGAAGCATGCAAGCCATTCGTGATCGCTTCGTCTGGGAAGCCGGTGAATGCTCTTTCGATCTGTGGCCGACAGTTCTAAGGCCGGCCGATTGTCTTCTCGACGGTCTCGATCGAGGACGAGGCGCGCACGCCTGAGTTCGTTATGGGATAGGGATGGATAAAAGTCCTGCAATCGCCGCGCTTGGACGAGTTGGCCTTTGCAGACCAACGCGAGAAGGAAATATGCCCATTCGACCGGATCCGGGGCGGCCGCCCCGTAGTCGATCATCGTTACCTTGATTAAGTTCACCAGAAGCTTGTAAGCGCGATCGGCATCGCCCTCATGCAAGGCGCAGACGGCGAGACCGAATTTGGCTTCGGGCAGGTAGGAAACGTAATCCAAGCAGCGCGCGTAGCAGTCCTTGGCCTCCTCGAGTTTACCCTGCTCAAGAAGCAAATCGCCTTGCTTCAGTAAAACGCGGTCGCTTGCCCGCCCGGCTACATGGATGCTTCCCCGCTGGGAGATGCGCTCAACTTTTATAAGGTTGCCGAAAGGCCCGGGCTGAATGATTTTTTCCCCGGATCGCAGGCCGCTGTTCAATATGAACCACTGATATATTTGTGGTCTGTGATTCAGAGTGTGGCGCGAGTGGACCAGATTATAGCCGGCCGTCGAGATGCGCTGTATTTCAGCTGGATGAGCAAAGAGGTATTCCAATCGTTCAACCACGTCGTACTGGTCGGTGAAGATGCAATTCTCCATGTCGTTAAAGCCAGCCGCCTGCAGTGCTGCCGTCCGTTCCGTCACGAGACAGGTGTTCGCCCCTGGAATCTCGAAGTGTTTGCGCACGACCTCGCCGGCCATGGTTCCGCATGTGGGCACGACGAGGCTCGCGTTGAGGGCGCGCGCATAGGCCTCTCCTGCCAGCAACTGGGAGGCAAGTTTGCTCTCATAGGTATGCTGAGGCGAAGCCAGGCAGGGATATCGATCGCGGATGATCGGAAAGACCTTCTGCCGCCAGGGGTAAAGGCCATTGACCTGGCCCGTGAGCGTGACCGGTATGATCTTGTGCTGGTGATAGTCTTGATAGACTTCGGGATCGACGAAGTTTGGCCAGACGAACAGGTTGTCTTTCAGCTCCGGCATATATTCCGGAGCCAGGGTCGCAATCGAGAAATATGTCTCGATGCCCCATTGCTCCATATCGGAAAGGAAACCACTGCGCCGGTCGCACCATGGATCGGCGTTATGAAGACCAAGCTTCGGAACGCCGATATGGGCATCGGTGTTGATGATTCTTATCCGCCGTGAACCCTGTGACCGGTAGCCGCTTTCAAACAGCGTCAGATCCGGCTGGCATCTTTCGCATACCTCCGCATAGTCGCAGTCGCGGTTTACGACGACGACATCAAAGTGTGTGCCGAGGCATTTGACCTGCTGCTGCATATGCAGCAGCAGGTAACCGGACGCGTTCGCATTGGGTTGGTGGTCCCATTGAAAGAAAACGAGCCTTGGTTTGCGATGATTGGCGTTGCTATTCATATCCCTAACGAACGGCTTCCTGAACAGGAAGGCCAACGGCCGGAACAGGCAGGTGCGTGTAAGCCGTTTGCGGGGACCTGACGTCAGGCATGCTCCTGGATCCAAGGGAAAGCTTCCACTCGAAATAAGCGATCGTTCTTTCGAGCCCTTCCCGCAGGTTCACCGTCGGCTGCCAACCCAGTTCCTGCCTTGCGCGGCTGATGTCCGGCTTGCGCTGCGTCGGGTCGTCGATTGGGAGAGGATTGAAGACGATGCCTGACTTCGATCCAGTCATTTCGATCACCATCTCAGCCAGTTCCCGGACCTGGAATTCTCCCGGGTTGCCAAGATTGATCGGGCCTGTAACGCCAGCCGGCGCGCCCATCAGGCGGATAAAGCCTTCGATCAGATCGTCCACGTAGCAGAACGAGCGCGTCTGCGTGCCGTTGCCGAAGATGGTGATCGGCTCGTTTCGAAGCGCCTGAACGATGAAATTGGAAACGACGCGGCCGTCATTGGTCTGCATGCGCGGCCCGTAAGTATTGAAGATCCGCGCCACCCGGATTTCCACGCCGTATTGACGATGGTAGTCGAAGAACAGCGTTTCGGCGCAGCGCTTGCCTTCGTCATAACATGCTCGCGGGCCGATGGGATTGACGCTGCCGCGATAGTCCTCCGTCTGCGGATGGACTGCCGGATCACCATAAACTTCGCTCGTGGAGGCCTGGAAAATCTTCGCCTTGGTGCGCTTGGCGAGGCCAAGCATATTGATGGCGCCGTGCACGTTGGTCTTGACCGTCTGAACGGGATCGACTTGGTAGTGGACTGGAGATGCCGGGCAGGCGAGGTTGTAGATCTCGTCAACTTCCACATAAAGCGGGAAGGTAATGTCGTGGCGAAGGATCTCGAAACGGGGGTCGTCGAGAAGATGCAGAACGTTGTCGCGCGAACCTGTGTAATAATTGTCCACGGCGAGGACGTCATTGCCCTCTCGCAAGAGTCTTTCGCACAGGAATGATCCCAGAAATCCGGTGCCACCCGTAACCATAATTCGCTTCTGTCCGTGCATTGATGTGCTCCGTTGTTGATGTTTGCCTCGCAGGACGAGGATGAGGTCAGTAGGCTCCCCTGCGCTTGAAGACCGCAGGGATTGTGCTGAGAAGGATGTGCCAGTCGAACCACAGGGACCGGTTGTCGATGTAGAACTCGTCGAGTTGCTGCTGCAGTTCGATATCTGCACTGCTTCGTTCGGATATCTGCCAGAGGCCTGTCAGGCCCGGTGTTACCGAGCGGCGCTTGTCACGAAACTCACCGTCCATCGCCAGGAGGTGGTATTCGGGGAAAGGACGCGGCCCTACGAAGGCCATCTCGCCTGCAATGATATTCACCAGCTGCGGGAGCTCGTCAAAACTCGACGAGCGCAGAAGATGCCCGATGACAGGCAGGACGCGAGGATCTTCCTTGAGCTTGAAATGGGCCAACCATTCGGCCCGCATGGCGGGGTTCTCTCGGAACAATGCTTCGAGGCGCTCTTCCGCGTCCTGGTACATCGTCCTGAGTTTCAGGACGTGCACCGGCTTGCCGGACAGACCTTCCCTGGCATGTCTGAAAAAGACGGGACCCGGATCGATGGCATAGATTGCGGCCGCAGCAATCGCAATAAAGGGTGCAACCACGATCGTTGCAGGTATGGCGATCGCGAGATCGACGATCCGCCGGACCAGATCCGAGCTTAACGACTTCTCACCATTGGTGAGGCGAACGCCGATCTCCCCGCCGACATCTGCAGGCCGCAATCCACTTACCTTGAGGCTCGGCGTATCGGACAGAAGGATGACTTCGGCGAATTGTCGGCGAATTGCGGCCAGATCGGCGATCAGCGAACCTGTGTCGCCGGCAATCAGGGCGATGGATGGCCCGCCGTCCGGCGATACGTCTGGTGCATCAGAAGAATAGGGCTCCGGCTTGATGCCATACTGCCAATGATCCTTGAAATATGCCATCAGCGCGGGGATATGATTGCTGCCCCCGATGATCACCGCGCGCTCTCCCCAGATTCCAAGCCTCCGGCACAGGCCTCGTGCGAGCCAGTGCGTGACAGGCTGGACAATCAGCCCGAGGCCAAGGAAGCCAACGATAGCAAGCAGCAGTCGTTCCCCTTCCGGCAGCAGGACTGCTCCGAACGCCGCGATGACGGCCACCTTGACGGAAGCTGTCGTGCGACGACGCAGAAGTTCGTGGTCGTGAAGCCGATATCCGGGATAGAGCCGAGCCGACGCATAAAGAAGGATCGCCGCCAATGCTGCGAGGGCGAAAGCGCGCTCCAGTACCGTTCCTTCTGAACCAGTGGGAAGAAAGGGCAGAAGAGCAAAATAGGCAATCACATAGCTCGCGATGTCGCCGCCAATTAGGAGTGACGATGTTGCAAGCCGAGGGAGCGGGCGCCGGAGTGCGGCCGACATATTGAGCCCTGTCTGCCTTGAAGGATCGACAGACTTGGCGTTCGCAATGGGTGGAACAGAGCTTGCCGAAACTGTCCGCGAGGCTGTGTCGCTTGTGCCGATTGCCTTCGGCGGAGCTGATGGCATTGCTGACGGTGCAAACGACGACATAGTGGTTTTACTCCTTTACAGCCTTTGTCTCGACGCACCTGATCCGGAAACCGCGTCTTCGATCGGAAACTCCCGAAGCCCCAACCTCTGAAAGGCAGTCAGTGAGATGAAAGTCGGCACGACGAGCGCATAGCGTCGCCACAGCCGTCGTGGCTCGCATAAAAGACGGAACGCCCACTCGAAGCCGCTTCTTTGAATGACCCTCGGAGCTTGCCGTTTGAGGCCGGCGTGAAAGTCGAATGCAGCTCCGACTCCGATGAGAACCGAAGCGTCCAGACGGTCGCGCATGCGCGCCATCCAGAATTCCTGCTTGGGACTGCTCAGTCCGACCCAGATGATATCCGCGCCTGACCGATTGATCCGCTCAGCAACATCCGTTTCCTCTTGCGGCGAAAGTTCGCGAAAAGGCGGCGCATAGGAGCCGACTATCCGTGCTTCCGGGCATTTTGCGATAAGTCGAGCCTGCAGCTGCTCCAGCGTCTTGGCCGTCGCACCGTAGAGGAAGTGACGCAAGCCTTTGGATCTGCCGGTCTCGAAAACAGATAACATCAGATCCGGTCCGTAGACCCTGTCACTTTCCACATGGCCAGCATGTTTCAGCGCCCATACCAACGGCATGCCGTCGGGAGTTACCAGGAATGCGCGGTTATGTATGGACCGAAGCTCGGGATCTTTTTGACACCGCACGACGCCGTGCGCGTCGCGAACGCACACATATTCTTTCCTGCCGTCTTCAATCGCCTTTTCAATAAGTCCGGTCGCGCTTTTGAGATTGACTGCCGAAATTCGAACACCAAGTACATTCGTCCACTTCAGAGAACCCGTTGGATCAAGGACTGACGTTTGGTTTCTGTCTGCTGGTGAATTTCTCATGACCTACGCTTTTGCCAACTGAAACTGTTACCAGAATATGCTGGCAAGACCGTTGCCTCCATACTTGCATCTCCAGCTATTGGACGTAGAAAGACTTAACATTTCTATTTCACACACGGAAATGACTTACGATATTCGAAGTAAGGCAGTATCCCGGGGGTATGCCTCATTGCTCTTTTTGATAAGCGTTACCCCCGAAAAGAGCGGTTTGACCTTCATGGAGCAGCGGAAGACAGTCGCTTTAGCGCAATCAGAGCTGGGGAGGTTTGAGCGCGATAAAGCCGGGGGAGAGACAATGGTGAATTCAATAGGGGGAATTCAATAGGTGAATTGCGGGTGCCGGCCGGAGGGCCGTCAATGGCGCCAGCAGTACCAGTCAGCTGCAGAACGATTTGAGCTCTGATGGCTACATCGTCATCAGGGATGTCCGTATGCATACGCCGGGAACCGCGGGACTGGGTCGCGTGCGCGGGTCATTGCTGATGAATGCTGCGGATAAGATTCAGGCGTTGATCTGAGCAGAGGCTTTTTCGGCCTGGCGCAGCCTTTTCCACTCCCATGGGAGCAGTTCGTGCAAGCGGGAGACGGGCAGATCGGCGATGCGGGCGAAGACATCGGCAAGCCACGCCTTTGGGTCGACATCGTTGAGGCGGCATGTGGTGATGACGGTCAGCATGACGGCGGCACGATCGGCCCCACGCTGGGAACCGGCGAAGGTCCAGTTTTTCCTTCCTAACGCCACACCGCGCAACGCTCTTTCCGCTGCATTGTTCGTAAGACAGACCCTTCCGTCTTCGAGGAAGAGAGCAAAGCCCTCCCAGCGCTTGAGCATGTAATCGATCGGCTCGATGACCTCGGACGATCTGCTGAGCGTGGCGCGTTCCTTCGCCAACTACTCGCGCATCTCATCGAACAGCGGCTTGCTCTTTTCCTGCCGCACAGCCTGTCGTTCTTCGGCGCTCAATCCGTTGATCTGGCGCTCGATTTCGAACAACTTGTCATAGCGCTTAACGGCTTCAAATGCGACCGGCGAGATCGGCTTGCCTTTCCGCTTGTGATCTCGAGCATGTTTCTGGACATCGGCTAATGCAAAGAATTTGCGACGCGAATGGGCGTTGCAAAAGGCAAAGGTGATCGGTGTCTTCTTCGTTTTGGCAATAATGTCCGGCTCGAACCCGTTGTAGCAATCCGTCTGCAGAATACCACCATACTCGGCCAAGTGCTTCTGCGGATGTTCGCCACGCCGGTCGCTCGACGCATAATCGATCGCCGCCGGCGCAGCCGTTCCCCCGAACGGCTGGTCATCCCGGATGTAGGTCCATATTCGCCCGGTTACGCATTTGCCCTTGGCCTGGATTGGGATGGTCGTGTCGTCACCATGCAATCGCTCGGCCCCGAAAACATGCTTCTCGATTAGGTCGTAGACCGGCATGAGGGCCGCCGTTCCAAACCCGACCTGATCGGCCAGCGTCGAGGTCGACAGGTCTATGCCCTCACATTTGAACCTTGTGCTCTGGCGGTTCAGCGG
The DNA here is from genome assembly GCF_056400025.1 of Rhizobium sp. 01L419. Lineage (NCBI taxonomy): Bacteria > Pseudomonadati > Pseudomonadota > Alphaproteobacteria > Hyphomicrobiales > Rhizobiaceae > Rhizobium > Rhizobium sp. 01L419. Next base: position 84,950 of record NZ_JBFTSM010000024.1, read on the forward strand.
ACTATGCATCCCAAATTTGTCGAAGACGATCGTCGCCAGCAGATGCGGACCGATGAAGCCGCGCGGCGTGGCATGGAACGGTGCTGGCGCCTGGCTGATCGCCTCGCAATCGCGGCAGATAAATTTCTCCCGAAACGTCTCGATCACCTTGAAGCGGCGAGGTATCTCCTCCAGTGTCTCGTTGACATCCTCGCCCAGTTTGGACAGGCGCGACCCGCCGCAGCAAGCGCAGACGGTCGGGGGATCGATCACCACGCGCTCGCGCTCGGCATCCTCCGGCCAGGGTTTGTGCACCGGCCGTTTGCGTGTGAACGAACGCAGGCTCAACGTTCTGGCAGCAGCAGACTGGGCCGCCACTTCATCCTCCGTCGCGGCCATCACGAGTTCTTCGAGCTGTAATTCCATCTGTCGATCAGACGTGCCGTGCGCTCGGATCTCTGAAGGGCTGACGGACGAATACCGGGCCGGTCGGCCACGGACTGTCTCCGATGCCCAGGTTGCGGAGGTCGTCGAGCGTATGTTGAACACCACGCCCAAGGATGCAACGCACTGGTCCATCCGTTCGATGGCAGCCGACAGCGGGCTTTCGCATACCACCATCCGCCGGATCTGGACCGCGTTTGGCCTGCAGCCACATCGTGCCGAGACATTCAAGCTATCTTCCGATCCACTCTTCATCGACAAGGTGCAGGACATCGTCGGCCTTTACATGTCACCACCGGACCGGGCGGTTGTGCTTTGCGTGGATGAGAAATCGCAAATCCAGGCATTGGATCGCGAGCAGCCGGTGCTGCCCATGGCACCGGGCGTCGCCGAACGGCGTACCCATACCTATGTCCGCAACGGCACGACCTCTTTTTTCGCCGCGCTCGATGTTGCCACGGGTGCGGTGATCGGTCAGTGCTATAAGCGTCACCGGGCCACTGAATTCCTCGACTTCCTGAAGCGGATTGACGCCGAAATGCCCAATGGGCCGGACGTGCATCTGGTGATGGACAACTATGCGACCCACAAGACACCGAGGATCAAGGCCTGGCTGGCGCGCCGCCCACACTGGCATGTTCACTTCACGCCAACGTCGGCATCCTGGATCAATCAGGTCGAGCGGTGGTTCGCAGAGCTGACGCGAAAGCAGTTGCAGCGCGGCATACACCGTTCCACCGCAGAACTGGAAGCCGACATCGACGCATTCATCGAAACCCACAACGAAAATCCCACACCATACAAGTGGGTCAAATCCGCCGACCAGATCCTCGCGTCGGTCAAGCGCTTCTGCCAGAAGACAATGAGCCGAACTTCAGATTCGGGTGACTAGGTGTACGGTCCCGGAGCTTTCACCGCATTCGTCACTTCGGCTTGCTTTCCAATGGCCATCGGCCAACTGAAGCTGGACCTCTGCCGAAGCCTGATCGACCTCCCGCCGCCGGAGCAGCCGGTCGAAGAACCGGACGCAAAGCCACCCCCTCTGACGCATCGCTGCCCCTGTTGCGGCGGAGCCATGACGATCATCGGCGCGTGGACCCCGATTCGGCCGGCCTGCCGACCAGCATGGGAAGACAGCTCATGATTATTCCACGCGCGCCATCAGTTCAACGATCAGCGTCGGTATGCCGAACAGCCGCGAGGCTGGTGCTTTGGCCAATTGTGCCTGAGCGACGCAGAGCGCAACAGTACCAGGGGTTCGACCAATGCAAACCAGCCGACAGGCCCGTCAACTTCACCGCAATGACCGCCAACAATCTCCTTCCAGACCTGTCCACGCGTTCCGGCAAGGTTCGATCTTCCCAAGTGCCATCCGCCGCTTCGGTTGAATCCCCATAGCGCCAAACAACCCGCGCCTTCTGTCAAGCGAAGTGAAGATTTGACCCCGTAGGCGAAACGAAGAACTGTCCCCCTTCATTGATTTGCTGTTTCGTTTGTCTCGAGCGCCGTTCCGGCCTTCTGCAGAAGGCCGGAACGGCGCTTTTCGCGAAG
>NZ_JBFTSM010000025.1:0-76228 GCF_056400025.1 Rhizobium sp. 01L419
TCCCTCCCGGATCTTTTCCTGCAGCGACTGCGTCGCCTTCGCCATCATCCCGACTTCGTTGTTCATGCCGGTATGCGGGATATCAAGAGAAACATTCTCGTCGGCAACCGCCTGAAGCGCGTTGTGCACGTCCTTCAACGGGTTCGATATGCCRCGGATGAAGTAGAAGGCGGCACCAATGCCGGCGACGAAGACGATGGCGCAGGCCGTGAGAGCCTTCCACATCGTCTCATTGACCTTGGCCTGCAGGTCGTCGAGATAAACGCCTGTGCCGACGACAATCTTCCAGGGCTCGAAAGCCTTTGAATAGCCGCCCTTGAGAAAGACCTGGTTTTCCGGCTGACCGGGCTTGGTCCAGTAATAGTAGGTACGGCCGCCGCCGGCCTTGCCATGGTCGACGAGGGCCTGGCTGAATTTCGCGCCTGTCTTGTCGACCTGACCACTCATATCCTTGCCGAGATTGACCGGGCTAGGATGGAAGATCTGGATGACGTTGTAGTCGAAGCCGAAGAGATAGCCTGATGGCTGGAAGGTCACGCGCTTCAGGATGTCGAAGGCTTCGGCTTGGGCAGCCTCATGTGTCATCTGCCCAGCCTTCTCGCGTTCGTAGAAGGTGTTAAGGACGGAGATGCCCGATTCGACCTGCGTGCGAAGCATATCGAAGCGCTCATCATAGATCGCCTGCTCGGATGTACGGATTTCAAAATAGGTTGCGACTGCAAATGCGGCCATCAAAACACCAACCAGCGCGAAAAGCTGATGGGCAATCTTGAGCTTCTTCATGATTGACCTCACGGAAAAGGTGAAAAGCAATATCCCGGATCGGTCAACTCCCGACCTGCGCGCGAGAGTCGCGCGCCCAGCTAGCGCAATCATGCACTCTCCGGTCCTCCGTAAGTAAAATTAAAATGAATGATTAAATTATCTTTTAACAAACACAGGACTTCTACTCGGCGCGCCTAGTAGAATTGACAGGTATCTTCTTGCAGACTTGTACAGGTTGCAATCATCAATAGTTGCAATCAAATAAATTAGCACATACTTATTGAATAGAGAACAACACACCTGCGTCTCTTCAGAGGCGCTTTCAGTCCACCATGGTGGGTCCGTGCAACGATCAAACCCTGATCGGGCGGATGCGATAAACCGGGTCAGAAACGGAGCTGGAAGGCGGAAGCGTCGAGAGGAACGGGTTGTTCCATGCCGGCAGCTATGGGTTTCGCACCGCCGCTGACCACGGCCGCCGTTGCCTCGTTGTCGATACCTTCTGCGGGCACGACCGGAGCGAGAGCCAGCATCTGTTCTGCGGTGGCTTTGCTCACAAAGAGAACGGGAGAGCCGCCCATCCAGTTTTCGGTGCGATAAATCTTCTTCTCGCCGTCGATTTCACGGACTTCGGCCTGCTGGAAAGCGCCGGGGCGCAGCTCCGGCACCGAATACTCCCTCTTGGAGGCTTCCATCTGAGGCGGCGGGCAATGGCCGCAAGTTTCAATGATGATGCTACCGGCTTCCTTCGGCTTGCTCGGCCCGATCACTTCGATCGAGGCGGCCATGGCGGAACCAGCCGCCAGCAGAAACACTGCACTGAGGAAAATCTGACGCATCAACGCTACCCCGGTCTCACTTGACAGCAGCGGCCGGAAAACGGTCCACCACTCTCCGTTTTTGTTCAAGCATCGGATTGTCCGAAAACCGTTTCACACTTTTCGGTCCGATGCATCAGGAGCCAAGATTAACGCAGCTTTGTTTCCATCCCGTCAGAAGAAAGGGTAAAAATTTAGCGAAACAGGCCGTTGTCTGCCCGTTCCCTATGCCTTTTCGCGTTCAACCGCGCGCCAGCCGATATCGCGGCGGCAGAAACCGTTTTCCCATTTCACCCCGCCCAGCAGGGCATAGGCGCGGTCCTTCGCCTCGCCGACCGTGCGGCCCGTCGCCGTCACGTTCAGGACGCGGCCGCCGGTGGCGACGAGCGCGCCATCCTTCAGCGATGTGCCGGCATGAAACACCTTCCCGCCCTCGCCGGCTTCCGGCAGTGCGAGGATCGGGGTGTTCTTCTCATAGGAGCCCGGATAACCTTTCGAGGCCATGACGACGGTCAGGGCGGGATCATCGCTCCATTCCGCCTTGACCTGGTCCAGCGTGCCGTTGGCACAGGCAAGCAGCAGCGGCAGGAGATCGCTCTTCAGCCGCATCATCAGCACCTGGCATTCCGGATCGCCGAAGCGGACATTGTATTCGATGAGTTCCGGCCCCTTGGCGGTGATCATCAGGCCCGCGAAGAAAACCCCGCTGAAGGCATGGCCGCTTTCGGCCATGCCGCGGATGGTCGGCTCGATGATTTCCTTCATCGTGCGCTCGGTCATCTCGGCTGTCATGACGGGTGCTGGCGAATAAGCGCCCATGCCGCCGGTGTTCGGGCCGGTATCGCCTTCGCCGACGCGCTTGTGATCCTGCGCGGTCGCGAGCGGCAGAGCGCTCTGCCCGTCGCAAAGGCAAAAGAAGCTCGCCTCCTCGCCATCCAGATAGGCTTCGACGACGACTTCGGCCCCGGCCTCGCCGAAGGCACCCTCGAAGCAATCGTCCACCGCAGCCAGTGCCTCGTCCAGCGTCATGGCGACGGTCACGCCCTTGCCGGCAGCGAGGCCATCAGCCTTGACGACGATAGGGGCACCCTGCTGACGGATATAGGCCTTTGCCTTCGGGGCATTGTTGAAGCGCTGATAGGCACCGGTAGGGATATTGTACCGCGCGCAGATGTCCTTGGTGAAACCTTTGGAGCCTTCGAGTTGGGCAGCGCCCGCCGACGGGCCGAAGACCGCAAAACCTGCGGCCCGCAAGTCGTCGGCAATACCGGCGACCAGCGGGGCTTCCGGGCCGACGACGACGAAATCGATCGTCTTTTCGCGGCAGAAGGCGATGACGGCATCGTGGTCGTCGATATCAAGCTCAACCAGTGCCGCATGTTCGGCGATGCCGGGATTGCCGGGGGCGGCGTAGAATTCCGTCATCAGCGGCGATTGCGCCAGCTTCCAGGCGAGTGCGTGCTCGCGTCCACCCGATCCGATCAACAGAACCTTCATGCCTGATCCCCTTGCTGCTGGTCTGGCCTGTTGGCCTAGCCTGTTGGTCTGGCGGTTAAGCATGAAGGCCCGAAAGGTCAAGCAGGAAAGCTTACCAACCCCCGCCTCCGCCGCCTCCGCCACCCCCACCGGACGAACCGCCACCTGAAAAACCCGAGGACGAGCTGGAGGGCGGCGGCGACGGAATGGTGGAGGCGATCGTCGAGGCCATCGATGACGAGAAGCCGCCAATGCGATCCGAAAAGCTGCCGCTGTTGAAATTGCCGGAATACCAGCCGGGGCTATAGGCTGCTGCAGCGGCCCCTGCGGCAGCGGCAGCCAGCCAGGTCTCGAAGGTGCGCGACCACGGCTTTTCGACACCGAGCGCTACGGCATAAGGCAGCAGCGTTTCGAAATGCTGCGGCGACATTTGCGGCGCCCCGGCCATGTTCATGCGGTCTTTTTCGGCGAGTGTCAGATATTGCCGCAGGCCGTCGACACCGGCGGTCATCTTGGCGCCGAGCGGCGTCGGCGCTCCCATGATGAAGAAATAGAGGATGTTGAACAGCACGATGCCGCCCACCGCAAAAAGCATGGGCGTTTCGTGGAATTCCATCAGCGAAGAGCCGAGCGCCAGCACGACGGTCGAGAGAATGCTCAATCCTACGAAGACCGCAATCGCGATCGCAATGACCGCGAAAATCTTGCCTACAAGCGAGCGGCCACGGTGCAGCGCCTTCGCAAAACCTGCGACGAAGACGGACAGGAAAACGGAAATGCCGATGGGGATGATCATCAGCGCGATCGTATCCGGCTCCAGCGAGCCAAAGACGAAGAGCGCCACCAGGGCCGCGGCACTCAGGATCACGCCGCCGGTGATGTAGCCGGCGTTGGAATTGTAATATTTGCCGCGATGCTCCCGTTCGATCGAGGAGCGGAAGCTCTGGCCTACGGATTTGACCTTCTCGCCGTTGGCCTTGTCGATAGTGAGAGTATCGCCGCTGCCGCCGACGGCCTTCAGGAGTTCCGCCTCGCCAGCCTGGAGCTTCTCCTTGCCGAGCGGCTTGTCGGTGCGGCGAATGATGATGGAGTCCTTGAGGTCGTCGAGCCTGACATAACCGCGCACGGCAAGATCGAGCGCCGTGGCCGAAAGAGCCGTCCAGCCCTGGCCGGAAAAGCCTCTGTTGTCGATGTAATTGACGAGGGCCGGAGAGATGCCGGATGGCGGATCCCAGCGCGGCACGACGATCTCACGCGCCGGATCGCGGCCAACCTTCAGCCAGGAGCGCGTGTAATAGAGGAAGACGAGGATGAGACCGCCAAAACCGATGAAATAGTCTCGGTTGTCGCTGAACCACCAGCTGCTTTCCTGATCGGCGCTCGGCGGATCGATCGCACCCTTCGGGAGTTTGGCGGCAAAGGTCAGCCCCTCCTCTTCGCCGAGGGGCGCGGTGGTCGCGACGATCAGCCGGCCGTCGTCTACGCTCGCTCGAGCATTCTTGCCGGTTGCACCGACGGGGCCAGTGAAGAAGGTGACATCTTCGGGCACAACGCCCTGCGGAAAGGTGACCGTCGCTACTGCAGAGCGGATCGGAAAAATCCAGCCGTTGCCGGTCACGTTCCAATAGAGCTCGTCATGACCATCGAAGTAGCGGATCTGACGGTTCGTTTTGTAGGTGAAGACATAGTGGTGGCGGCCGGGAGAGATCGTGATGTCTTCGGAGCCGGCATAGATGCGTATTCCGCCGGAAATGGATTCCGTATGCCAGGGTTCATCCTGGCCGTCGCGCTTGACCGAGACGACGCTGAAATCGACGCTGCGGCGTCGGCCGCCCGCATCCCTGAAGGTCAGCGGAAAATCGCGGAAGATGCCTCGCCGGATGCGGTCGCCCTCGGCATTGACGGTGATCGTTTCCGACACCGTCATCGCCCCGCTCTTTTCCAGCTGGATGGCGGAATCGAAGGAGGCGATGAATTCGGCGCCTATGGCTGCCCGGGCCGAAAGCGCGATCAGCAGTACGAAACAAATGCCGAAAAACCGCCGGACCATATCCCCTCCCCCGGTTGCGGCTCAGCCCTGATTTGTTCAGGGCTCGTCCTTGTAGGTAACCCCCAGCTCCGCGAGCGTGCGCCAGTAAGCCGGGAAGGTCTTGCCGACACAATCGGGATCGAGAATGGTGATGCCATCGATCTTCAGGCCGGCAAGCGCGAAACTCATGGCGATGCGGTGATCGGCGAAGGTGTCGATTTCGGCCGGCAGCGTTTGACCCGCAAGGTCAGGATCGGAATGGACGATCAGATCGTCGCCTTCCTCAACCGCCAGACCTTCGCGGATGTTGTTGAGCCCCGTGGACAGGGCACGGATACGGTCGCATTCCTTGACGCGCAGGTTGGCAATGCCGACGAAACGGACCGGCGTCTCGTTGAAAGCGGCGAGCACGGCGATCGTCGGGACAGCGTCCTGCATTTGCGAACCGTCGATTTCGGCCGGCAGGTTCGGGAACTTGGCGATCGTCTCGTAGGCCTTGGCATCCGGCTGGGTGAAAGCATCACTCGGCACGCCGAGATCGATCTTGCCGCCGCTCAGCACTTCGGCCGCCCAGAGATAGGTTGCAGCAGATGCATCGGGCTCGATGACGAAATCGGCTGCAGTATAGCCGGTCGGCTCGACACGCCAGGTCGCGGCATCGAGTTGATCAACCTTGGCGCCGAAGGCTTCCATGGCGGCAAGAGTGAGATCGACATACCCGCGGGCGCCGATGTCAGTGCCGGCAAGCGCAATCGTGACAGGCGCGTTGGCGCCCTGCTTGGCGAGCGGTGCAGCCATCAAAAGCGCCGAAACATACTGGCTCGACAGTCCGGCATCGATCTCGACGCGGCCGGAGGCGAAATGGCCGTTGCCGCGCACGGTCACCGGCGGGCAGCCGGTCGGGGCTTCGGCATCCAGGCCCAGCGATTTAAGCGCTGCGACCAGCGGGCCGATCGGCCGCTTGCGCATATGCTCGTCGCCATCGACGACAACAGTACCCTCGACGGCGGCAACGGCAGCCGTCAAAAAGCGTGTCGCCGTGCCGGCATTGCCGAGAAAGAGCGGCACTTTCGGCTGATGAAGCTTGCCGCTGCCGGTCACCACGAAGGTCGTGTCGTCGGGCTCGTCGATCTGCACACCCATGGCCCTGAGCGCCTCGGCCATATATTTCGTGTCGTCGCTCTTCAGCGCGCCGGTCAGCCGGCTCGTACCCTTGGCGAGGCCCGCCAGCAGAAGGGCGCGGTTGGTAATCGACTTGGAGCCCGGCGGCACGGCACGACCGGCCAGCGGCTTGCCCGGCGGGATGATAGTGAGCTTGGCTTTACTCATTGCGCTTGTCTCTTTTGTCCATTGCAGCGGCCGTGCACGGCCATGTTGGACTGCTCATAGCAGTTTTTGTGCAAAGACAAAGGTCAGAACTTGACTGATGGTACGGCGCGATCGGCCTCGTTGGCGATTTCGAAATATTCGCGCTTGGCGAAGCCGAACTGGCCGGCGACGAGGTTCGAGGGGAAGCTCTCGACCTTGACGTTCAGATCGCGGGCCGCGCCATTGTAATAGCGGCGCGCCATCTGGATTTCGCTTTCCATCGTTTCGAGCGAGGCCTGAAGCTCGGAGAAATTCTGGTTGGCCTTGAGGTCGGGATAGGCTTCGGCGAGCGCCATCACCCGGCCAAGCGCCTGGCCGAGCAGACCTTCCGCCTGCCCCCTGCCGGCAACATCGCCAGCGGGAATCGCCTGCGCCTTGTTGCGGAGCTCGACGACCTCTTCGAGCGTGGTCTTTTCATGAGCGGCGTAGCCCTTGACGGTCTCGATCAGGTTCGGGATCAGATCGGCACGACGCTTCAGCTGTACATCGATGCCGGACCAGGCCTCTTCGGCCATCTGCCGGGAACGGACGAGGCCGTTATAGATGAAGACAATGTAGAGCGCGATTAGAACGATGACGCCAAGAGCGATATACATCGCGAATCCCCCCAAGGAAGCCAGTGTGGCGCGGAGACTATGCGGGTTTTGTGGAGATCGTCAAACAGGGAAGGCGGCACAGGTGTTCCCTGCGCCGCGGCAGGATCAGGCGGCTGCGTTTACCAGGTTAAAACCACCCGCTTCCGTCAGCAGAAAGGCTTCGCCGCAGGCCTTGGCGAGCGTGCGCACCCGCAGGATGTAGCTCTGGCGCTCTGTCACGGAGATCACACCGCGGGCATCAAGCAGGTTGAAGACGTGGCTGGCCTTGATGCACTGGTCGTAAGCCGGGAAGACGCATTTGTGCAGGCGCTGGTTGGCGTTGCCACCGGGCGCGCCGGCGGCGAGAAGCGCCTGGCATTCCTTCTCGGCATCGATGAAATGGCGATGCAGCATCTCGGTATTGGCGAATTCGAAGTTGTGGCGGGAATATTCCTGCTCTGCCTGCAGGAAGACATCTCCATAGCTGATCTTCTCGTCGCCTTCACGGCCGTTGAAGTTCAGGTCGTAGACATTGTCGACGCCCTGCACATACATGGCAAGGCGCTCGAGACCGTAGGTCAGTTCACCCGCAACCGGCGAGCATTCGATACCGCAAATCTGCTGGAAATAGGTGAACTGCGAGACTTCCATGCCGTCGCACCAGCATTCCCAGCCGAGACCCCAGGCGCCGAGCGTCGGGCTTTCCCAATCGTCCTCGACGAAGCGGATATCGTGCAGCAGCGGGTCGAGGCCGATTGCGGACAGTGAACCGAGATAGAGTTCCTGCAGGTTCGGCGGGTTCGGCTTCAGGATGACCTGATACTGATAGTAGTGCTGAAGGCGGTTCGGGTTCTCGCCGTAGCGGCCGTCGGAGGGGCGGCGGGACGGCTGAACATAGGCTGCCTTCCAAGGCTTGGGCCCAAGCGCGCGCAGCGTGGTGGCCGGGTGGAAGGTGCCGGCACCCACTTCCATGTCATAGGGCTGCAGAACCGCACAACCCTTGTCCGCCCAATAGTTATGCAGGGTCAGGATCAGCGCCTGGAAGGAGCGCTTCGGGTTCATATGGTCAGGAATAGTCGCGGACATGGAACGGCACCGATTGCTTGAAATATGTGCGCGACAGGTGCCACGGAGCACCGCAGGGGTCAAGACTTTTGCATTTTGTCCTGACAAGGCCAGCAAGCATCACGCCTGTCGACGCTATCGATCATCGCCGAGAGCGCACAGAACATGCTTTCGGCCTACTCCTCTTCTCGTTTCAGGCGGTATTCACCGGTTGCCGGATCCTTCACCAGCGTGCCGATCGCACCGGTCTGGCGCTCCTTTTCGGCGCGACGGGACTTTTCGGCAAGCTTGCGCGCATCGGAGACGAAGCGACGGTAGAGCCACCACGCCGCGCAGACGAGGATCAATAACGTGATAAGCTGTGCCATGTCCCCTCGTTTCTCCCCTCAAAGCCCGAAACGGCTCCACAATGCCCTCTCTTCCGCCGCTTCGACAAGCCCCGATGCAAGACCGGACGCCGCGCCTTCAAGCGAGACCGGCGAGACACCGGGAATGCGGCGGCCGAGCAGCCCGCGGGCGGCTGTGACGAGCTGCAGCTTCGTTTTCTGGCCGTAGCGTTTCTTCAGTTCCTGGCGCATGTCGCCGAGCCCGTCAATGAGGCCGAGCTCCAGGCCGCGCGTGCCGCTCCAGAAGAGACCGGAGAAAACCGTCGCATCATCCGTCAGCTTGCCGGCGCGGCGCTCGCGCACCATGGAGATGAAGACCTGGTGGATTTCGAGCTGCAGGCTCTTCAGATATTCGATGTCCTTTTCCTTCTCCGGCTGGAAGGGATCGAGGATCACCTTGTTTTCGCCTGCCGTATAGACACGACGCTCGACACCGATCTTCTTCAGAAGTTCCGGAAAACCGAAGCCGCCCGAGACGACGCCGATCGAGCCAACGATGGAAGTCGGGTCGGCAATGATCTCATCGCCCGCCAGCGCAATCATATAGCCGCCAGAGGCCGCAACGTCCTCCACGAAGACCAGCACCTTCTTCTGCTTTTCGCGCGCTAGCTCGCGGATGCGCCCGAAGATGAGCCGCGACTGGACGGGCGAGCCACCCGGTGAATTGATGGAGATAGCAACGGCGGGCGTGTCCTTCATGGAAAAGGCCTTTTCCAGGACCGGCGCGACATTGGCGAGATTAAGGGTCGGACGGAACTGACCACCGCCGCTGATGATCGCGCCTTGCAGCCTGACGACGGGGATGACGATCCCATCCCTGCGAAACCGCTTCGGCATCAGCTTTCTCAAAAATCCAGCCATTTCTCTTCCTTAACATAATCGGCGGCGCCAGCATGCACATGCACATTACAAGGGCATTGCATGTATGCGCTGCAACGACAAACGCAATGGCTACGTTCCCAAAACATCGCCCCTCCACTTTCCTGTTGCGAATGACTTGCATTATCATTCTAATCAGGCATAGTGCCGGCATGGCAAACAGGTGAAAATGGCATGGACATCATAAATCCGAATGCAAAGGGCGGCTGGCGGAGCGAGCGCGGGGAAGCTTCACTCTCCGACGTCTACCGTACGGTTGGCACGGGGCCGCACAGCTCCAAATGGCGGCGCGCTGCCGCCTTCCTCGGCCCCGGTTACATGGTAGCGGTCGGCTACATGGACCCCGGCAACTGGGCGACCTCGCTCGCCGGCGGATCAAAGTTCGGTTATGCGCTTCTCACCGTCGCACTGCTTTCGAACATCATGGCCATCGTGCTGCAATCGCTCTGCGCGCGTCTTGCAATAGGCTCYGGCCGCGATCTGGCGCAGGCCTGCCGCGATGCGTATCCGAGCTATGTCGCCGTGCCGCTTTGGGCTTTTGCTGAAATCGCCATCATCGCAACCGATATTGCCGAGGTGATCGGCACGGCGATCGGCCTCAATTTGCTCTTCGGCATTCCGCTGGAATTCGGCGTTTTGATAACAGCGCTCGACGTGTTCGTCATCCTTCTCCTGCAGAGGCTCGGCTTCCGCTGGATCGAGGCCTTCATCATCACGCTGCTCGGCGTCATAGCAGTCTGCTTTGCGATCCAGATCTTCCTTGCCGACCCGCAATGGGGCGCCGTCATCAGGGGCTTCCTGCCCACGCCCGAAGTTGTCACAAATCCGGAAATGCTCTATCTGGCGCTCGGTATTCTCGGGGCGACCGTGATGCCACACAATCTCTACCTTCACTCCGGCATCGTGCAAACGCGCTCCTACGGCCATACCGTGCCTGAGAAGAAGGAAGCGCTGACCTTTGCGACCATCGACTCCACCGTGGCGCTCTGCTTCGCACTCCTGATCAACGCCTCCATCCTGATCCTTGCCGCAGCCGCCTTCAATGCCAACGGCAAGACGGATGTGGTGGAACTGGGCGAAGCGCATTCGCTGCTTTCGCCGCTGCTCGGCCTTGCGATTGCGCCCACGCTCTTCGGTATTGCGCTACTCTGCTGCGGCCTGAATTCCACGGTCACCGCCACGCTTGCCGGTCAGATCGTCATGGAAGGCTTCCTGAAGATTCGCCTGAAGCCGTGGGTACGGCGGTTGATCACTCGCGCCATCGCCATCGTCCCCGCCGCCTTCGTGACGATCTGGTATGGCGACCAGGGTACGGCTGAGCTGCTGATCCTCACCCAGGTGGTGCTCAGCCTGCAGCTTTCCTTCGCCGTCTTCCCGCTGGTGATGTTCACAGCCAGCAAGGCGAAGATGGGCGAACTGGTTGCCCCGAAGTGGCTCAGCGGCATTGCCTATGTGGTCGCTATCGTGATCGCCGGCCTGAACGTCAAGCTGCTCTTGGACTTCGTAACTGGCGGCTAGTTTCCCGGAATTGTTTTTGTTCTCGCGCAATTCCGAACGGAAAACCGCAGCACGCTTTTCGTGGAACTGCTTTAAAGCCTGGCATAGGCCACGCGGCCATTGTTGAAATCATCGACGAGAGGGGAGAACTTGTGGCTCCCCTCTTCGTGCATGATGAGGGGTGCGCGCAGCGAAAGCCTTGCCCGCGAGCCCTTGATCGCCGTGACGAGAATGCGGACGGCATTCTCGCCTTCACGTGGATGAATGGCGGTAATCTCGATGCCGCCGAACCGCCTGCCGCAGGCGGCGATGATCTCGGCGATCGATTCCGGCCGGGCGATCAGCGACAGTTGTCCGCCCGGTACCATGATGGCACCGGAGGTGCGGATCCAGCTTTCGAACAAACCATCGGTCATGGCATGGGCCTCGGCCTTCAGCGCATCCGGGGTCCTGCGGTCGCCGGCATCGTTGAAAGGTGGGTTCATCATAACGTGATCGAAGCTCTCGTCGATCAGACCGGCATCGTTACGTGCCTTGGCGGTCAGCGTCACGTCGGCTTCGACGACTGAGACGCGGCCGGTCATATGGGCATTGTCAGGCAGCTCGATGCTGCGGCGGGCGTAGCTTGCCATCTCCGCCGAGCGCTCAAACAGCACAACCTCGGCCTTCGGAAGACGGGAGGCGACGGCAAGACCGGCCGCGCCTGCACCGGCGCCGAGATCAGCCACCTTTACGGGGCGATCATCGGCAACGAGGGCGGCCAGCAGCATGGCATCCATGCCGGCGCGATGCCCCCTGCCCCTGGGCTGGACGACATGGAAGAGGCCGCGATGGAAGGCATCTATGGTTTCGGTCGCCGCCTGCGTCATCTTTTCACTTCCGCTCGCGAAGTTCGTCGCCGAGACCGGCGTCGATCAGGATGCGGCGGGCTTGATCGGCCATCTCCTCGTCGACCAAAAGGCGGCGCGGCAGCATGCCGAGCGAGCCTTCCAGCACGCTCATGCCCTGATCGGCGATGAAGCACGCAATTCCCGCATCCTTCATGAGGCTCTCGGCAAAAGAGAGCAGAACGGGATCGTTTGCGCGGATAAGCTCATGCATTTGCCGTCATTTTCCCTTCCGAATTTGCTTGCAGCGACAATTCACCCCTTGCCGCCTCCATCGCCCCTTTCTATTGTCAAAGGCAACGAATGAACAGGAGTCCGGGTCGTTGGGCGTGGTCATACCGCTTGAAGAAAACAAAAACAAACTGGCTTCCATAAAGCCGCTGGTGGACCTCACCAAGACGGATATGGAGCGGGTGAACCAGCTTATCCTTTCCAAGGCCGGCTCCGATGTCCAGATGATCCCGGAGGTGGCGAACCATCTGATCTCCTCCGGCGGCAAGCGCCTGCGGCCAATGCTGACGCTCGCTACGGCCTCGCTCTTCGGCTACAAGGGCGAGAACCACATCAAGCTCGCCACATCAGTCGAGTTCATGCATACGGCAACGCTGCTGCACGACGATGTCGTGGACGAAAGCGACCTGCGCCGCGGAAAATCGACCGCCCGCACGATCTGGGGCAACCAGGCAAGCGTTCTCGTCGGCGACTTCCTGCTTGGCCAGGCCTTCCGCATGATGGTGGAAGTCGGCTCGCTGGAAGCGCTCGACGTGCTTTCTTCCGCGGCCTGCGTCATCGCCGAGGGCGAGGTGCTGCAGCTGTCCGTTGCCAAGAACATGGAAACGACCGAGGACGACTACCTCTCCGTCATCCGCGCCAAGACGGCAGCCCTCTTTGCGGCCGCTGCCGAAGTCGGACCGATCGTTGCCGAGACCAACAAGTCCGGCCGCAATGCGCTGAAATCCTACGGCATGAACCTCGGGCTCGCCTTCCAGCTCGTCGACGATGCGCTGGACTACGGCGGCAAGGCGGCCGATCTCGGCAAGAATGTCGGCGACGACTTCCGCGAGGGCAAGATCACCCTGCCCGTCATCCTCGCCTATCGCCGCGGCACGCAGGAAGAGCGCGCTTTCTGGCGCGATGCGATCGAAGGCGGCAACAGCAGCGATGCCAATCTGGAAAAGGCCCTCGGCCTGATCACCAAATACGGTACGCTCAACGACACGATCCAGCGTGCCGTCCATTACGGCACGATCGCCCGGGATGCGCTCGCACCACTGCCGGACAGTGCCTGGAAATCGGCGCTGATGGAAGTCATCGACTTCTGCATCGAGCGCGTGAACTAAAGCGTGTCACGATATCCGGGATTTGCTTGACGTATGTCGTTATCGCAAAACCGCCGCGCCCTCTTGCGCGCGCGCTTTAATCAAACGTCCTTGAACGAGGGCTGAATTTCTTGCAGGGCCGCTTCAAAAAAGCCATCCTGTTATGAATCAGTGTTTGCAACTGATTTTGCGGTCGACGTGTTCAGCTGGCCGTCCCTGAAGAAAGGTTTTCTAATGCGGCAGAGATTTGTCACCCGTCTCCTTTCGAGCGCAGCCCTGGCGGCGGTCCTTTCGCTCGGCGGAATCGGCGGCGTGAACGCCGAAGACGCGGCCAAGGCGGATGATGCCGGCAAGACCGTGACCTTCGATCCGGACAGCGTTTCCACCTTCTCGGGTGCGTTCCTCGCTGCCCGCACGGCCGATGTGGACCATGACTATCCGACCGCGATCGAGCTCTACAAGAAAGCCTTGCAGATCGAGCCGGGCAATCCGGAAATCCGTCAGCGCCTGATGATCTCGCTGCTGCTCAACGGCGACATCAAGGACGGCGTGAAATATGCCAACGACCTGAAGGGCGACCCGACAGTCGAGCGCATCACCACGATCGTGCGCGGCATGGATGCGATGCGCCGCGGCGAATTCAAGACTGCGGAATCAATCCTGAAATATG
This sequence comes from Rhizobium sp. 01L419, assembly GCF_056400025.1. Lineage (NCBI taxonomy): Bacteria > Pseudomonadati > Pseudomonadota > Alphaproteobacteria > Hyphomicrobiales > Rhizobiaceae > Rhizobium > Rhizobium sp. 01L419. The sequence goes on from NZ_JBFTSM010000025.1 coordinate 13,735, forward strand.
ACGGGCCGAACGATCTCGACCGCATGATGAACGACCTTTTGCTGGCCTGGGCACGCGTCGGCGCAGGCCGCGGCAAGGAAGGGCTCGCCATGGTCGAGAAGATGAAGGGGCCGGATTGGGTCCGCATCTTCCAGAATTACAATGCCGGCGCGATCGCGGTCGTCAATGGCGACGTCAAATCCGCCCGCCAGCACCTGAACGATGCCGTGCTTGACAAGGAAGGCGGCGCCACCGCGCCTGATACCTTCATGCGCGCCATCATGGCGCTCGCCCGCCTCGAAGCCTCGCAGGGCAACAAGCAGAAGGCGCTCGACGCCGTCTCGGTCGGCGATAACCTGCTGCCAAACTACGCACCGTTGAATGCCTTGCGCGACAGCATCGAGAAGGGCGAAAAGCAGGAACAGCAGGTCAAAAGCGCCGAAGAAGGTGCGGCCGGCGTGCTCTTTTCGGTCGGCGGTGCGCTGAACCGCGACGGCGCCGAAGACATCGTCTCGCTCTACCTGCAGACCGCCAACGCGCTTGATCCCAACAGCGCCGACACGCTGGTATTGCTCGGCGGCATTGCCGAAAAGCAGAGCCAGATGGACCGCGCCATCGCGCTTTACCAGAAGGTGCCGGCGAATTCTCCGATGCGCCGCATCTCCGAACTGCAGCTCGGCCTGGCGCTGGCCCAGGGCGGCAAGGTGGATGACGCCCGCAAGCATCTGCAAGCGCTGATCGTCTCCGACCCGAAGGATATCAGAAGCTATCTCGCCTATGGCAGCGTACTGTCCGACGCCAAGGACTATCAGGCGATGGCCGACAATTATGACAAGGCCGTCGAGGTGATTGGACCGCTGCCGGGCCGCGCCGACTGGAGCGTCTTCTTCCAGCGCGGCATCGCCTATGAGCGGCTGAAGAAGTGGGATCAGGCGGAGCCGAGCTTCCGCAAGGCGCTGGACCTTAATCCCAACCAGCCGCAGGTTCTGAACTATCTCGGCTATTCCTGGATCGACATGAACCGCAACCTCGACGAAGGTCTTGAGATGATCAAGAAGGCCGTCGAGCTGCGCCCTGACGACGGTTACATCATCGACTCGCTCGGCTGGGCCTATTTCCGCCTCAACCGCTTCGACGATGCTGTCGATGAGCTGGAGCGTGCCGCCCAGATCAAGGCAGGCGACGCGACGATCAACAACCATCTCGGCGACGCCTACTGGCGTGTCGGCCGCAAGCTCGAAGCCGTCTACCAGTGGAACCGCGCTCTCGCCTCCGAACCCGAGGAGGCCGAGATCCCGAAGATCAAGGAAAAGATCGCCAACGGCCTGCCGGCCCAGGATGACGACTCCAAGGCTGCTGACAAGAAGCAGCCGGACCCACAGCCGGTGCCGCCGCCGCCGGTCGACAAGAAATCCTGAGGCCGCATGCCTGAAACGGGCATACCGCTTTCCGTAACAGGCGATTTCGCCGTTACCGAAGATGCCTGCGCAAAAATCAATCTGGCCCTGCATGTGACGGGCCAGAGGCCTGATGGCTACCATCTTCTCGAAATGCTGGTGACATTTGCGCGGTATGGCGACCGGCTGAGCTTTGCGCTCGCAGACGCCGACGATTTTACGCTTTCCGGCCAGTTCGCCGATGCGCTGGCCGATGATCCCGGCACCAATCTCGTGCTGAAGGCGCGCGACCTGCTGCGGGAGGCGGCAGGCGGTGCTCCGCCCGTGCGCATCCATCTGGAGAAGAACCTGCCAGTCGCCTCCGGCATCGGTGGCGGTTCAGCCGATGCGGCAGCGACGCTGCGCGGGCTGATGCGCTTGTGGGATGTGGCGCTTCCGGCCGAAATCATCGCCACCCTGGCGCTGAAACTTGGGGCCGACGTGCCGATGTGCCTGAAAAGCACGCCGCTGATCGCACGCGGTATCGGCGAAAAGATAGAGACGGCCGATGCCCTGCCCTCCTTCGCCATGGTGCTCGCCAATCCGCTGAAAGGCGTTTCCACACCCGAGATCTTCCGGCGGCTTGTCAGCAAGAATAATCCTCCGCTGGTCCTGATGAAGACGCCGCACTGGATGGAAGCCATACGGGCGACACGCAATGATCTTGAGCTGCCAGCGCGGGAAATGGTTCCCGAAATCGCGGAGATTTCAGACATGCTCGCGGCAGAAGGCGCGCTTTTCACCCGCATGTCCGGCTCTGGCGCGACCTGCTTCGGCATCTTCGAGACACCCGTTGCTGCGCTGCGCGCCGCTGAGCATCTTCACGCGACCCGCCCGGACTGGTATTTCCAGTCGACGGAGACTTTCGCAGGAGGTGCATGATGGCAGGCCTGGACGAAAAACGAGCTTTTATACCCCTCGGCATTGCGGTTCTGACCGTTTCGGATACGCGCACGCTGGCTGACGACAAATCCGGCGATACGCTGGTGGCACGGATTGCGGAAGCCGGGCATCAACTGGTCGACCGCGATATCGTGCCTGACGACCGCGAGAGGATCACCGCACGCGTACGCGCCTGGACTGAAGCCAAGGAGATCGACGTCGTCATCACCACGGGCGGGACCGGCTTCACCGGTCGCGACGTGACGCCCGACGCGCTGGAACCGCTCTTCGAAAAGCGGATGGACGGGTTTTCGGCCGTGTTCCATCGTATTTCCTACGACAAGATCGGCACTTCGACGATCCAGTCGCGCGCCACGGCAGGTGTCGCCAATGCCACCTTCATCTTCGTGCTGCCGGGCTCGCCGGGTGCCTGCAAGGACGCGTGGGACGGCATCTTGAAGGCGCAGCTCGACTACCGGCAGATGCCCTGCAATTTCGTGGAGATCATGCCGCGTCTGGACGAGCACCTGAAGCGCGGCGCGACGAAATAGACCGGCTACAAGTGCGGCATTCCCTATGTCGCAAGGCCCGGCAGGGTGGGCATCGTTTCCCAGCTGTCACCGGACAGCAGCACGCAGCTTATGCCGTGAACATCCGTGACGACGAGCGTCCAGGTGCCGCTTTCGGCGGCATAAACCTCAAGAACGGCGTTCTGGTCGATCAATCCGACGGCCGTGAGCTTTTCAGCAAAATTGCTGTTCAGGAAATTGACGATCTCGGATCGGCCTGCGCAACTGCGCATCATCTGCGATGCTGCCGGATGCGGGTGCGCGATCACCAACATCGTCAATATGACCGCCAGCAGGCCGTGGACCATATCGCGTAGCATGACGCACCTCCTTTCGCCGGGAACCCGGCAGAAGAGGAGATTTTCGCTGACCTGTTCCGCCGTTCACCGGCATCCATGGCCATCCGTTACGAAGCGAGGCGCTTCGGCGGCGCCATAGCCAAATTATAGCGCGAAACCCTATTGGGCGCCATCTTTTCGCAATGTCGAGGAATACGGCAGCTACCGCGCAGCGCGGGCGACCCAGGAGGGAATCAATTCGCTGGAGAGCCGGTGCGGCTTCTGTGCCTTGACGAATTCGGTAAGGCGCATGCCGCTCGTTGCGGCTGAAATGGCAAGTTTCTTCGGAATGAGCAGGCCGAGTTCCAGTGGCGGCCTAGCACGACCGACTCGCTGGAAGAAGGGGCGGCGATAGCCGCGCGAGGCAGTAAAGCGTGCGGGGACCTTGTTCAACGCCACATATTCCGAGACCTCATCGATCCACCCCGCTTGCGGCCTCGCACCCGGCTCGACAAAGAGCAGCCATTCGCCGCGGGCTGAACGGATGATGTCCTTGATATCCCACTGCGAATGGAAACGGCAGCCGGCCGCATCCGCCACCCGCGAGGTGCCGTCGCGCGAGCCGTGATCGAGCACGACCACATCGCTGACGAGGCCTTCCACGGCGCCTGCCACCAATGCCGATAGAGTCTGGGCCAGCTCAGGTTCCTGATCCTGGCATTCAAGAACGACGGTCAACATTGCCTGTTTATAGAGCGCCGCACAAAATTTTGCCAGCGCGACTTTCCTCATTTTGTTCTTGCATTGTTCACGTTTTGCGGATAGGAATTTAATCATCAAAACGAGCGGGATCGAGCGTTTTCCGCCGCTGGAGAATCCGATGAGACCACAGTCCCTTGCAGGGCAGGACGCATTTGCGCCTGCCAATACGGCAGATATTGCCGACGCGATGATCGCGACCTCCGGGCTGCGCATCGAGGTCGACCGACGGCGCGGTCGTGGCGCGGGATTGAACCCCAGCGGCCGCTTCGAGCCCATGCAGCGCGAGACCTTCGACGACGGCTGGCAGAGCCTGGAAGAACTGCCGCCCTTCAGGACCGAAGTGCAGATCGAAAAGCCACGCACCGCTATCACCCGCAATGAGTCTCCCGATCTTTCCTTCGACCGATCGATCAACCCCTATCGTGGCTGCGAGCATGGCTGTATCTACTGCTTTGCCCGACCGACGCATGCTTATATGGGCCTTTCGGCAGGGCTGGATTTCGAAAGCAAGCTCTTCGCCAAGCCGGATGCGCCGAAGCTTCTGGAGCGCGAACTCGCCAAGTCGAGCTATAAGGTCCGCGTCATCGCGATCGGCACCAATACCGACCCATATCAGCCGATAGAGAAGGAATGGCGCGTCATGCGGCAGCTCCTCGAAGTGCTGAACAAGGCCAATCATCCCGTGGCGATCGTCACCAAGTCGGCGATGATCCTGCGCGACCTCGATATCCTCACGGAGATGGCGGCAAAGAACCTCGTTCGGGTCGGCATTTCTGTGACGACGCTCGACCGCAAGCTTGCGCGCCTCATGGAGCCGCGGGCATCGACACCGACGCGCAGGCTGGAGGCGATCCGTATGCTTTCCGAGGCTGGTGTGCGCACGTCAGTGATGGCCGCGCCGGTCATCCCCGCGCTCAACGACCACGAGCTGGAACGCATCCTCGATGCTGCCAAGGCGGCGGGTGCTGAAGAAGCGAGCTATGTGCTGCTGCGGCTGCCGCTCGAGGTGAGCCCGCTGTTCCGTGACTGGCTGCTGCAGAATTATCCTGATCGTTATCGCCATGTCATGTCACTGGTGCGCTCGATGCGCGGCGGCAAGGATTATGACGCAGAGTTCGGCAAGCGCATGAAGGGTGCGGGACCCTATGCCTGGCAGATCGCCCGCCGTTTCGAGATGGCGGCAAAGCGGCTTGGGCTGACCCGTCGAAGCCTTGCTCTGCGCGACGACCTGTTTGTGCCGCCCAATGGCAGCGGCGTGCAGCTTTCGCTGCTCTGACTGATTGTTTTGCGTAAGGCGTGAAGAAGACCTGCCCTGCGTCTTCTGCCTTGCGCAATTCCCGCGGATGGCCGTGACCGCACCATCCGCCGGACCGCCCCCGGCCGTCGCCGCCCTGATCCGGGGGCTTGCAGGAAATCGGGTTGGCGTGCGAGGTTCAACCGCATGAAACGTCGCACGTCACCCGATTCTCCTCTGCTCTTTGAAGAGGTCCCCCTCGTGCCGGATTTCCGGCTTGAGCTGAAAGCCCGCAAGGCTGGCCACTGGCCTGTCGCGGGCGCAGATGAGGCCGGACGCGGACCGCTTGCCGGACCTGTCGTTGCTGCAGCCGTGATCCTCGATCCCAAGCGTATCCCCGAGGGGCTTAACGATTCCAAGCAGCTTTCGGCGCAGCGGCGCGAGGAGTTGTTCGTCCAAATTCTTGCGACCGCAACAGTCTCCATCGCCTCCTCCAGTTCCACACGCATCGACGAAACCGATATCCGCAAGGCAAGCCTTGACGCCATGCGCCGCGCGATCTGCGGCCTTGCCATACAGGCAAGTTATGTGCTGACGGATGGGCTGGATGTGCCGACAGGGCTCGACTGCCCTGGGCAGGCCGTGGTGAAGGGTGACGCGCGATCCGTTTCGATCGCGGCCGCCTCCATCGTGGCAAAGGTTACGCGCGACCGAATGATGGCGCGGGCGCATCTGGTGTTTCCCGAATATGGTTTTGCCGCTCATGTCGGATATGGCACGGCGCAGCATCGTTCCGGCATCGAGAAGCACGGGCCGTGCACCCTACACCGACTGAGCTTCCGGCCACTCCGCAAGGACGGCGTCGTGGGAGACGTGAATGGGGGAATGCTGGAGGAGTAAACTCCAGTGCGATATCCGCCTCGTCTTTGCGAACCACAGGGGGCGGGACACCATTTGCATCATATAGAGCGTTTCTGAGGTAGGTTCCTACGGAGCGGCTCTCTTTGCGGCGCGGCGCAGCCATTATAAGATCACACATCACGCCAATCACGCAGCATCTGCCAAAAACAAAAAGCCCCACCGAAGCGGGGCTTTCCAATCCTATAGAGCTGCAGCTCAGTTCAGACGAGTTTTCACTTCGCCGACGGCCTGACCGAAAAGCTCGGACTGAACCTTGCCATCAGCCTGTTTGCCGATAACGGATTCAGCGGCTGCGATGGCGAGATCGACTGCAGCAGAGCGAACAGCCTTCATTGCGTCGGCTTCGGCCTGCTTGATCTTCTGCTCGGAAAGAGCCGTGCGATTGGCGACGAATTCTTCCGTTTTCTTCTTCGCTTCAGCGGTCAGCATTTCGGCTTCGCGCTCGGCAGCTGCCACGATGTGCGCGGCTTCAGCTTCGGCTTCCTTGCGCTTGCGCTGGTATTCGGCGAGCAGGTGCTGGGCTTCCTCGCGCAGACGCTTGGCTTCAGCCAGCTCGTTGCGGATCTGGTCGGCGCGATCGTCAAGCGACTTCGCCATCAAGCCCGGAACCTTCAGGTAAACAATCAGCGCCAGGAAGAGAACGAGGCCAACGAAGGCGAAGAAAGTTGCATCAAAAGCAAATTCCATCGATCAAGCCTCCTTCTTGACTGCTGCAACGGCAGCAGTGACATCAGACTGGGCAACCGAGCCGCCGATGAGCTGCTCGACAACAGCTGCTGCGGTTTCCTCGGCGATGGCACCGACATCAGCAAAGGCCTTTGTCTTCACGTCGGCGATACGGGCCTCGGCGGCCTTCAGCTTTTCGGTCAGGCTTGCCTCGACCGCGCGACGATCGCCCTCAGCCTTTACCTTGGCAGCATCGCGAGCGGCAGTGCCGATCGAGTTTGCCTTGGAACGGGCAGCGGCGAGTTCGCCTTCATAGGTTGCGACTGCGGCATCAGCTTCCGCCTTCAGGCGGCCGGCTTCTTCGACATCCTGCGAGATGCGGTTGTGACGCTGCTCGAGGATGGCACCGATGCGCGGTGCGATGACCTTTTGCATGAGCAGGTAGAAAATGACGAACGTGATCACCAGCCAGAGAAGCTGGGATGCATAGGTCGACGTATCGAAAGGCGGGAAAGGTCCGCGTGCGTGGCCGCCCTCGGCGACGCCAGTCTCGGTATGGACCTCGCCGGCAGCCGGAGCGGCATGCGCATCCGTCGCGGTTCCCGCCGGTGCCTCTTCAGCGTAGGCCGGGGTCACAAAGTACATGCTCACCTCCAGGTGTACTGCAAATGCAAAGGATCACGGCTCGCTGTTCGCAGGCCGTGATCCATCAATCCACCGATATTAGACGGCGAAGAGGAGGAGAAGAGCGACGAGCAGCGAGAAGATGCCCAGAGCTTCCGTAACGGCGAAGCCGAATACCAGACGGCCGAACTGGCTGTCAGCGGCAGACGGATTGCGCAGAGCGCCGGAGAGGTAGCTGCCGAAGATATTGCCGAGGCCGAGAGCCGTACCGGCCATACCAAAGCAAGCCAGACCTGCACCGATGAACTTTGCTGCTTCCGCGTCCATGTTGAACTCCTTTAAATGGTTGTTGCGGCGAATGACTGACGCCCTTTGACGTCGATGTCGTTATCCTTAGTGCCCGCCCGGATGGATCGCGTCATTGAGGTACATGCAAGTCAGCACCGCAAAGACGTAAGCCTGAAGGAAGGCGACGAGGAACTCGAGACCGGTCAGGGCGACGGTCATGATGAGAGGAAGTACGGCTCCGCCGACACCGACTGCACCGAGGGCTCCAAGCGAGGCGACAAAGCCTGCGAACACCTTCAATGTGATGTGACCAGCGAGCATGTTTGCGAAAAGACGAACAGAGAGCGAAATCGGGCGGGACAGGAAGGAAATGATTTCGATCGAGACGACCAGCGGCAACAAAATGCCCGGCACGCCCGATGGCACGAAAACATTGAAGAAGTGGAAGCCGTGCTTATAGAAGCCGTAGACGAGAACCGTGCCGATGACGAGGATCGCCAGCGCAAAGGTGACGATGATCTGGCTGGTAATCGTGAAGAAATACGGGAACATGCCGAGCAGGTTTGCCGTCAACACGAACATGAAGAGCGAGAAGACCAGCGGGAAGAACTTCATTCCCTTGGTGCCTGCGCCTTCCTTCAGCATGCCGGCGATGAACTCATAGGACATTTCGGCGAGCGACTGCGAACGGCCCGGAACAATGGCGCGATTCGTGGTCGAGAAATAAAGGAAGCCAGCAGCGACGGCAGCCGAAGCCACCATGAAGAGAGATGCGTTGGTGAACGAGAAATCAATCCCGCCGATCTCGATCGGCACAATCTTGAAGATCTGGAACTGATGAGTCGGATCGTTTGACACCGGTTGCTCTCTCTCTTTGGCCCGCCCGAGAGGCGGAAATTGCACTGGGCCAGACGGCCCTATTTATCAACGTTTTGGCGATCAAGGGGTTGGGAAACCTTCCCCGCAGCGCGCAAAACATTCAAAACGCCGGCACAGAATCCAAGAAGCAGAAGAACAATCAACCCCCAAGGCGTCGTGCCAACAAAATGGTCGAAGAGATAGCCGAGCACAGCACCGACAACGATGGCGGAAATGAATTCGCTGGAGAGTTTCATCGCCTGGGCATAACCTTTACGGCTCTGCTCGGCGCTCGCCTCTCTTGCCTCTTCTTTCCTGTCATCGACACGCTTGGAGGCGAGTTCCGCTCCCAGCTGCCGACGGCGCTGCTCAAGACTTTCTTCGCGGTCATCCGCCATCGTGCTCTCCTCCGCTCCCGTCGCCCGCAATCCCGCTACCCCGGTTTTCCGGACCACGGACGCAAAGGTTAAAGAACCTTCCGGCCCGTTCTGAAGTCGCGCGCAACATAGTTTTAGGGATTAGCATAGTCAAGGCGTAGAGAGCTTGTGTCCAGCCATAAAATAACCAAAAGAAATCAAAGTCTTAAACGGAATTTTGTCACTCTGAGCCGATTTCACCTAAAGAATCCGTCTTCGAACGGCGCCGGACGGCAAAAAATCGGCAATCAGCGGCCGTTTTGCCTCAACTCCAGCCACCGCCATAGGTGCGATAGAAGACATGCATGCCGATGCGGCCGACCTTTTCCATGGTTCTGGCCCAATTCGGACGGACGTAGACAGCATGATAGTGCGTGGCCGAACCGACCTGCGGCAGCCAGATCCTGCCGGCGGTTACGGCCATCGCCACATCGCGAGCGACGCGCCAGTGATACTGCGAATTCACGCGGTCCTTGATGCTGTCGCAGGCGAAGGAAAACTGGCAGCGGTTGCGCCAGTCTTCGTTCTGATAGACGACGCCGCAGATGGTCTTGGGATAGGCCGGGTTACGGACGCGGTTGAGGATGACCTGCGCGACAGCCGCCTGCCCTTTCACGGATTCACCGCGCGCCTCGAAATAGATGCCTGAAGCCAGGCATTGTTGCTCGCCGGCAGAAAAGACACCGGGCGGCAGGACGCTCGCGGCCCAGGCATGGTCCTTCGGGCCGATCTGCGGCACGAAACGGCCTTCATCCGTGTCGGTCAGGATCGAATCGAAGGGCGACTGGCGGGAATAATCCGGCGCTGCAGGCGCATAGGCCGTCGCCAGCACGTCCGCCTTGTTGCTGGTCACGAGGCTTGCCAGCATGGCCGGCATGGCATTGTCCTGCTGCGGAACCGGCTCCTTCTTATAGAAGGCCGTGGCGATTTCGATTTCCTTGCCCATGATCTTGGGCTTCACGAAAGCGGATTTGTCCTTGAGATCGAAGTCCGGGCGGAAGAGAAGCTTGGTGCGCTGAAGGATAGAGCCAGCCGAGAAATCCTTCGGCGGCTGCATCTTTTCCACTGCGACGACACGTCCCTTCTTGGCATTGCGATTGACACGATCCTCGTCCGGGGTCTCCTCATCGCCCTTCTTACCAGCAACGAAGGCAACCTTGCGGCCGTCGGGCAGCACCATGCCGGCACCGGCTGCGATCGAGCCGGTAGCAGCGGGATCAGCAAAGGCAAGTTCAGCCTGGTGGATTGAGCCAGCCGGCGAATTGGTCAGAACCATGCGCCAGCTTTCGCCGTCATTGTCGAGACCGGCGAGCATGGTGGCAAGATCGGCGTGAGAAGCAACGCTCGGGAAGATCAGCCATCCGGCCACGCCGAAAATCGCTGGAGAGACCCAGTTCTGGGGCAAGAGACGCAGCTTGCTGCGGGAGCGGCCATTTCGACGCAACGCGGACTCCAGGCATGGGACGCAGGAACAGTCCCAAGAAAATCTCGCATTAACCTTGATAGCTGGTTAACGAGCCATGCCGGAATATGCCCATGAGGATTTTCGCATGTTCTAATGCGGCTGATATTTTCGTGAGATGGACCACCTCACCCGGGTGCTTCCCATGCCGGTCACAGAAATCGGAGAGGGCAAGATGGCGCCCTCCCCTTCCGTCCCATCAAATAATGACGTGCGAACCCAATTCCACCACGCGGTTGGCCGGCAGGCGGAAGTAGTCGGAGGGGTTGGCGGCAGCGTTGGCGAGCGCGATGTAAAGGCGGTCCTGCCAGTATGGCATGCCGGACTTGGCATCGGGCACCAGCTTGCGGCGGCCGAGATAGAAGGACGTCGTCATAATGTCGAACTTCAGGCCCGTCTTGCGCAATGCCGCCAGCGCCTGCGAGACATTCTGCGATTCCATGAAGCCGAAGAGCAGTTCTACACGCGAGAAACGCTCGGAGATCTGCTCGACCTTGTAGCGCTCCTGCGGCGAGACACGCGGTTTGTTGACCGTGCGGATCGTCAGGATGACGTTGCGGTCATGGAGCACGTGATTGTGCTTGAGATTGTGCAGCAGTGCGGCGGGTGCGGAATCCGGATCGCTGGTCAGGAAGATCGCGGTGCCCGGAACATGGGCCGGCGAATGCTCGCTCTTGCGCTCGATGGAGCTGACGAAGGAGGCAAGCGGAATATCCGTATGACGGGTCTTTTCCGTCAGGATCGCCGTGCCGCGACGCCAGGTCCACATGATGACGGTGAAAGCGGTCGCAATCATGATCGGGATGTAGCCGCCATCATGGATCTTCAGGAGGTTGGCGCCCAAGAAGATCAGCTCGAGAATGACCAGCGGCAGCAGCGCGATGATGGCAACAGGAAGCGACCAGTTCCAACGGACGCGGACGAATTCGAAGGCCATGATTGAAGTGACGACCATCGCGCCGGTGACCGAGATGCCGTAGGCGGTCGCCAGAGAATCCGAGGTCTTGAAGCCGAGCACGAGGAAGATGACGCCGAAGAACAGCACCGCGTTGACCGAAGGCACGAAGATCTGCCCGGTATTGGTCTCAGACGTGAAGAGAATTTCCATGCGCGGCAGGAAGCCGAGGTTGATTCCCTGACGTACGAGCGAGAAGGCGCCGGTGATGACGGCCTGGCTGGCGATGATCGTCGCGCAGGTCGCGAGGATGACCACCGGCAGTAGCGCCCACTTCGGATACATGAGGTAGAAGGGATCGGACATCGTCATCGGATTGCCCAGAACAAGCGCGCCCTGCCCCAAATAGTTCAGCGTCAGCGACGGGAAGACCAGCGCGAACCATGCCCACTGGATCGGGCGGCGGCCGAAGTGGCCGAGATCTGCATAGAGGGCTTCCGCGCCGGTGACGGTCAGGAAGACGGCACCGAGAACGACGACGCCATAGAAACCCTCGTGCAGCAGGAAGCTGATTGCATAATAGGGGTTGAAGGCGGCGAGGATGCCGTAGTCATCGGAAATATGAGCGATACCGGCGGCGGCCATGACGAGGAACCAAAGCGCCGTGATGGGGCCGAAGAATCGCGCGACCGCCCCCGTGCCATGCGACTGCACGACGAAGAGCAGTGCCAGAATTGCTACCGATATGGGCACGATATATTCCGACAGCTGCGGCGTGACGAGCTTGATACCTTCGACTGCTGACAGAACCGAGAGCGCCGGGGTGATCATGGCGTCGCCAAGAAAGAGCGCCGCGCCCATGAGGCCGAGCAGCATCAAGAGCGCGGTGTGGCCATTGGCGGTTTTCATCAGCAGGGCGAGGAGCGACAGCGTGCCGCCTTCGCCGTCGTTGTCGGCGCGCAACAGGAAGAGCACGTACTTGATGGTGACGATGATGGTCAGCGCCCAGATCATCAGGGAAATGAGGCTGATCACCTCGAAACGGGTAAGACCATCATGAGCAACCGGCTTCAGCGCTTCGCGGAACGCGTAAAGCGGGCTCGTGCCGATATCCCCGTAAACGACACCTACGGAGCCTAGCGCGAGATAAAAGAGCTTGCGCGGCGTGAGGTTGCGTTCTTGAGAATGGCTTTCTTCAGACATGAAGCAATTACAGGCTCCTCAGAGCCAGCCTTTCCAGCGGAAAAAGAAGAAGGGAATGACGGCGGAGATCACCATAAGGCCCAGCGAGTAGGGATAACCCGCGGTCAGGTGCAACTCCGGCATGAACTCGAAATTCATGCCATAAATGGAGGCGACCAGCGTCGGCGGCAAGAACACGACAGAAGCGATCGAAAAAATCTTGATGATGGCGTTCTGCTCAATGTTGATGAGGCCGAGCGAGGCGTCGAGCAGGAAGGTGATGTTGCCGGCGACGAAGGAAGCATGTTCCGAAAGGGACTGGATATCGCGCGAAACGGTGCGGCAGAGTTCCTTGGTCTCCTGGTCGTGCTGCACGGCAGGGATGGTGTAGAAGAAGGTGAGAAGGCGCGAGAGCGAACCGAGACTGTCGCGCAGCTTGCTGATCATCCGGTGATGGCCGGCAATGTCCTTCAGTTTCTCTTCGAGGTAGTTCGAGGGCTTGCGCACCTTCTTGGCCCGGTCGCCGAAGACGTGGACCGACAGGATATCCAGCCGGGAAATCGAGACTTCCAGGACTTCTGCCGTACGGTCGACAATCGTTTCCAGCAGCTTGGCAAGAAGGGCAGCGCCGCTGCGCCATTGCTCGGGTATGCGATGCAGGGCGGCGATGAAGAGCGCGAAGGATTTCGGATGGGCGTAACGGATGGTCACCAGCTTGCCGCCCGCGAGAATGAAGGCCACATCCGTCAGGGTCGGGGCTTCCGTTTCCGCTTTCCATATCAGCGAAGCGGTCATGTAGACGGCATTATTTTCGACGTAGAGGCGTGCCGACGGCTCGATTGCCCTGAGATCGTCCCGGGTCGGCACTTCGATGCCAAGGATCTTTTCGACATGGAGTTCCTCCTCGCGAGTCGGCTCGATCATGTCGATCCATACCACATCCGCCGGAAACTCCGGAGGGTTCGCCAGATCACGAAGCTCGACCGACTTGCAGTTGGAACAGTATGCGGTAATCACAGTCCGCATCTCCGGCGCCATATAGGCGCGAGCAGGGATACGCCCGGGGCGCTGGTCATCGACCGTAACGGAAGCGGATAAAGAAAGTTCATACAACTCCGGCCATATCCGGCCTTTCCGGCCGGGTTGCTCCACCGCATCGCAGTCACCAATCCTTCGATCGACAAGTCAACTCTGAACATGCAGAGAGGCCGGAACCTTCATCGACAGGCGGCCACCATAGAGCATTCGCAGACGCGCCATCATGACGCCGGCGGCATATGAAGCAAAGCCTGAAAATAATCAAGACATCTTACGTGAACGGCGCCTATTCATCTCATTTCGCCCACAATTTGAGGTGACCGGCTTGTGATTCGCACTATTCGAAGATGATCGCAGGTGCGGCGCGCAGCGGTTTTTCGCCGACCTGTTCCCAGACCTTAGCGGCGATAGCACGGTAGATTCCGGCCACGATGCCGTTCGGATCGGAGGCAACGAGCGGCGTTCCGGCATCCGAAGTCTCACGGATGTTCATCGTCAGCGGCACTTCGCCGAGGAAAGGCACGCCGATGCGCTCGGCTTCCTTGCGTGCACCGCCGTGGCCGAAGATATCGTAGCGCGTGCCGGTATCTGGTGCGACGAAATAGCTCATGTTCTCGACGATGCCTAGAACCGGCACTTCGACCTTGCGGAACATATTGAGGCCCTTGCGGGCATCGATCAGCGCCAGATCCTGCGGCGTGGAGACAATCACGGCGCCGGCGAGCGGCACCTGCTGGGCCATGGTGAGCTGGGCATCGCCGGTGCCGGGCGGCATGTCGACGACGAGAACGTCAAGCTCACCCCAGGCGACTTCTCGCAGCATCTGCAGCAGCGCCGACTGAACCATCGGCCCGCGCCAGATCATCGCGGTTTCCTCATCGACGAGGAAGCCCATGGACATGACCTTGAGGCCGTAATTTTCCATCGGATTGATGATGCGGCCATCGATCTGCGTCGGGCGGCCGGATATCTTCAGGAGGCGCGGCATGGAAGGGCCGTAGATATCGGCATCGAGGATGCCGACGCGCAAACCATTCGCAAGGAGGCCGAGTGCCAGATTGACTGCAGTTGTCGACTTGCCGACGCCGCCCTTGCCCGATGCGACGGCGATAATGGAGCCGATGCCGGGAACGCCGATCTTGGCCGTGCGCGGCGGCTGTTGCTGGGGGGCATGGGAGTGGCCGTGATGGCTATGGTCAGCCTGCGGTGCGGGGCGCGCTGCAGGTGCATTTGCGGCGGCCTTCTTGTCTGCCGTCAGCGCCACAAGCGCACCTTTCACACCCGGCATTTCCTTGATGACACGCTCGGCGGCGAGCCGTAGCGACTCCAGCTCCTTGGCGCGTTCGGCCGGCACGGTGATGGAGAAATAGACCTTGCCGTCGGAAATGAAGACGTCGGAGATCATGCCGAGTTCGACAATATTGTGCTCCAGATCCGGCCCGCGCACGGTCTTCAGCGTTTCCAGAACCTGTTCCTTGGTGACCTCGGTCATACCGCCCTCACTGCTTTTCCTTGTCAGTAAATAGTGGAGGCCGGCAGCTTCGCCAAACAAAATCGAGTGGCAGGCACATCTCATATTTAAGGAAAGGCAACGGGTTCTCTCTCCGTTGCGGCCACCAAGTCCGCCGGGCTTTCGCCCTGATGGCCGCAACGGCTCCCCGAGAACCGGCGCAATTCGGGGCGAAGTAGAGCAAGCGGAAAAAAACGCCAGAAAAAATCGAAAGAAATCGTCCGGTTTCGGAACAGCGGCTAAAGGCGGTTGCCTAAACGCAACAACCGCCGCCAACATCGTAGAGCCGGGAGAAAAGCGGCAACGACATCAGACGGCGGCGTGTCGGTCGCACCATTGAACTGGCGCTGTTAAAGTCCCCTCTGGACCTCTGCAGGTAATGATGCACGAAGCATGCCAACTGCGGAATCCGGTGATAAAGATGATAATTGTCAGTCCAGGACCGCCTGCAAAGGGAATGGCGCTCACATATTGAGCACGATGGCAGTGAATGATGTTATTTTAGGCCGGCATGCCTACTAATCCGGAGCCACTAATGGGGCTACTTGATAAGGCCGATGCGCAGCGCCTTGGCGACCGCCTGGGTGCGGTTGACCGTATCAAGCTTCTTGGTGGCGCGGTTCAGATAGTGATTGACCGTGTGTTCCGAGAGTTCGAGGATTTCGGCTATCTCGGCGCTGGTCTTTCCCGCTGCGGTCCAGTTGAGGCAATCGATCTCGCGGTCGGTCAGTGTATCGGTCATGCGCGTATCGAGATTGCGGATCTCGGCGAGCCGATCGAAGACGTGGATGGCGATGTAGCTGAGTTCGCGCATCTCGGCAGGCGTATAAGGTTCGCGATCGCCGGCGAAGGAGACCGCGCCGCGCGCGCCAGACGGTTCGTGGGTCGGAAAATAGGCGCAGCGCATCATCTTGAAGCGTTCGAAAAGGGTTGCCACGAGGCCTGACTTACCGTCGTCGCGCGGCCAGTTGGCCCGTGCCGTGTCGTGGAAGAAAGGTAAGGTCGAGGTGCGCAGCCGTCGCAAGACCGGACTGTTCATCATCAGTCCCTCCTGATCATAGATGGACAGCAGTTCGGCCGGCCAGCTCGTGATGATCGTATTGCCCTGGAGGTCGAAGGAGGTGATCGGGGGCAGGTTCAGAACCATGAAGGCCCGGCCGCGATAGGCCTCCGTCACCCGCTTCATGAAGCGGAAGATGTCGAACTGCGTCTTTAGACTGGCGACCTCCTGGATATAGGCGTCTTCCACCGAAGTTTGCGGTAAGCTTGCCATCAGATTTTTTCGCCTTCGAACCGGGCTTTGGGTAAACCGCTGGCAGCCTGTTTGGGAGGTCAAGTACAGGGTGGGTTACACAACGCCCGTCAGATCAATGGGATCAGCCTCGGCGCGTAGCGCGTTCGGCCGGTGATTTGTCGATGATTTCGCGGACGACCCCAGTTGGCGTGATTCGCCGTCAAATCTCAATAACGCACTCATCATAAGCATGCTATGTATACGACGTCCAGCAATTGCCCGGGGTCAAATCGGTTTCAACGCCTCGGCCCGAGGCGGATGCGCATTTCGTCCATGATTTTCCGTGCTGTCACCTGAACCGGAACGGCCCATTCGTGAAGAAGTTCCATCGACAGGCGGTAAGCGGGACCGGTGACAGAAACCCCGCCGATGAAGGAGTCGTCGTCCGACCAGATGGGAGCGGCGACACAGCAGATACCCGCCTCATGCTCCTCCCGGTCGAAAGCATGACCGGCGGAGGCGATTTCGCCGATCTCTACCAACAGGGTTTCAGCGTTCACATGCGTCGCCGGAGTGAAGCGGGTGAAGCGCAGGCTCGGAAGCAATTCGCGGAGTTTGTCTGATGGCAGAATTGAAAGGGCAGCTTTGCCGACACCGGTGCAATAGCAGGGCGAAGCATTGCCGATCTGTGAATACATGCGCACCGGCTGGTGCCCTTCGACCTTGTCGAGGTAGATGATGGAGGAGCCGCGCAGCACGCCG
The DNA here is from genome assembly GCF_056400025.1 of Rhizobium sp. 01L419. Taxonomy (NCBI): domain Bacteria; kingdom Pseudomonadati; phylum Pseudomonadota; class Alphaproteobacteria; order Hyphomicrobiales; family Rhizobiaceae; genus Rhizobium; species Rhizobium sp. 01L419. The sequence continues at coordinate 30,731 of NZ_JBFTSM010000025.1, forward strand.
AGATGGACGGTCTCACCGGTCCTTCGATGGAGGGCGGCGAGATGCGGCGCGGCAATCAGGCGGAATTCGTTGCGCGCCCAGCTTCGTGAGGCAAAGTCGAGCAACCGCAGGCCGGGCGCATAACGCCCCTCGGCATCGAGCTCGAGAAGTCCCTCCTCCACGAGATGACCGAGCTGGCGGTGCAGTGTGCCGCGCGGCTGGTTGGCAAGCGCGAGGATATCGGTGAAGCGCAAGGGAGCATCGGCATGGGTGACGAGATCGAGCAGCACCATCAGCTTGCCGAGCGTGCCGGTGTCACGCGGCGTGCCGGTGTTGCACAACACGCTTTCGTCATCTGCCTGCGCCATGCTGTCGCCGCTTGATATCATCGCCTTACCCGCCCTTGACAGGAACGGCAGCCTAATCGGATAATTCCATATAGTCAAATTAAGTTCCAAATAATGGAATTCACAGCATGCCGGGAGGAGAAACGGTGAGCGCTATGTCTGCACAATTCCCCGAATTCAAGGACCGCACGGTGCTGGTGAGCGGCGGCGGTTCCGGCATCGGTGCTGCCCTCGTCGAGGGTTTCGCAAGGCAGGGCGCGAAGGTTTCCTTCCTCGACATCGCCGAGGCTGAAAGCCGGGAACTGGCTGGGCGGCTTTCCCGCGAGAATGCGCATCCGGTCCGCTTCTACCACACGGACCTGCGCGATATCGACGCCATCAGGCGCACGGTGAACGCGGTTATCGAAAAGTCCGGGCCGATCCGCGTGCTTGTCAACAATGCAGCCTGGGACGACAGGCACGAATTCGACGATGTGACCGAGGACTATTGGGACAATAACCAGGCAATCAACCTGCGCCATGTCTTCTTCACCTCGCAGGCAGTTGCGCCTTCGATGCGGGCGGCCGGCGGCGGGGCGATCATCAACATGTCGTCCATCGCCTTCAAATTGAACATGGGCGTTTTCCCAGCCTATGCTGCGGCCAAAGCCGCAGTGGTCGGCCTGACAAAGAGCATGGCCGGAAAGCTCGGCGCTGACGGTATCCGCGTCAACTGCATCCTGCCCGGCATGGTGGTGACCGAGCGGCAGATGAAGCTGTGGCTGACGGAGGAGAGCATTGCCCGTTCCGTGCAGGGGCAGTGTCTGAAAATCGTATTGAAGGCGGACGCGATCGTCGGTCCCGCCTTGTTTCTTGCATCCGACTGCGCAGCCGCCATGACCGCGCAGTCCCTAATCGTCGATGGAGGCGTTCTCTGATGGCAAATCCCGCTTATATTGCGGTGGACTGGGGCACCAGCAGCTTCCGGCTCTGGCTTATCGGTGCGGACAGCAGCATTCTTGCCGAGCGCCGCAGCGGCGAAGGCATGACGACCGCCGCCAAGACCGGCTTTTCCCTAGTTCTCGCTGGACATCTCACAGCCGTCGGAGCGCCCGCGGACCTGCCGGTCATCGTCTGCGGCATGGCGGGCGCCCGGCAGGGCTGGGTCGAGGCTGGTTATATCGATGTGCCCGCCTCCCTCTCCTCGATTCTATCAGGCGCAGTGTCCGTGCCGGGCGAAAACCGCGATGTGCGCATCCTGCCCGGTCTTGCCCAGCGCGATGCGGCGGCGCCCGATGTCATGCGCGGCGAGGAAACGCAGCTTCTCGGTGCGCTAGGGCCTGACAGCAAGGGTGCACAAGCCGTCTGCATGCCCGGCACCCATTCCAAGTGGGTCCATGTTGACGACGGTACGGTCACCGGCTTCTCCAGCTTCATGACCGGCGAGCTTTTCGACGCCATCACCAAGCATACGATCCTCATGCATGCCGTGGCCGGCGCCGAGGACCAGCCGGCCGATGCCGCAGCCTTCGACGCAGCAGTCGCGGCCGCCTTCAAGCGGCCCGCGCTCGTATCGAACCTGATTTTCACCGCGCGCTCAGGCCAGCTTCTGCACGGTATTTCGGCCGCGGCCGCACAGGCTAAACTCTCGGGCACCCTGATTGGCCTCGAAATTGCCGGCGCGCTGCAGGATGCCGGCAAGGATACGGCCATCACGCTCGTTGCGTCCGGACGCCTGCAGGCGCTTTACGAGCAGGCCTTCCGCACGCTCTCCCTTTCCTTCACCGCCGTCGATGCCGATGCCGCCGTTCGCGGTGGGCTTTCGGCCGCTGCCCGGGCCATCTGGCCGAACTGAGAAAGACATCTCCCATGAACCGTATCCCCTTCCCCGATATGAAGCGCCCGTTGATTGCCATTCTGCGCGGCATAAAGCCCGAAGAAACCGAGACCGTGGTCGGTGCGCTGATCGAAAACGGCCTGACGGCGATCGAAATCCCGCTCAACTCTCCGCAACCCTTCAAGTCTATCGAGATTGCTGCCAAGATGGCACCTGATAACGTGCTGATCGGTGCCGGCACCGTGCTCACGACAGAGGCCGTCGACAGCCTGCATGCGGCAGGCGGCAAACTGCTGGTGACCCCGAATGTCGAACCCGACGTGATCATCCGCGCACGCGACTACGGCATGGTGACAATGCCTGGCGTCTTTACGCCGACGGAAGCGCTGCAGGCCGCCCGCGCGGGTGCAACCGGCCTCAAGTTCTTCCCTGCCAGCGTTCTCGGCCCTTCCGGCATCACCGCAATCCGCGCCATCCTGCCTCCGGAACTGGTAATTGCGGCGGTCGGCGGCGTATCGGACAAAAACTTCTCCGATTATACCAAAGCCGGCATTCTCGCCTTCGGCCTCGGCACCAGCATTTACAAGCCCGGAATGACTAATGCAGAGGTTGCCGAGCGCGCCAAGGCAACCATCTTAGCCTATGACGCGGCCATAGGAGCATAGGCATATGACTGATATTTATGAATTCGAGGGCAAAACACTTTGCAATACCAATTCGGTTCTCGGTGAGGGGCCGACTTACGATCCCGTTTCCAACTCCGTCTGGTGGTTCAACATTCTCGGCAAGGAGCTTCACGAACTCAATCTTTCGACGGACGAGAAGAAGGTGCATTCGCTGCCCGTCATGGCAAGCGTGCTTGCGCGGATCGATCCTGAGCGCCAGCTACTGGCGACCGAAGAGGGGCTTTTCGTGCGAGATATCGCCAGCGGCAAGCTGACTTTCTATGCAGCGCTCGAAAATGACAGGCCGGAAAACCGCTCCAACGACGGCCGCACGCATCCCTCCGGAGCGTTGTGGATCAGCACGATGAGCAAGCGCGCCGAGCAACAGGCGGGCGCGATCTACCACGTCGCCGCCGGCAGGGTGACGAAGATCTTCGGTGGCATCAGCATTCCGAACTCTATCTGCTTTTCGCCTGACGGTACGACCGGCTATTTTACCGATACCCGCCTCAGCCGTCTGATGCGCGTCATGGTCGATCCGCAGACCGGCCTCCCCGCCGGCGAACCGATCGTGATGGTCGATAGCATGGACGAACCCGGCGGGCTCGACGGTTCGGTCTGCGATGCCGATGGCTACATCTGGAATGCCCGCTGGGGCGCTGGCGTCGTCGACCGCTACAGCCCGGATGGCCTGCGTATCGCCCGCTACAAAGTGCCAGCCGCCCAGCCTTCCTGCCCGGCCTTCATCGGCGCCAATGCCGACCGGCTGGTGGTGACGACAGCCTGGGAGGGGCTTGACGAGGATGCCCGATCCGCCCAGCCGAGCGCCGGCGCGCTGCTCGAACTCGGCATCACAGTGAAGGGCGTTTTCGATCCTGCCTACGTTATCTAAAGGGAAAGGCCTCGAATTCAGAAGGCGCTCTATTGCGGGGCGCCTTTGCTTTTTCGGGCTGTTTTCCGCTCAAGGTTCCGCGAAAATCGTAAAATTTTCCGTGTCTTCGCCCGGAACCAATAGGCACACCGGTCATTTCATTCGTGAACCGGCGTGGCAGAAATGCCTAAAAAACAGGCGCTGCCGGGCTTGGATCACTCATGAAACAAAGGTAGGTTCGATATGACACGCAAACTTCTGACGACCGTTGCCGCTGGCGCCCTGTTTGCCACGGCCTTCGCACCGGCGGCATTTTCACAGACGGCTCCGGAGCCAGCAAACCCCGCTGCTCCGACGCAGTCTGCGCCCGCCGACCCGGCATCGCCGGCGCCGGCCGAGCCGGTGAAGCCTATGGCTCCGGCAGGTGATGCCGCGCAGGCTCCGGCGCCCGCTCCGAGCACCGATACAGCTCAGGCAGGTGGTGACAGCTACCTGACCCAGCAGGCCCCAGACCAGATCAGCGCCAATACCTATATCGGCCAGTCGGTCTATAACGGCAACAATGAGAGCATCGGTGACGTCAACGACCTGATCCTCAAGAAGGATGGCGGTATCGTAGCAGCGATCATCGGTGTCGGCGGCTTCCTTGGCATCGGCGAAAAGAACGTCGCTGTGCCGATGGAAAAAGTAACTGCCGCCCAGAATACGCAGGACGGTTCCGTCAAGTTGACGACCACGGAAACCGCAGAATCGCTGAAGGCGGCACCGGAGTTCAAGACATTGCAGATGCAGTCGGCTGAAAAGGCTCCGGCAGCGACCGGCACGGCGATGCCGACGGACAGTACGTCCACCGGCTCGACCACCAACAAGTAATTCCGCGGAGAGTAGAGCGTAGGCGATGGCGTCCCATGGGGCGCCATCGTTTTTTTGCGCATGGCCTATGCGCTGGCGCGTTCCGTAGCACTCGTGTCGTAGTAATAATTCTCGTGCAGGAAGCGCAGCGTGGCGATGCCATCGGCCGGCCGGCCGAAATGATAGCCCTGTCCCATGCCGCAACCGAGCATGCGCAGTTTGACCGCTTCCGAATAATCCTCGATGCCCTCAGCCACGACCTCGAGGTCGAGACCTTCGCACATGGTAAGGATCGCCTTGATAATGTGTTCGGAGGCGCGGTCGGAATTGATGCGGGAGACAAAGGCACGGTCGATCTTGATCTTGTCGAAGATGAAATCGCGCAAGCGCCCGAGGCTCGACTGGCCGGTGCCGAAATCGTCCAGCGAGATGCGCACGCCGGCAGCTCTCAGATCGGCAATGATTCGGTGCGCCGTGTCGGCCGAACTCATGACAGCCGTTTCGGTGATTTCCAGCTCGAGACGATGCGGGTCGAAACCGACACGGCCGAGGATCGACAAAATGCTGCTGCTCGTGCCCGGATCCATAAGCTGGGCGGAAGACAGATTGAAGGACAGGAAGAGTTCACGCGGCCAGGAGAGTGCCGCTTCCGCAGCCTTGCGCAGCAGCGCTTCCGACAGGGCATCGATGAAGCCACGCTCTTCGGCGAGCGGCACGAAGACGCCGGGGGAGACGAAGCCGAGATCGGGATCGTTCCAGCGGGCCAATGCCTCGAAGCCCACCACCTGATTATTGGCAAGCGAGACGATCGGCTGGAAATGCACGTCGATGACATCGGAGATGATGGCGTTTCTGAGTGCCTGTTCGAGCTGGGTCGCCCGTTTCATCTCTTGGGCGATCTCGCGCGAATAGACGGTAATCTGCCCGCGGCCGCGACGCTTGGAACGGTAGAGCGCGGTTTCGGCGCTCTTCAGCAGCTCTTCGTAGTCCTCGCCGGCAAAGGGATAGATCGCAAAACCGAAGGAAGCAGAAAGGCGGACGTTGCGGTCGCCGAGATCGTAGGGAGCCGACAGGACCTCACGGATCATCTGGCCGAATTTCTCGGCACTGGCGCGCTCGAAGATCAGCGGCAGGACAAAGGCGAACTCGTCGCCGTCGTGACGCGTCACGATAGCGCCATCCGGGATGCAGGCCTTCAGGCGATGGGCGACCTGGCACAGGATTTCATCGCCGGCGGTGGAGCCGAAGAGATCGTTGATCGGCTTGAAACTGTCGAGATTGGCAATGCCGATGGTAAAGGGTGCAGGATCGCTGGCGCGCTCGGCAGAAATCTGCATCACCTTGTCCCGCATGCGATGCCGGTTTCCCAATCCGGTCAGCGGATCAGTATAGGCCATCGCCTGGAGCTCGTTCTGACTTACCGTCACGAATGGTATTTCTGCCGACACCATCACTCCAAACCCAAGGTTTTCCTCCGCACCCTGGTGAAGAATGACCGGCAAATCTTAACAATTCGATAGTAAATCGGCTGCGATACAACCCGAAGCATTCCCAAAATCTGGGGAGTTGACCGATATTTTGTTTAGTTTCGGGCCTTGATCGGCTCATCCATCAGGTACTTCTGAAATACCGTTTCAAGGATGTCCGGGCTGACTGGCTTCATGATGACGTCATCCATACCGGCATTGGCGCATTCCGCACGATCACGCTCGAAGGCTTGTGTCAGCACGCCGATAATCGGCGTCCGCGTGCCCTGCCCCGCTTCCATCTGGCGAATAAGGCGCGAGGCTTCAAAGCCGTTGAAGACCGGAAGCGAAATATCCATCAGCACGATCTGCGGCCTGTGTTCGGCCCAGAGGCGAACGACCTCTTCGCCCGTTGCCGCGATCCGATGGCGGTAGCCGAGACCTTCGAGGATTTGCGTGAAGACGATCTGGTTGATGTCGTTGTCCTCGGCGACGAGAACCTGGAGGCCGACGTTTTCTTCAGTCGTGGTGATTTCCCAGTCGCCTTCAGCGCCGCCGCCGCGTCCGTTGCGGTTGAAGTGGCGGGCGATCTGGAAGGTCAGCTCGTTGGCGATCTGGAAGCCATCCATGACAAGGGCGGGAATGCCGTATTGTTCTGCGAGTTCCAGACAGCGCATGCCCATCTGGTTATCGATGATCAGAAGATCGAGCGAGATGCCGGAGGAGCTCGCAATCTCGAGGAAACGTTCCTCCTCGTCCTCGCCGCGGACGGAGCAGGATTCGAAGCCGTATTTGGCGAGCGTGCGTAGCGCGGCCGTCTCGGCGGCGAAATCCGAGGTGACGACGAGGATCTTTCGGCCAGAGAAGTTTTCCGGAACGATTGCCTCCATCGCCGCCGGCTCGCGGCGCTGCGATGCGTTCGGCGCCGGAACATAGGCGCGCCGGTAGGTCTGGTTGCTGGAGGTGGTGATTTCCGAGGCCTGATTGAATTCGTCGAGATCGTCGCCGTCGCGCGGCAGATCCTGCATGGTCGAGACAAGAAAGTAACGTCCCGGCTTGCCGATCCTGTGCTTGCGGCTGACGATGTCGCGCTCGGTGCCGTCACGGGCGATCTGGCGCTGGCGGGCGACCGACATTTCGCCGGTTTCCAGCACATGGCGGTCACTCTCCTCGAAGCGCTTGGCGATGTCAGGCGAAAAGAGCTCGCCGCTCTTGCGGCCGAGAACTTCATCCGCCGTCGTCTGGTACTTCTCGCAGAAAGCCTTGTTGACGGCGACGTAAGTGAGATTGCGATCCTTGACGAAGAGCGGGAACGGCAGATGGTCGAGGATATCCTCGGTGAGTTGCACGCGCTCCAGATCGTAGCGCCACTGTTCCTCGCGCTTACGCGCTTCGGAAATATCGGAGATGATGGTCACGCCGTAGCCGTTCGGCAGCCGGCGCTTCAAAAAGCGCACCCAGCGATCGGTGCCGTGGCGCTCGACGGATTCGAAACGTTCGCGCCAATGGGAGGCGATGCGCTGCGACAGCCAGTCCTCGCGGCCGAGCGAACCCGCCTGGCGCACGAGGGTCTGCTCGCGGATGCCGGTATCATAGACCGCACCCAGGAAATCACGAAGCCGGGCGCCCGGCCGCAGCACATCTTCGGGGACCGGAAAGAATTCCATGACCTGGCGGCTGGCGAAGATCAGAAGATCGTTGCGGTCATAGATGACGAATGCAGCAGAAAGACTATCGCATGCCGCGTCGAAAAGCACCGTCTGAAGATCGGCCTCAGGCGGCAGCGCGTCACTCGCAGATGATGTGTCCGCCTTTTCGAAGCCGGCACTCATTCTTTCACATCCCACATCTGTCCGATTTTCGCAGTTTCGGAGGCATATGAATAAAATGCCGTTTTTGTCTTAAAGGCCGCTTAACAGTAGTGACCCCCAAATTTGGGGGAGAAGCTTGCAGTACTTGGCTCCCGCCTGATGAAAGCCCTTTCCTCCCGGCCGCGAATCCCCGAAAATAGGCGCATGGCCATTAGACAGCTCTCCGAAACGCTCATCAACCAGATCGCCGCCGGCGAGGTCATCGAACGGCCGGCGAGTGCTGCGAAAGAGCTGATCGAAAACGCACTGGACGCGGGCGCGACGCGCATCGAGATCGCAACCGCCGGCGGCGGCAAGGCGCTCTTGCGCGTAACAGACAACGGTGCCGGAATGGACGCTGCCGATCTGGAACTTGCCGTGAGACGGCACTGCACCTCGAAGATATCGGATACGCTCGACGATATCCGTACGCTCGGCTTCCGCGGCGAAGCATTGCCGTCGATCGGTTCGGTGGCGCGGCTCAGCATCGCAAGCCGCAGGCGTGATAGCGCTGCAGGTACCGAAATTTCGGTTGCCGGCGGCAGGATCGTGCATCTGCGCCCGGCAGCCGCCAATCCGGGAACGATAGTCGAAGTGCGCGACCTGTTCTTCGCCACACCCGCTCGACTGAAATTCCTGAAAACGGAGAAGGCGGAAGCGGCCGCAATCACCGAGATCGTCAAGCGCATGGCGATCGCCTTTCCGGGCGTGCGCTTCGTGCTGTCAGGCCCCGACCGTTCGACGCTGGAATTTCCGGCAACCGGCGAGGATCATCTGGCGCGCATGGCGCAGATACTCGGCAAGGACTTCCGCGACAATGCCATCGCCATCGACGCCGAACGTGAGGATGTACAGCTGACCGGCTTTGCCGGCGTGCCGACCTTCAATCGGGGCAATTCGGCCCATCAATATGCTTTCGTCAACGGCCGCCCCGTACAGGACAAGCTCATCCTCTCGGCGATCCGCGGCGCCTATGCCGAAACGATCCCGTCCGGCCGCTATGCGGTCGCGGTGCTGTCGATCACGCTCGATCCGGCGCTGGTGGACGTCAACGTGCATCCAGCGAAATCCGATGTCCGGTTCCGCGATCCGGGGCTGGTACGCGGGCTGATCGTCGGCGCTATCCGCGAGGCACTGGCGCGTGACGGCAGCCGCGCGGCAACGACTGGTGCAAGCGACATGCTGCGCGCCTTCCGCCCCGGATTCCAGGCGGCACCACAGCGGCCGCAGGCGCCATGGTCTGCGGCAACCTCCCCTTCCCGGCCATATCAGCCGACAGCCGGTTTCGGTGAAAGGCCGCAAGCCTCCTTCGACGGGCTCGTCCATCCGACAGCGCGTTCGGAGCCGGTTTTCGAACCCGCACCGCAAGCGCAGACAGCCGCCGCCGAACCGGTGGCGCGCTATCCGCTCGGTGCGGCAAGGGCACAGATCCATGAGAACTATATCATTGCCCAGACAGATAACGGCATCGTCATCGTCGATCAGCACGCGGCCCATGAACGGCTGGTGTTCGAGGCCATGCGCAAGGCGCTGCATTCCAAGCGACTGGCTTCACAGGTCCTGCTGATCCCTGAAATCGTCGACATTCCCGAGGAGGATTGCGACCGGCTAATGGTGCATGCGGCGGAGTTTGCCGAACTCGGCTTGGCGATCGAACGCTTCGGACCGGGCGCCATTGCCGTGCGCGAGACGCCGGCTATGCTCGGCGAAGTCGACACGCAGGGATTGATCCGGCAGCTTGCCGACGAGATCGCCGAATGGGACACGGCATCCGGCCTCTCCGCCAAGCTCGAATATGTTGCGGCAACCATGGCCTGCCATGGCTCGGTGCGATCGGGACGGCGGCTGCGGCCGGAAGAAATGAATGCGCTCTTGCGTCAGATGGAAGTGACGCCGGGCTCCGGCCAGTGCAATCATGGACGCCCGACCTATATCGAACTCAAGCTTGCCGATATCGAGCGGCTGTTCGGCCGGAGCTGAAAAAGCTGGCAAAATCGCCTCTCGCGGAGTATGGCAGACAGATGACAGGCCGCAGGGAATGGAGCGAATGAACTTGTTCGAAGGACACGGAAACCGCGAGGCGAAGATCCGGTATCTCGACGGCGATTTCCAGATTCTGTCACCTGGCTCCTATGTCGTCTGCGCACTCACCAGCAAACAGATCCCGCTCGACGAGCTTCGCTACTGGAGCGTGGCGCGGCAGGAGCCCTATGCCGACGTCGCCTCGGCCCTCGAAGCCGACCGTCGCGCCGGCGTTCTGCCGACCCAGCGGTAGAGCATTTCCGCTTTTCTACGAAGCACGTGAATGCGCTAACTTCTTGTTTTCACGGAATTCCGGACGCAAAACCGCTGCACAATTCTGCTGGAATTGCTCTAGGCTTTCGCCTTCGCTTCCTTGAGCCGCCGCTCGCGGCAGGCTTCGAACGCACGGTCGATGATGAGACCGGGGGCACGAGGATCCATAAAGGCCATCTCCACCTCCACGACGTGGCAGCGGGCCGCAAGCTGTTCCGCCTTTCCGTGATGGCCGGCCAACCGCACGAAGTCCTTCGAGGTCGTGACGATCGCCAGGTTCTGCTGGTCCGCAGTGTTCAGAAGACCGTCGATCTCTTCTTCGCTCAGGTGCTCATGATCGCCGAAGGAGGTCGCGACCTCGATGCTCGCGCCAAGTGAACGCACAGTGCGGAAGAACTTTTCGGGATCGGCGATGCCGGCAAAGGCGAGCACCTTGAGCCCGGCAAGATGGTTTTCGCCTGGCACCTTCAGCGCCGCGGTGAAATAGGGTTTTGCCGCGCGGGCCGCGATACGGACAATGCGGTCGGCCGCGTTGCCATCGCCGACCTTCAGGAGTGCGGTTGCCTGGCGCAGTTGTAGGCGCACCGGAGCACGCACCGGTCCGCTTGGCACGATATAGCCATTGCCAAGGCCACGCGTCGCATCGATCACCAGAAGTGCATAGTCGATCGTGAGGCGTGCGCTCTGGAAGCCGTCATCCATGATGATGAAATCGGCGCCTTCTTCGACGAGCCTGAGAGCACCGTCGACCCGACGGCGGGAGATTACCGTCAGTGCTTCCTGCGCCAGCAGCAGCGGTTCGTCGCCGACGGCGACAGCGCGGTGATGCGCGGGATCGACGACAACAGTCATATCGAGCGAACCGCCATGGCCGCGACTCAGGAAACCGGGCTTCAGGCCCTTGGCTTTGGCGGCACGGGCAATGGCGATCGCCGTCGGCGTCTTGCCGGCACCGCCGACGGTGAAATTACCGACGCAGACGACGGGGATTGGAACCGAGGCGCGGCGCGCATGAACCATACGGTAGCCTGCCACGCGGCCATAGAGGAAAGAAAGGGGCGTTAGGACCCAGGCCTGCCAACCTGCCCGCCTCCACCAGAAAGGCGGCGCTTCGGATATCATAATGCCGTCCCGTTCCCCTTGCCCTCACCCCTCATGGCGAGGTTTCCCAAAATCGACCGGGCGGATTGAGAAGCTAAAAATCATGAAAATGCAAGTCTTTGCGCGTCACGCCGGCTGAAGATCGGGCAGCAGAGCCTCGATGTGGGTGATGTCGTCGAAGACGTGATCGGCCGCGCTGGATAGAGATTCACGCGAGCCGGTGCCTGTCAGAACCGCAATCGTCAGGCCCACTTTCGCATTCCTGCCCATATGGAGATCGTGATTGTTGTCGCCGACCATCGCGACCTCTTCTGGCGACAGGCCGGTCGCGGCACAGAAGCCAAGCACCATGCCGGGCTCCGGCTTGCTGCCGAAGCCGCTGTCGTAACCGGCGATGTAATCGACATATCCGGAAATGGCGAAGCGTTGCGCCGTCTGGCGGATCGAGCGCTCGTTGTCGCTCGAGGCGATGCCGAGTTTGAAACCGCGCTTGTGAAGACGCCCGAAGAAGGCTGCGAGATCGGTGACCGGCACGGAGAATTCGGCAGCATTGGCAAAGAGGTTGTCGAGCTTGATCGTCAGCTCGATGAGCTCGACCTTCGAGCCGGCGGCGATGAGACCTTCGGCGATCTGGCGGGTATTGCCGGCGGCAAGCAGGCTGTCGGGAACGATATGCCCCGTCACGGGATCCATGCCGCATGCGGCAAGCAGGTGATCGGCGAGAGCGGCGTCACCCTCGGCGGCGATACGAGCCAGTTCCCGGTTCACCGGCAGCCAGCTTTCATCATAATCGAGGAGCGTACCATCCTTGTCGAAGAGGATGCCCTTGATCTTCACCTCTGCAGACATGACAGTTCCTCAGGCCTGCGCCGCGGCCTTGGGCAGCAGGCGCGCCTTCACCGTCAGCGGATTGATATAGGGCTCCAACCCCTTCAGGGTGGCCGTCAGTGCGCCGCGCATTTCATGCACCGTCGCGATGCCAGCCTGGATCATATTGCCCCGCGCCTCGTCATTGGTCAGCAGGTAATGCACGCCCTTTGCCAGCATTTCGGTATCGCGCACCATGCGGGCGCTGCCGCTGCGGGCAAGCTTCTGATAGGCCTCGCGGAAGTTCTGTACGTTGCCGCCGGACAAGATGGCGCAACCGAGCATGGCCGGCTCCAGCGGATTCTGACCGCCTTCGGCGAAAAGCGAGCGGCCGACGAAGGCGACCTCCGTCAGGCGAAGATAGAGGCCCATCTCCCCGATCGTATCGCCGAGGAAGATATCGATATCGGGGGAAAGTACATCGTCGCGCGTGCGGCGGGCGACCTTCAGCCCCTGCTTGACGAGCGCGGCCTCGATCTCGTCGCCGCGCTCGGGATGACGCGGCACGATGATCGTTAGCTGCTTGTCACGATCGCGCAAAGCGCGGTGCACGATGCCGGCGGCATTCTCCTCGCCGTCGAAGGTGGAGATCGCCGCCCATGTCTTGCGGTCGCCGATCTGCTTCCTGTAGCGGGCAAAGACTGCGCTGTCATAGGGCGGCGCGTCCGTATCGACCTTCAGATTGCCCGACGTGATGACCGGCACGGCGCCAAGATCGCGGAAAYGCTCGGCATCCATATCCGACTGGGCGATGACGAGCGCGAGATTTTCGAAGAGCGCTTCTGCAATCGACGGACGACGGCGCCAACGGGCGAAGGACCGGTCCGACATGCGGGCATTGACTAGGATCTGCGGAATGCGGCGACGGCCGAGTTCCAGCACGGTCGCGGGCCAGATTTCAGACTCGGCGATAATGGCGCAGTCCGGCTGCCAATAGTCGAGGAAACGGCCGACCGAGGGCTTCAGGTCGAGCGGGACGTATTGATGGATCGCGTCGTTGCCGAGACGTTCGGCGGCAAGCTTTGCCGAGGTGATGGTGCCTGTCGTCAGGATGACATTGATGTCGCGGCGTCGAATTTCGCGGATCAGGGGAATGACAGCATTGGTTTCGCCGACGCTTGCCGCGTGGAACCAGACGAGCGGGCCTTGCGGGCGGTTGGCGCTCGCATAGCCGAAGCGTTCCAGCCGGCGGGCGCGGTCTTCCTTGCCCTTGGCCGTACGGTAGGTGATGTAGAGGCCGACGACCGGCGACGCCACAGTTCCCGCCAGACGGTACGCGTTCAGACCGATCCGCGCCATCCGGGAGCTCATTCGGCAGACCTCCGATCCATGCAGATCGACATCAATCCAATTCCCCAATTATCGTTGCGGCCGCAATGACCGATCAATTTGTTCAGAATGCGTCGATCAAGGGCAAGGAACCGATGCGCAAAGGCCTCCGCTGTGGACAGCGGAGGGCCACCAGCGGTTTGCTGCGCGGGTCACTTGCTCCCGGTCGTATCCTGCGGATCGAGCAGACGATGCATGTGGACGATGAAATAGCGCATATGCGCATTGTCAACTGTCTGTTGCGCCTTGCCCTTCCAGGCCGTCAGTGCCGTAGCGTAGTCGGGAAAAATACCGACAATATCGAGATCCTTGAGATCCCGAAACTGGATACCTTCGAGGCTTTCGAGTTCGCCACCGAATACGAGGTGCAGGAGCTGCTTTTTACCGCCGGAGTCCGTCATTTTTATTCTCTTTTCTGCCTATTCTCCTCCGGCCCTCATCTGAGGGATTTTGACGGAAACGTCAACCGTCTCTTAGCTGAGTGAACAAGTCCAGATATTCCCGGAGACGCGGAACGGGCGAGGCACAGAGCGCCTCGTGGCTGACTTTCGCCCTATTATACGTTGCCGGGTGACCCGAAAGGTCGACGAGGCCGCCACCGGCACGTTCCAGAATAAGATCGGCGGCCGCAATATCCCAGTCATGGGCACTCCGCCCGACAAACGTCGCATCGAGACGCCCATCGGCCACCATGGCGATGCGGTAGGCGAGCGAGGGAATGTGTTTGACACGCTCGCTGCGTTCGCGAACTGCCGTCGGCAGAACCTTGAACAACTCCTCGCTGACGGCAAGCTGGCTGATATCGCCTTCGCTTCGGCTGGACACGGAGATCGGCTCACCGTTTTTCAGCGCCTGGCCACCTTCCGTCGCCTCGTAGAGTTCGTCCAGCGCCGGCGCAAAAAGCACGCCTGCCACGGGACGGCCGTGATGGACGATGCCGACGCTCACGCACCAGAGATCCTTGCCGGCCAGGAAAGCCCTGGTGCCATCGATCGGATCGACGATGAACAGCGTCTCATGCTGCAGACGGCCGGCATCGTCGTCGGTCTCCTCGGACAGCCAGCCATAGTCCGGCCGCGCCCTGCGCAGGATGGTTTCGAGCTTTTCGTTGGCGGCGAAATCGGCGGCACTGACGGGCGAGCGGTCCTCGTTTTTCCACCAGACTTCCGGCGACTGATTGAAGAAGCCGAGTGCGACGGCGCCCGCCTGTTTCGCGGCATCGGCGATCAGTGCGAGATCGCTTTGCCAGCGGAACTGTTCCACATCGCTCATCGCATCGATCCGTTCGTCAGCGACCGGCAAGCGTCATGCCTTCAATCGCGAAGGTCGGAGCCGCCACACCGAACTTACGGTCGATGTCGTTGGCGAGCGTCAGCCGCATGAACATGTCCTTGAGGTTCGAAGCGATCGTCACCTCCGATACTGCGAAGGTGAGTTCACCGTTTTCGATCCAGAAGCCGGTCGCACCGCGGCTATATTCGCCGGTTATCATGTTGACGCCCTGGCCGATCAGCTCGGTCACGTAGAAACCGTTGCCAACGCTGCGGATCAACTCTTCCGGCGAGATGTCTCCGGGCTCCAATGCCAGATTGGTGGAGGCGGGCGTAACGGAGGTGCCGCCGCGCACGCCGCGGCCGTTGGTTTCGAAACCGCCGATCTCATTTGCGGTGGAGGTGGACAGGAACCAGTGCTTGAGCACGCCGTCCTCGATCATCACGAGCCGCTCGCCGGAAACGCCTTCGCCGTCGAAGGGGCGGGAGGACGGCCCACGCACGATCAGCGGATCGTCTGAAATCGACAGGCCGGCTTTCAGCACCTGCTGGCCCATCTTGTCGCGCAGGAAGCTCGTCTTGCGGGCGACGGATGCGCCGTTGATGGCGCCGGCGATATGACCGACGAAACCACGGGCAATGCGAGGATCGAAGATGACGGTAATACCCTTGCCGGTCGGCACCTGCCGGGGATTGACGCGCTTGATGGCGCGTTCGCCGGCCCGGCGGCCGATTTCGGCGGGATCATCCAGTTCGGAATAATAGAGGCGGCTGTCGAAATCGTAGTCGCGCTCCATGCCGGTGCCTTCACCGGCGATCACGCTGACGGAGTTGCCGAAGCGCGACGCCATATAGCTGCCTTCGAAGCCATGCGAAGTGGCGAGCACAAGACCGCCCATACCGGCCGAAGCGCCCGCACCGGACGAGTTGGTGATCCCTTTTACGGCAAGAGCTGCGGCTTCGGCAGCAAGAGCTGCCTCCCGCAACTGATCGGCGCCGACCTCGGTCGTGTCGAGAAGCTGCAGATCGGGATAGGTTCTGGCAAGCCGGTTCTCATCGGCGAGGCAGGCGAACGGATCTTCCGGCGACACCTTGGCCATGGCGACGGCGCGTTCGGCCAGCGCCTGCAGGTCGAAGCCCGGATTGGCGGAAACGCTTGCCACCCGCTTGCCGATGAAGACACGCAGCGAGAAGTCGTCGCTTTCGGAGGACTCCGTCCCTTCGACCTTGCCTAAGCGAACGCTGACCGATTGGGCGCGCGAGCGGACGACGACTGCGTCGGCAGCATCGGCACCTGCCTTTTTCGCCAGATCGATCAGTTGACTTGCACGGGAAAGAAGTGTCGAGGAATCGATTTCAGAGGACATGATTTGGCCTTTCCTTCCAGTTCCATTTATTGTGCACTCCCGAAAGCATCAAGGCCGTGGATGCCGATTCTTTTCCTGGCTGCCCGCTTGCCCTGCCATCGAAAGAAATGAAGCATGTCCGCACCCAACGCGCTTTTCTCCGAAACCATCCTGCTGCTCGGCGGCGCCGTCGTCGCCGCACCGATCTTCAAGAAGCTCGGGCTCGGCACAGTTCTCGGCTATTTGGCGGCGGGTATCGTCATCGGGCCGGTCTTTCACGGCATCACCGATGGCGAGCAGATCCTCAATGTCGCCGAACTCGGTGTCGTCTTCCTCCTCTTCATCATCGGGCTCGAACTGAAGCCTTCCCGCCTCTGGCAGATGCGGCGCGACATTTTCGGCCTGGGCACGGCGCAGGTGATGGTGACGGGCCTGGCGCTGACCGCACTTGCCTGGGGTTCCGGCGTCCTCGACTGGCGCGGCAGCATCGTTGCCGGCTTCGGGCTGGCGCTCTCCTCCACCGCCTTTGCCATGCAGATCCTCGAAGGCGACGGCGACGTGAATACCCGCTACGGGCAGCGCTCGTTCTCCATGCTTCTCTTCCAGGATCTGGCGATCGTGCCGCTTCTGGCCGTCGTCACCGTCCTCGATGGCGGCAAGGGCAACGGCGATCCGCTTGTCGATTTCGGCATCTCGATTGCGGCGGTCGGCGGGATGATCGTCATGGGACGCTACCTGCTGACGCCGCTCTTCCAGATCATTGCCCGCACCGGCGCCCGCGAGGCGATGATCGCGGCGGCCCTTTTCGTCGTGATGGGCTCGGCAAGCCTGATGCAGCTTGCGGGACTTTCCATGGCGATGGGCGCCTTCCTTTCCGGCGTCATGCTGGCCGAATCCTCCTACCGGCATGAGCTGGAAGCCGATATCGAGCCATTCCGCGGCGTGCTTCTCGCTATCTTCTTCATCGCCGTCGGCCTGTCGCTGCAGCTTCAGGTGCTGCTCGACAACGTGCTCTTCATCATCAYGGCCGTGCCTATCATCATGGCCGTGAAGGCGATCATCATCTATGCGCTCTGCCGCATGACGGGCTCTTCCCATGACGATGCCGTGCGCATCGCCTTCCTGCTGCCGCAGGGCGGCGAGTTCGGGTTCGTCCTTTTCACCGCCGCCGCTGTTGCCGGCCTGATGCCGAACACGACCGCCTCGCTTCTCGTTGCGATCGTCACCCTCTCGATGGCGCTGACGCCGCTGGGTGCGGCCCTTTCCAAGCGGATGCTGACGGGAGACGCACACGAGGAACTGGACGAGGATTTCGAGGGTGCGGGCGCCGACGTGCTGATGGTCGGCTTCTCGCGTTTCGGCCAGATCGCCGCACAAATCCTGCTTGCCGGCGGCCGAAGCGTGACCGTCATCGACTTTTCTGCCGACCGTATCCGACAGGCGTCGTCCTTCGGCTTCCGCATCTATTTCGGCGACGGCACCCGCAAGGACGTGCTGCGTTCGGCCGGCATCGACAGGGCCAAGATCGTGCTCGTCTGCACCCAGAAGAAGGAGATCACCGACAAGGTGGTCGAACTGATCCAGGCAGACTATCCGCACACGACCCTCTTCGTGCGCTCCTATGACCGTATTCACTCCATCGAGCTGCGCAACAAGGGCGTCGACTACGAGCTGCGCGAAACGCTGGAATCCGGCCTGCTCTTCGGCCGGCGCACGCTGGAAACGCTGGGTGTCGCCGAAGTCGATGCCTATGAGATCGGCGAGGATATCCGCAAACGCGACGAGGCGCGGCTGGTGCTGCAGGTCTCCGAGGGATTGCAGGCGGGACAGGATCTTCTGTTTTCGACACCGATCAAGCCGGAACCGTTGGTCAAACCGAAGCGTGCGGCCGATCCCTTCAGCGGTGATCCGCTGGCAAACAGGGTCGACGTGACGGCGGATGCCTGAACGCGATTTCCGGAACTAGCGCTTCAACCGCGCCTCGATTTCCCGATCGAGCGCGTATTTCAGTTCGTCCTTGACGCCGACGGACATGGCAAGCACGTCGCGCGCCTTCAGGAAATCCATGACGCCGGTACGTCCAACGATGGGACGCAGGAAAATATGCGGTCGCAGGAGTTTGAGTTTTAGCGAAATCGCCGCCTGCATCATCAGCTGGCCGGAGCCGAAGATGCTTTCCATGCGGTTCGGGATATGGGTTCCGTCACCCTCTGGTGCACCAACGACATCGATGCCGATGACGATATCGGCGAGGTCCATCAGGCATTCGTAGGGAACGGGGTTGGCAATGCCGCCATCGATCATTACCCGGCCGTGCAACCTGACCGGCATGAAGACGGC
Source organism: Rhizobium sp. 01L419 (assembly GCF_056400025.1). Lineage (NCBI taxonomy): Bacteria > Pseudomonadati > Pseudomonadota > Alphaproteobacteria > Hyphomicrobiales > Rhizobiaceae > Rhizobium > Rhizobium sp. 01L419. The sequence continues at coordinate 49,126 of NZ_JBFTSM010000025.1, forward strand.
AGGAATGGCCGATGATGCGGCGAGTGCCGGAAAAAGCTGGCCCTGTTCGATGATGACTTCGGCCTGACCGTAATAATCGGTGGTAATCACCTTCATCGGCACCAGCAGATCCTCGAAGCGCGCCGGAAGCTCCGAGGGCAGGAAGGCCTTCAGGATGCGCTCGAGATTGAACTGGCCTATCCGGATGCCCTTGGCTACGGCATCGCGCACTGTGGTCGGTCGCAGCCCCCAGATACGACTGACAACGGCAGCCCTGTTGCCGACCGTTGCCAGCGCATGTTCACGGATTTCCGAACCTGACATGCCGGCCGCCATGCCAGAGCCCATGATGGCACCGATTGAGGAGCCCGATATCGCCACCGGGCGGATGCCGAGTTCATCCAGCGTTTCGATGACGTGGATATGCGACAGGCCACGGGCACCGCCGCCGCCGAAGGCAACGGCTATCGTCGGGAGATCGCTGATCGCAGGCGATTTCGGACTGATGATTTCCGCCTGCGGCACGATCTGCCCCCACGTGCCGACTAGTGCGGCTGATACCGGAAGAAATGCACTCTGGTGTCGCCGAATATCCGGCTTTCGAGGAAAACATAGGAGGGATGCACCGAAACGGCAATATCGGAGCGCTCTTCAAGAACGGTGATCGCGCCCGGTTTCAGCCAGCCGCCTTCTGCGGCAGCCGCGAGCGCCTTCTCGCCAAGCCCCTTGCCATAGGGCGGATCGGCAAAAAGCATGTCGAAGGGCTCGAGATTACCGATGCTGCCGAGATCGGTCGCATCACGACGCAGGATGCGCGTGCGGCCGTGCAGGCCGAGCGCATCGATGTTTTCCCAGAGAAGAGCCCTGCCCTCCACGCTGTTTTCGACAAACAGCGCATGGCGACAGCCGCGCGAAACGGCTTCGAGGCCGACCGCGCCGGTGCCGGCGAAAAGATCGAGAATCCGGGTGCCGTCAACGCATTCCGGATAGGCATGGCTCAGAATGTTGAACAGGCTCTCACGCGTCCGGTCCGCAGTCGGCCGGATGTCGTTGGATTTTGGTACGGCAAGCGGCCGTCCGCGAAATTCACCGCCGACGATCCGCACCGCGCGTCATTCCCTTGCCTTTCGCACCACCTCTGGACGGCCCGCCACTTGGCTTGCCACCACCACCCGGCCTATCGCCCTTCGGCTTGCCGGAAAAATTCTTTGCCCCGCGGGGTTTGTCACCGGAGGGCTTTTCGCCGCGCGGACGCTCCGAACGGCCTTCGCCGCCAAAGCTTCTGGCCGGACGCGAAGCACGTTCGCCTCCGTCCTCACGCGGGCGGTCGCGTGGGGAACGCGGACGTTCTTCCCCCTCCGTGCGCGGACGACGTTCGCCACGCGGCTTATCGCCGAAAGGTTTGTCGCCACGGGGACGCTCGGAACGACCTTCACCGCCGAAGCTTCTTGCCGGACGCGAAGAACGTTCGCCACCTTCCTCACGCGAGCGGCTGCGGAAGGGACGCGAACCCTCTTCGCCTTCCGCGCGCGGACGACGCTCGCCACGTGGCTTGTCACCAAAGGGTCTGTCACCGCGAGGACGATCGGAACGGCCTTCGCCGCCAAAGCTTCTGGCTGGACGGGAAGCACGTTCGCCTCCATCCTCACGCGGGCGGTCACGGAAGGAACGCGGGCGCTCTTCCCCTTCCGTACGCGGACGACGCTCACCACGTGGCTTGTCACCAAAGGGCTTGTCGCCGCGAGGACGATCGGAGCGGCCTTCGCCGCCAAAGCTTCTGGCCGGACGAGAAGAACGCTCGCCACCCTCTTCGCGCGGACGGTCGCGGAAGGAACGCGGACGCTCCTCTCCATCCGTACGCGGGCGACGTTCGCCACGCGGCTTATCGCCAAAGGAGCGCTTGCGGCCGAAACCTTCATCGTCATCGCGCTTGGCAGGCGTCTCGCTCGAGCGGATCCACTCGCCATCCTCTTCATGGACGCGATTGATCTGCGGACGCAGGCGGTCGGCTGCAGGATCGAAGCGCTGCTCCTTCACCGGGGCCGTTTCACCGCGACGGCGCGCGGTCTGGGCATTCTTGGCAGCCTTGGCGGTTGCCTTCTCGCCGAGCGGACGAGCACCGGGTGCCATCCACACATTGGCATTGCGGCGGCTGCCGAGCGCCGGGCGCTTCGGCCGGTCGTCTTCGCTGCGGCGGTCGTCCCTTCGATCGTCTCGGCGATCATCCCGACGGTCGTCACGCTTGGTATCGAGGCGGCTCAACGCGCGTTCGCGCTTGTCCTCGTCGCGACGGGGACGTTCGCGGCGCTCGGGCGCCGGCTCTTCGGGCTCTTCGGCGGCAACGGCCGGGGCATTATAGAGCGGCGCATCGAAATTCGCCTTGGCATCTTCGATGAGACGCGGGCCGAGCTGGTCGCGCAACGTGCGGCCGCGTACCTCGATTACATGCCCCTCGGGCAGTTCACCAAGCTGGAAGGGGCCGTAGGAAATGCGGATCAGACGGTTGACCTCAAGACCAAGCGCGCCGAGCACGTTTTTGATTTCTCGATTCTTGCCTTCGCGCAGGCCCATGGTGATCCAGACATTGGACCCCTGCGTGCGGTCGAGCGTCGCTTCGATCGACCCGTAAAGAACGCCGTCGACGGCGATGCCATCCTTCAGCTTGTCCAGCGCGTCCTGATCGATATCGCCATGAGCGCGCACACGGTAGCGGCGCAGCCAGCCGGTGGTCGGCAGTTCCAGCGCACGGGCCAGCCCGCCGTCATTGGTGAGCAGCAGCAGGCCTTCGGTATTGATGTCGAGACGACCGATCGACATGACGCGCGGAAGCTCTTCCGGCAGATTGTCGAAGACGGTCGGCCGTCCTTCGGGATCGGAATTCGTCGTCACGAGGCCCTGCGGCTTATGGTAGAGCCAAAGGCGCGTGCGCTCGATGCCGCGGATCGGCACGCCGTCGACTTCGATCTTGTCTTCGAGCGTAACGTTGACGACGGGCGTGTCCAGGGGCTTGCCGTTCAGCGTGACACGGCCATCCATGATCATGCGTTCGATATCGCGACGGGAGGCGACGCCAGCGCGCGCCATCACCTTGGAGATGCGTTCCGCCTTGGCGTCGCCATCCGCTTCGTTAGCTGCAGCTTTCGCGGCAGCAGCCTTCAACGGCTTCTCGCTACCGGTCTTCGGGCCGCTTTTGGACCGGGCGTCACGCGCGGGGGCCTTGGTGCCAGGGCGTTTTGGCTTGTCTTTGGGTGTCATTTGTTGTTTGCCTGCCTTTTCGGCCTGTCTATCAGGTCATGCACCTGCGGTTAAGTGGAAATTCTTGCGAACGTGAAGACAAATCGATTTATGGAGATGGCACTCGAGGAAGCGCGCGCCGCCGGGGAGCGAGGCGAGGTGCCGATCGGCGCCGTCGTCGTCATCGATGGCGCGGCCGTTGCCGTCTCCGGAAACCGCACGCGGGAACTCAACGACGTCACCGCCCATGCCGAGATCGCCGCCATCCGCATGGCCTCGGACAAGCTAGGCCAGGAACGGCTCGCCGGCGCCGACCTCTACGTCACCCTGGAGCCCTGCACCATGTGTGCGGCCGCCATTTCCTTCGCCCGCATCCGCAGGCTCTATTACGGGGCGGAAGACCCGAAGGGCGGCGCGGTAGATAATGGCGTGCGCTTCTACGCACAGCCGACCTGCCATCACGCGCCGGACGTCTATTCCGGGCTCAACGAGACAGAATCAGCAGATATGCTGCGGGCATTCTTTTCCGAGAAGAGAGACCTGCCGTGATCATTGCCATCGGAACCGTCATACTCATGGGCGTTCTTGCCGCTTACGCCAACCGGACGATCGCACCTGACGTAGCAAAGCTGCCGATGCACTGGTCGCTAAAGGGAAAGGTGAATTGGACGGCGCCGCGGGCAATCGCTTTCGCCTTCATTCCGGTGCTGGCCGCCGTCGTTTTGGCCGCGATCCTGCTGAGCGGCCGGGCGGGCAATGCAGACATCACCTTGATATGCGGCGTCTTTCTGGCCTGCCAGCTTCTGCATATCACGCTGACGCAACGCTGGTTCATCACGTCGCGCCGCTAGTTTTTTTACGCAAAACCGGTGAACACTTTCGCTGGAATTGCTTAAATCGCCTTATTGAAGGATCTGCCACCACTTGGTGCCGCTGTTTGCGACTGCGGCATCCTTCTTGCGCTGCTTCGCCTTCTTCTGCTCCGGCGTGCCGAGGTCATCGAGCTTGGCCGCATCGTCGACGGCGCGATATTCGGTCGGCGGATCGGAAATGTAGCGGCGCTGGTCAATATAGGCACCCTTCTGCAGGGCACGCGCTTCGCGAAAGGCCTTGGCCTGAGCTTCGGTGGTCTGGCGGCCGCCTTCGATGGCAGAGCTGGCAAGCGGCGAACGATAGCTCGGATTGTCCGAGTTTTCGTCGGCTTCCTTGACGAGACGCGTACGGGCCTCTTCCGGCGATTCAACCCACTGCGGATTGTCCTTGTTGGCGACCGTCTGCTGCGGCTGCACGAGGGTTTCCTTCTGGGCCTGCGCCGGCATGACGAGCGTCGGGCGTGGGGTGTACTTCACGCCGGTATTCTTGGGGCCAGGCCCGGTCAGCGAAACGGACTGGCCGAGGTCGTCGGCAAGCTGTTCCATGGCGGTCTTGTCGGTGCCGTAGGTCGGGCTGCTGGCGCAGCCGGACATCGTGGAGCTTGCCGCCAGAACAAGAGACAGGCAGGCGCCCAAACGGAACCAATGCGTCGCTAACATGAAAACCCTTCCCGCATGCCGGAATCAGTACTGCCCACCGGACAATCGTCCCCCTGACGCAAAAATCCGGCCATTTTCAGGCAGCTTTTACCGGATGAACGCCATAAAGGCAATTCACCCGGTAAATATCTTCAGGCATGGATGCCGAGTTCGCGAAGTGCTGCAGCGTCACGCGCCGAAACGTCGGGATAATCAGGATCGGAACCGACATCGGTGGTGATGCGCCAGGAACGCGCGCACTTCGTGCCCTCTGCAAGCGCGGGAACGACAGCGACTTCGGCTACTTCAGCCAAACGGAAGGCCTCGGCCGGGCCTGCCGCGGCCTCGATCGTGATGCCCGAGGTGATGCAGACCTCACTGAAATCCTGCCCTTGGAGCACCTTGCGCAGTTCCGCATCGGCAACATAGACGACGGGGGCCGCTTCCAGCGACGAGCCGATGCGCTTGTCCTTGCGCTCGATTTCGAGAGCGCCCGTGACGACGCTGCGGATCGCGCGGATCTGCTTCCACTTTTCGGCCAGCGCGTCGTTGCGCCACTCCTTGGCGACCGGAGCAAACTGCTCCAGATGCACGGAGACGGCCGAAGGATTGCGCGAGAGCCAGGCTTCCTCCGTCGTAAACGGCAGCATCGGCGCAAGCCAGGTCACCATGCAATCGAAGATCATGCGGATGACATAGAGCGCCGAACGGCGGCGAAGGCTGGAGGGCGCATCGCAATAGAGCGCATCCTTGCGGATATCGAAATAGAAGGCCGACAGCTCGACATTGGCAAAGTCGATCAGTGCGCGGGCGATCTTCTTGAAGTCGAAGGCGTCGTAGTTCTCGCGCACGAGCAGGTCTAGCTCGGAGAGGCGATGCAGCATCAGCTGCTCCAGCTCCGGCAGATCTGCCAGCGCGATGACCTCGCCCTTGTCATGCGCCAGCGTGCCGAGCATCCAGCGGATGGTGTTGCGCAGCTTGCGATAGGCATCGACATTGGTCTGGATGATCGTCTTGCCGACGCGCAGATCGTCCGCGTAATCGGAGGTCATGACCCAGAGGCGCAGGATGTCGGCCCCAGCATCCTTCATGACTTCCTGAGGTGCTGTGACGTTGCCCTTCGACTTCGACATCTTCTCGCCCTTCTCGTCCATGGTGAAACCATGGGTGAGGACGGCATCATAGGGCGCACGGCCGCGCGTCGCAGCCGATTCCAGCAGCGAGGAGTGGAACCAGCCGCGATGCTGGTCGGAGCCTTCGAGATAGAGATCGGCCGGCCATTTCAGGTCCGGGCGGTCTTCCAGCGTGAAGGTATGCGTCGAGCCAGAGTCGAACCAGACGTCGAGGATGTCCATGACCTGCGCCCACTTGGCCGGGTCATGCTCGTTGCCGAGGAAACGCTCCTTGGCGCCTGCGGCAAACCAGGCGTCAGCGCCTTCGGCATCGAAAGCGTCAAGGATGCGCTGGTTGACGGCATCGTCCTGCAACACTTCGCCCTGCTCATCGACGAAGACGCAGATCGGCACGCCCCATGCTCTCTGACGAGAAAGCACCCAGTCCGGGCGCTGCTCGATCATGGCGCGCAGGCGGTTCTGGCCGGCAGCGGGTACAAAGCGGGTATCGTCGATCGCCTTCAGCGCGCGGGTGCGTAGCGTCGTGCCGTCCGCCAGCGTCTTGTCCATATAGACGAACCACTGCGGCGTATTGCGGAAGATCACCGGCTTCTTGGAGCGCCAGGAATGTGGATACTGGTGCTTCAGGCGCCCGCGGGCGAAAAGCGCGCTCCGCTCGATCAGCGCCTTGATGACACGGTCGTTGGCATCGCCCTTCTTGCCGTTATCGTCGATGACGCGCGCGCCTTCGAAGCCGGGAGCATCGGCGGTGTAGAAACCGCCGTCGTCCACCGGGAACGGGATCTTGGTGTCGATGCCACGTGCCTCGAGCGAGCGGGCAGCCGACATCCAGGCGTCAAAGTCCTCACGGCCATGGCTCGGCGCGGTGTGGACGAAACCGGTACCGGCGTCATCGGTGACATGGTCGCCATCGAGCAAAGGCACGACGAATTCATAGCCGCCTCCGAGACCCTTCAGCGGATGCGCGCAGGCGATGCCGGCGAGATCTTCGACCGAGACGTCGGCGTGCCGCTTGTATTGCAGCTTTGCCTTGGCGAAGGATTCTTCAGCGAGCTTGTCGGCAAAGATCAGCTTCTCGCCCGGACGCGGGCCAAAATCGTTCTCGGCAGCCGTCACTTCGTAAAGGCCGTAAGCAACACGCGAGGAATAGGCGATTGCCCGGTTGCCGGGGATCGTCCAGGGCGTGGTGGTCCAGATGACGACGAAGGCATCCTTGACACCAGCAGGGCCTTCCGCGACCGGGAACTTCACCCAGATCGTGTCGCTCTCGTAGTCGTGGTATTCGACTTCGGCTTCCGCGAGCGCAGTGCGCTCGACGACCGACCACATGATCGGCTTGGAGCCGCGATAAAGCTGGCCGCTTTTGGCAATCTTCAGCAGCTCGCCGGCGATGCGGCTTTCCGCATGGAAATTCATCGTCAGGTACGGGTTTTCGAAATCGCCTGTTATGCCGAGACGCTGGAATTCGGCACCCTGGATGGCGATCCATTTTTCGGCATAGGCGCGGCATTCGCGGCGGAATTCGATCATCGCCGAGGGCTCGGTCAGGTCAGGCTTGGCCTTGCCCTTGGCGCGATAGTTCTCTTCCTCGATCTTCCATTCGATCGGCAGGCCGTGGCAGTCCCAGCCGGGAACATAATTGGAGTCGTAGCCGCGCATCTGGAAGGAGCGGGTGATGACGTCCTTGAGGATCTTGTTCAGCGCGTGGCCGATATGGATGTTGCCGTTGGCATAGGGCGGGCCGTCGTGCAGGACGAATTTTTCGCGGCCGGCGGCCGAGGCACGCAGTTTCTTGTAGAGATCCATCTGCTGCCAGCGGGCAACGAGTTCCGGCTCCTTCTGCGGCAGGCCGGCGCGCATGGGGAAATCCGTCTCGGGCAGATAGAGGGTCTTCGAGTAATCGATCTTTTCGGCTGTTTCGGTCATGTGTAACAATCGCTTCTGGCGGCCCGACAAGGGCTCGCGGATATGAAATCTGTGGTGACGGAAAGCGCTTGCTCAATCCAAGCGCCGAAAACCCGGACCTTCCGGCCGCTCAGCGCGCGCGGAAGACCGGGCCGATAATTCGTATCGAATGCGCCAGCCGGAATTTACTCATCGGGCCGGTTCATAAGCGCTTTTCAGCGGAAAAGGAAGAGGGATTTCGGACCCGCAACCTCGTGAAAAGCCGCAACCCGAATGCCTTCCGCATCAAAAAACGAACGGTAGGCATCCATGGCTACGGTTTTGCTACTCCCAATGCAAAAAATCCAAAACCCCTGTCGAATTCCCCTTTGTCCGAACGTCTTTGACTCACGGGCAGCGAAAATTCATCATCCCGATCAAACCCGCCCGCAAGGAGTGATGAGGATATGAGCAGTTCCTATCGTTGGGTTATCGTCGCGGCCGGCGCACTGATGACATGCGTGGCGCTCGGCGCCATGTTTTCTCTCGCCATCTTCCAGCAGCCGATCGCCGATGCCACCGGCTGGTCGCATGCCGGCATTGCCAGCGCCATGACGCTGAATTTCATCGTCATGGGTATCGGCGGCTTCTTCTGGGGTGCAGCGAGCGATCGCTACGGGCCGCGCCCTGTCGTGCTGATCGGCTCCGTCATTCTCGGGCTGGCACTGGTTCTCGCCAGCCGGGCGGAAACGCTCTTACAGTTCCAGTTGACCTATGGCGTGCTTGTCGGCCTCTCGGCCAGCGCCTTCTTCGCGCCGATGATCGCAGCGACCACGGAGTGGTTCGACGAGAACCGCGGCCTTGCCGTATCGCTGGTTTCAGCGGGCATGGGTGTTGCACCGATGACGATTTCGCCCTTCGCACGCTGGCTCATTACCGCCTATGAATGGCGACCGGCGATGATGATCATCGGCATCGGTGCGCTCATCCTGATGATCCCCGCGGCCCTGCTTGTGCGCCGCCGGCCCTCACCGCCCCAGGATACGCATGAGGCCATCGTCTCAACCGATGGCGGAACACCAAATCTGTGGGAGGTTTTCCGCTCGCCGCAGTTCATCGTTCTCGGGCTTACCTTCTTTGCCTGCTGTGCTGCCCATTCCGGGCCGATCTTCCATATGGTGAGCTACGCGACGCTCTGTGGCGTAGCTCCGATGGCTGCCGTCAGCATCTACAGCGTCGAGGGCCTGGCCGGTCTCGGCGGTCGCCTGGTCTACGGCACGCTGGCGGACCGGATCGGCGTGAAGCCGGTCATCATCGCGGGCTTGCTGGTGCAAGCGGCAGCCCTTGCCACCTATCTTGCCGTCAGCAAGCTCGGGGAGTTCTATGCACTCGCGGTGATCTTCGGCAGCGCCTATGGCGGGGTGATGCCGCTTTATGCGGTGCTTGCACGTGAATATTTCGGCCCGCGCATCATCGGCACGGTGTTCGGGGCGGCGACGATGCTATCCAGCATCGGTATGGCCTTCGGACCGCTGATCGGCGGCTGGATCTACGATAGCTATGCCAACTATTCGTGGCTCTTCATCGGCTCGGCGTTGGTCGGGCTCGGTGCGGCAAGCATTGCACTCGCCTTTCCACCACTCCCGCGCCAGAAGGCGCAGCCAGCGCTCGGCACGGCCTGAGCATGACCTTGTTATTACGCAATTCCGGACGCAAAACCGCTATGCACTTGCTGGAATTGCTCAGTCGAAACAGAGCTTCCGATCCAGCTCGCCGAGCGGCCGGACGCCTGACAGAAGCGCCCTCGCCTCCTCCTCGTCGCGCTTGATCTGCGCGACGAGCGGATCAAGCCCGTCGAACTTCAGTTCGGGACGCAGATGGCCGAAGAAGGAGACCGAACAGGTCTGGCCGTAGAGATCGCCGCTGAAATCGAAGAGATAGGTTTCGAGCAGCGGCGCGCCGTTTTCCGTCACCGTCGGGCGGCGGCCATAGCTCGCCACCGCATCATGGAGCTTGCCGTTTTCGAGGCGGAAGCGGACGGCATAGATGCCTGCTGCAAGCTCCGCCTCTGGCGGCAGCCGCATGTTGGCGGTCGGAAAGCCAAGCTGACGGCCGAGCTTCTCGCCGTCAATGACCTTCGACTGCACGGTATAGCGATAGCCGAGCATGGCGGCGACCGAGGAGACATCGCCTTCCTTCAGCAGCGCACGAATATGACTCGAGGAGACGACGTCGGTATTCTCGTCGCGAAATGCATCGATCAGAGTGACGCCGAAGCCATATCTGTTGCCGGCGTCCATCAGAAAGGCAGGCCCACCCTCGCGGCCGCGGCCGAAATGGAAATCGAAGCCGGTCACCACCTCGGACGCGCCGAGCCAGTCCTTCAGAATGGAATGGATGAACTCTTCCGCGGAACGCTGGGAAAATTCGTAATCGAAAGGATATTCGATGACCGCGTTGAAGCCAAGCTCTTCCAGGATGCGCGCCTTGAGTGGCGCGGGTGTCAGCCGGAAGACCGGCGCATCCGGCTTGAAGACAGTGCGCGGATGCGGCTCGAAGGTCAGCACGAGAGCCGGCACCCCGCGCGCGCTGGCAATATCGAGTGCCCGGTTCAGCACCGATTGATGGCCGCGATGAACGCCATCGAAATTGCCGATGGCGATGACACCGCCCTTCAGATGCTCGGGCAGCGGATCGCGGGTTTCATTGCGGTGGAAAACGGTCATCGGCTTGTTTTCTCTTATGCGAGGCGCGGCATCCACCACTTGGGTGCGGCTTTTTCCCGTTGGAGATAGGCGTTGAGGATCGCCTCGTCGGTTTCGCCGTTCAACGTATATTCCTTCGCGTGGATACCACCGCTGATGTAGAGAAGGTCGAGCCCATAATTCAAGGCGCCGCGAACATCCGTCGGCATGCCGTCGCCGATCGCCAGAACGCGATCGATGGGGAAATCGCCGCGGACCTCGCGGGCTGCGACAAGCGTCGCCTCATAGATCGGCCGGTGCGGTTTTCCGGCAATGCGGGTGGAACCGCCGAGTTGTTCATAATAGGCGGCCATGGCACCGGCGCAGGGAATGATGCGGTGACCGCGCTCGACGACGAGATCGGGATTGGCGCAGATCATCGGCACGTTGCGGGCTTTGAAGTCCAGCAGCATGTCCGTGTAGTCCTCGGGCGTCTGCGTCTCGTCGTCGAAAAAGCCGGTACAGACAACGGAGGTGGCTTCGCCGGCAGCGGCGCGCTCGATATCGAGGCCTTCAAGGAGCGGGCTGTCGCGCTCGGGGCCGAGCAGGAAGACCTTGCGCGGACCTTCGGCAATCAGCGTACGCGTGACATCGCCCGAGGTGACGATGCGGTCATAGGCGCTGTCGGGCACGCCGATCTGGCGCAGCTGCTCGACGACCTGCCAGGAGACGCGCGGCGAATTAGTGATGAGAACGACGGTCAGGCCGGCCGCACGGGCTGCCTCCAGCGCCTCGCCCGCCTTCGGAAACGGATCGACGCCGTTATGGACGACGCCCCAGACATCACAGAGCACCACATCGTATCGATCGGTGATCTCGGAGAAGTTCGCAATCCGCTTTGCCATTCCGCTTTCCTGCTTCGCTTTCGGTCACCGGTGACATTGCAAAGGCGGGCTTCGATGGCAAGGCATTTCTACGTCAAGCGAAGAACGCCGCGAGCCACAGAAGCCAAGGCTCTTCACCATCTAACCTTGGAGCGGAACAGCGTGACGGAGGATGGCGAGCACTGCCGGACCAAGCGCGCGCCATCCCGACTAGGGCTGTGAGAAAGATGGACCTGCCGCGGCTCGGTAACGACGTCGGACAAATCCCGCCATCTCCACAATTCCGGCACAAAAATCCGTGAGGGCTCTTCTTGACTCCTTCTGGAGCCATCCCTAAATGCACGGCGCTAGCACTCACAGGAGTTGAGTGCTAACATCTCCATTGTGGGCCACCCCGGTCCGCGAATGTCATTTGATCGAGGGATTAGACAATGGCAAGCACCAATTTCCGCCCGCTTCACGATCGCGTCGTCGTTCGCCGCGTTGAATCCGAAGCCAAGACCAAGGGTGGCATCATCATCCCGGACACCGCCAAGGAAAAGCCGCAGGAAGGCGAAATCGTCGCTGTCGGCTCCGGCGCTCGTGACGAATCCGGCAAGGTCGTTCCGCTGGACGTCAAGGCCGGCGACCGCATTCTGTTCGGCAAGTGGTCGGGCACCGAAGTCAAGATCGACGGCGAAGACCTTCTCATCATGAAGGAAGCCGACATCATGGGCATCATCGGCTAATCAGCCGGATGTCTTTCACCTGTAATCGCTGACACCCCTTTTCAGGAGTTCTCAAAATGGCAGCTAAAGAAGTAAAATTCGGCCGCGGCGCGCGCGAAAAGATGCTGCGCGGCGTCGATATCCTCGCTGACGCAGTGAAGGTCACGCTTGGTCCGAAGGGCCGTAACGTCGTTATCGACAAGTCCTTCGGCGCTCCGCGCATCACCAAGGACGGTGTTTCGGTCGCCAAGGAAATCGAACTCGAAGACAAGTTCGAAAACATGGGCGCCCAGATGGTCCGCGAAGTTGCTTCGAAGACCAACGACGTTGCCGGCGACGGCACGACGACCGCCACGGTTCTTGCACAGGCCATCGTTCGCGAAGGCAACAAGGCTGTAGCAGCCGGCATGAACCCGATGGACCTGAAGCGCGGCATCGACCTCGCTGTTGCTGAAGTCGTCAAGGATCTCCAGGCCAAGGCCAAGAAGATCTCCACGTCTGAAGAAGTTGCCCAGGTCGGCACGATCTCCGCAAACGGCGACAAGCAGGTCGGTCTCGACATTGCTGAAGCCATGCAGAAGGTCGGCAACGAAGGCGTCATCACCGTCGAAGAAGCCAAGACCGCCGAAACCGAGCTCGAAGTCGTCGAAGGCATGCAGTTCGACCGCGGCTACCTGAGCCCGTACTTCGTCACCAACCCGGAAAAGATGGTTGCTGACCTCGAAGACGCCTTCATCCTCCTGCACGAAAAGAAGCTTTCGAACCTGCAGTCCATGCTCCCGGTTCTCGAAGCTGTCGTTCAGACCGGCAAGCCGCTCCTCATCATCGCTGAAGACGTCGAAGGCGAAGCTCTTGCTACGCTCGTCGTCAACAAGCTGCGCGGCGGCCTGAAGATCGCTGCTGTCAAGGCTCCGGGCTTCGGCGACCGCCGCAAGGCCATGCTGGAAGACATCGCTATCCTGACGGGCGGCACTGTCATCTCCGAAGACCTCGGCATCAAGCTTGAGTCTGTCACCCTCGACATGCTCGGCCGCACCAAGAAGGTTTCGATCTCCAAGGAAAACACCACGATCGTCGACGGCGCTGGCGCCAAGTCCGACATCGAAGGCCGTGTTGCCCAGATCAAGGCTCAGATCGAAGAAACCACCTCCGACTACGACCGCGAAAAGCTGCAGGAACGTCTTGCCAAGCTCGCTGGCGGCGTTGCCGTTATCCGCGTCGGCGGTTCGACGGAAATCGAAGTGAAGGAAAAGAAGGACCGCATCGACGACGCTCTCAACGCGACGCGCGCTGCTGTTCAGGAAGGCATCGTCCCGGGCGGCGGTATCGCTCTCCTGCGCTCTTCCACGAAGATCACTGTCAAGGGTGAAAACCAGGATCAGGAAGCCGGCGTCAACATCGTTCGCCGCGCTCTGCAGTCTCTGGTTCGCCAGATCGCAGAAAACGCTGGTGACGAAGCTTCGATCGTTGTCGGCAAGGTTCTCGACAAGAACGAAGACAACTACGGCTACAACGCCCAGACGTCTGAATATGGCGACATGATCGCCATGGGTATCGTCGACCCGCTCAAGGTTGTCCGTACGGCTCTGCAGAACGCAGCTTCGGTTGCCTCGCTGCTGATCACCACGGAAGCCATGATCGCCGAGCTGCCGAAGAAGGACGCTCCGGCAATGCCTGGTGGCATGGGTGGTATGGGCGGTATGGACATGATGTGATAGGCGAAAGCCGTCACTGACATCCATTCCGGTCTCCGGAACAGGAAGGGCGGTTTTCGGGCCGCCCTTTTCTTTATTCAGGCGATTCGAAAATATTTTATTTTACAGTATGCTTAAACGTTCAATCAACCGTTCGGAAAGCCCGGTTTTCGTGCGAGGCTTTCGCGAAACTTGCGGGCCACGTATTTTTTCGGCCCGGGAAATTCTGTCTCCCAGCAGCCTAAATTATGAGAATTGCATGCTATGGTATGCGTGGAACCGTTTCCACAACGAATAAATGAGACTTTTCGTCACCCGACTAATCGGATAACGCGCAAATCCGCTCAAAATCCTGATCATAACGTCAGCCTAACGCCCCGGAAAAAGGCGTTGCCGTTTGCGCAGAAGCTCCTATAAATCCGCGCTGCAATTGACGTTCGCCCGGAGCAAATCTCGCCGCAGACGAGACCGGACCGCGCCAACGGCCATGCGTGAACATTCGGGCTTCGAAGGTCTCCGCTAACATATGAAAGTAAATCTTGCAGGACATAGTCGGGCGGCGACCCTCCGAGGCGCTGCCGGATAGGTTCGGTAAGGTGGCAGGCACAGACATGAGGTCTGGCGCCAAGTGATCCTGTCTCTTTGTGTTTGCCGAGTGTGCGGCTGTCCAGCTGCACCCGAACTGGGGAACGCCTTGTTTAAAATCGCCAAAGCCAATGCTGCCGCACCCTTGATGCCGGGCTCGCTGGATTACACCAACCATAATCACGAAATGCTGGCGCAACTTTCCGTCTCCGAAAGCTGGATCGCAGACTTTTCGACTGGTGTGATCAGGCTCGGAGATTGGAGCGCGATGCTGCACGGCCTCTCGATGCAGGAATCCGGCCTGTTGAGCCTGGTGCGCTGCTACGACGCCAAGGACCGCAACCACGTTCTGCAGCTCTTCGAACAGGCGGCGACGCTTTCCTCATCCTTCTGTTTTTCGACAACCATCATCATGCCGAACGGCTTCCGCCAGCCGCTCTTCTGCATGGGCGAATCCAATGGGCTGGAAGAAAAATACAGCGGCAGCATGGTCGGCGTCTTCGTCTTCCCGCGCTTCAAGCTGGAAGGCGCCAGCCAGATCACCAGCAGGCAGTAATCTGGGTGCAAGCCCTCAAGAAAAAGGCCGGTCCTGCGACCGGCCTTTTCTGTTTCAATCCAAAAATCAAGCTGGCTTGACCGGGATATTGAGCCCCTTCTCGCTTGCCGGCCGGGCGATGCAGCGCTGCAGCCAGTCCATGACGGCGGGGAATTTCGCATATTCCAGCACCTCGCGACCGCCATAGAAGATGTCGGCGCCGCGGATCCACGGGAAGGTGGTGATATCGGCGATAGTGTACTCGTCGCCCATGATCCACTGACGGCCCTGCAACCGGCTTTCCAGAACGCCCAGCAGGCGCTTGGCTTCATCGCGATAACGCTCCACCGGATAGGAATTGTTGGCGACCTTATCGGCTGCGAATTTGTAGAAATGGCCAAACTGGCCGAACATCGGGCCGATACCAGCCATCTGGAAAAAGACCCACTGGATGGTTTCATAGCGGCCCGCAGCATCGGCCGGGATGAGCTTGCCGGTCTTCTCTGCCAGATAGAGCAGGATGGCACCGGATTCGAAAAGGCCGATCGGCTTTCCCCCGGGGCCGTTGGGATCGATGATTGAAGGGATGCGGCCGTTCGGGTTCAGCGAGACGAATTCCGCCGTCTTCTGATCGGTGGTCGCGAAGGAAACATAATGGGGCTCATAGGGCAGACCGAGCTCCTCCAGCGCCACGGAAATCTTCACGCCGTTCGGCGTCTGAAGAGAGTAAAGCTGGATAATGTCAGGGTTTTCGGCCGGCCAGCGGCTGGTGATCGGAAATGCGGAAAGATCTGCCATCAAGTTCTCCATAGTGAGGAGGCGACCATAGAAGAGGGTCGCCATACAAGGCAAGCCGCTCGATCGTTTCGTATTAGTGAACAAACTGTCCGCTACTGTTTATCTTTCCCTGACGCTAGAAAAAGGCGAAATACAGGGCATCCGAGGTCCCAACACGGTGCCGGGGCATCAAGACCTCAAGAGCCATTCAACGGAGAAACGTCCATGTCGAATACGAACAACGTCCTCATCCTTCTCGCCCGCATTCTTTTGTCCTTCATGTTCATCTTTGCCGGCTTCGGCAAGGTAACCGATCCTGCCGGCACTGCAGGCATGATCGCCGGCGCCGGCCTTCCGGCTTCCACCGCGCTGACCTATCTCGCAGGCCTCTTCGAACTCGTCATGGGCATTTCCGTGCTCATCGGCTATCAGGTCCGCTACACGGGCTGGCTGATTGCTGCCTTCTGCGTGTTTACCGGCATCGTCTTCCACCTGCCGACCGTCAACGTTCCTGATTTCCCGGCTGCTGCGAACGGCTGGATCAACGGCCTGAATTTCGTGAACTTCCTGAAGAACGTTACGCTCGCCGGCGCCTACATCATGCTCGCCACCAATGGCGCAGGCGCTTATTCGCTCGATGCCCGTCGCGGCCTGCAGGCAGCCGCTGCCCGCTAAATTCGATATCCTCCTAGACATGCAAAACCCGCCGTCGAATGACGGCGGGTTTTCCGTTTTCAGGTCTTTGCCTCGCGCATATCGTTATCGCAAACCGCTGCACAGTTTTGCGCGACAAGCTCTAGAAATCAGAGAACCGAGCGGACGGCTTCGGCGATCGCTGCTACCGTCGGTGTATCGGCATGTGCATCCTTACGGGCGCGCACCAGGCAGGCTTCCGAGCGCAGGATGACGCCATCGGACAGCACCTTGAGGTGATTGGCACGCAACGTCGAACCGGTCGATGTGATATCGACGATGATATCGGCCGAGCCGGAAGCCGGAGCGCCTTCCGTGGCGCCCAGGCTCTCGACGATGCGATAGAGTTGGATACCATGCTGGCTGGAGAAGAACTGCTGTGTCAGGCGCCAGTATTTCGTGGCAATCGCCAGGCGGCGACCGTGGCGGGCGCGGAAATCGGCGGCGACATCAACGAGGTCGGCCATGGTATCCACATCCAGCCAGATTTCGGGCACGGCAACAACGACATCGGCATGGCCAAAGCCTAGCCGGGCGCAGAATTCGACCCGCTTGTCCGCCTCGGCCAGCCCCTCGCGCACGAGATCTTCGCCGGTAACGCCGAAATCGATCGAGCCGTTGCCGAGCTCACGGGAGATTTCAGAAGCAGACAGGAAAGCAATTTCCACATCGTCCCAGCCTTCGACGCGGCCGCGATAGGAGCGGTCGTTGCCGACGGCATAGATTTTCAGGCCGGCGCGCTCGAAGATATCAGAGGCGTCATCCTTCATGCGGCCCTTGGAGGGAAGCGCAATGGTGATCGTCATGCTGCGGCCCTTTCGGTTTCGATACGGTCGAGCCAGAGGGAGAAGCCGACGGCGGGAATGCGGTCCTTAGCGCCGAGGAAGGTCAACAGCCTGTCGAAGCGGCCACCACCGGCTAAAACCGCCGTGGAACCTTCAGCCATGACCTCGAAGACGAGGCCGGTGTAATAGTCGAGCGGGCGGCCGAAAGCGGCGCGATATTCGATCAGCGAAAGATCGACGCCGGCATTGGAGAGTGCCGCCACACGGCCATCGAAGCGCGCCAGCGCATTGCCGAGTTTCAGCCCTGCGGCATCGGCAAAATGCGAAAGCGCTGCCGATGCATTGACGAGCGGTACGTTGAGCGACAGGAACTGCTCCAGCAAGTGGAAGGCTGCATCATCGAGCCGAGTTTCAGAAAGAACCAGCTTTTCCTTCAGCCGGCGGGCAATCTCCTGCGGCGAGCGGCTGGCATTGGTGGAATAACCGGTCGCCTGCATCGTCTCGTCGATATGGGAAATCAGCGCCGCCTCGTCCTCCAGGCCGACCAAATGAGCAACTTGGTCATCAAGGCCGGTGACAAATTGCGGGCTGACGAGACTCGCCAGCAGAGCCTCCAGTTGCATCATATTGCCGAAGGCGTGGATCAGCCGCTTCTGCCAGCCGAGTGGCAGGCCGAGCGCCTGCACGACCGCCTCGAACACGGCCTGATCGCCTATCGTCACAGAGAGATCCCGGCCGGGCAGCAGGCGCGAGAGTATGCCGACGGCGTCACCGATCGCGCGGGCATCGGCACTGGCGAGATTGATATCGCCGAGATCCTCGATGCCGGCCTGATAGAATTCGTTGCTGCCGTCGCGGCGCTGGCGGAAGACTTCGCCGAGATAGGAATAGCGCTTCGGCGTGCCCGTGGCGCTCTCGATATGGCGCAGACAGACGGGAATCGTGAATTCCGGACGCAGGCAGAGACTGGCGCCCGTTTCGCTTTCCGTCATGAAGATACGCCGGCGAAGATCTTCACCGGCGATATCGAGGAAGGGTTCGGCGGGCTGGATGACCGGCGTGTCGATGCGTTCCGCCTTGCGGGCGGAAAATTCGTCCAGAAGCTCGCCGGAGAAGTTCGGGAGGTTGATGAGGGCCATATCAGCCCGCCCTCTTCCGGTCCTCCGCCTGTGCGGCGAGGATTTCCTTCACCTTGGCGACGAGATCGGCCTCCGGCACGGTTTCCTGCGCCACGCGCGCCTCGCGCCAGGTCGTGTTGTCCTCGATCTCGCCGGAGAGGCGCTTGCCCTCGATGAGATCCTTGATCTGGACGACACCCTCAGCGCGCTCATCGCCGCCCTGGATGATGGCGATCGGGCAGCCGCGGCGGTCGGCATATTTCAGTTGGTTGCCGAACTTCTTCCAGTTGCCCTGGAACATTTCGGCGCGGATGCCGGCGGCGCGAAGCTCCTGCGTCAGGCGCTGGTAGCGGCCCATGGCATCGACATCGCCATCCATGACGGTGACGAGCACCGGTGCGATGATGTCCTGCTGGCCAAGCTTGCCGAGGTTCTTCAAAGCCGTCATCAGGCGCGAGACGCCGATGGAAAAGCCGGTTGCCGGAACCGGCTGGCCCATGAAGCGGGAGACGAGACCGTCATAACGGCCGCCGCCGCCAACGGAGCCGAAGACGACCTTCTCGCCCTTTTCGTTCGTGACGTCGAAGAGCAGTTCGGCCTCATAGACCGGGCCGGTGTAATATTCGAGACCGCGCACGACAGAGGGATCGATCTTGATGCGGTCGGACTGATAGCCGGCGCTGGTGACGAGCGCGCCGATGAAATTCAGTTCCTCTACGCCTTCGGCGCCCTTCTCGGTGCCGGCGACCAGCTCAGCGAGCCGGACGGCACTTTCGGCATAGTCCTTGATGCCGACGAAGAAGAGGACGTTCTCGATCTGATCGTCGTTGAGCTTGGCGCCCTTGGTGAAGTCGCCGGATTCATCCTTGCGGCCTTCGCCGAGCAGCAGGCGCACGCCTTCGGGGCCGAACTTGTCGAGCTTGTCGATGGCGCGCAGCACGTTGAGACGCTGGCCGGCCTTGTCATCCCCGCCGAGGCCGATCGCCTCCAGCACGCCGTCCAGAACCTTGCGGTTGTTGACGCGGATGACATAGTCGCCGCGCTTGATGCCGAGCGCTTCCAGCGTATCGGACATCATCATGCACATTTCGGCATCAGCCTGAACGCCCGGTGCACCAACGGTATCGGCATCGAACTGCATGAACTGGCGGAAGCGGCCCGGGCCGGGCTTCTCGTTGCGGAAGACGTAACCAGCGCGATAGGTGCGGTAGGGAAGCTGGATTTCGTTGAAATTTTCCGCGACATGACGGGCAAGCGGCGCCGTCAGGTCGTAACGCAGCGACATCCACTGCTCGTCATCGTCCTGCAGCGAGAAGACGCCCTCATTCGGACGGTCGCTGTCCGGCAGGAACTTGCCGAGCGCATCGGTATATTCAAGCAGCGGCGTTTCGACCGGATCGAAACCGTAGTGCTCATAGACCTCGCGGATCTTCGCGGTCATTTCGTTGACGGCGCGGAGATCGGCTGCGGAGCGGTCGACAAAGCCGCGCGGAAGGCGGGCCTTGAGCTTTTGGGGTTTCTTCTGCTTGTCGTTCATTTCGGGGAAATTCCACATATGTGACAGTGGCGGTTTCCTAGCGGATTGGGCGGGTAGCGGCAAGGGTGAAGGGTCTTGATATGGCGACCAGAATCGATTGATCGATGAGGAAAGGACCAGACATCAGGATATCGCCATGATCGCGGAAGCGCTTCAGTATCTCGCCACGGCCACGCTCACGGGCAGAGGGTATCGCCGTTTCGTCCGTTATTCGGTCAATCTGTGGTCCCGCGCCGGCCGCTGTAGCAGGGACTGGGCGGCGCATGAAGAGAATAGCAAGAACGCCGTTCGCGCCGCCATCAGCGGTTTTTCACAGCGGCGGACGGCCGTCGTGCTCGGTTCCGGGCTGCTCCGGGATGTGCCGATCGAGGACCTGGCTGACAGTTTCGATACGGTCGTTCTCGTCGATCTCGTGCATCTGGCATCCGTGCGCCTACGGCTGAGGGGCAAGCGCTACCGGAACGTTCGGCTGATCGAACGCGACGTTTCCGGCTACGATGATCTCAAGAAAGGTGAGAATCCGGAACCACTCGGATTCTTGCGTGGCGTGCCCTATCTCGATTTCGTCGTTTCCGCCAACCTGCTGTCGCAGATCGGGCGCGGCGTCAAACGGCGATACGAGACAGAAGCATCATCCGGGATGCCTGCTGATACCGTCGAACGGCTGATCGCCGCGCATATGCAGGGGCTAGCGGCCTTGCCTTGCCGCAGCTGCCTTGTGACCGACATTTCCTACGTGGTCATCGACCGCACCGGCAGGATGCAAGAGGAAGCAGACCTGCTCCACGGTATCGCGCCGCCCGAGGCAAAGGCCAGCTGGGACTGGCCGGTCGCACCGTTTGGAGAGGAAAGCCGCGACTACGAGATCGTTCACAAGGTGATCGCAGCCTGGTGAACCACTTGGCTTTTCGCCTGCGCTTGCCTATGTTTTTTCCATGCGCGCTTTGGCTCTCATCACGATGTTCTTCGGCTGGCTGGTCTACAGCACCATGTCGGCGTGGGCAGGCTGTCCAACCTGCGCATCGATGAACATGTCGGTTCAAGCCGACAGCAGCACGGCGCATCATCACATGGAGGGCATGGCTATGCCTGACATGGCGGCCAAGGGCGATTCAGCGAAAGACCCTTGCTCCACGGGCATCGCGCATATGCCGCTCTGCGCCGCCTGCGTGGTGCTCCCCGCAACTGCAATGATACCCGATGGGGGCAAGCATGTTTTCGCCTATCCTGCTCCGGCCCTCGACCGGGCATTGAGAGACAACAGACCCGCCCCGCAGGCGCCGCCTCCCCGCTTCATCTGACAAACCCCTTGGCAGAACCGCAGCCATAGGCTGCTGCACCAACCTATCGTCAGACAGAGGAAGGAACTCTCATGTCTCTGAAAATCATCGCCCTTTCCGCAATCATCGGCTTTGCCGCCCCAGCCTTTGCCGAGGACATGCCGATCATGGACATGTCCAAGCACATGGGCGGCCACGGCCCATCCAGCCAAGCCTTCACCGAGGCTAATGACAGGATGCACAAGGATATGATGATCAAATTGAGCGGCGACACCGATGTGGATTTCGTCCGCAGCATGATCCCACACCATCAGGGAGCAATCGACATGGCGAAGATCGAGCTGCAATACGGAAAAGATCCTGAGATCCGCAAGCTTGCGGAGGGTGTCATCAAGGCGCAGGAAGCTGAAATCGCCGAGATGAATGCCTGGCTGAAGGCGCACGCCAAGTAAGCCGGCAGCAAAGAACAAGAGGGCCGCCGTCGGAACGGCGGCTCTTTTCAATCAGGCCTTTGCTTGATCAGGCTTTGGGCTCGAAATCGGCCGGGCGGCGCCCGGCGGCCTGGCGGGAAAGCATCCAGCCCGGGTATTCCGGGGCCAGTGCGCTTACCTCATCGAGCCGCTTGATATCGTCGGCATCGAGCTTCAGCTTGACGGCGGCGAGGTTCTGGTCGAGCTGTTCGACACGCTTGGCGCCGATGATGACGGTCGTCACGAAGGGCTTGGCGAGGATATAGCCGAGCGCCACGGTGGCGACGCTCACGCCATGCTTTTCGGCAATCTCGCGCATGACGGCGACACAGGCCCAGGCGCGGTCCTTATCGACGGGCGGAAAGTCGAAGCTGGCGCGACGGCCTTCGCCATTGCCCGGTGCGCCCGGACCATACTTGCCCGACAACAGGCCGCCGGCGAGCGGCGACCAGACCATGAGGCCGAGCTTTTCTTCCTGCAGCAGCGGCACGATATCACGTTCGAGATCACGGCCGGCGATCGAATAATAGGCCTGCACGGTCTCAAAACGGGCATAATCCTTGCGCTCGGAAATGCCCAGCGCCTTGGCGATGCGCCAGGCCTGCCAGTTGGAAACGCCGACATAGCGCACCATGCCGCGGGCAACGAGATCATCGAGCGCGCGCAGCGTCTCGTCGATCGGCGTGACCGGATCGGTGGCATGGATCTGGTAGAGATCGATGTGATCCGTCTGCAGCCGCTTCAGGCTGGCTTCGACGGAATCCATGATATGGCCGCGCGAGGCGCCGCGATCGTTCGGCTTGTCCCCCATGACGCCATAAACCTTGGTGGCGATGACGACATCCTTGCGCGGTACGCCAAGGTTCTTCAGCGCCTGGCCGAGCAGGCGCTCGGATTCGCCTGATGAATAGACGTCCGCGGTATCGATGAAATTGACGCCGGCATCGAGCGAGCGCTGAACGATCTCATCGGCTGCCTTCTGGTCGACATCGGCGATGGCGCCCCACATGGTGCCTTCTCTGGCTTCACCGAAGGTCATGGTGCCGAGGCAGATTTCAGATACGAAAAGTCCGGTATTTCCGAGTTGATTATAACGCATGTCGAGAAATTCCCTTGTGTCTGCCGCAATAGGGGCTTGCGGACTGCTGAACTGTATTTTTTGATTATTGGCCTGCGCATGACAGGCACAGCCGGAGCTGGCTGCAAGGTGAGGCATTCTTGATGTAGGTCGCGGCCCGGCGTTTTTCAACGGAACACGGCCTCTGTTGAGACGCCCTTGTCTCGACACAGGCGGGGAATAGATTGCCCGCCCTATAGAGACAGGGCGTATTTCAAGAGGTGTGCATATGACCGCCCGACCATTGACCACGATCGGTTTCGATGCCGATGACACGCTCTGGCAGAACGAACAATATTACCGGCTCACGGAAGAGCATTTTGCCAGGCTTCTCGCCGATTTTGCCGAAGGATCGAGGATTTCCGAACGGCTGCTCGACGCGGAGAAACGCAATCTCGCGCATTACGGTTTCGGCATCAAAGGCTTTACGCTGTCGATGATCGAAACGGCGATCGAGATCACCGAAGGCAAGGTACCGGCAAGCGTGATTGCCAAGATCCTTGATACCGGACGCGACCTTCTGTCCCATCCGGTAGAAACCCTGCCATATGTGCGTGACACGCTGGAGACGCTGGCCGGAAAATATCTGCTGGTGCTGATCACCAAGGGCGACCTCTTCGACCAGGAGCGCAAGCTTGCCCAGTCGGGACTCGGTGATTACTTCGATACGGTCGAGATCGTGTCGGACAAGACGGCCGTCACCTATCGGCGCATCTTCTCCAAGTGCGGCGACGGGCCGGAGCGGGCAATGATGGTCGGTAATTCGCTGAAGTCCGATATCGTCCCGGCCATTGCCGCCGGCAGCTACGGGGTTTTCGTGCCCCATGAACTCACCTGGGTGCTGGAGCGGGTGGAGGAACCGAAAGATGCGCCACGCTTCCGCAAGATCGGCCATCTCGGCGAATTGCACGGGCTGATCGACGGGTTAGGCTAAAGGATCTCTTTGTTTTTGCGCAATTCCGGACGCAAGACCGTTGCACAGTTTTGCTGGAATTGCTCTGGCCTATTTCCGCTTAGGAAAGAGCGACGGCTGCTCCTGGGCAGGCGCCGGTTGCGTCGGCTGGGGTGCTGCGGCAAGCGGCTCGATAAGGATACTATAGGGCGCGCCCAGCCCGCGGCGCGGGGATACCTTGGAATAATAGGGACGCAGCAGCCAAGTGGCGTTTTCCTTGACCGTTGTCTCGTAGCTCGTGCCGTCCTCATCGGTGCCGAAAAACGCCTCGTCGTCCGGCTTCGACAGGTCGAAGATCGCGAGAAAGGCATATTTGCTCTTCGTCTCGAAGCTGATTTTCACATGCTGGCCGGCGCGCACCGGCAGAGTATAGACGTAGCTGTTGCCGAACTTGGTCCAACCCTTCAACTGCATGGTCACGGCGGGGAACTGCAGCTTTTCGATTTTCTCGCCGGGATCGAGTTGTGGCGTCTGCGCAAGGGCTGCGGAGGCAGACAGAAAAAGAGCTGCGGCGAATTTAACAATCGACTTCATGGGCGCACCAATGCTGCGCGCATCGCCTCCACTTCCGGGCGGCAGAAGCAGCCGTCGAGATGATCGTTGACGAGACCCATTGCCTGCATGAAAGCATAAACTGTGGTCGGCCCGACAAAGGTCCAGCCGCGCTTCTTCAAATCTTTGGAAATCCGCACCGACGTGGCCGTCGTCGGATTGGCGACGACGTGCTCGCGGTCGACGACTGCGGGCCGATCCTCGGGGCGCGGCTCGTAGCTCCAGAAATAACGGGCGAGTGAACCGAATTCGCTCCTCAGATCGATTGCGCGGCGCGCATTGTTGATGGTCGAGACGATCTTGCCGCGATGGCGGATGATGCCGGCATCGGCGAGGCAGCGGGCGATATCCTCATCGCCGAAGCGCGCCACCTTCTCGAAATCGAAGCCGGCGAAAGCGGCGCGGAAATTCTCGCGCTTGCGCAGGATCGTCAGCCAGGAAAGGCCGGACTGGAAACCTTCGAGGCAGATCTTCTCGAAGAGCCTGATGTCATCGGTGACCGGCCTGCCCCACTCCTCATCGTGGTAGAGCAGGTAATCGGGCAGATTCGCATGCCAGTGGCAGCGGCTTTTGCCGTCCCCGCCGATGATGATGCCGGTTTCGCTCATATTTTCTTCTCGTTCTGCGCCTGCGAATCCGGCTTTACCATTTGCAAACCTTCTTTCCAAACCGAACGGTAACCCTGACGAAAAGTTTATCCGGTCGTTCGTCTTTTAATGAATCTACATTTACCATTCGCTGGCGGACGCGGTGGCAGCATGACCGCAGGCGGACAATTCCGCCAGCGCATTTTCGGTCATTTGTAGAGAGTTCGTCCGATGATGAAACCCCTTGTCCTTGCCGCAGCCATACTCGGCATTTTGTCCACGGCCGCCCTTGCAGACGACCGCTACGCCTCCCGTCCGCCCGTGGTGTTGAGCCCCGATCTCACCGCCCCCTGGATCAACCAGCTCGGCGGCGGTTCGGTTCGTCCCGTCGTCTACCAGCGGCCGGTCGTCGTACAACAGCGCGGCCTTTTCCAGCAGCGCCGGACGTACATCCAGCGCGCACCGCAGCCGGCACCGCAGACCGTTTCGGCCATCCGTCCCGGCGTGCCCGTCATCCGCGGGCAAGTCGATCCGCAATTCCTGCCGCAGATCGTCGACTACGATACGAAGGAGAAGCCCGGGGCGCTCGTGATCGACACCAACAACCGCTTCCTCTACCTGGTCATGAATGGCGGCAAGGCCCGCCGCTACGGCGTCGGCGTCGGCAAACCCGGTTTCGAATGGGCGGGCGCCCACACGATCACCCGCAAGTCGGAGTGGCCGGACTGGACGCCACCCTCGGAAATGGTGAGCCGGGAAGCCGCCAAGGGGCACTATCTTCCCGCCCGCATGGATGGCGGCCCGGAAAACCCGCTCGGCGCCCGCGCCATGTATTTGGGATCAACGCTCTACCGCATTCACGGCACGAATGCGCCCTGGACGATCGGCAGCGCCGTCTCCTCCGGCTGCATCCGCATGCGCAACGAAGATGTGGTTGACCTTTACGATCGCGTCAACGTCGGCACCCGCGTCATCGTGATGTAAAGAGCAAATAATGGGCAGCGGACGGCAAGAACAGCCGCCCGCTGACCTACAAAAAAGCGTGTCCCCCATCTCTCCGACTTGAAATTCAAACCGATTTGACTAGCCTCTACGCGGTTCTGAAGGAGAGGGTATCGAAAATGAAGCAGTTTCTAAGGCTCGCAGCGGCGGCGGCCGTTGCGTTGTCCTGTACGGTTGTGACCGTCAGCGCTGAACCGGTCATGACGGCAACGGATGCCGTGCGCGGCGTCAAGCAGACACGCGAGATCAAGCAGCAGTTCCGCAAGCGCGTGGTCCGTCTTTCCACCAGCGAAAAGCCCGGCACCATCATCGTCGACACCAACAACAAGTTTCTCTACCTCGTAGAAGGCAACAACCGCGCCACGCGCTATGGTATCGGCGTCGGCCGCGATGGCTTCGGCTGGTCGGGTGTCGTGTCGGTCGGACGCATGGCCGAATGGCCGAACTGGACGCCGCCGGCAGAGATGCGCGCCCGTGAGGCCCGCGAGGGCCACAATCTTCCTGCCGTCCAGCCCGGCGGCCCGGACAATCCGCTCGGTGCGCGCGCCATGTATCTCTACAAGGGCGGCCGCGACACGATCTTCCGCATTCACGGCACAAACCAGCCCTGGACGATCGGCCTCAACATGTCCTCCGGCTGCATCCGTATGATGAATGACGATGTCTCGCATCTTTACAGCCGAGTTTCCGTTGGCACCAAGGTCATCGTCGTTGGCCCCGGCAACAAGCAGGGCAATGTCGCCTTTCAGGACAAGGGCGTCGATATCCTGCGGACCATGTTTGGCGGTTGAGCAACACTTTCGGCAAAAAATGAAGGCGCACTCGATGCGCCTTTTTATCCTTTAAGAATGTGACACATGAATCTGCCAGAGAATTGAACTGATAGCCTTTTGGTACTTCGGGGATATTCGATGGCATATGCATTGCATCGTTCCACCGCGCTTCTGGCGGGCATTGCGTTTTCCGCGCTTGCGTCGGCGGCTGGCACGGCTTCGGCTGAAGATCTGGAATTCTCTATCTACGGCGGTTACCAGACGGCGCCGCATAGCGATGTCGACGTTTCCGACGGCACGTCCTTTAGGGCGGGCTGGGAAGGCAAGTCCTTCGGCAGCCCGCCCTATTACGGCGGCCGCGTCACCTGGTGGCTGGGCGATTTCAACCTGCCGAACTGGGGCGTGTCACTCGATTACACCCATGACAAGGTCTATGCCGACGACGAAACCATGGCCCGTTCACCGGGCTGGACGCATTTCGAATTCACCGACGGCCTGAACCTCCTGACGGTCAACGGCCTCTACCGCTTCAAGGATCCAGCCCGTCGCTGGACACCCTATCTCGGCGCCGGTGTCGGCGTGAACATTCCGCACGTCGAAGTCACCCGTCCCCAGGGCACGACCTTCGAC
>NZ_JBFTSM010000026.1:0-61706 GCF_056400025.1 Rhizobium sp. 01L419
AGCACGGCGCGCGATCGCGGATCGCTTGACCTTGTCGCAGACGGCCGTTCCCTTAGTCCGTCGCTCCAGCCGAAACCAACACCTTTATAAATTCCTCGTCGCCGGTTTCGCGCGCGAAAGAAAGCGCGGTTTCACCATGGGGCCCCTTGTGAGCAAGGAGGGCGGCGACCACATCAGGCCCGTTATCTTGATTGTTGGCCTGTTCAATGAGCGGCGTCCACCCACGGACATCCTTCGCCTCGATATCAGCCCCCCTACGAATCAGGAGGTCGACCGCATCAGGGTCTGTCACGATATGTAGAAGGGTCACTCCCTCATCATTTCTGGCGTTGATGTCGGCCCTATTGGCGAGAAGAAGGTGAAGGATTTCTGCATTGCACTCCATATCGAGAAGATGGATCGGCTGGAATTTGTGCTCGTCTACAGACGTTGCCAACGACGGATTGCCTGCAAGCATAGTTCTCACAACATTGATATCGCCCGATTGGACGGCGTTGTGAAATTTTGCAACGCTGCCCGCGTCTTCCGCGCCAGCCTGCCCAACTGAAATCCCGAGTACCGAGATCATCAGCAAGAGGAATTTGCGCATTTCAGTCTCCAGCAAACGTGGTCAGTCGTTTTTGCAAGCGGCGCGCTCGACCTTTCGGTTTTGGGGCAATGTTTGACCTAGTCCACCTGCACGCCGCGTTGCTCGAGCTTTTCCAATATAGGTGCCGCAGCAGCGTTGCGGGAAAAGCGGCCAGCCTCTTTGAGCGACGGCAGATCGAGCAATGCCTCGATATTTTCGGACGGGACGTTGATGCTGACCCGTTCCAATCTTTTGAGCGGGGCAAGGACCTTGATGTCGACCTTGTCCATCATCGAAATCACTGAGAGGCTTTTGAGGTTCGGGCAGAAGCGGATGCCGGAAAGATCCTTGATATCGAAAGCGCCTTCTTCTCCGCTCCAGAAGTACCAGGCAAACGGATAGATCGTCGCGCCGCCATCGAACTCCATCCGCTCGACGGAAGCTAGCAGGTCGTCGGTCAGCGGATACCGAGCCAGATAATCCAGTGCTTCCGGAATTAGGTCGTAGCCATCCTTCTCCAGATCGACGGGTCGGCGCAGAACATGGGTCGCAAGCTGTTCCGGCGTGCCAAGATCGAGCAGCTTTGCATCGAGAAGCGATGACATCACCGCAAGTTTGAGGTTTACGTCCGAGAATGGCGCGCCAACCGCGCCGCTTGCAGCCGGGTAGGGCGGCGCGGTCGGATCGTTGTATTGGGCATCGGGATTTGCAATGCTGATGCCGTAGACCGTGTCGAACGTAATACGGGCGGTGAGCATTCCCTCTGGCAGCCGTTTTGTTGCGAAACGGGCACCCTTGGTCACTTTGCTCTCTTCACCGATCTGGATGTCCGGTACGGCCCCGGGAAGGTCGATGAGTGATATGCCCATCGGGACGCCGGCAACAGTATGCATGAAACGGGAGTTGAATTCGATCTCGCCGATCAGCCCGTTGCGGTCGATCCGCACGACGACGCCGTAAGTTCGCTCCAGAATGTCGATCAATCCGCCCTTATGCGGCGCGGGCGCGCGCCAGGCAGATTGCATGGCCCTTTCGACGGCTGAGACCGGCATGCCGGGCCGCAAGGCCGCAAGTGCTTCGACATCGACCCGGTCGCTCGATGCCGCCATGCCTTGACCTCCTGATATTGCCGAAAGAGCCAGTGCGGCGCCGCCGATGAGAAAATGCCGCTTCTGCATAACCCTCATGACTGTCCCATGGTCTCCAAACGTCATTTCAAAACGTAACATATGCTGCCGTCCGAAGCACTTTCAACGTCTGAAACCTTCACCTTTGCGGCTTCACGGAAGTCAGTTATCAATTCGGGCGTTTTTGGCCACGGCAGGTCAGATACCTCGGATCAGAGCCCTTGGGTAACTTACTGGAGATGAAAACATGTTCACCCACGTCATGATCGGCAGCAACGACCTGGAGCGGTCAAGAGAGTTCTACGACGCGACGTTCGCTGCACTTGGCGGAAAGCCCGGCGAGATGGATGCGAGAGGCAGGCTGATCTATGTCCACGAAGGCGGTCGACTGATGATTACGAAACCGATCAACGGTAAGCCGGCGACCGCTGCTAACGGCGGGACGATCGGTATTGCCGCCGTGAGCCGCGAGCATGTTCTGGCGTGGCACGAGGCCGGCACCACGCACGGCGGGATATCAATCGAGAGCCCGCCGAATGAGCGCCCGAACGGGGCCTTCGTCGCCTATCTTCGCGATCCGGACGGACATAAACTCACCGCACGGTCTCAGCCGACAACGTAAAGCCAGCGGCAAGCGCTGGTGTTCTCCCCGCTATTGTGGATGGCTTTCCTACCTCACCAGCCAGAAATCTGGCTCGATGTCATTGGAGATTTGGAGGAAGCGCTCATTTCAGGATTTATGCTAGACCTGCGGTGCTGCCGCTGAGGATTTCAATGCCAGACGAGCCTAACTACCAGATCACCTATACCCTTACCGCGTGGGATTATGCAGCCATGGCGCGGGCGCTCACTCGCCGGCCCTGGCACCGCAGCATCGTCACGATGGTTCTATGGTTGTTTTCCGTCTGGTGCCTTCTGGTCTTCTTCACCGATCTCTACAATCCGATCACCATGATCAACGACGTTGCTGAAAGCAGTTCCTGGCTCTGGCTTCCGGCGTGCCTCCTCGTCGTGGCTTTGGTCTCGCTAGCCACGCACTGGCTGGCGTGGGAGCGTCGTTTCTGTATTACAGGCAGATCGCATCCGCTGACGCGAGCATCACCATAAGTTTGAGCGATGACGCCATTCGTGTGAGGTCGAACGTGGCGGATTCGCCGTGGCCACCGTGCAACGGATCATTCGGGAAAAAGATCATCTCATGTTGCCGATATCGAAGCGCGAAGCCTTCATTCTGCTTACTGCGCCAGATATTCAATCCGCTGCTTCTGGATCTTATCGTAGTTCGCAGACATGTTTTGCAGCTGTTCGTAAAGCGGATCGTTCTTCATGGCGTCATAGTCAATTGTTGAAGTCGGCGGCTCAAACGGGACGAGCGTATTATAGTGGCTTTGGGTCATTGCCGTTCCCGCCTTGACGATCCGGCCGCCCAGCATTTCGGCAATTTTGTCCGCTCTGTACTGCGCGCCAGAAGGGCCGCTAGAGGCGCTATCCTCGTTGAGGCCAGTGAGAAGTTTGTTGATGCGATCGCCAAGCGCATTGCTGTCCGTAGAAACGACACCTTGATTGTCAATCGTCGCAACAACCTGACCTGCTACCGTGATCGTTGCATACGGCTTCATGCGCGGATCGTTCGAATAGTCCGGAAAGGAAGTTTGAGTGTACTGATTTTCGAGGTATTTTTTGTTGGCCGCAATACGTTGTTGATCCTGCTCCATAAAGCTCTGGTACTGGTCTTCAGGTAGCTCCGAAACGTTGATCGCCGCCTTCTTCCAGTCAGAGTCCGACAACTGGTTCAATTTTCCCTGCAGACGATTCACCGATATGGATGGCGTGCCGTCGATAACAGTCCCGGAATTCTTGGAAGCGCCGACGTTTGTCTCGTCATTCAGACCGTCGGTATAAGCGTCCATGGCGGCAGAAGCAGTGGATCGGTCAGAGCCAGTGTATCGATTGGCTGAACTGCAATATGAAGTTGTTCCAATAGTTGTCACTGCAATCCTCCCCGTGCGGTTCCTGCTGTATAGCGCTCGGAGCTTGCCTCAACCTAGCCTTGCAGGTGGGCTTTTGGTATCGAAAACGAGGTTGGTACCGCTTGTCATCGGCGTTGTCCGCCAAACCGATGTGCGTATCTCAGAAGCAGCATCTACAGCGGACGTAGCTGACGCCGTATCGTTGAGCCTCTTCTCAGGCACGTTCACCTCCGACCATTCGTCGAACTCGTCAGAAGTCCTCAACGGTCATGTTTTCGTGGTACGTCACAGGCAAGAAATCCGGAATCGAGGTCCTTATGAGGCATTACATTTCTCCTGCTGTGAGACTGATGTTCTCCACACTGGCCGTTCCGCCTCCAATCGCTGCGAGCCCAATATCGAACCAGTACGGCGTACCAGGAACGAGATCGGGAACGATTGCCTGCAACGAAAATGGAATAGATTGCGGGTTCGAGACGATCGCGGTCACACCCCTTACGGCGCCACCAACAGGAGTATTGCTGTCAGTCAAAAGAACGTTCGAGGACTTGGCGGTTGCGCTGAAAGTTGCCCCGGAACCGATGACGATCATGCCGTCGGTGAGCTGCAGGCCTCCGAAGCTGCCGGCGCTGTTGAACTGGATTGAGCCCGGGCCACCGCCCGGCGCGCCGGCGGACGAGAGTGTGATTCCGCCTGCGGTATTGGTGATCGTTATCCCAGGGCCGGCTGTCAGGTTGGCGGCTTGCGGCGGATTACCGGACGATCCGATCAGAAGTTGGCCATTGGCAAGGGCCCCAACGGCGAGAAAGCCACCGTTGCCGCCATTGACCTGGATAGCATTTTGAGAACCGGCGGGTACCGCGTCCTCGATGCAGTCCACAAGCGCGTTGACATCTCCCATGACCTGGGTCGCATCTGCCACTTGGCCATTGGTCAACTGATAGGGAACATCGCATTGCGCAAAGGCGGGGACTATTCCGACCGCTTGAGCAAGCGGCGATCTAGCCCGATTGCAGATCAGGCGGGTGCGTCCCACCCGCCGATCTGGGAGTAAATCGCGTCACGAAGATGCCGAACATCGCGGTTCAAAGCAGCGAGTTCCGGTGGTGTCTGGGTCGAGGCTCCAAGCAAGGCATCGCTGAGGCAGCCCGCCCTGTGCTGCAACGCACGACCCTGGTTTGTCAGCGCCACCAATACCTGCCGTTCGTTTTTCAGATTGCGCGTCCGACTTAAGTGTCCGGCTGATTCAAGACGCTTTAAAAGCGGGGTCAGCGTGCTGGATTCCAGGGCAAGCTGATCTGCGATGGACACCACGGTCTGCTCGTCTTGCGCCCAAAGAACGTTCAGGACGAGATATTGCGGATAGGTCAGCCCCAGCTCGTCGAGAAGGGGCTTATAAGCGCGCTGAATAGCAATGCCGGCGGTGTAAATTGCGTAGCACAGCTGGTCGCGTAGGGGCGGGGGGTCGTTACGGCGTTGGGTCATTTTGAACTCCTGTAGACATCCATATAATCCAACTTATCACGAAAACCAATATCGCGATAAGATTCATGTTGACGCGCACCTCAAGATATGAAAACTTATAGTTATCGCGATAATAGTTATCGTATAGAAACGAAGGAGATGACCATGACACGCAAGTCCACAACCACCGTTGCCGCGATCGCAGTCGCTACCGCGTTGTCGGGCGCACTGCCGGCGAACGCTGCTGACACCATTCCTCAGAACCAGTCCGTAAAGAACGTCGTGCTCGTCCACGGCGCCTTTGCCGACGGCTCGGGCTGGAGGAGTGTTTACGACAATCTCACGAAGCGCGGCTATCGCGTCACCATTGTCCAGAACCCCCTGACCTCTCTGGCAGATGACGTTGCCGCCACCAGACGTGCGCTGGAACGTCAGGATGGTCCGGTCATTCTCGTCGGGCATTCCTGGGGCGGCACGGTTATCACGGAAGCTGGCATCGATCCGAAGGTTGCGGGCCTCGTCTATGTCTCTGCGCTCTCCCCGGATGCCGGCGAGACGACGGCCCAGCAGTATCAGGGGTTTGCTCCTGCATCTGAGTTCGTCATCGAGACCACCAAGGATGGTTTTGGATATGTCAGCCCCGCAAAGTTCAAGGCCGGTTTCGCGCATGACGTCAGCGATGCCGAGGCCGCGTTCATGAGCGCTTCACAGGTGCCAATCAATATGTCGGCGTTCGGCACCAAGCTCCAAAACGCTGCCTGGCGCACCAAGCCCAGCTGGGCTGTGATCGCAACCGAAGACAAGGCATTCGATCAGGCCATGCTTATCCACATGGCAGAGCGCATCAAGGCGAAGATCACCAAGGTGTCGGCAAGCCACGCCCTGTTCATGACACAGCCGACGGTCGTCGCGGACACCATTGATGCGGCTGCCAAGGCCGTTTCGGGAAAGTAGAAATGATGCATACCGCGTCATAGGGACATTCCACGCTGCCCCGATGACGACCTTCAAGGTCTGTCAAAACAGGCGCGGTAGGGTAAGAGCGGGCACGCAAAGGCCACGATCTTTGGCTGAGATCCATTGCGCGGCTTCGCCCTCTGGGAACCCTACACCACCCGCAATTTCCCCAAATCATTCACGGAGGTAGTCACGTGAATCTGAATACTCATGACCAAAATGCATCCGAAAATCCGCACCTTCCTCAGAGCGAGGTCGGTGATGTTTTCGACTTCATCGTCTGCGGCGCCGGGTCCAGCGGCTCGGTTGTTGCCGCCCGACTGGCAGAGGATGGGAACGCAAGCGTCCTACTGCTTGAAGCAGGCGGAGACGATGCGGCTGAGACCGTTACGAAGCCAGCGCAGTGGCCGCTCAATCTCGGCTCGATCCGGGACTGGGGTTTTGTCGGGCAACCGGCACCTGGCCTGAACGGTCGACGTCTTCCTCTCAGCATGGGCAAAGGGCTCGGTGGCGGTTCGAGCATCAATGTCATGGTGTGGGCCAGAGGACACAAGGGAGATTGGGACCACTTTGCCGCCGAAGCTGGCGATGACGCGTGGGGCTATCAGTCTATCCTCGGCTACTATCGCCGGATCGAAGATTGGCAGGGCGCTCCGGACCCAACGCGTCGCGGCGTAGGAGGACCGGCCTACGTCGCGCAGCCGCAGGCGCCACAACCGATCGCAGAGGCCTTGTTAAAGGCCGCATCCACTATCGGCATTCCCGTCTACGATAGCCCGAACGGCGAAATGATGGAGGGCCCGGGTGGCGCGTCTATCGCTGAACTTCGGATCCGGGATGGCAAGCGGGAGTCGGTCTTTGGCTCCTATGTCCGCCCGCTCATGTCGCGCCCGAACCTTACCGTGCTGACCGACGCGCTGGTCACGCGCCTTATCTTCGAGGGCAAGCGTGTGACCGGGGTCGAGGTTCTCGTCAAAGATCAGCGGCGTCAGTTCACGGCGCGCTGTGAGACGGTCCTGTCGCTCGGCGCGATCAACACCCCGAAAGTGTTGATGCAGTCGGGCATAGGTCCGGAAGACGAGCTGCAAGCCCACGGCATCCCCGTGGTGCAACACTTGCCTGGCGTTGGGCGCAATCATCAGGATCACCTCGCATTCGGCTGCACCTGGGCATATCGAAAACCAGAAGCCGTGGGTGGAAGCGGATGCGAAGCAAAACTCTACTGGAAAAGCGACTCGCGACTTGCGCAGCCGGACATTCTTCAGTGCCAGCTGGAGTTCGCGGTGCCGTCACCGGTGGAGACGGGTCTCGAAACGCCAGAACATGGCTGGACGATGTTTAACGGTCTTGCCCAGCCAAAAAGCCGCGGTCGATTGCGGCTCTCCGGCCCCAATATGAATGACCCTATCCTGATCGAACCGAATTCTCTCAGCTCCCCGGAGGACATGGCAGCCGCCCTGGCCGCAGTGGAGTTGTGTCGCGAACTCGGAAACAGCGATACCTTCGCGTCGCTGGTGACAGGTGAGGCGGCTCCGGGCGCGCGCGACAGATCAGGGATGATCGACTTTATCCGCCGTTCAGCGGTCACCTATTGGCACCAATCCTGCACGGCCAAGATGGGGCGCGACAGCATGTCGGTGGTCGACAACGAGCTCAAGGTGTATGGAATCGATGGTCTTCGCATCGCAGATTCCTCGATCATGCCACGTATCACCACCGGCAACACGATGGCGCCTTGCGTCGTCATCGGCGAGCGGGCAGCTGATCTCGTTCGGAAGATGCATGGCCTTCCGATCTTGATCGGAGGGGTCACTCAGCCAATTTGATGAAGAGATTTATGTGAAGCTCGGCGGCCAGCATACGCGGGCCGCCGAGCTTCTTTGTGCAGGCCGGGTATTGGGTCAAGGCGAAACGTGATTGTGTAAGGTTCAGACGTGCGCAATCGCTGTGCTTAACAACACGACCACGCGTAGCACCGTTGGAGGTACCCGATCTGCAGGTGAATGATTGATCCTTCAGTCGGCCTTGTAGCGTTCACGAGCCTGCATCACGTCGGCACGATGTTGTACGGTCCAGGTGTGGAGCGCCCGAAGCGGTGCCTCCAAAGTGCGACCCAATTTAGAAATTTCATAGGCAACAGCGATCGGCGAGAGGCTGATAATGCGCCGTTCGATAATTCCATTGGCCTCCAGGCGCCTGAGGCACTGCGTCAGCGCCTTCTGCGTGACGCCGTCCAGCCTTCGTTTCAATTCATTGAAACGCAATGGGCCATCACAAAGCGCACCCAGCACCAGAATAGTCCATTTGCTGGCGATCTCATCGAGCAACAGTCGGTCCTCGACGAGATTTTCATTCGCAGATTCAAGCGGAAGGGTCTGCATGGGATACTCCAGGCTACCAGGTAGCATCAAGGTGCGTAATTGACTGCTAGTATACAGATTATACCCAAGGGCGCTTGACATGAAAAGGAGTTTGAAATGTCCGCCCCAAAATATGAGACCATTCACGTCCACCGCGAAGGCGCCGCCGCGTGGGTGACGATCAACAATCCCCCTCTCAACATCCTCGATGCACGCCTGATGACGGAGATCAACGATTTCGCCGGGCATGCTGCCAAGGACGACACGCTGACGGTGATCGTCTTTCAGAGCGCCGACCCGGACTTCTTCATCATCCATGGCGATATGAATTTCGTGAAACAGCCCGAAGCGCTCATGTCGCTTCAGCTTGGCGATGCGGGGACCGAGGGGCTCAATCCGATGATGCGGCTGCACGAGAGGCTTCGCGGTCTGCCCCAGATCACGATCGGCAAGCTCGCCGGCTATGCACGGGGTGGCGGCGCAGAATTCCTGTCGGCGCTCGATATGCGCTTCGCTGCCAGGGGGATTGGTGGCATTGCCCAGATGGAGGCGTTGATTGGCATCATTCCTGGTTCGGGTGGGACAGCCTATCTTCCCCAGCTTGTTGGGCGGGCCCGCAGCCTGGAAATTACCGTGGGTGCGGAATTGTTCGACGCAGACCTGGCTGAGCGTTATGGCTGGATAAACCGGGCACTTCCTCCGGAAAAGCTTGATGCGTTTGTCGACGATCTGGCAAAGGCAATCGCGTCACGGCCCCCTGGAATGGTCCGCGCAGCCAAACAAGCGATCGATGCAAGTTCCAAAGATTTGACGCAAGCACTGCGGGTCAACAATGAACTGCTTGGCCAGACTTTTGCCGCGCCGATAGCAACTACACTCACTCTCGCCGCCCTGAAGGCAGGAGCGCAAACCCGTGAGGGTGAGAAGCAGCTGGAGGAAACGCTGTCTTCCTTGAACTGAACAGTCGCTGTCGGCACGACCGCCAACGTGCTTCTACCCTCACAATTAAAGAGGGCCATTGAGGGAGGGGTGAGGTCAAGCTCGTTTCGCGCTTTTCCTTGGGCGGGGCGAGGGATTATAAAACCACGCCAGCGGGAGTTTCGGCACCTTGAAGCTCCCACATCATCTGAGCTCGCGTGCAGAATTGGCCTACTGCAGCAGGAACAGCACGGCGCTCGTTACCAACATGTTGACCAGGAAATAGGCGCATTCACCATCGTTTAGTAGAACGGCCTGGGGAAATTGGGATTGATTGCGATCGTCATACACATCGCCAGGAGATAACCGACGCCGATCACGAGCCCGAGCGACAGGGCATCGGTAAGCGATGGAAGGCCGATCATGCGCATGATTGCAGCCGTCGTGACGATCATCACGATGTTGCATACGAAACGGGCCAATAGTCGTCAGCATGTCCAGCTTCGCCACCGGCATGGCCTCACGTCCCAGCGCCATTGCGTAATATCTGGGTACCAGGGCGCCAAAATAAACTCCCCCGAACACGAAGCCGAACGCGGCGGCCGCAAGAACGCCCCAGAGACTGATCTGGGCAAAGGCGCCGAAAACCATGGTTCACTCTCTTTCTAAAATATCTCCGCAGGATGCTCGATGCCTATGTGAAATCGATGAAACGGGTATAGTTAGACCCAACTGACACTTCACGGCAGTTGGACGTCGAGCGGACCCGATAGATTGCTGCGCCTACTTGAGCTTATGCGCGTAATGGTACCCCCGATCACGGCGTCACGCCTGGCGGTCGAACGCGGGGTGTCCGTTCGATCAATCTACCGCGATATCGAACTGTTGCGGCTGTCGGGCGCTCGCATCGAGGGAGAACGCGGCTATGGCTATCGATTGATCGAGGACTATGCTCTGCCGCCGCAAACATTCGATCGTCTGGAAATCGAGGCGATTACCGTGGGCTTGGCCGAAGTGCGCCACATGGGCGACCCGGATCTGGCGCGTGCCGCCGAGGCAGTGCTCGCCAAGGTCGCCGCAACCTTGCCGAACGATCGCGAGCAGCAATTGCTGCATTCCATATCCCATGTCTATCGGCCAAACGGCCGCTACGGCGCGAATGCGCATCTGCAAGCGATACGGCAGGCGTGTTGGAAAGAACAGGAAATCGAGATCGGCTATCGTGATCAAGTGGGTACCGCCAGCGAGCGCATCATCCGCCCGCTTGCCATCATGTACAGCGATCACGTCTTGACGGTTCTGGCCTGGTGTTGCCTGCGTGATGACTTCCGGATGTTCAGGGTCGACCGGATCGAGAGCCTTTCCAGCAACGGTGCCAGTTTTCGTCCCCGGCGGGCGAGTTTGTTGCGGGATTACCTTGCAAAGCTCCGTGAGAAATCGAGCCAATTAACGGCGGCTTTCGAGAGCTCCGCCAACATTCTTTGACATCCATGCCGGAAGCGGTCACGCTGACCGCGTCTGCGAACGTCAGCTATCCACCGGTCGTAGTAAAAAACTTCTTAGAGTTGATCGCTGACCCAAACAAATTCACGTGGTTGGGAAATCTTGGGGGCGGGTGTCAGTTCGGCTCCGTCAAGACCGATGAAACTGCGATCTCGCACAGCCGACGCCGTCAAACTGCTTTCCCGACCAAGGTGAGGACAATTCAGTCAATCGGTGGATCAATGTTATTCGAATTCAGCCGCTACCGGCCTCGGCGCCCAAGCCTTAGGTTTTCTCCATTGGATCCGGGAAACACGGATACGCAACAAGGAGAACGTCAATGATCGATCAGAACGGACCCCATTACTACGTCGTATTCCAGACGCCCGGCCGGAATTGGATCGAGGGCACGCCCTATAACGAACAGCCTGGATTTATGGATCATGTGAACTACGTCAGCACGCTCCACGACGAGGGCAAGGTCATCCTGAGCGGGCCTTTCATGAAGGAAGAGGGTGGTCTGTCCGGAAAGCTCGAGGACGGAGGGCTCACGATTTTCAGGGCTGCAAATCTGGCAGAAGGCACCCGTCTCGGAACGGATGATCCCGGTGTCCGGTCCGGATTGCTCAACGTCGAGATCAGGACGCTTTGGGTACCGTTTCACTAGCCAGAACTCGGCAGCACCAGATGTCCATAAGACCCTGCGGGATCGTCCGCAGGGTCTTTTTCATATTTAATTGCCGTTCGGATCTATTCAGCGGGCTGATAAATCATATCCAACTTTGCCGTCTAATTGGAGACCGTCACCCTTCGTATCTCTGGAGCACGAGCCGCACTGGCGGCCGTGAAAACCTGAAAGGAAACGAATATGGGTAAGCTCGACAACAAGGTCGCCCTCGTCACTGGCGGCAGTACCGGAATGGGTCTCGACACCGCCCGCCTCTTTATCAAGGAAGGCGCTAAGGTCGTCATCACCGGCCGCAATCGCTCGACGGTTGAGGCGGCCGCCCGCGAGATCGGTGCAGACTTCGTCCAAGGCGACGTCTCCAAGCTCGAAGACATCATCCGCCTTCGCGATCATCTCAAGGACAAGTATGGCCGCGTCGACGTCATCTTTGCCAATGCCGGGGGCGGAAAGCTCGTGCCGCTCGAAGAAGTGACCGAGGACGATTTTGACACGACCGTCGATACGAACTTCAAGGGGACGTTCTTTACGGTGCAGAAGCTTCTTCCGCTGGTCCCCAATGGTGGCTCGATCATATTGAACACCTCGATCGCGGGCTCGAAGGGACTGCCGAACTTCAGCGTATACTCGGCGACGAAAGCCGCGCTGCGTTCGCTGGCCCGGACCTGGACGACTGATCTGAAGGCACGTGGCATCCGCGTCAATGCGCTGGCACCGGGTCATATTGCAACCGACATCCTGCGAAAGTCCGGACTGAGCGCCGAACAGGTTGATGGAATCAACGGTCATGTCATCCCGTTGATCCCGCTCGGTCGGATGGGGACGGGCGACGAGATCGCGGGACCTGCTTTGTTCCTGGCTTCGGACGATAGCGCCTATGTGACCGGGATCGAACTGACTGTCGACGGCGGCTGGGCACAGGTTTGATGCCGGGCGCCCGCGTCGACGTCCTTCGATGCGTGCGCCTCCGCTCCTCTGCAGTTGCTTATGTGATGCGGGGAAACTATCGTCCATGTGGATGGGTGACCAACTTGCAGCTTTGAGATTATTTGTCCGCGTTGCGCACGCCGGAAGCTTTTCCCGTGCCGCCAAGGACATGAAGATTTCGCAGCCAACGGCGTCGCGTCTGATCTCTGTTCTCGAAGAACAGCTCGGTGCGACGCTGCTCGTCCGGACCACGCGATCGGTGACGTTGACGGATGCGGGCAGAGACTATCTCGCAAGCGTGCAGGCTGCGCTGGACACACTGGACCAGGCAGAGCACGACGTGCGCGGTAATGGGGAACTGCGCGGCCGCATCAGGGTCGCATCGTCATCGATCTTTGCGTCCCAGGTCATCGTGCCGAGCCTTCCGGAGTTCATGGCGCTTCATCCCTCTCTCAAGGTAGAACTGATCATTGAAGACCAGCGGCAGGACCTGATCGCGGAAGGCGTCGATGTTGCGATCCGTTTTGGCAAGCTCGCGGATTCGACGGCCATTGCCCGGCCGCTTGGACGATGGCGGCTCATACTCGCGGCGGCTCCCCGCTATCTCGAAAAACACGGCGCGCCAAACACACCGGGCGACATGGCTAATCATCGTGCAATTCTTGCTGGGCCAGCCGCGAATTCCGAGTGGACGTTCAACAGGGGAGACGAGCAGGTCACCATCAGGCCGGCGGGAGACTTGACGATCACCGGTAGCGAAGTCGGCATTAATGCAGGTCTCGCGGGTCTCGGCATGGTCGTCGCGAGTTACCCCTCTCTTCGCGGTTACATCGGTAATGGTGAGCTCGTTCGCCTCCTGCCGGGATGGGAAATGGCTGAGATTGAGAGCCACGCTCTCTTTCCAAGCGGACAGGCCGCAAAGCCTGCCGCGCGAGCGTTCGTCGACTATTTACAGCAGTTGTTGAAGAACTTCTGAAAGGAGCCGGCGTACGAGTGCCTGCGACAATGCTCCGAACCCACCGGATATTGCAACAGGTCACCCTCTTGCCCGTTTGGGAGCGGGCCAATTCATTCGGCCGGCGAATAAAAGTTATCGCATCGTCGCGCGTTATTTCGCAGGTCGCCAATAGCTATCTTCGTCATCCAGTTATCGAACAAAGGATGACCTCCATGGCCTATGAATTCTACTGGGTTAGCGGTAGCCCCAATTCCTGGCGGACAATGCTCGCGCTCGAGTACAAGAAAATTCCCTATGTC
The DNA here is from genome assembly GCF_056400025.1 of Rhizobium sp. 01L419. Taxonomy (NCBI): domain Bacteria; kingdom Pseudomonadati; phylum Pseudomonadota; class Alphaproteobacteria; order Hyphomicrobiales; family Rhizobiaceae; genus Rhizobium; species Rhizobium sp. 01L419. Next base: position 13,716 of record NZ_JBFTSM010000026.1, read on the forward strand.
TCCAAACGCTTCGATCCGACAAGGGGCGAAAGTAAGACGCCGCAATATCTTGCACTGAATCCCCGCGGTAAGGTGCCCACCCTTGCGAACGGCGACTTCGTTGTCCACGAGTCTGTCGCCATCATGGCATATCTGGAGCGTGAGTTCCCGGATCCTGCACTGTTCGGGGAAAGCTCTTCGGAAGCAGGCCTAATCTGGCAGCTTATACTTGAATTCATCAATTATGCCCGCGACCCGATGGACGAGGGGGTCTCCCGCCCGTTGATCAGGGGACAAGCTGGCACCAACGCAGATGGGATCAGGGCCTCGGCGCTTCAATCGCATGCAGCGTTAAGATGGATGGAGGGCCTCTTGACCGTCCAACCGTTCCTGGCGGGCAACCAGCTGTCTGCCGCGGATTTCACGGCGATCCCATGCGTCCAGTTCCTTGCGCGCGTCGGGAAAAGCGCAGATGCCGTCTCGCTCCAACTCGGACTTGACGATCTTCAATCCTCATATCCCGCAGTCTCCCGATGGATTGCCAGGATCGAACAGCTCCCGTGTTACGAGCGCGCTTATCCTCCGCACTGGCGCAATTCGCGCTAGCCTGAAAACTGACGCCACGCTTGTTCGGACGGGCGGTGCTATCGGATAGCAATGATTTGCGGGAGCGGAAAGTCTGGCAAGGCTCACGCGATCGCGTCTGCTTGGAAGCGGACCCGCGTGCCGGGGCTGTCGGTCCCGGTTTCCGGCTTTGCCGGCGCTTCTCTAATCGGCGCGTCGAGGTCAAGCTCTTTTCGAGCTTTTCTGAGATGACACAAGACGAGAGGGTCGTCCGCAGTCGGCCCATTGCGGACCTCCTGTCGCATCAAATCATCACGCGAGCGAGGTGCGTCGGTTCCAAAGCGAGTTTGCGCGTCGGTGATGCTCTCCATTGGGTCTTCAATGCCGGGTCGCGAGAGACGCTGAATACGGGCTCGCGATATGCCGCCGTACAAACACTAGGCGAGTGAGCCGCCTAGATCTGCGGCGCCCCAACCTTCACCGTTAGCTTGTCGATCTTGCCAGTAAAGCGGAACGGCAGGGTATAGTCGTTGTCATCGACCCCGCTGCGGGTATCAACTCCCACGTCAAAGGATTCGTCGACGGTGACCAAGAAGGGCATGGTATGCGGGATGGATTGCTCTGCAACGACAGCGCCATCGACGCTAAGCACGCCCTTGCCACCCTTCCCGTAACCGGGTCCCGCATATGTGAAGTCGAATACGATGGTGTGCGCTCCTGGCGTCAGCGCCTCCTCGCCGGCCCACCGGAAGCGCTCCAGCGCAAGCATATTGTATGTAAAGATCGGTTTGCCCTTGAGCAGGTACAGACCGTAGCCGCCAAACCTGCCGCCGAGCGTGGCAAGCATTCCTTCTCCGCCACCTTGCGGAACATCGATGTTGGCCGTGATCGTGTAGGAGCGAGTTAGCGGATCGGGCGCCGAAGCTGGCGGCAGTCCTGAGATTTCGCCAGAATAGACGAACTCCGTCCGACCGGCCGTGGCGCTCGGGCGGGGTGCGATCAAGCGCGCGATGACGGAGTTGTCGAGCGGCAACACCTGATATTTGGCAGCCTCTACGAGGAAAAGCTGCTGCATATCCCGCAATTTATCCGGTTCACTGGCGGCGAGATCATTGAACTGCGAGTAGTCTTCGTTGAGGTTGTAGAGTTCCCATTTATAACCATCCATCACGTCCGGCATCTTGCCAAGACCCATCAGCCATGGCGCCGCTGGGGGCGTAGTCGAGGCTATCCAGCCGTCGTGATAGATCGCGCGATTGCCAAACATTTCAAAATACTGAGTGGTACGTGCTGAAGGCACGTCCTTCGCCCCTTTGGACCAAGTATAGGCCATGCTGACGCCTTCGATGGGCTTTTGGGCGATGCCGTTTACCGTGAGCGGAGTTTGGATGCCAGTCGCTTCCAGGATCGTTGGTACGATGTCGATCACGTGGTGGAACTGGCTGCGAATGCCACCCTTGTCAGTGATATGACCAGGCCACGACATCGCCATGCCCTGGCGGGTGCCACCGAAGTGGGAAGCAACCTGCTTGGTCCACTTGAACGGTGTGTCGAAAGCCCAGGACCAGGCAACCGACATATGCGGCTCCGTGGTCGGATCGCCCCAAGCGTCGTAATATTTCAACTGATCGGCTACGGGCATTGAAATCGCCTGGATCGCCGCCAAATCGAAAGCAGTGCCAATCGCCGTTCCTTCGGCGCTCGTGCCATTGTCGCCCTCGATGTAGATGATGAGAGTGTCGTCGAGTTTGCCCTGTTTGCGCACCTCATCAACTACCCGACCAATCTCGTAGTCCGCGTACGCAACGTAAGCCGCATATACCTCAGCTTGACGGGCGAACATCTTCTTCTCATCCGCCGACAGCGTGTCCCATTGGGGAAGATCGTCGGGCCACGGCGTTAACTTGGTGTTTTCCGGAATGACGCCGAGCCGCTTCTGATTGGCGAATATCTGGTCGCGCATGGCATTCCAACCCATGTCGAACTTACCCTTGAACTTATCGATCCACTCTTTGGTCGGATGGTGTGGAGCGTGGGTTGCGCCGGGAACGTAATACATGAAGAAAGGCTTGTCGGGTGTCGCGGCATTGACCTTGCGAAGGTAGTCGATTGCGTCATCTGCCATCCCGGTGACCAAGTTATAGTTCGGGTTGTCCAGCCACGGGTAGATCTGATCGTGATTGCGAAACAACCAGGGCGTCCACTGATTGGATTCACCACCCTGAAAACCATAAAAATAATCGAAGCCCATTCCTGAAGGCCATTGGTCGAACGGTCCCGAGGTGGAAAGTGCGTATGTCGGGGTATTGTGGTTCTTCCCGAGCCAGGAGGTGGCGTAGCCGTGATCTTTGAGGATCGACCCTATCGTGCCGTTGTTCGGACCAATGATCGCGTCATACCCTGGAAAACCAGTGGATTGCTCCGCAATCACTCCGAAGCCCGCCGAATGGTGGTTGCGGCCCGTAATCAGAGCCGCGCGGGTTGGCGAACACAGAGCTGTCGAGTGGAATTGCGTGAAGCGCAATCCATTCGCGGCGATCTGGTCGAGCGTAGGCGTTGGAATGACCCCGCCGAAGGTGCCCGATACGCCGTAGCCGGCGTCGTCTGTCATGATCAACAGAACGTTTGGTGCGCCTTTCGGCGGCACTACCTTGGGCGGCCACCACGCTGTGGAGTCCTTGGCGTCCAGGTTGATGGTGCCGCCAAACGCCGGGGGCGCGGCTGGGAGCGACTGGCCATCGATAGTCGCGGTGGCGCTAGGCGAGCCAATGGCTCCCGAAACATCCTGTGCAGCAGCGGGAAAGCACGAAAAACAACTTGCGGCGAACGCCGCTAGATAGGCGCGCGTTTTCATCGTTCGATGCTCCTGTTGGCATAACCAAAAACGGATAAGCGGCCGATACTTTCCCGCGCTCAAATACACTCTCGTGGGCTGAAACTCGGTAACAATGCGTCAGACGTATGCATTACACTCACTTGCGGCTGCAAAAGTGTCTCAGATTATTAGCCGTCGATGAAGTACGTTACTGTAAATTACAGAACCCTACGAGCGAACCTGAGGGTCAGTGGAATCTACCCGGGAATATATCGCCCGATTAAGGCGAGCTTGTTGTGCCGCAATCTGTAACCGACTTGTGGCGCATTCCAGCCGAAATCGCTGCTCTACTTGAGCAGTCGTCCTTATCAAGTCATATTTGGTTCGTTCCACTTAGCAGCGTTCACATCGTTTCGCGGCCCGCGCTTCTCTCCGGGATCGGCACTCGGCCCTCCCATGATGGGGTCCAGTAGATGATGTGGTCCAATCAATGCTGCATCCTGATGACGGATCATCGGTATAAACGCCGCCGCGAACTCACATCACCATCGTCCGCGAAGGACGTCTTCCGCCGCTACACGGAACTTGGAATGCAGGTTGCTCTTACTGTCGCTATCACGGACTATCACGCCGCCGCGGCGAAAGTTTTCTCCCCGCTCATCCAGCGGAACTCCGAGCCATCGACCTGACCGGTCTTGCGGGAGGCGAACGGCTTTCGGAGTTCCTGCTACAGCTGGTATGCCCTTCCTATGTTGGATGGGTCTGCCCGGCGACCCAAGAGCGGTCACCGTGTGAAACTTCGCGATTGCAAACCTCGCTGGCCAGGTTAGCTGGCATCGCGCCCCGACCAACAAGGTTGATCTGCCGATCGTGCCGTGTTTTGAAGGTGGAAGATCGGCGGTGGGGCTTTGACAACAGGAATGGCAGAACAGTTTGACATGTTTTCGGAGCAGGCTCCGTGCGACCATGTGGTCACGCGAAGCACCACCGAATCTGCCGAAACCGCCAAGCATGCCATCCCCATGAGTGAAGAGGACATGGTCCGACATCTGTCGGAGACTGGTCGATATCGGATCCTCACGAAACTCGTGCCACGCGCAATTGCGCCATTCGCCCGGCCAGCGTACCCCCTCAAGGGCATCATTCTCGACACCGAGACCACGGGCCTCAAAGCTGGCAATCATGAGATCATTGAGATTGGCGTGATCGCATTCACCTTCGATGCGACAGGAAATTTCGGTGACGTGACGGGCATCTACGGTGGACTTCAGCAGCCGAGCATTTCCATTCCTAGTGAGATCACCAGGCTCACCGGGATCACCAACGACATGGTCGCCGGGCAGTCAATTGATATGGCAGCGTTGCAGGCATTGATCGAGCCAGCCGATCTGCTGATCGCTCACAATGCCGGTTTCGACCGGCCCTTTTGCGAGGCGTTTTCTGACCTGTTTTCCGGCAAGGCCTGGGCTTGCTCCAACTCCGAGATCGACTGGTCGTCGCGGGGATATGAAGGGACCAAGCTCGCCTACCTGATCGGGCAGGCGGGCTACTTCCATGATGGTCATCGTGCTGTTGATGATTGCTTTGCTCTTCTGGAGGTTCTGGCTCGCGAGGTGGAGGGATCGGCTTCCACCGCTTTTGTCGAACTCTATGAAGCAAGCCAGAGGTCGCGTGTCCGGATCTTTGCTGAGAACAGCCCGTTCGATATGAAGGACCACCTGAAGGCGCGAGGCTATCGCTGGTCCGACGGAAGCGACGGCCGTCCCAAATCCTGGTGGATCGAGGTTGGTGAAGAAGCATTCGATGATGAACTCCGCTATCTCAGGGCCGAAATCTACTGCTATCCAGACGCCGATCCACCAACCAAACGCCTCACTGCTTTCGATCGGTTCCGGGCCTGATAGCTCAATTCAGCCCACCTTCGGGCTATACGTTGGTTCAACATCATATCGATCTTCGAGTTCTCGCCTAATTTCCGGAAGGCAGATCTGGAAAATCCGGAATTGATCCGTTTTCCCCCATACATGGCCTCCAGGCTCAAGTGATGTGGAGACGCTGTCGCGACAGGAGGCGAAAGCTTTTCTCGGGTTGTGAAGGCTTCGGTCCGGAGACGCCAGCCAGATCTGATTCAACCACGCCGACTGTAACTATATCGATGCCCCAACCATTCGATGCCTTCCCCGTTGGCCAAGGTGAAATATTGATCCTTGCTGTCAGAGTCCGGCCCATCGAACCGTGTCACCTGACGCATTCGCATAAGGGTCCCAGCACTTCCGCCATCGCTCCAAGCGGCGATCGGGAAGAAATCCAGATCGATCGTTTTACCGTCACCAGCATTCCGGCTCCAGGCGGGCATCAGGCCGACCGGATCCCGGATATCGAACGAGACATATTGCCATCGGGCTTCTACGCGGTCGAACGTCAGGAAATCGGTTCTTTGCACGGCCCGTCGCGAGATATCGTCCGCTGGCCGGATGATTTCCTGAAGCAGCGCACCCATCATGAAGCGTTCCGCCACAAGCCCTGTCGATGTCTCAGGCTCGGCGCCCGGTTTCGTCCAGCGGGTTTCGTTCAAATCCCACAGCCCGATCCGCCTCGCAATGCTCTTACCTTGGGATCCCAGCTCGTTCAGTTCAACGCCGTTGGTTGCGTCGGCACCCGATGCGATGGCAGCGGCGCCTGCTACTGCGGCACCGAAGAACGCTGTGGTCTTCATGAAATCTCGACGGTACATGGTTCACCTTTTCCGTTGTTCGATCAAAGAGAGAAGTCGACGACGATCTTGCCGAAAGCACCATGGGTGAGGTGGTCCAAAGCGTTCTGGAGATCCGCCAGGCCGTAGCGGGCGTCGATGATCGGCTTGATATGAAGGTCGTCGATCGCCCTCACAAGCTTTTCCTGCGCGCGACGATGGCCGACGGCGATCCCCTGAATGACAGGACCCTTTAAAAGGAGCGGGCCAACCGAGGCTGACAATTGCCCGCCTTCCAAAACGCCGATCATCGATATGCGGCCGCCCGGCGTGACGGCTTCGAGCGCCTTGGCCAGATGAGGACCGCCCACAATCTCGAGAATGTGGTCGACGCCGCGGTCCGACGTAATGTCGTAGACTTTACCGACCCAGTCCTCTCGCGTTCGGTTGATCACGAAATCGGCAAGGCCAAGCGCCTTCGCCCGTTCGAGCTTCTCGTCGCTTCCGGAAACGAGGATCACGGTCGCACCTTTTGCCTTGGCGATCTGCGCGCGAAGATCGCGACGCCGCCCGTTCCCTCGATCAGGACGGTCTGACCCTTCTCGACTCGGCCGAGTTCTTCGAGCGCGTACCAGGCGGTGAGCCCCGCGCAAGGAAGCGTGCTGGCTTCGACCTCATCGAGTGATGATGGGCCATTCGTCAGCCATGCCCCCGGAAAAGAGACGTATTCGCTCAAGACACCCGGATAGTGACCGCCAAGGGATTGGTAGTTTGGATGTCGACCCGACCCGAGAGGGCGACCATCTTTCCAGTCTGGAAAGAATGTCGAGATCACCCGATTTCCGACAGCGACGTTTTCAACTGACTTGCCGGCTTCGACAACCGTACCAGACATGTCCGATCCAATGGTGATTGGCAGGTTGAACGCGCCCCTTCGCCCGGCAATAACGTCCTGGTCGCGATAATTGAGTGCGACCGCATTGACCCTGACGAGCACCTCGTCTGCCCTCCACCATTGGGACTGGCACTTGTTCAAGGCTCAGTCCGTCCCGGCTGAAGGCTGATAGTTCCCAACGCATCATGAGGTTTTGCATGGATTTAATCCTTCCGATTTCCGATGACTGGAAGGTACCACCTCGGACGGCGCACCAGTTGCGCAGTTTTTGCTCGACTATGGTGCGTAGAACGCTACAATGATCTATGACGATTTCCATGAGCGACATCCCTGTTTTCGTCTCCGCGGTGGATACCGGAGGGTTTTCCGAAGCCGGGCGACGGCTGAACCTGTCACGCTCTTCGGTCGGAAGGGCGGTCGCCCGCCTTGAAGCAGGTCTGAATGTCCGGCTGTTCGACCGAACCACCCGCCATCAGAACGTCACGGCGGATGGGCAGCTTTTCTACGAGCATTGCCAGCGGGCGATGGCGGAACTTCGCGCTGTCGAGGCCGCGCTGGATTCGGGATCGAGCGCGCCGCGCGGAAAGCTTCGGGTGTCTATGCCTGTTCTCTTCGGTCGCATGTGTGTCGCTCCAATCCTCACCAGGCTTGCCAGAGAAAACCCCGACCTTGAGCTCGAACTCAGCTTCAGCGATCGTAAGGTCGATCTCCTGGAGGACGGCTTCGACCTCGCGATACGAAACGGTTCGCCGGGCAATGCCGCGGGTACGCGCATCCGTCGGGTCGGCCATGAGGAGACAATGCTCTATGCCGCGCCGGCCTACCTCGAAAGGCAAGGCGTTCCAGAAACCATCTCAGATCTCGACGCCCATGACACTGTGACGTATTCCCGCGCTGGGAGGGTACAGTCCTGGATGCTCGAGCAGGACGGTGCCCCCTATGAATTCAATCCTGTCTCCCGGCTCCGGTTTGACGACATCGACGCCATAGCAGACGCCGCGGCAGACGGTTTCGGACTGGCGTGGCTGCCGTACTGGCTCGTGAGGAAACGTGTCGAGGCTGGAGAGCTCGTGCCCGTGATGCGACAGATGCCTCCGCATGTGCACGAGGTCTGGGCTTTGTGGCCGGATGGCGCCCACCTGCCAACCCGGGTGCGGTCGGCCGTAGATGCACTCGTAACGGAGTTGCCGAAGCAAGCATCATCTTCGAACAGCGCTGGGAGGGATGATGCATGTATGTAAATGTATGTGCAGGAATGGTCGGAAACCTTCCATCCTTCCATACCGTGAAGGAATAAGATGGACCGGCTTTCCGAGCTCGAGGCGTTCCTTGCGGTCGTCGAGACGGGCGGCTTTACGGCAGCCGCCCGCAGAACGGGCACGTCGCAGCCGGCAGTCAGCAAAGCGATCAGTGCGCTCGAAAACCGTCTGGGCGTCGCACTCTTCAATCGCAGCACCCGAAACGTCACCTTGACGGATCAAGGACAAAGATACTTCGACAGGATGAAGCCCTTGCTCGAGGAGATCGACGACGCCAATCGCGAGGTCATAGGCAGCGCGGTCGACATGTCGGGGTCGATACGCATTGCTGTCCCCACCACCCTCGGTCGACTTCATATCCTGCCACTCATTCCGGATCTGCTGTCCAGATTTTCCAGGCTCAAAGTGGATCTGGTGCTATCAGATCTCATGCGGGACATGGTCGAGGATCGGGTCGATTTGGTGATAAGAGTGGGGTCTGTCGAAGAGCCCGATGCCGTTGTCAGACGGGTGGCAAAAACTCCTCTGGTATGCGTCGGATCTCGCCGGTATTTTGAAAAGCATGGTATTCCCACAAAGCCTGCCGACCTTGCAGATCACAATTGCCTCGTCTACGGCGGCTTCAAGGAGTCGGCGAATTGGCCGTTCGTCGGTCCAGAAGGTCACTTCAGCGTCGCAGTGCGCGGCAACCTTACCTCAAACAGCATTGAGACGATCCGTGCGGGTGTGCTTTCAGGCGTTGGGATCGGCATGTTCACCAAAGCATCCCTTGTTGGAGAGCTCTCGCATCCGGACGTGGTGACGATCCTCGGCGAATATGTTCAGGGCACAAGGGACATCAGCTTCGTCTGGCCGAAGCGTCGGCTGGTTTCTGCGCGGGTTCGGCACGTGACCGACTTCCTCGCCGCGTCGCTCGAAGCGCGGCTCTAGCGGCATTTTAACGCCTCGGTAATTTCCGGCAACAAGCATCGTAGTGTGAGAAAGTTCGACGCTATTTATTCCAATATAGCATCAATTACATTCTATTCGTCCGTATTATCGTGATTTTCGACATGCGCTACAAACAGTGATCGTCGCAATTCATCGAGAACACGATCATGAACATTTCGCTTGAAGGCCGCAAAGCAGTCGTCACCGGATCCACCGCGGGCATTGGCCGGGCGATCGCAGAAGGCTTGGCGCGGGCTGGCGCATCCGTGGTTATCAACGGTCGTAGCGAGGCGCGGGTCTCCACAGCGGTCGCTGAAGTCAAGGCGCTCTTCCCAGACATCGAGATCACCGGCGTCGTTGCGGATCTGGCCACTAAGGATGGCAGCGCGGTTCTTACAGCCCAAGCGCCTGATGCCGACATTCTTATCAACAACGCAGGCACAGCCAATCCCAAACCCTTCTCCGATCTTACAGATGAAGACTGGTTGGGCATGTTTCAGCTCAACGTCATGAGTGGCGTTCGTGCATCGCGCCATTACCTGCCGAGGATGACCGCGCGCGGCTGGGGGCGTGTCGTGTTCATCAGCAGCGAATCCGCACTCGCAATCCCAAAGGATATGATCGACTACGGCATGACCAAGACGGCGCAGTTGGCGATCTCGCGAGGTCTGGCGGAGACGGTTGCCGAGACGGGCGTGACGGTCAATTCGGTGCTTCCCGGTCCGACGAACTCTGAAATCATGTCGAACTGGATGGCGGGGACCGCTCGAGAGCAGGGCATCACCCGGGAAGAAGCAGAACAGCAATTCCTAAACGCCACGCGCCCGACGACGCTCATCAATCGGTTCACCAGCACGGAAGAGGTGGCCAACATGGTCGTCTATCTTTGCTCGGAGCAAGCATCAGGCACGACCGGGTCCGCCATGCGTGTGGACGGCGGCGTGCTTAGGCAGATCGCATAGCTTAATCAGACAAAGACCATTCAAGGAAGCTTATCATGACAACGGCACAGAGCGAGCTGAAGGGTTCGCAATCACCTTCCTATGATCTCACCGGAAAACGTGTGGTCGTCGTGGGTGGCAAAACAGGGATCGGGCTCGGCATCGCTCAGGCCGCTCACGCGGCGGGAGCGAGCGTAACGGTCGCCAGTCGGCGCTCGGATTCCGAAGCAGACCATCCAGAGCTGGCGCCCTTCGAGCAGCTAGTGCTCGACATTAGCGATGAGGACGCCGTTCGGGCTTCCTTTGATGCTATTGGCAATCTGGATCATTTGCTTGTCTCCGCGGGGCCGACCGATGGCAGCTGGGGTGCATTCATGGACGAAGACATGGGGGGTGTGCGCAGCTACGGCGATAGCAAGTTTCTCGGCTCCTGGGCATGTGCACGCTATGCTGTACCAAAACTTTCCTCCAATGGGTCGATCACCTTTATGACCGGTGGGATCGCTGCTCGTTCGAAGATTGGAATGACGAGCGTCACATCGACTTTTGCCGCAGTGGAGGCCCTGGCGCGCTCGCTGGCGCTCGAACTTGGCCCGATCAGGGTAAACGCCATTCGGCCTGGGTTCATCGATACCGAACTTTGGAACTTCCTTTCCGCGACAGACGCCGCTGATGTCCGCGAAAAGGTGCGCGCCAATTTCCCAGCGCGCCGGATCGGTCAACCGGCCGACGTGGGGCACGCTGCGGTGTTCCTGATGACCAACCCTTACGTTACAGGCACTGTGCTTGAGGTCTCCGGCGGCGAGCAACTCGTCGATTGGCAGTTCTGAGCGGTTCCTTGCCGTGTTCACATTCCAAAACCGAGACGGTTATCCTGGCGCATCATACCCGTGCCCCTTCGTCACCCATCACAATTACGGATTTGCCTGGAAGCCGGTTGCCGACTTCGAGATCGCTGATCAGGGCGATCGCCTCGGATAGGGGGCGGTGCGGTTGATCGGTATCGTGAACTGGCCGGCGGTGGCCAAATCGACGATCTTTTGCAGGATGGATGTGCTTAGCACGCCCCTGACGAAGCTGTGTCTCGATGAGATCAGCGATCTGATTGAATTGCCGACACTCGGATCGATGTCCGCCGCGATACCTGAGCGCTTGGTCAGGAAGGCCTCTTGCCCGGACGTCAGGCGGCCATGACAGTCGAAGACGACGTCGAACGCGCCCTTCAGGTGTTCCGGCAAGGGCTAGAGTGTAATCCAGCACCCCCGCCAGCTCCAATCGGCGAAACTGGCAAGGGACGAGGGCCCAACGCGCGCGGTGATGACTGCCCCGAACACTTTGGCGATGGCGATCGCCGCCTGTCCGACACCACAGGAGGCGCTGTAGATGAAGACCGACTGTCCCGGCTTGAGCTTACGGCCGTCCATCAGCGCGCGCCAGCGGTGACGCCGACATGCCGGTCGAAAGTTGCATTTGAACAGATGCCCTTCCTACACCAATATTGCCGTGATCGTGAAAAGGTTAGATTGAGCCTGTCGTCAGGTGAACGTATCGTTGCAGTGCAGTCTGTTGGGGAACACAATACGAATCGTACGCGCACGAATTGCACGCCACGGACGTTAAAGCCCCCCGCTTATAGTCAATGCCTGCTGGCCCAACCGCCCGCTCATCTCAGGAGGGGCACTTGACTAATGCCTACCGGCGGATTGACCTGAGATAGGCCGGAATCCTGACGGCTAGAATAAGTGCGCAGAAGTGCGCCGCCGATCCATGCGGGGAGATCGCGGAACATCCGAACGAATTGGTCGTTCATGTGCATGACCGCAGACCTGAAAGTGCTCCTAGAAAAACTTCGTGATCCTCGGCGGGTTTATCCGGATTTTGAGGACGGCTCCGGGGCGAGCAAAATTGCCGATATTCTGGAGAATGCACTAGTTAATCAGGCACCGACGAGCGTAATTGATTTGCTTAAGGCAGCCGCGGAAAATGTACTCTGCAGATCTCAAATGAAGAACTAATTTGCATGGTTCCGCTCTTTGCGTAAGCGGCAGTACGATCTGTTGCCATGCAATCGCCAACGCTACGCCGGGGGTACCTGCTCACGCTCGATGCGAGATTGGAGACTGCCTGCGCCAACCAGAACGATATCCGCGAAAACGCGTGGCTCTCGCCAAAAGAAGCCCGCCGAAGCGGGCTAGTTTCACAGGGATTTCGCACAGGTGGATCGCACGACGCCTGCTGGGGCGAGCAGAACGAAGTACGTCGCCGCGCGATCCTTGCGTACAACTTAGAGACGCGTGCAAAGTTCCGATGAGGCCGAGGAAAAACCTTACGGTGAGTACCGATTTCCCCACACCGCTGCAGCCCTCCGCGGCCCCCATCATCATACGCCAGGGGATAGGGTTTCAGTTCTCTGGGGAACAACATCAGCTGTGTTCGATGCCGCACGCGGCTTGCCACGATCTGCTGGCCTGGGCAGTCGTGCGCGCCCAGTGACAGGATGGTCTGTTTCATTCAACAGCCCATCTCTGAGAAGGAATGTAAGAACGTGCGGTGGTGGATACGAATTTGTGCCATGATTGTTCCGCGTTCTCCGGGCGTCGGCGTGGGAACGATCCGCCGCATCTATCGGACAGGCTCGCAAGCTCGTCCATCACTTGCGCGTCGTCACTCCCCTCCGTTGTTAAAGCGCCGGGAAGCCGGTGAATTCTCATCCAATACTTTTGGACTTTGCTCTTCAGCGCTCTGCTGTTCGGCGAACAGCGACCACGCCGCGATAAACAAGGCGGCGATCAGGGGGCCAATGACGAAGCCATTGATGCCGAACAGGGAGATGCCGCCGACTGTCGAGATCAGCACGACGTAGTCGGGCAGCCGCGTTCCCTGGCCGACCAACGGCGGGCGCAGCAGATTGTCGATCAGCCCAATCACGAATACGCCGACGACGACGAGGATCGATGCTTTCAGCCAGGCCCCCATGAGGACCAGCCAGATGGCGGCCGGAACCCATACGAGCGCCGCGCCAATTGCGGGCAGCATCGACAGGAATGTCATCGTCACACCCCATAGCAAGGCGGCTTCAATCCCCACAGCCCAGAATGCCACGCCACCGATCATGCCCTGGACGATCGCGATGATGATGTTTCCCTTGACGGTGGCGCGAACGACAGCGGAAAACTTGTCGAGAAACTGCCGCGTATAGTCATCGCTCAACGGGATTGCATGTCGGATCTTGCCGCTGAGGTCCGCGCCATCCCTGAACATGAAGAAGAGTAGATAAAGCATGATCCCGAAGCTGATAAAGAACTGCAGCGTGTTCTGACCAAAACTGAGCAGGCTGCCGCCGACCGAGCGGCTTGCCTGCACGACGCCCGAGGAGATGTTCCCGCGCAGTTCCGAAAAACCGCCTAGCTTCAGTGAGGTCAACCAATTGTCGATGAAGGCGGGGAGGGCATTCTGGATCCGGACCAGGTATCCATTGAGATCGATTTCGTTGCTGCTGATCCGTTGGTAGAGGCTGGTTCCTTCCTGGATAAGAGAGCCGAGAATGATCATTGCCGGTACGATGACGAGGCATATGCACATCAACACCGTCAGCAGGGCGGCAATGCTGCGGCGGCCCCCTAACAAACGCTCCAGTCGCTTGTGAACGGGAAAGAAGATGATCGCGAGGATGACGGCCCAAAAGACAGCGGTGTAATAGGGGATAAGCAGCCAGATGAACGCGATCGTCACCAGCGCCAGAAGGACGTAAAAGCTCGTACGCTGAATTGACATGTCTGCCTTGTTCCTGACCGGCTCTTTCCCTGCTATCTATACAAGAGAATTTGGCACAAGACAGCTTCGGCGCCCGAGGGCTCCTTTATGCCGTGGGAATCCTAAAGTCGCCCGAAAGCATAACTGCCATTGCGTCTGCGATGGTATGATTGCTGTATGGCTTTGAAAAGAACCGGCTTCCCTTAGGAAGGCTGGTCTAATCGAGTATTGCCTTGCCGGAAGCGACGATCAACTTCACCGGCGGCCATCGATTGCGGATGTAGTGGGATAGCTTGATGCCGTCCATCGTTCCCGGCATCTGTACGTCGGTGAACACCAGGTCGATGTCGGCTCTCGATTCCAGGATACGAATTGCCTCGTCGGCGTTGCTCGCCTCAAGCACCTCGTAGCCTGCAGATTGCACCAGGTCGACGGCGCCCATTCGAATGATCGCGCTGTCTTCGACCACCAGGACGACCGCCTTGCCATTAAACATTTGTCGCTCGATTTTCGTGTGAGCCGGGAAAGCCCTGGCTCAAATTAGCGTTTCAGTGAGTAATACGTTCCTATGCCGCCACCGGAATTCTAGTTCGGCGGTCGGCGTCGCCGCGATGACTGATTGTCACTGCGGTTCCGGGGCTTGCATCGCTCAGCTGGATCTCGCCCTGTAGATTCCTTGCCAGCGCTTCGACGATGCCGGTGCCGAGGCCGGCCTTGGGTGCGTCGCTACCGGGTTCGGCCGCCGCACGCCGAGATCGCTCTCTGAAGAGGAAAGACAGTTGAACACGACAGGCCCAACATTCGCAGAACTCGGGCACCCTGAGCGACAGGCCGTTCTCGAACGGCTTGCAGTCACGGTTGAGCGCACTGCTCGTTGGGCGGAGGAGGGCGCTGGCATCGCTGGTTTTGGGGAACCTTGAGTTGGGTCGTTCAGAAATCCTGCCCCCGGACCAAAGTCCGATGCGTGGAACAGAGTGCATAATCGACCGTTCTTTGGCTGCGGTCGGTTGGCCGCATCACAAAGGAGGATGAGATGTTTCACAAGATCGTCACAGGTGCGGTCGTTTCGGCAGCCCTGATGTCGGGTGCAGCTTTCGCCCAGTCGTCCACCGTCAATGGGGCTGTAGGCGGGGCAGTCACCGGCGCGATTGTCGGCGGTCCGGTCGGTGCAGCAGTCGGCGGTGTGACTGGCGCAATCGTCGGCGCAGTAGTTGATCCGTCGCCGCAGAAGGTCGTCACCTATGTCCAGGAAGCCCCGGCTCCGTCGACCCGCGTCGTCATCGAGGAGAAGGTGGTAGTCGGCCAGCCACTGCCGCAAACGGTGGTCGTGACGCCGGTTCCGGAGAACCCGAATTATGCCTATGCGATCGTGAACGACGAGCGCGTCATCGTCGAGCCATCTTCCCGCAAGGTCATCCAAGTCATCAACTGACCAGGTCGGTCTTCTTCGAAACAAGTAGGAATATGGGATCATGAAGGCCATCGCTTCCCTTGCGTTCGGTATAGCTAGTTCTATCGGCGTGTGCATTGCTGCCTGCTCAGTCGCCTCCGTTGTGCTGGCCGATCCCGAGACCCGCACGGTCGGGAGCCTCTCGTCACCAGATCTCTGGACGACGAAACCCGTACGCGTCGACGTTGCCAGTCAGAATTACGAGCGCGTCCCCGCAGCTTTTTCCAGCTATGTCACCGACGTGCCGAAGCCCGCGATCACGCCTCGTATCCATGCGGCTGTGCCACCGGAACCGGAGCCGCCGATGCCACAGCTGTCGGCCGAGCACCTCGAATGGTGCGCAGACCATTACCGATCGTTTGATCCCGCCACCAACAGCTACCGGGCCTATAGCGGACAGACAAAAGCCTGTACCTCGCCGTTTACCGCGTCTATGACGACGGCCGTATCGGCTCCGAGGCTAGAGGAAGTCGGGGCAGTCGGGGCAGCAGACGGTGCCGCGGCGGCGGCATGCGCGGCCCGGTACCGGTCCTATCGCGCAGAGGACAACAGCTACCAGCCCTATGATGGCCCCCGCAGAGCCTGTGTCCCTCCGGCTCGTCAGGTCGTCGCCTCGGCCGCCTATTGAAGCAGCATGCCCGGCGGCTGAGCGCGGTGATCACACAGCCGCTCCGTGCTCAGGGAGCCGTCGTTTCTGTCGTTTTCCTGATTAAGGCCACGGTCCTCAAACCGCCAAATGCATCGCCGATAGAGCCTTGGTCGAAGAATTCTTCGCCAATCGTGGCGGCAAGTGCGGAGCCCTCGGCGGCGATCTGGGCGCGTTTCAGGCCATGAAATCAGAGCTGGAGCCGAGGCTTTTTTGTAAAGAGCGAGCCAGAATGGCGCCCCTGGACGCGTCAGTCTGACGCGGCCGAACAGCGGGTTTGCTATATGACAAGGCGCGCAGCACGCCCGTTCTTTCGCTCCGCATTATTGTAATAGCTTGCCGCCTGGGTGACCGATTTGTGCAGGGATTGCTGCATCGCCTCCACAGAACCGCAGCGTGGTTGGTATCAATCCCGTCAAGGCGACCATGCAGCCAGCATCGCAAACTGGTGCTATTTCGCCTCGGAACTCGGCTTGGGTCTAATTCTCCCGCTGGGGACGAGAGCCATCGTCCATTGCTTTCGCCACCTGTCCATCGGGGCATCTTGCCAATTTTAACTGCTGCAATAACACAACGGAAACGGGCAGCGTGCTAGGGTCAATTGACGTCGACGTGTAATGTCAGGGGGCAGGATGCAGGCTTTTATTTGTATCCTCGATCGCCTCGCTCTTAGCTGCTTTTTCTTGAACCTGAATGAGTCCGTTCTCGGGTTTGAAACCATCCTGGGCTTGATCCGCTCGCCATCTGAAATTATCGCGCGGGGATTTGGCGAGTTCTTGGTCTTTCGGGGCCTCGCCCTTTTGGCGGGAGTTCCGGTGTGGTTCTTAACGCAGAAGTTGAGAAGCCCCAACCTCGGTATTGCTTCGTCAGCATTCGCGACGGTCCTGCTTGTCGTGCTCGCGCTGATAGGCCTTCATCATCCTGATCTTCCTCTAGAAAATATTGGATTGCGCGGAACCCTATCGGACAATGCTCTTTAAGCGCGTTCGCCTCCTCGCCTTTCTGCGATTGAAAAACCGGTCAATTCCCGGCACCAAGGGGACGCGCTGCAGGTCAGTATTGGGTCCGACGAGTGCCATCGGTCGCAACGCCGACCCAAATCCGGAACACGCGGCGACGGGGCGGTCCCGCGCCGGCTGATCATCATCGTGTCAGGTTTTCAAAGGCTGCATAAGAACAATTCGTCGCATTTCTAGTCAGATATTCGTCTCGCTCGTTGAAGGACTACGGAGCGACCGTCATGAATAGGATCAGAAGTCTGGTGACTGCCACGGCCTTCGCCGTCGTGGCCCTTGGCGTTTCGGCGGCATAGGCCGAAAACGTCAAAAACATCGTTCTCGTGCATGGAGCCGTTGCGGATGCCTCGACATTCCGCGCACTCTTCGAAATCCTGGAGAAGGACGGCGCAATGTGTCGATGGTGCAGGAGCCGATAACCTCTCTCGAGGACGGTGTCGCTGCGACCGACCGAGCCCTTCAACTGCAGGATGTTCTCGCCTGTGCGGTCACGCCCCTGATGTTGAAAACCGACGAAAATCCGGAAGGATTACCGTTAGAGGCGTTTGACGGAATCCGCAAAAGCACGGCGCTTGATCGATCGCAGTTCTTCAGAAATCTGGCGCTGCCCTTCTATGGTTTCAATCGCGAGGGGGCGACGATCAACGAGAGCCTTCCCGAATCCCTCTGGCTGATGGGCGGCATCAAGCGTGAGTACGACTGCATCCGCGAATTTTCCGAGATCGACTACACACAAGACCTGAGGAGGATCGACAAGCCGACAGACGCGCGCTGGCCGTAATGCGTCGCCATCAGATCGCCGGGAATAGCGATTGGGAATCGGCATCTCGTTCGTCAACCGTAGCAGTTCGTTTCTTCTCACTCCTGCGACAGGTATGCTTTCAGTCGCAGGTTTAGCTGTATGCCGGAAGGCGCGGGTTGATCGGTGCTGCGCCAAGTTCCGATCGGTCAAGGCGGCGCGGGCGGGACCATTCCTTGCGGGCGGTTTCGCTCAGAACGAGACCGTGCCCGGGCCGGGCCGGAGCATAGGCGAAGCCGTTGGTGATTTCGATCGGCTGCTCGACGAGATGATCGAAATTCTGGAACGAATATTCCAGCCATTCGACTTCCGGAAGCGCGGCGGCCATGTGAACGCCGACCTCCAGGAACGTATTCCCCAGACTGACCGGAATGCCAAGCTCGGCGGCGAGCCATCCGATCCGCATGACGTCCGTGACTTGACCGTGAACATTGAGCAGGTCGGTGCCGAAATTCTCCATCAGGAGCCGCTTGCCGTTTGCGTCCAGATATTCGCCGCTGTTGATTTGCGTCCAGTTGACGGCGTGACGGAGCGTGCGAAGGCCCTCGAAGTCGTGTCGCAGGATCGGATCCTCCGCCCAAAGGAGTTCGTGGCCCGCATCGCGGATCGCCGTCAGTTTGACAAGCGCTTCCTTGGAATTCCAGGCTTCGTTCGGATCGATCATGATCTGCGACCCGGCCGGGACGACCTCCTTCAGCAGATCGAGCCGACGCATGTCCCGCCGGAAGTCGGGATGGCCGACCTTGATCTTGAACGCTTCATAGCCAAGGCTGGCCGCATGCGAAAAAAGCGCGCAGAATGCAGCGTCGCTCAGGTGGAAATCGAGGCCGCTGGCATAGGCACGCACCCGGTCGCGACGGCTTCCCAGGAGCTTGTGCAGGGGCAAGTCCGCCTCTTTGGCGGCAAGGTCCCAGAGGGCGACTTGAAGAGCTTCATGAAACGGCAGCGAAAAGGCACGCTGGTTTCCACCGCGCGGGCGACTGACACGATGAACCACGCCGATCGCCTCCTGTCCGACGATGCCGGGCCAGACTTCATGTTTGAAGACCGCCTCTATCTCCGCCTGATCCGGCAGAGGGTGGAAGAGCGTCTGAATGAAACCCAGTCCGATCTTGCCGCTTTCGCCGATGAGTTCCAGCGCCGCCACGTTGACATCGTCAGCGCGGACCTGACTGTCGCCGATTACCCTGTCGCGGGCGAATTGAAATCGGGTTATACGAAATCCGGAAATGGGCATAAAAGTGCTTTCTGATCGCTTTACATGGATAACTGATCTATCAGAGGTAATATCGGATCGATGAAAAAATCGCAAGAGCGTAGATCGAAACCAGCGACCCCGGACATATCTGCGCCGCGGCTGAGCGATGTCGCCTACGAGCGAATCCTCGAAAGCCTGTTCGAGCGCAAGGTGCCGGTCGGCGCGTTCATTTCACAGAGCGAGCTGTCGGCGATCGTCAGCGTGCCGGTCGCGCCGTTGCGCGACGCGCTACGCATGCTTGAGGCCGAAGGCATCCTGACGATCCATCCTCGTTCCGGCATCCAGTTTGTGCGGCCTGGCCTCGAGCTGACCCGTGCGACCTTTCAATTCCGCGCGATCGTCGAGCGTTCAGCTGTTCGCGCATTCGCCGAGGAGGCCGGTGAGGACACGATGAACAGTCTGGAAGTCCGCCATTCCAGGCTATTGCGCAAGGTTGAGAAGGATGGAATGACGCCTGAGCACCTCGCGGAAATGGACAGGCTTGAGCTGGATCTTCATGGTCAGATCATCGCGATTTTGCGCAATCCTCTGATCGATATCGCCTATCGCCGAATGCACAATTACCTGCGCCTGCTGCGGCTGGACCGCAAGATGACGCCGCCGATCCTGATGCGGACCCTGAGAGAGCACCTGGACATCCTCGAAGCGTGTTCCTCAAGGGATGCCGATGCCGCCGAGAGGGCGCTTCAAGCGCATTTCCAGGCCGCGATAAACCGCAATCTCGGCTTGGCCTGATTCCAGGGTTTTCCCCTGGGGCAACTCGGCTATTGCCGCGAAATCAAAAGGCTGCTATCTCCGACTGATCGATCAGATCACAATTCTGATATCTGGGAGGATGAGAAATGCAGATCACGAAACGCGAATTTCTTGTTGCGACGGCGGCTCTGGCGCTCGCCAGCGGCGTCCGCTCCGCGAGTGCGGCCACGGCGATCAGCTACTGGCATCATTTTGCCAGCCAGTCGGAAGTCGCGGGTCTGATGAAGATTATCGAGCTCTTCGGCAAGTCCCACCCGGACATTACGGTCACTCAGGAAAGCATCCCGAACTCGGAATACATGGCCAAGGTATCGTCCGCCGTCGTGGCCGGCGGGCGGCCTGATACCGGGATGGTGATCGCCGAACGTTTTGCCGATCTCACGGCGATGGGTGCGCTCACCGACATCTCCGAACGCGTTAACGGGTGGAAGGGAAAAGCCAATCTTCCAGAAAACCGATGGACCGGCATGTCCCAGGATGGTGCGATCTACGCCGTTCCCGCCTATGCGTTCGTCGACTGGATGTACTATCGAAAGGACTATTTCGAGGAGGCCGGCCTGTCCGGACCGCCAAAGACTTTCGAGGAATTCGTCACCGTTTGCCAGAAGCTCACCGACCCGGCAAAAGGCCGCTTTGCCTTCGGCATGCGGGGCGGAGCCGGCGCTTTCAAGTATGTCATCGATGTCATGGAGGCCTTCGGGTCGCCGATCGTTAAGGACGGACAGGCGGCGATCGACAAGAGCGCTGCGGTCGAGGCAATCACCTTCTATTCAAATCTCTTCCTTAAGGACAAGGTTGTTCCTCCGAGTGCTCCGAACGACAGCTATCGTCAGATCATGGAAGGTTTTCGCACTGGCCAGACGGCGATGGTGTGGCACCATACCGGATCGCTGATCGAAATTTCGGCTGCCTTGAAGCCTGGGGTACAGTTCGCCACAGCGCCGATGCCGGCGGGACCGAAGACGCATATCGCCAGAGTGGCCTATGCCGGAAACGGCATCATGAAGGACGACAATATTGACGCTGCCTGGGACTGGATCAGCTTCTGGGGCGAAAAGGATGCGGCGATAGCCTTGCTGGAGGCGACCGGCTATTTCCCGGCATCGACCGCCGCGCTCGACGACGAGCGGATCAAGTCCAACCCGATCTATCAGGCGGCCTCGCAGACGCTCGACTTCGGCCGGCTGCCGAACAGCTTCGTGGGTGCTGCCGGCTGGTCGGAAAATGTGGTCAATCCTTCCTTCCAGTCCGTACTCACGGGTCAACTCACTTCCGAACAGGCCGTCGATCGCATGATCGAGGGTCTGGAAACCGCCCTCCGGTGATGAAACTGACGTGGCGACGAAACGTCGACGCGTCCGAGAGGACGGCCTGTGCCGTGAAAACATGAAATCAGTCTTGCACCGCGGTCCAGTCGCCAAGCTCGGTGATCTTTCTGAAACACGCTATTGGGTCTACCTCCTGCTGTTTCCGAGCCTGATCCTGCTTTTGCTGGTCGTCGCCTATCCGACTCTCTACGGCTTCGTCATCAGCGTAAGGGAAATGCGCCTCACCCGGCCGGCCCTCAACGGCTGGGTCGGGGCCAGGCATTACATCGCGATGATGTCGGATCGCGTCTTCTGGATCTCGTTGAAAAACACGGCGATCTGGGTGACTGCGGCAATCGCGATCGAGGTGACGCTCGGGTTCATCGCCGCGGTGGCCCTGAACCGCAATGTGCCGGGCACAAAACTCTTCGGCGTTTTGATCCTGCTTCCTTATTTCCTGCCCAACGTCGTTGCGGGCCACATGTGGGCACTTCTGCTGGATCCGCGGCTGGGAGTCATCAACGACCTGCTTGTGCGAATTGGTGTGTTGAGCACCTACAAGGCGTGGTTCGCCGAGCCCGCCACGGCCTTGGCGGCGACCATTCTCGTGGAGGCATGGCATGGCTTTCCGTTTTTCGCACTGTTGTTTCTGGCCGGGCTGAAGGGCATACCCGAGGATCTCTACAAGGCGGCCGCCGTCGATGGCGCAGGGCCGGTTCGGCAGTTCCGGCTGATCACCGTGCCGATGCTGCGGACAGTGATCACTGCCGCCGTCATCCTGCGGGTGATCAGCCTGGTGAACTCACCGGATCTGCTGCTCGTCCTGACCGGTGGCGGGCCAGGTAACGCCACCCAGGTCTTGTCGCTCTATGCGTTCCAGACCGCCTATCGCGAATTCAACTTCGGATATGCCGGTGCGCTCTCGGTCGTCATGTTCGTCATCCTCATGGTGTTCGCGAGCCTCTACATCAGATTCACGCAGGTCACGAAAGAATGACAATGTTCAAGACCAGCCGTGGTCGCCGCCTAATGGCCGACATCCTGACCTATATCGTCCTCTTCACGATGACGATTTTCTGCCTCGGACCGATCGTCTGGATGTTCTTGACCTCGTTGAAGAACGAAGCGGACATCGTGACATCCCAGATGCAGTACATTCCCCGGTCCATCACCTTTCAGAATTATCGCGCGATCTGGACCCAGTCGAACTTCCCCGTCCTGATCACCAACAGCTTCGTGGTGACGGCGATAACCGTGGCGATCTGCGTCGTGACCGGAACGTTGGCAGCCTATGCTTTCTCACGGCTATCCTTCAGAGGACGCGACAGACTGATGCTGAGCTATCTGCTCGTTCGCATGTTCCCCGCCGTGATGGTGATCATTCCGCTCTTCGTGATGATGCGGACGGTCGGTCTGGTAGATAGCCGCTTCGGCTTGGCGCTCGCCTATACGAGCTTCCTGCTTCCCTTGTTCGTCTGGATGCTCAAAGGCTTTTTCGACGCCGCTCCGAAAGAGTTGGAAAGCGCTGCCCGTATCGACGGGTCCACTCGTTTGGGCGCCATGGGGCGTATCATCTTGCCCCTGGCGCGAAACGGCCTGGTCGCGAGCTCGGTGTTCATCGCCATCGCGGCCTGGAACGAGTTCATTTTCGCACTGATGCTGACGACAGGGCAGGGGTCGCGGACCTGGCCCGTCGGCCTGCAATTGATGGTCGGGGAGTTCCAGTTGCCGTGGGGCGTGCTCGCTGCCGGCGGCATCCTCAGCATCCTGCCTGTTGTCGTCCTGTTCGCCATCGTCCAGCGCACGATGGTTCAGGGACTCACGGCGGGCGCGGTTAAGGGTTAAGGGCAGTACAATGGCGACACTATCGATCAGAAAGATTCAGAAGTCCTATGGCGCCCTGAAGGTGCTGCATGGCGTGGACGTCGATCTCGACGACGGCGGTTTCCTCGTGCTCCTGGGACCATCGGGATGCGGCAAGTCTACCTTGCTCAACATCATTGCCGGGCTCGACGAGCCGTCCGATGGTGATATCGCGATCGGTGAGCGATCGGTTACAGCACTCCCGCCCAGGGATCGAAACATCGCCATGGTGTTTCAGTCCTATGCCCTTTACCCGACGATGTCGGTGGCGCGGAACATCGGGTTTGGGCTCGAGATGCGGGGTGTTTCTGAAGAGGAACGCCGGGCGGAAGTTCAAAAAGCGGCGGAGATGCTGCAGATCACCCACCTTCTGGATCGGCTCCCGGCGAACCTTTCGGGTGGCCAGAGGCAGCGCGTCGCCATGGGGCGCGCAATCGTGCGCAGTCCGGATCTGTTTCTCTTCGACGAGCCGCTGTCCAATCTCGACGCGAAGCTGCGGGTGGAGATGCGAACCGAGATAAAGCGGCTACACGAACGGCTCGGTACCACGATCGTCTACGTGACCCACGACCAGATCGAGGCGATGACCCTGGCCACCAAGGTTGCCGTCATGAAGGGCGGGCATGTCCAGCAGCTCGCCGATCCCAGGACGATCTATGAACGGCCCGCAAACATGTTCGTTGCCGGTTTTATCGGTTCGCCGGCTATGAACTTCATCAGGGGTAGACTGATCTCCCATGGCACGGCCAGCCGCTTCGAAAGCGAGGGTGTTGTCGTTCACATAAGCGCTTCGAAAGAGGCGGCAGGTTCCCGCGAATGCTTTCTCGGCATAAGGCCGGAAGAGTTCAAAATAGTCGACAGCGACGACGCGGCGATCAAGGGTGTGATCGATGTCGTGGAACCGACCGGTCCAGACACGATGGTGACCGTGAAGGTGGGCGACCATGCGATCGTGGCAAGAGCCGAACCGCGTTTTCAGGGCCGGAGAGGCGAACAGGTTCGGTTTGGGGTCGATCCGCAGAGCATCAACCTCTTCGACGCCGAGACAGAGGTTCGGATCGCGATTGGTCCAACTCATCAGCAAATTTAATGCTCAGGTTAAGCCATGCCCTCACCGGTTTAGGGATAAAAGGACCCGTGTGGTCTTTCGGTGCGCTTGTACCGAGGGTGAAATTGGGCAGCGTCACATCGCCCAGATGTGAGTGCGCCCGGCGAAGGCATTGATCATCAGGCGGCATTATCTAGATACTGCTGGCAGCTCACGGACCCCACAACCGAAAGAGGAGTACAAAATGGCCCGGCTTACGCACACAGTAGCAGTCGTCACTGGCGGCGGTAGGGGAATTGGTCGGGAAATCGCGCTGCAGCAGGCACGGGAGGGCGCCAAGGTCGCAGTCCTTGCGCGAACATCTACCGAGATCGAGGAAACAGTCGCGCTGATTGAAGGCGAGGGCGGGCGAGCGATCGCCGTGAGGACCGACGTGACCGAATACAGCGCCGTCGAAAGCGCTTTTGCCCGAATTGGATCCGAATTGGGTCCAGTCGATACCCTGGTCAACAACCATGGCTCTTTCCAGGCTTTCGGTCCGGTGTGGGAGTGTGATCCGCTCGTCTGGTGGCGAGATGTTGAGATCAATCTGCGCGGAACCTTCCACACATCGCGCGCCGTAACTCCGAAAATGCTGGAGCGCGGCAAGGGCCGCATCATCAACCTTGTTGGTGGTGGAACAGGCAACAGCTTTCCACATGGCTCGGGTTATGCCTCTAGTAAAGCTGCCGTCATGCGACTGACCGAGTGCCTCAACGATACGACGATTGCTGAAAACGTACGCGCCTTTGCAGTGGACCCTGGGCTTGTCCGAAGCGCGATGACCGAAATGCAGCTGTTTTCCGAAGCTGGTAGGACCTATCTGCCTGGCATCCAGAAGCTCTTCGACGATGGTATCGACATCGATCGCTCACGCGCTGCACTCCTGATCGCAGATATCGCTGCTGGCCGTTTCGACGTGCTTGCTGGTCGTCTGTTGCGCGGCGTTGACGATCGCGACGAACTCGAAAAGGAAATGAAGAGTTTGGTGGCAGCCGATGGAAGGGCGCTTCGCTTCAGCGCAATCGCGCAGCAGAAGCTCTGACCTTGCTTTTCGGCAGACCAGTCGCAGAGGCCCTCGGGCGAAAGCGCTGGGGTCTCCGGGATGCTTTGTCACGCCTCGTTCATGGTTAACCAAGTGTTAACCATTGGCGACTACTGTCAAGACATCGCAGCACTTCCTCCCGTGCTGTGTCACCAAAAATTCTTGGCCCGAGCCGCTTGTGCTAGGGCCATTTTTTGTCGGCGAGGGCTTCACCGCCACTCGAGGAGCTGCCATTCCACGTTTCTCGTGTATCACGCGATTGATGGGCCCAGTGGGATTACGTCGATCAGTCAGGTCGGGAACCGACCCTTGCACCCACCGTCCACTGATGGCCGTAGATTGCGTCACCAGATCGAGCGCCGCAACTGGTTTCGAGGATTTGCGACGCGGCCGGCGCTCATCAGCTCGATAAGCTTCTAGAGACAAGTCACCACGTCACTAGTTTCCAGGAGTTGCTGCTTTTGTTCAATGCTAGTCGATACCAACGGAGCGACCGTGTCGGCCAACAGGCTCGGATCGCTGGTCGAAGGCAGGCCGAAGCGGGCTTTGGATCCTGGTGGAAGCGCGAAAAAATCGAGCTGAGCGTAGGTCTGATACGCATCGAGAACCGCACTTGAGAGAGCGGCTACCTCCTTTAATTGGCTACGCTGCTCTCCAATCGGCGTGACCTCCGCCGCCAGGAGCTCGCCATCGCTAATGCGGACGATGCCTGTTCGCTGAAGCCCGCAGACGGTGACCTTGAGAGCTCCGTCCACCTGGGTCTGGCGATCGACCACATTTGCAATGACGCCCACCGGATGGAGAGCATCAAGAGTGCTAGGGCGGTCATCGGTGACATGTCTCTGGGCGACAACGACAACGCGCCTATCCGACAAGGGCGTGTTCGACCGCCTGCCTTGTTTTATCTCGGGCCACGAAAATCCGCGAGATGATGTGCGGAAACAGGACCATGTCCCATAGGAACGATGGGAATATCCCCCCGGCTGGAAAAGCGTGTTAGCCTGCACGGAGGTTGCAGACAACTGGGTCGCTTGGATCCTTGCGGCCAATACGTTCCAGTCTCGATAGCCAAGAATTCGAGCAACGAGCTCCTGGCTCACACTGTTGGTGGAGGTGACAGATTTGGCGTGAAGCGCTTCACGTAGCGTTTTCGCCATAGCTTTGGCATCGCGGAAATCGCGCATGAGATGATCCTTTGCAAAAGCGAACGGAGAGCGTCGGGGGCTTGCGTTGCTGGCCCGTTCGTTCGGGCAAAGGGAGCCACAATATCCAAATTAAAGCGCGAAGCTTTGCAGTGTATGCGTTGGGTAAGCTCCAACGCTTGCGGAGACGGTTTCAAGCTCCTCCTCATTGGCGTTGGACAGAATGCCAGTGCGGACGAGGACAGAGTCCAGCCCTGCCGATTTCGCACCGAGGATGTCGTGCTCGATGCTGTCGCCGATGCAAACCACGCATCGACGGTCGCTGACGGCCGTGAGCCGTAGAGCGTATTCATATATTTCGGGATGTGGTTTTCCTAACCAGGTGACTGGCCCCCCCATCGTTTCATAGAGCTTGGCAATGCTCCCTGCACCCGGCGCGACGGAACCAGTGTGCAGTTTGTGAATGTCAGGGTTGGTACAGTAGCACGGCACGCCTCTTTCGGCGGCCGGGCGCAGCATGTCCCGGTAATCGTCCATTGAAACTCGTTCGGCCTCGCTGCCGGAGACAATGACGATTTCAGCGTCTGCTGCGGTATTTGCGGAAACCAGTCCCAGACGATCAGCCAGATTGCTGTCCCCGCCACTGGAGACCGTTAAACAACGGGCCCCTTTTGCAATCGCATTTTCCGGTCGCGAGAGGATGTCGAACGCGACGTCCCCCGAGGTCACAAAGAAGTCGAAGCTGTCCGCCGCAAAGCCCATTTTTATCAGCCGCTCGGAATTGTAGTCGCCGCTTCTGCCGGAATTGGACAGGATAACGATCGTCCGGCCCGCCGATGCTAAATGGGATAGAGCGGCAATGGCACCCTCATAAGGGCCGGCATCATCCCTCAGTACGCCGAACTGATCGATGAAGAAGACGTCGTAAGCTTGCATCAACTGAGCCAGAGAGATGGACAACGGTCTAGACATTGGTGGAATCCAACTGGGAAAGGACGAGTGCGGCTGTCCCGACGGCGGCTTCTAGTGATCTGGAGGGTGGAGTTTCAACGCCCAACGCTCTGGCCCTCATTTTCGTCCAGGCCGGATTTCGGGCCCCTCCACCGACGGTTCGAAGGCTTCTCAACGCAGGCGATCCGAGTTCGCGCAACCGCTGATAACCCAGGCGCTCGATTTCCGTCATGCCTTCGAGTATGGCCTGAAAAAAATCTCCATCGTCGGCGGGCCGCGGCGTGAGGCGGGGCGGATAGTGGGCATCGTTAATCGGGAAACGCTCGCCCGGACGCAGAAGGGGATAGAAATCCAGATCCATTTTACGGTCTGGGTCGATTTTCCGTGTGAGGTCGTCCAGCCGATCATCGCCGATCAGGGCGCGCAGGACATTGCCACCGCTATTTGACGCCCCGCCAACAAGCCAGAAATGACCGACACGATGCGAGTACACCCCGTAATCGGGAGCGCTGATCGGCCCGTCCGATGCAAGCTTGAGCACAATCGTGGAGCCGAGCGCCGTCACTGCGTCGCCTGTTGCCGATGCCCCCGTTGCCAGGAACGACGCGCAGCCATCCGTCGTACCGGCATGAAACCAAGCGTTCGTCGACAGGCCGAGGTCTTGCAGGTAACCCTGTACTGGAGCAATCCTTACACCCGCGCGCACGACACCGGGCAGCCGAGCAACGTCCATGCCCGCCGCTTCGATCCACTGCGGCCAGCGTTCCGCACTGAGGTCAAAGCCCGTTTTGAGCGCATTGTTTTCGTCACTGATGCGTCCGGGGCAACCCAGTTTCATCAGGATCCAGTCGGCCTGATGAATCACAGCATCGACACCCTTCTCGTGGGAAAGATATATCGCACGCGCCAGACCGGAATTTGCCCCGAGAGCCGTACTACCTGCGGGAGCCTCGCGGGCTATGCGGTCTACGACCGAGGCGTCGGGACAAGGGTCGTTGTACATAAGGACCGAGCCTGTTGGCTCATTTGCAGCATCGAGCGCGAGTACGCTTCCGGAGGTTCCGTCAACGGCAACGCCCTCGATCGAAGAGAAGTCTGTCTTTTCGGCGAGCCTTTCAACGGCCTCCTTCACTCTGTCCCACCACGAGGCCGGCTGGCGCAATTCATCTGGCGACCTGAACGGCGCGGCGGCGAAACCTACTGGATTTCCGTCGCGGTCAACTGCCGAAGCGCGAGCCCCTGAAGTGCCGATATCAATACCGAGGGCGACGGGCCGGCTAGCTTCCACGGTCACGCGGGCTGCCTCGCGGATGCGCGGTCAAGCGCCTGCCGATACTGCTCCGCCTCCCAGTGTGTCAGCTCATATTCATCGTCCTTTGAAAGGTAAGCGACCGACTGTCCTTCCGGAATTCTCCCCACTACTTCGGCCAGGCAACGTGCCATGACTTCGCCCCCTGCGGTAAGGGTGGTGGACAAGAGGATGCCCTTGCCGGGGACAATCAACATCTTCGGCGCTTCACGACCTTCGCGGTGCAATGCCGCCTCAAGATCGGCCGCGCTCTCGTCCTGCGTGAGAACACCTATCTCCGTCCCGAGGAAAATCACATGGTCGGGATAAAGCGAGCCGCCGAGCGCGATCTCCTGATTGGCATTCGAGAGTGCGACTGAGTGGCTTTCACGATCGTGGGCGGGGTGGTAGCCGGACCCCTTCGCGATAACAGCGAGCGCGTCGATGTCGGCGGTCTCGGTTCTGCGTGCCTCACCCGTAAGGGCGTTCGTGACGCGCTGAATTCGGTTCGAAACCTCCTCTATGGTGTCCCCACAAACGATGATCCCGTGATTGAAAAGGATCAGGACGTCGGGCTCGGATGAGGCTGCTTTCTCGATCTCCCGTGCAAGGGGCGTTCCCGGACGCCTGTATGGTATCGTCACCCACTTGAGATCGGAAACGGCTTTCATGCGCGCAGCCAGTATCGCATCACGATCCTGGAGAACAGCGAGAGCGATCGCGTTGACGCAGTGATAATGCGCGACAACCGGACTTTTGAGAGCCGCGTGAAAACTGGTCTCGATCGATGGCCGAAGGCCGCTGGAGTTCAGGTCGGAAACGACGAAATCGGTGGACTTCTCGGCTCGTGGGTCGCCTTCTCGAAGGGCTGCAACCAGAGGCTCCACAACAACCGGGACCATAATGTCTTCAGCATCCGCCTTTGAAAGCCAGGTGCCCGATGCTTTCACCCACATGACGCCGTCGCTTTTGATTGACGTATTGCCGCCCGCGCCCTGCGTCTTGAGGATATCGTTGCCTATCTCGCTCGACAGCCGGAGGAAGCCCTTGAACAACTCCGTGTGTCTCAGGTCCGGTGTGGCCATTTCGTTTCCCTCCTGCCGCTCTGGTCTCCGCTCTTCTATGCGTTGGGTCGCATGAGCGAACTTTGGCGTGATCCTATAAATGTGATTGGATATCGTCAACTGTGAAGATTTTGCGTCGTCGATATTGCGACATCTGAATTGTTGTGATTATAGTTCGTCATAGACGCTGAGGGAGAAGCGTCAGTGGAGGAAAGTTTTGAACGATTCCGATCGCCATCGTCTGATCACGGAAATGCTTCGAGAGAGGCCGTTCGCCTCCGTGCGCGATCTCCAGAAGCGACTTGGCGTCTCCCCGGCGACAATCCGCCGTGACATCGACAAGCTCGATGACATTGGTGTGGCCCGGAAGGTCTATGGAGGTATCTCCGCCAATGAGGCTTCGAGCTCCGCCCGCCTCTCTGCGCGGCCATATGACGAAAACCGCGATATAGCTGTCGATGCGAAGCGCGCGATCGCTGAAACGGCCGCGGGCCTTGTGCGTGATGGCGACTCGGTCATCGTCCATGCGGGGTCGACGTGCTATCAGCTCGGTCTGCAGCTATCTCGGCGCAATGTCAGGCTCTATACCAATTCCATGCCGCTGGCCGCCTATGTCGGCGAGCACGGGACATGCCATCTGACGTTGGCGGGTGGGGTGCTGTACCGCGAGCCGGGCATAATTCATGACGCTTCCGCGGGAGCGCCCGACTTTTTCGCCTCGCGATTCTTCCTCGGAACCCAGGGCATCAGCGACGAGGGACTACTGGAATCGCATCCCCTGTTGACCAAGGCTATTGGAGAGCTGAGCGGCTGCGCCGATGAGATAGTCCTACTGGCAGATAGCCGGAAGCTCTCGATCCAGCCGCGCAATGTCGTCCTTCCGCTTTCACGTATCGGAACGATCGTGATTGACGACGGCCTATCGGATGCCGGCGCAAAGATGCTCGAGGACGCCGGAATTGCCATAATGATTGCCACGGTGGGAGGCCAGTGATGACGCCATCGAACGTGATAGCTGTGTTTGATCTCGGGAAGACGAACTCCAAGCTATTCGTCTTCGGGGCGGACGGTTCCGTACTGTCGGAAACCAGGACAAAGCCGAGTTGGATTGAATACGGTGGCCTTCGCGTCCTCGATGACGAGGCGCTTTTCGACTGGATGAAAGCTTCTCTGAAGCAGGCAGCACTGGATCATTCCGTCGGACACATCATGTTCTCGGGCCACGGGTGCACCTTTGCTCTGGTTGACCATGACAAGTTGGTGCATCCGGTGCTCGATTACGAACAGGAACCTCCCCAGTCGCTGGCGGATCGCATCGACATGCAGGTGCCGGCGTTCAGCGAGACTTTCTCTCCGAGGCTCCCGCTCGGCTTTAACTATGGACGCCACATACTCTGGTTGGAGGCCATCAATCCCGACAACTTAAGCTACGCCGACGCCATTCTTGCGTATCCACAGTTCTGGTCCTGGAAATTTACCGGCCACAAAGTCTCCGAAGTTTCCTACATCGGGTGCCATTCTCATCTTTGGGCACCGCTGCGCGGCGATTTCAGCAGCCTAGTCGACGGTCGAGGTTGGCGCGAAAAGATGCCTGCTTTCGAAAGGGCGGGTACTGCCCTTGGTAATTGGGAAATCGGGTCGGATGAGAGCGATACGGTTTCGGTCGTCGTTCACAACGGCGTCCACGACAGTAACTCGGCGCTCTACTACTATCGTTCTGTCGGGTTCCAGGACTTCACATTGGTATCCACTGGCACCTGGGTGGTGATCTTCAATTCGGCGTGTCCGCTAGATGCGCTTGATGAAAATCGTGACATGCTTGCCAACGTCACTGTCGACGGGAAGCCAGCTCCGACGATCCGGTTCATGGGTGGAAGAGAATATGACCTTGCGAGCGGGGGTTGGAACAAGCCGATCAGCATCGACGCCATGTCACGTGTGATCGCCAAAGGCGTCTTCGCGTTGCCGTCTTTTGCACCCGGTGGACCCATGCAGGGGTTCGAAGGCCGTTTCCTGGGACCCGAGGTGGAAGGCGAGGAGAGGGCGGCAGCCGCACTTCTCTACGTCGTTCTGATGACCAATCTTTCTCTCGACCTCATCCAGTCACAAAATGCGATCGTCATAGACGGCGGCCTCGTCAAGACGGGATTGTTTGCGGAACTTCTTGCTCAGCTCCGTCCCTCGCAGCCGATATTTACAAGCGCAACCGCCGAAGGGAGCGCATTCGGAGCCGCCGCTCTGGTTTTCGACACGTTGGGTAAGAAGCCCTTCGTAAACGAAACGAAAAAGGCAGCGCCGCTTCAGCTTTTCGGCCTCGAAGCTTACCGCGAGACCTGGAGAGCGTTGAGCGAGATCGAAGAGCCGAAAGTGGTAAGTCCGAGGAAGGAACTTCACGCATGAATACGGCTGGCACCGAAACCCGCGTTCCCGTTCTGGAGATGCGCAACATCAGCAAGACGTTCGCAAGCACCAAAGCTCTGACCAACGTCTCGCTCACGGTCTATCCTGGGGAAGTCCACGCCTTGATGGGTGAAAATGGTGCCGGCAAGTCGACACTTATGAAGGTGCTTTCCGGAGCATACACCGCGGACCCGGGCGGCGCGGTTCTCGTCGATGGAAAGCCGATCGTTACCGGAGACCCGATCAGGGCCAAGGCAAACGGCATTTCCGTCATTTACCAGGAGCTGTCTCTTGCTCCTAACCTTACTGTCTCCCAGAACATGTTCCTCGGAGCCGAGCCCTCCCGCTACGGGATTGTCGACAAGGCTGACGCCCGCGCCCGTGTCGAACCGATCCTCCGGCAGTTGGGCATCACATTTGGCCCGTCCCAACTCGTTGCGACCCTCTCGCTCGGTGAGCGCCAGATGGTCGAAATTGCGCGTGCACTGACCACCAACGCGAAAATCATCGTAATGGACGAGCCGACGACATCGCTCACGTCCAGGGAAACGGAGCGGCTGTTCGACGTGATCGCCGGTCTCAAGGCCCGCGGCATCGCCGTCATCTACATCAGCCACCGCATGGAAGAGATTTATGCTCTCGCAGATCGCGTGAGTGTTCTGCGTGACAGCGCGTACGTGGGCACGCTGGAGCGGGACGAACTGTCTGCCGAAAAGCTCGTCTCGATGATGGTTGGCCGCGACCTTTCTTCATTCTACAAGAAGGCACACCGGGCACCTCAACAGGCTGCGAAGACGGTCCTCGCCGTGCGTGACATAGGTGATGGTCGTCGGGTTCTCGGCTGCTCGTTCGATGCCAAAGCCGGTGAAGTGCTAGGGATCGCCGGGCTGGTTGGTTCCGGACGAACCGAGCTCGCACGCCTTATTTTCGGTGCCGATCGCAAAACGTCCGGGACGGTTTCGCTTGACGGTAGGGACCTTGCCATCGGCGGTCCGCGGGACGCCATGGATGCGGGGATCGCGTATCTCACGGAGGACCGGAAGGGACTGGGCCTCTTCCTCGATATGACGATCAACGAAAACATAAACATCGGCGTCATCGGAAAGGATGCGACTGGCGGGGGAATTCTAAATTTCGCGTCGGCAAAAGAAAGAGCCACCCGGGCAATCAAGTCGCTTTCCATCCGCACCTCCAGCGACAGCGTCAATATCGGCGCTCTGTCGGGTGGCAATCAGCAGAAGGCATTGATCGCCCGTCTCCTCGAAACGAAACCCAGGGTCATCATCTTCGACGAACCGACGCGCGGCGTCGATGTTGGTGCCAAGTCCGAAATCTACCGAATTATCGACGAGCTCGCGCAGGCGGGGATCGCGATCGTGGTGATATCGAGCGATCTGCCCGAGATCATCGGGATCGCCGACCGCGTCCTTGTCATGCGCGAGGGCCGTATCGCCGGGGAAGTTCTGGCGGCACCGGACCAGCCAATAAGCCAGGAAGCCATCATGGCTTTCTCCACCGGATCGGCGTCGAAAGTCGCTTGAGGTGGGAAATCAAAGACGACGGGATAAAAACATGACCGCGACATCCACGGATCAGGGCAACGCCACTAAGGCAAAATTCAGATCGACGCTCACGGCACTCGGCATGCTGCCAGTGCTCGTCATTCTGGCGATCGGTTTCCATCTGCTGAGTGGACGCTTCCTCAGTGTCAACAACCTCTCGATCGTGATGCAACAGGCATCGATCAATACGGTTCTGGCCGCCGGGATGACGTTCGTCATTCTGACGGGTGGCATCGACCTTTCGGTCGGTTCGATCCTTGCCGCTTCCGCCATGGTCGGTGTCATCGTATCCCTTTGGCCCGATCTCGGCATGCTCGGTATTCCGGCGGCGATCGGAGTTGGGCTTGCCTGCGGTGTAGTCAACGGAACGATCATATCGGCGCTCAAGCTTCCGCCCTTTATCGTGACGCTCGGCTCGCTGACCGCCATGCGCGGCATCGCCCGACTGCTCGGCAATGACACGACAGTCTTCAATCCCGACCTGCCCTTCGACTTCATCGGAAACGGTAGTCTCTTCGGCGTACCCTGGCTGGCAATCATCGCCATGGCGACGATTCTGGTCTCGTGGTTCATCCTGAAGCGCACGGTATTGGGTACCTGGATATACGCCGTGGGCGGCAACGTCGAGGCCGCGCGCCTGACTGGCATCAAGGTGCCGCTCGTTCTGCTTTTCGTCTACTCGATGTCGGGCCTCTTGTCCGGCCTGGGCGGCGCTATGTCGGCAGCACGTCTCTACGCGGCGAACGGCCTGCAGCTCGGCCAATCCTACGAACTCGATGCGATCGCCGCCGTCATTCTCGGCGGAACCAGCTTCGTCGGCGGTGTCGGCTCGATCTGGGGCACGCTGATCGGCGCATTGATTATCGCGGTCCTGTCGAATGGCCTCATTCTCGTCGGTGTCTCCGACATTTGGCAGTACATCATCAAGGGGCTCGTCATCATCGTTGCCGTGGGGCTCGACCGCTATCGGCTGAAAGGACTTAGCCGCACGTAATGTGCGGCCGGAGGGACCGGGGTTACCGGATAACAGGGCGCAGGAAGCGCCATATGGAGGAAAGTATGCGTATGATCTCTAAACTGCTTGCAGCTACCGCAATGGCGGCCGCGATCGCAATGCCTGCCGCCGGCAAGGATCTCCAGAAGATCGGTATTTCGGTCGGCCTCCTTGGCAATCCGTTCTTTGTTGCGACCATCAAGGGCATCGAGGACCGCGCCAAGGAAATCAACCCGAATGTTCAGGTCACATCGGTTTCGGCTGACTACGACCTCAACAAGCAGGTTTCGCAGATCGACAGCTTCATTGCCGCCGGCGTTGATATCATCATGCTGAATGCAGTCGATGCCAAGGCGATCGCACCTGCCGTCAAGAAGGCTCAGGCCGCTGGCGTGATCGTCGCCGCCTTCGACGTTTCCGCACCGGGCGCTGACGTCACGGTCATGACCAACAACATCAAGGCTGGCGAAGAGGCTTGCCAGTACATCGTCGATCAGCTCAAGGGCAAGGGCGACGTCGTTATCATCAACGGCCCCGCATCTTCCTCGATCCTCGACCGTGTTCAGGGTTGCAAGAACGTCCTGACGAAGAGCCCCGACATTAAGATCCTCTCCGACGACCAGAACGGTCAGGGTTCGCGCGACGGCGGTCTCGCCGTCATGCAGGGCCTGCTGACGCGCTTCGACAAGATCGATGCCGTCTTCGCCATCAACGATCCGACGGGCATCGGTGCAGAGCTTGCCGCCAAGCAGCTGAACCGCAACGAGTTCTTCATCACTGCCGTCGACGGCGCTCCGGATATCGAGAAGTCGCTTGCCAGCGGCAAATCGATGATCAAGGCGTCTGCTTCGCAGGATCCCTACACAATGGCAGGTGACTCCCTGAAAATGGCCGTCGATGTTCTCAACGGCAAGAAGCCGGCAGAAAGCACAGTGCTGCTCGATCCGCAGCTGATTACTGCCGACAACATCAAGGACTATAAGGGCTGGACCGCAGCTCGCTAACGTCTCCTCCCGAGCGGCCCGTCGGTGCTTTCGAGCCCGACGGGCTGCGATCCGAAAATCAACCAGGAATTCGTTCCATGTCCAAAATCGGTATCCACTCGTTTGTCTGGAGTGTCGGCTCTTCCAAAGACGAGCTGGAGAGAACTCTCGCGCGATCCCACGAACTCGGTTTCAAGTTGGTCGAGTTTTCGTACCTGGACCCCGAACAAGTCGACGTAAAATGGCTCGCATCCCGCATCCGGGAATTAGGCCTGGATGTCGCGGTTAGCATGGGCTTGCCAACGGAAGGCGATATCTCCAGCGAAGATCAGTCCGTTGTCGCCAACGGTGAAGCCATCTTGGACCGCGCAGTTGCGTTGGTTCGCGATCTTGGCGGCACCAAGCTCGCAGGCATCCTGAGTTCGGCTCACGGAAAGCAGGAGCACGCGTTGTCTCGCAGGGCGTGGGACAAGAGCGTCAGCACGCTTTCGAAGGTCGCCGATCGCGCGAAGCACGCGGGTGTTACGCTTAACCTGGAAATCGTCAACCGCTTCGAGAGCAACATGCTCAATACGGCCGCCCAAGGGCTGGCTTACATCAAGGATACTGGAGCCTCGAACGTCTTCCTGCATCTCGACACCTTCCACATGAATATCGAGGAGGCCGACGTCGGACTGGCGATCCGCCACGCTGCGGAAAAAATCGGCTACGTCCATATCGGGGAAAGCCACCGTGGATATCTTGGGACGGGCAATATCGATTTTGCCTCAATCTTTGACGCTCTGGTCGCCATTGGATGGGACGACTATGTGACCTTCGAATCCTTCTCGACAACGATCGTCGACAAGGACCTGTCATTGAAAACGGCGATCTGGAGAAATCTCTGGGACGACAATGTCGCGCTCGCCAAACATGCCCTGACATTCATCGAACTCGGATTGGACACCGCGCGGCTCAAGGCTAAGCTAGTCAGAGCTGCGCATCTGCCGACGGTATGATCACCGTCGCACACATTGTGCAGGCCGTTGCGGCCGGGGATGTCAATCGGCGTCCAAAATTGGGTCTGACTCAATCTCGCGGATGTTCTGGTTTCACTTGGCCTTGTTTGGGAGGAGAATCAGTGCCATGCGAGCCCAGTAACTGTCGACCAGCGGCAGGTCCCACCATAGCTGGCTGCGCTGACCAAAAACGACGCCGATCTCGCGAGCGTTGTCCATCCGCTTAAGATGCGGCGTCCGGCCGAGCAGCGAGAGCGCGCCGTCGCTCGGCACCGGGATGCGCTTCTTTCTTTCGCTGATCATCGCTCGGCACGTGCAACCCAAGTTTGTCACAGTCATGGCAAATGTTTGAATTCCACCTAAACATAGGTCTGAAGAAGCCTGAACAGGGGTCTGATTTTCGAACTGCCGTTTTCGGGCGATCGTCTGACCGTTGCCCAAGATGGCCGGTAGTTGATGATCTCCCCAAATCAATTGCCGACCATGATTGAGGTAGATCAACCCTAAAGGAGAATTAAGATGAACAGCAGATTCAAGATTGCCTTTGTTGCAGCCTTTGCATCTCTGGCTCTGGCGGGCGTCAGCCGTGCCGAAAGCATCGCGATGAACACAGCCCCCGAAATTGCCCAGACCCTTCGTGCCTTCAATTCCGACTTCAATGTTCGTTACGTCGGAAACTGGGACAACGATCCGGAACATGAGACCCGCGGTCTCTCCGCAACGGGCCGCACGGACAACCAGTTGCGTGCGATCCGAGCCTCGATCAGCGAAAACAAGGACCTTGTTCGCAAGCTGAATCAGGATGATGTAAAAGTCGACAATATCGTTGACGCCGAACAGGCCGCCGACGGCAGCGTTACCTTCTTCGTACGCTAAGACGCCTCACAGCATGGACAATGATCGTCACTCCATGCTGCAGGACCAGCCGGGCAGCGGAAATCTGTACCGATACCGGAGAATTGTTATTCAGGTATTTTGGACTATGTTCCGGTCTGCCCGGCTGCCAGAATTGGCCCAACTCGTCAGTTCGCTTTCCATGGGGGCACAACTGCGTGCTCTTGGGGATTTAGGTGAGATAAAAAGGTCACGCTCAGATCTTTTGCCTTTTGGGACCCGGAGACTGCGGCCGGCGGCAAATAGTTCCATAAACTGGACAACGCCTCAGGCGTGTGTTTTCAATGATTTAGTGAATAGTGAAAGGTGGGGTGGCTCGATTCTCCTCAAGGCGCGCTAGTCGCTGACACAGAAGGACGCCGGCTTCGCCACGCCCGCCATGGCAGAAAGATCGCCTTGTGGCGGTCTCTCCAAGTCTATATGTGAGCGCCTTTGTAAGCCATTCTCAACAGCAGCCACGGCCTGCTGGATGATATCGATGACAACCGTGGGCAGGAAAGCAGTGGTACGTGGCTCATAGATATCCCCGTCGACAAGAATGTCGGCGGTGGGCACCTGGACATGTTCACGGCCCGTCATCTGCTAGCGACCGCCTGAACGGCAACGGATTCTTTGGTACGCGCAAGTCAGCGCCCAACCCGATTTATGTTGCCTGCACTCAGTCGCAGACTGCTTCCGCCTCGATTTCAACCTCGTAGTCCCCGATCAGGTTTCCGGCCTCGATGAGCGTATTGGCGGGCAGGATGGATGAAAAGGCACGGCCATGGGCCCGGGAAACGGGTTCCCACTGGTTTCCGTCGCGCAGATAGATACGGGTGCGGATCACGTCTTCGATGCTGCCGCCAAGTGCCGAAATGGACGCTGCGATCTTGTCGAGAATGTAAGTGGCCTGCGCACCGGCATCGCCGGGTGCGACGCAGCGGTCCGCGCCATGGGTCGCGGTGGTGCCTGACACGAGGATACGGTTGCCGATCCGGACCGCGCGGCTGTAGCCGGCCATTGGCTCCCAGATGCTGCCCGACGACACGCGCGAACGGCCCGGCCTGCCGGGCACCCGGACTGCGGTGTAGATCGAAGGGATGGCGTCCAGATGGTGGCTGAGATCGCCCGACGCCGTCAGGAACGGCGGCTTGCGATATTCGTCGCCGCAGTCGCCGGGAATGGGTTGCATAGCCGCAAAGGCGGCATTAAGGGCTGCGTGGTCCTCGCCGTCCAGCGCGAAGGAAAATACCTTGAGATTGTCGTCGCGATGCTCTTTTTCCCCAATCCGCGCGCCAACAATGGTGGCGGCGACGGCCGGATGTTCAAGAACCCAGCGACTGGCGACATTCGAGATCGAGACCTTGTGCTTGGCCGCGATGCCGGAGGCCGCGCGCAAAATACCTTGAAACGCCTCCCAGCCACCGGCGGTATCGATAAAGCGCTTGTACTTCGAGCGGCTCCAGTCGGCGATATCAGTGGGTTCCGGTTGATTAAGCCATTTCTCCGAGAGAAAGCCTCCGCAAAGCGTGCCATAGGCCAGCAGCTTGACGCCGCTTTTGGCGCAGAGATCCGATAAGGCACCCGCGGCCCGGCGGTCAACAAGAGAGAAAGAGACCTGATTGCTGGCAATCTCGATGCCATCGGCCAAGGCCAGCGCCAGATGCCCTGCATCGAAATTGGTAAGCCCCAACGCACCGATCAGGCCTTCTTCCCGCAGACGCTGCATTTCATGTAGGGCGTCGAGCCAGGCTGGATGTTCGAAGCTCCACCAATGGAACTGAAGCAAATCGACCTTGTCGACACCAAGCCGGGCCAGACGTTCCTCGATGCCGCCACGCACCACATCCGCGGTCATCGGACCCGGCTCGGGGCACCATTTGGTGAAGGCAGCCGGTCTGGCGCCGCTGTCATACCGCGCCAGCAGGCGTCCGGCGATTAGCTCGGCCGAACCGTAGTGATCCGCCATGTCGAATGTGTCGAACCCGTCGCGCGCATAGGCGTCAAGCGCATCGGCGCCTTGGTCGGGATCGATTATCGTGCCGTTTTTCTCGATGTCGGCAACCTGCCAGAGTCCGCAGACGAGGCGGCTGATGGAGAGCTCCTTGGTGAGGGCTATGCGATCGGGCCGGTGGGACATGGTTCTATTCCTTGGACTTTTCCGGGCGCTTGCGCGTCAGAGATGCCAGCGCATTCGACGCGCCGAGAATGCCGCGAGGGCGCAGGAGGAGGATGAGGCAGAGGCCGACCCCGATCATGACGATCTGAAGGGATGCTGCACGCGCCTGCTGCTCCGGCGGGATGAAGGCGGAAACGGCGGCGGCCGACAGCGCCCAGAGACCCCAGACGAGCACCGCGCCGAGAATTGCGCCGCGATTGTTGCCGGCACCGCCGACGATCAGCATTGCCCAGACCTGGAAGGTCAGGATCGGCAGATAGTTGTCCGGCGCGATGAAGCCGATGAAATGCCCTTGCGCCGCCCCCGCGATCCCCATGATGGCGCCGCCGATGGTAAAGGCTTGCAGCCGGAAGCGGATCGACCGCTTGCCGAGTGCCTGTGCTGCCGCTTCATCCTCGCGGATTGCCCGCAGCACACGCCCCCAGGGGCTTTTCGCCAGATGCTGGAGGGCGAGGTACAGCGCCAGCACGACGGCGGCCATCAGCGCGAGATTGGAAAGGCCGAAGGCGAGCGGATCGCCCGCGAGTTTGCCAAACGGCCGCGGAATGAAACCAATGCCGAAGGCGCCGCCGGTGAGCGGCTGCAGGTTGAGCACGCAAAGCTGTACGGTGACGGCGACGCCGAAGGTGGCGATCGCCAGATAATCGGACCTGAGCCGTATGGTGAGCGCCCCGACCAGCCAGGCGGCAAGGCCCGCGATGAGCGCACCTCCCATCCAGCCGACGGCAATCGGCAGGTCGAAGCCGCCGACACGATTGAAAGCGTCCGGTGTCGTCAGCAGGGCTGAGACATAGGCGCCAATCGCCACAAAGGCTGCAATGCCGACGTTGAACAGGCCGGTCTGGCCCCACTGCACATTGAGGCCGAGGCACATGATGGCGTAGGTCAGCGCCATGGTCAGAAAGAAGGCGGCGTAGGCGATCAGGTCTAGGCTCATGCGACCCTCCCGAGCAGGCCGCGCGGGCGCAGAAGAAGGACCGCAACGAGGATGACGAAGGAGACGGCGGCGCGCCACTCCGCACCGACCATTTGTACGGCTGCCGCTTCCGAAAGACCGACGATCAATCCGGCGATCATCGCACCCGGCACGCTGCCGATGCCGCCAAGGATCGCTGCGGCAAACAGCGGCAGCAGCAGATCATGGCCGAGATAGGGGCGGATCTGGACGAGCAACCCGGTCATGATGCCGGCGATGCAGGCGAGGGCGGCGCCGACGAACCAGACCACGCGGATCACCCGA
This sequence comes from Rhizobium sp. 01L419, assembly GCF_056400025.1. Classification (NCBI taxonomy): domain Bacteria; kingdom Pseudomonadati; phylum Pseudomonadota; class Alphaproteobacteria; order Hyphomicrobiales; family Rhizobiaceae; genus Rhizobium; species Rhizobium sp. 01L419. The sequence continues at coordinate 54,445 of NZ_JBFTSM010000026.1, forward strand.
CGCACATCAACGCCGGCAATTCCGGCAAGCGCCGGGTTTTCGCTGACAGCCCGCATCGAGCGTCCGATATCGGTGCGGGTCATCAGCAGGTGAATGGCGATGACGGCAACGAGCGAGACGCCAAGCGACAGAAGCTGATCCGGCGTTGCACGCAGTCCGCCGCCGATCTGGACGGCGATTTGCAGTGCCTTGGTGTAGTAGGCGGGCTTCGAGGTAAAGATGAATTCCAGCAGGCTGCGCAGGGCGAGCGATGCGCCAAAACTTGCCATCACCAGAATGATGACGGCGCTGCCGCGCGCCCGTAGGCGACCGAACAGCACGGCATCGACGGCGAGCGCCAAGGCACCCGTCAGGATAATGGCGAGGATGGCTGAAAGCGGCAGGGACCAGCCGAAGGAAAACGGGCCGAGCGGCTTCGTCAGCGTGGTGGACAGCAGGCCGAGGCCGCCGCTCACCACCAACGCCAGATAGGCCCCCCAGGACAGGAGTTCGCCATGGGCGAAATTGGCAAAACGCAGGATCGAATAGGTGAGCGTCACGCCGATGGCGCCCAGACCAATCATCGCGCCGGCGAACAGGCCATCCATCAGAAATTGCGGGTTCATGGCTGTGGCACCTCATGCGGCTGTGATGTGCCGAGATAGAGTTTGGCGATCAATGGATCGCCAAGCAGGGAGGATGCTTTGCCCTCATGGCGGATCTTGCCTTCGACCAGAATGATGGCGCGGCTGGCGAGGGCGAGCGCCGCCTTGACGTTCTGCTCCACCAGAATAACCGTGACGCCGCCGGCATTGATCTCCTGAAGCATCGCAAAGACCTCCGCAACGATCTTCGGAGACAGGCCTGCGGATGGTTCATCGAGAATGAGCACCGGCGGATCGACGATCAACGCTCGCGCGACTGCCAGCATCTGGCGCTGGCCGCCGGAAAGCGCGCCCGCCAGCCGTGACGGCTTTGTCGCGAGATCGGGGAAGCGGCGGTAGAGAGCGGCGATCTTTTCCGCGCGGAGGTGTTTTGGCAAGACGGCGGCTGCAAGCTGCAAGTTTTCGCGAATGGAGAGCGTCGCGAAGATGTTTTCCGTCTGCGGCACGAAGGCGAGGCCTTCGCCGATTTTGCGGTGGGTGGCGACGCGGGTGATGTCGCGCTCCCCCAGGAAGATGCTGCCGGAATGCACGGGCAAGACACCGGCGATCGCCTTGACGAATGTCGACTTGCCGGCGCCGTTGGGGCCGAGAAGCACCAGCAATTCGCCGGGCGCCACGGAGAGATCGACACCGCGCACGATCGGCAGATCGGGTTCATATCCGGCGACCAGCGCCTGGGTTCGAAGGGCAGGAACCGTCATGCCCCAGCCCCGAGATAGGCCTCGATCACATCGGCATTGGCGGCGACAACGGCGGGCGTGCCTTCGGCCAGTGGCTTGCCGAGCGCCATGGCGACTACGCGGGAGCAGAGCCGCGAAACCATGTCCATGTTGTGCTCGATCAGCAGGATCGACTTGCCCTGCCTGTTGAGGTCGATGACGCGCTCCATGATGGTTTCGAGCAAAGCGGGGTTGACGCCCGCGGCCGGCTCATCGAGCAGGATGGCCTGCGGATCGGCCATCAGGATACGTGCCAGTTCCAAGAGCTTGCGCTGGCCGCCGGAGAGCACTTTTGCAGGTTGGGCCTCGAGGCCTGACAGGGTGACAAACTCCAGCAGCGCCCGCGCCTTGTCTATCGCCAGTTTCTCCTGTCGCCGGACGTGGCCGAAGCGCAGGAAATTTGCAAAAAGCCGCTCGCCATCCTGCCCCTGCGCGCCCGTCAGCACATTTTCCAGCACAGTCATTTCGAGGAAGGGTTTCGGAATCTGGAAGGTGCGCCCGACGCCGCGGCCGATGCGCTGCTCGGGGTTTTCCTGCGAGACATCGAGGCCGGCAATCCAGATTTCACCCGATGTCGGCTTGAGACTGCCAGCGATCAGGTTGAACAGCGTCGTCTTGCCCGCTCCATTTGGGCCGATCAGCCCCAGCATTTCGCCGGCTGCAAGCTTCAGCGACATGCCGGCGACAGCGGTATGGCCTTCGAACTTCTTTACCAGATCGCGTGCATCGATCACGGCTCGTGAAGCGGGCGCGAGGTTCGAGGGTGCAGGTGGCGCGGAAGAAGGCATGAACGAAACAAGTCTCTTGATTTGATTGGTGATGTTTGATCAAACTTTACCGTATGGAGAAAAGCAACCAAAAAAAACCGGCTGCAAGCGGACCAAATTGAGAGGCGGTACAGATGAGGAAAGCATCCGAAAATACCGCCAGCAACCTTGATCGCGACGACGCGCTGTCGCCGGTCGGTCGCGAGACCCTGCAGGACCGCGTTTACGCGCAACTGCGCAATTCGCTGATCAACGGCATGTTTGATGCCGGCGATATCTTGCGTATTGTCGATCTCGCCGAGCGGCTGCAGACGAGCACCATGCCGGTGCGCGAGGCGCTTGGACGGCTCGTTTCCGAGCAGGCACTCGAATCCCTGCCGAACCGGTCGGTGCGTGTGCCGCTAATCACCCGCGATCGTCTCGACGATCTCGCGCGCGCGCGCATCCTTATCGAGGGGCAGATGGTGGCGCTGGCCTTGCCGAACCTCAGCGATGAAGACTTCGCCATCCTCAAGCAGATCAATGTCGATTGCGACCTGGCTTTCGAGCAGCATGGCAAGGATATCGGTCACGTTACCTCCGCGCTGAACCAGCGCTTTCACTTTCATATTTACCAAGCTGCGCGCTCGCCCGTACTCATTCCGATCGTTGAAAGCCTCTGGCTGCAATCGGGCGCGATCATCCGCAAGGCGGCGCATATTCATGACGAACAGGGCGGCCTGGCGGCGACAAATCACCATTGGGCGCTGATCGATGCGCTGAAAGGGCGCGATGCCGAAAGCGCTGTTCAGTCGCTTTCCGACGATATCAGCCGCTCTTTCAACCTTATCCGCGGGCGGCTGGATGCGGAACACGATGAGGCCGCAAAGGGAGTTCGCCATGGTTGATCCGTTGGATGATGGCTTCGACATTTTCGACTTGCGGGTGGACGTGATCATTCCCGAAGGCGGTGCTGTCTATTGCGGCGCCAAGCCCGGCGACCATTTCGAACTGCATGGAGAGATGCTTTATCTGCCGCCCGGGCAGGGTATTTCCATTTACTCGCTGTCTTCAGTCCTGCCGCTTCTGGCCGCCAAGCAGCGTCCGACCCATCCCAACGACTGGATGACGACGGATGCCGATATCGCTTGCCCTGACCCGAATTGCTCGACCCGGCTGAGGATCACCCGCACGGGTCTCCGCCGTTTCAGCCATGCCGCGACAACAGCGGTTCCCTTGATTGACGAATAGGCCAGCAGACATGCAACGCATCACGATCGCCCCTGGTTATGAGATATCTCGCGTCATTCGCGGTGGATGGCAGCTGGCGGGTGGCCATGGCGCAATCGATGCCGAGAGCGCCATCGAGGACATGATCGCCTTCGCTGGCGCCGGCATCACCACGTTCGATTGCGCCGATATCTATACCGGGGTGGAAGACCTGATCGGCCGCTTCCGTCTGGCCTACGGCAATCTGCGTGGTGCCGAAGCCCTCTCGCGCATCCGCGTGCATACCAAGTTCGTTCCGGACCTTGCGGTGCTGCCCGTAATTAGCAAGGCATACGTCGAGGGTGTGATCGATACATCGCGCCGGCGGCTCAATCTCGATTGCCTCGATCTCGTGCAGTTTCACTGGTGGGCGTATGACATTCCTGGCTGGCTGGAAACGGCGGGCTGGCTGAAGGAGCTGCAACAGGCCGGCAAGATCGGCAAGGTCAGCGGCACCAATTTCGACACCGATCATATCAATACGATCATCGCGTCGGGCGTGTCGGTTACCTCGTTGCAGCTACAATATTCGCTGCTCGATCGGCGCCCGGAAAAGCAGATGGTACAGCTTGCCGCCGAGAAGAATTTCGCGCTGTTCTGCTATGGCACGGTGGCCGGTGGCTTCCTTGGCGATCGTTGGTTAGGGCAGCCGGAGCCGGAGCATCCGCTCGAAAACCGCTCGCTCACCAAATACAAGCTGATCATCGACGATTTCGGCGGCTGGGATCTTTTCCAGGCGCTGCTCTCGACGCTCAGGAAGATTGCCGACCGGCATCAGGTGGATATCGCGACCGTCGCCAGTGCTGCGATGCTGACCAAGCCCGGCGTCGCCGCAGTCATTGTCGGCGCCCGCAACCGCGATCACCTGCCATCCAATCTTGCCATCGCGAATATCAAGCTGACCGACACGGATCTGGCAGAGATCGAGGCAATCCTGCGCCAAGGCAATCCGCTGGAAGGGGACGTCTATACGCTGGAGCGGGACCGGGAGGGCCGTCACGGCAGCATCATGAAATACAATCTCAACAAAGGGGAATAAAATGGGACCGAAATTTCTGCTTTCCGCTGTGGTTGCGGCACTCGCGGCATCCACAGCAACCGCTTTCGCAGCCGATTGCGACATCACTGTCGGCCTGGTCATGGAATTAACGGGCCCTGCCGGCGAATACGGCCAGGCGGGTGCAAAGTCCGTCGAAATGGCCTTCCGTGATTTCAACGATGCCGGTGGCGTCGATGGCTGCAAGGTCGTGGCCGATACGCGCGACAGCCAAAGCCAGGGCAACGTCGCCGTCGATCAGGCAACGCAGCTCGTCAACATCAAGAAGGTGCCGGTCATCATCGGCGGCATTATCTCGTCGGTTTCGATCCCGATCCTGACCTCGGTTACCGCTCCGGCCGGCGTCGTGCAGGTCTCGCCGGCATCGTCCTCGCCGACGCTCACCGAGCTTGGCCGCGAAGGCAAGACCAACGGCGTGTTCTTCCGCACGATCACCTCGGACGCCCTGCAAGGCACGGCCGCTGCCAAATATGCTGTTGATCAGGGCCTGAAGAAGATCGCGATCATCAACGTCAACAATGACTTCGGCGTCAACATGGTGAAGGAGTTCACCATGGCCTACACGAAGCTTGGCGGCACGATCACCTCGACGACGCCTTACAACGAGAAGCAGTCGAGCTATGCGTCGGAAGCCAGTGCCGCCATGACGGGTGAGCCGGATGCACTCTATCTCGTCAGCACGCCGGTTGACGGCGCAACGATCGCCCGCGCCTGGATTTCCGGTGGCGGCAAGCAGACTTTCCTGCTGAACGACGGCATGAACTCTAAGGACTTCATCGAAAGCGTCGGCGCGCAATATCTCGAAAGCGCCTACGGCACCTCCTCCGGTACGAGCCCGACGGCATCGACCGAATATTTCAATGCCAACTATGAAGCCTTCTCGGGCGGCATTTCTCCGTCGGCTCCGGCCGCGGACCGTTCCTATGATGCCGGTGCGATCGTCGCACTCGCCATTGCCAAGGCGGGCAAGGCGGATGCTGCCGCCATCAAGGCTGCGGTGCCGGGAGTGGTGGCCGAAGGCGGCACGCCGATCCATGCCGGCAAGGAAGAGTTTGCCAAGGCCCTGCAGCTCATCAAGGACGGCAAGCCTGTGAAGTACGAAGGCGTCATCGGCCCTGTCAGCTTCGATCAGTACGGCGATATCACCGGCCCGTTCCGTCTCTGGAAGATCACCAATGGCGAGGTGACGACTGTCGGCGAATTAAGCGCCGAAGAGGTCAACGAGATTAAGACTGCGAAATAAGCGAAAAGGGCTCGGGGATCCGCCCCGGGCCCGCTACATCCTGTTCTAGGGGTTCGCCTTAGGAGGTGATATTCTGTGTATTCTGGATAGTGCCATAAAGAGGCTTTATGCCCCGAGGATTTGTTTTCAGAAGCTTAGCTTCATTTGAATAGTGCCGCGCTGGTTCTGCTCTCTTCAAGAGCAATGATGTGATTTGGTGTTGCCATCAATTTTGCAAGCCAAGCGGGCCGACATCCTGCCACGCGTCTCTTGCTCTAGTAAGACGGGCTCAACGAACCTTGATGCTGACGACCGGCCGGAGTCTAAGGATTGTCCTGCCTGTCCGAAGTCCGGGAATTGTCCACAATGCGTTAGCAGTGCCGTATCTCGGTGTCGCAAGAAGTCATGGGCCTGCCCCCAATTAATTGAACTATCCGCCCGACAGCGCCGAGTCCTCGGTTTCGCCTCTGCCTCTCAGGTTGTCGAGATGATCGTAATGAATGCGGCGAACCGTTCGGGGCTGATCTCGTGTCTCGTAACTTCGAGGTCTTTGCCCGAACGCTTGGCAAGCACGTCCATGTGGTGGTAAGCTTTACCACCAAAAGACAACGGAGGTCTCAATGGCTAACGTCGAAAAAATCAGCGTTTCGATGACGCCCCAGCAGGCGAATTTGCTACGCGACGCGGTCAATAGTGGCGCCTATGCCAGCAGCAGCGAAGTAATCCGCGAGGCAATGCGCGATTGGTCGGCCAAATGGGAAACTCGTAAGGGAGACATCGAACGCCTGCGCCAACTGTGGGACGAGGGTAAAGCCAGCGGTCAGCCGGTCGCAGCCGATCTGAAGTCCTTGCGCAAAGAAGCCCGTCAGGAACTGAGTACTGCCCGTAAACATGCCCGCTGATCTCGATGGCTTCCGCAGGCCCTTGCCGACGTGCGCGACATGAGCGCCAAGCGGGCTGACCGAGGGAGCAAAACTGGAGGGCTTGCCGATGTGTTCACGAAGCTTCATCCCCGCACGCCCAGCAGTAGCGGCGCACTCAGCCTGTTGATCTCAATACTCGGATAAACCAGTCCTTCCAGCAATTGAAGAAATCGAACTGTGGCCGCTAGCGGGCCAATCCGGCGTCCACGCCTTTGATATCGATCTGGAAGCAGAAACCTGAACAACGTGATGTGGGCGATATGGGGCGGTCTCGGACGCCAAGATGGCATGTGAAGTGGCCGAACGCAGTCTGTGCAGTTCTTGTGGCTCTTGTGCTTTTATGAAGACAGCGGCTTCCGAAGCAGCAACCTCGCTGAATTCAAGATCAATCGGCGGCGTCTTCTCAACAAGCTTATCGATGATCTCTGTCCATCGAGCCCCTCTCAGCTTCCAGACCTCATGGTTCGAAGCCTTAAATTGGTTCCTCGCGTCGATCAACGTGGCGACCGTCATGTGCAGGCTTTTTGGGGTCAGAACAAGATGGGGTGGTTGCCGTCCTCCCCTCACGGCATCGCAATATGCCAAGATGATGTGGTTGTAGCCCACAGGACGGAGAAGACGGCAAAATGAAAGACACGATGATCGGGGTGGATCTGGCAAAGAATGTTTTCGTGCTGCACGC